>NZ_JAGPWC010000077.1 GCF_018119405.1 Massilia sp. ST3 | reverse complement strand
AGGGTGCGAAGGGCGTTCGTGGTGCGCAAGGAACTTGGGTCCCCCCCGTGGGGGGGGGGGGGGGGGGGGGGGGGGGGGGGGGGGGGCCCCCCCCCGGGCCCCCCCCCCCCCCGGGGGCGGGGGGGGGGGGCGGGGGCCGGGGGGGCGGGCGCCATGGCGCGAGACGGCCTGGTATCAGGCCTGGACCGCCGGATGCAGCAGCGAACGCTTGCGCGCGTAGCCGAAGTACACCGCCAGGCCGATCACCAGCCAGACGATGAAGGCGACCCAGGTATGCCAGCTGAGGAAGGACATCAGGGTCAGGCAGAAGATCACGGCCAGGGCCGGGATCACCGGAACGCCCGGGCAACGGAAGGCGCGGTGCAGGTCCGGACGGTTCTTGCGCAGGATGATGACGGCCACCGAGACCAGCGAGAAGGCGGCCAGGGTGCCGATGTTGACCAGTTCGGCCAGCACGCCCAGCGGCACGACCGCGGCGATCAGGCCGAAGATGATGCCGACCATCCAGGTGGCGAAGAACGGGGTGCCGTACTTCGGATGCACCTTCGACAGCTTCTTCGGCAGCAAGCCGTCGCGCGACATGGCGAACAGGATGCGGGTCTGGCCGTAGGCCATCACCAGGATCACGGTGCTCATGCCCAGGATCGCGGCCAGGTCGACGAAGCCGGCGACCCAGTTCTGGCCGGCCACCTGCAGGGCCAGCGAGACCGGGTGGTCGATGCCCTTGAAGTCCATGAACGGGACGATGCCGGTCATGATCGCCGCCACCGCCACGTACAGCACGGTGCAGACGGCCAGCGAACCGATGATGCCGATCGGCAGGTCCTTGGACGGGTTCTTCACTTCCTCGGCGGCCGAGGTGACGGCGTCGAAGCCGATGAAGGCGAAGAACACCAGCGCGGCGGCGCTCATCACGCCCCCCATGCCGAAGGGCATGAAGGGCTGCCAGTTGTCCGGCTTGACGTAGTTGACGCCCACAAAAATGAACAGCAGCACGACGCCGGTCTTGATCAGCACCATGATGTTGTTCAGGCGGGCCGATTCGCGCACGCCCAGCGAGAGCAGGAAGGTCAGCACCATCATGATCAGGAAGGCCGGCAGGTTGAACACGGAGTTCACGCCCGGGATGGCGCCCGGCGCGGCGCGCAGCGCTTCCGGCAGGACCACGCCGATGCCCTTGAGCAGGGACTGGAAGTAGCCCGACCAGCCGACCGCCACGGTCGAGGTGGCAAGCCCGTATTCGAGCAGCAGGTCCCAGCCGATCATCCAGGCCACCAGTTCGCCGAGGGTGGCGTAGCTGTAGGTGTAGATCGAACCGGCGACCGGCACGGTGGAGGCGAATTCGGCGTAGCACAGGGCGGCGAAGGCGCAGGCCAGGGCCGCGATGACGAAGGAGAGGGTCAGCGCGGGGCCGGCGGTGACGGCGCCCGTGCCGGTGAGCACGAAGATACCGGTGCCGACAATGGCGCCGATGCCCATCAGGACGAGGTCGAAGGGACCCAGGACTTTTTTCAGTCCGCCAGGGGTGCGGCTGGCCGCCACCATGGTGTCAAGATTCTTGGTTCTGAAAAGACTCACTACATGTTCTCCAATCAAAAGATAGTTTGGTCCCGCGTCTTGTCCTTATTGCCATGCCGTAGGTCGTACGCCAAGGCTATGCGACATGCGTCGAATGTGGCCGCATGCCTGACTTGAAACCGCATTTGCTAAGCCCGCTCCGGTGCCGGTTTTTTTGCAGACGCGCCATTATCACCAGAATGTTGTTAGGAATCAAAGCAAACTGATGCAGAGAGGCGAATTCCTTCATCAATATACGAAAGAAGTCGTTGTGTAAACACCTCCGGCCGGCTTGCGCCCGCTCTCTGCGCTTGCTTTCCCCATATCAACATCTCATAATGGGCGGATACAAATTCGCCCATGCCGGTACGCCGGCGCCGCGGATTCCACCCATTCACTCGGCAGGCGCCCGGAACCAGATGAAGATTCGACAGCCGAAGCACATGGCTCCGCGTGCCTTGCCTGCGCTGCATGCGCTGCGCCGGGCCGCCGCGTGCGGCTTGCTGGCGGCCCTCCTGGCCCTGCCGCTGCCGGGCTTCGCCGCCGATGCGGATCCTGCTGAGCGGCTGCGCGAACTCGCCACCCTGTCCGAACGCAGCAACGTCAAGGCCCGCGCCGCCCTGCTGGGCGAAGCCGGGGCCTTGCACGACAGCGCCCCGTATGCGGTGCGCATCCAGTACCTGCGCCTGTTGCGCCGCGTGCAGAACGACGCCGGCCGCCTGCGCGACGCCTACGAGGTCAACGAACGCATCATGCAGCTGGCAGAAGCCCAGCGCGACCCGGTGAACATCGCGCTGGCCAGCCTGGTGCGCATCAACCGCCAGCTCGACAGCAACGACCCGGTCGCGGCCCTGGCCCTGCTCGAAACGCTCGACGCGCGCTACCGCGACCTCGGCAACCTGGAATTCGCGGCCAGCTTCGAGGTCATCACCGGCATGGCCTACAACGCCATGGGCCAGTTCGACCGCGCCCTGCACCATTACCTGCGCGGCCTCGAGATCGTGCAACGCAATCCCGGCCTGTGGAGCCCGCGCGAAGCCGACATCCGCCTGGCGCTGGCGCGCCTGTACGTGAATTCCGGCGACCCCGACAAGGCGCTCGAGACGACGCGCGAATTCCGCGCCGTGCACGCAACGCTACCGGCCCGCGTAGCCGCCTCGCTGCACTTCTTCGAAGGGCGCGCACTGGTGGCCGCCAACCGCGTCGAGGAAGCGCTGCTGTCGTTCGAGCAGGCGCTGCGCCCGGCGCGCGACAACGAACTGCGTACCCTGGAAGCCAACATCCTCGGGAACATCGCCGACGCCTATCTCAAGCTGCACCGCTATGACGCGGCCGAACGCGCTTCGCGCCAGGCGCTGGCGCTGTCCCAGCAGATCGAGGAAACCACCAGCCTCCAGATGGCCAAGGCCAACCTGGGTTTCGCCCTGTTCGGCCAGGGCCGCGTGCACGAGGGCCTGGTCTACATCGACGAGGTTGGCGAAGCCCTGCGCGCCAAGGGCGCGATGGCGGCCGTGGCCAACCTGCTCGGCGAAAAGTCGCAGGCGCTGGAAAAGGCCGGCTTGTACCGCGAGGCCCTGGCCACCACCCGCCGGCGCGAGGAAATCCAGGCCGACCTCGCCCTGAACGACCGCAACAAGGCCATTTCGGCGCTGCAGGAACAGTTCAAGGCCAAGGAACGCGCGGTCCAGATCGACCGCCTGCGCCAGGAAAATGCCGTGAAAGACGCCGAGATCCGCAACCGCAGCCTGCGCCAGATGGTGGCCTGGCTGGCCGCCGCGCTCGGCCTGGTGCTGTCCGGCTTCGTCTTCTATTTGTACAAGAAATCGGTGCGCACCAGCCGCCGCCTGGCCGAACTCAACGAAGAACTGGCCTACCGTTCGGCGCACGACCCGCTCACGGGGCTGTACAACCGCCGCTCCTTCCAGGAGCGCATGCGCCACCGCGCGGGCGAGGAGGCGGCCCGCACGGACGCGGCCGACTGCTTCACCCTGCTGGACATCGACCACTTCAAGCGCATCAACGACCAGCACGGCCATGCCGCCGGCGACGCCGTGCTGGTCGAAGTCGGCCGGCGCCTGCGCCTGGCGGTGCGCGAATCGGACATGGTGCTGCGCTGGGGCGGCGAGGAATTCCTGGTCTACTCGCAAGGCGTGACGCCGGGCCAGCGCGCGCTGCTGGTGCAGCGCATCCTGCACACGATTGCTTCCACACCCGTCATCCTGGAGAACGGCCTGGTGCTCGAGATCAGCGCCACCGCGGGCGCCGTCGCCCTGCCCTTGTGCGTGGACGGCGCCAGCGGCCTCGAGGGCGACAGCGTCGGCTGGGAACAGGCCATCGCGCTGGCAGACCGCGCCCTCTACAAGGGCAAGGAAAGCGGTCGCAACCGCGGTTTCATCGTCGAGGGCATGCACGCGAGCGCGGATGCTGCCGATGCGCTCGACCTGCACCTGGTGCTGCCGGGCCAGCCCGCCTAGGCCCTTTCCTGCGAGGCGCGCAGCAGCGCCTTGCGTTCCACGATCGCCACCACCGCCTGCACCAGCACGGCCGGGCGCAGGGGCTTGGCCAGGAACTCGTCGAATCCCGCCTCCAGCGCCCGCTGCTGGTCTTCCTTGCGCGAAAAGGCCGTCAGCGCGATCGCCGGCACCATCGCGGCCTGGCGGTCACGCAGCGCCCGCACCTTGCCGATCAGCTCGAAGCCATCCATGAGCGGCATGCCGATGTCGCTGATCAGGAGATCGGGACGATGGCGCTCGACATTGAGCAGTGCTTCCTGGGCGCTCATCGCCGTGAGGATCGTGGCCCGGGTCTCGGCCAGCACCTGCTGTACCAGTTCCAGCGAATCGCGTTCGTCGTCGACCACCAGCACGCTCAGGCCCGACAGGTCGGCCGAGGCATTGGCGGCGCCGTACAGCCCGCGCGGCTCGGGTGCGGCCTCGGGCAAGGCCTCGGGGGGCGCCGGCGGCAGGTGCAGGGTGAAGGTCGCGCCCTGGTCCTGGCCCGGACTGGACACCGTGATCGCGCCGCCCTGCAGCTCGACCAGCTGGCGCGCGATCGCCAGGCCCAGGCCCAGGCCGCCGTGGCGGCGCGCCGAGGAGGCGTCGGCCTGGCGGAAACGGTCGAACACAAACGGCAGGAATTCGGGGGCGATGCCGATGCCGGTGTCGGTGACGTCGACCGCGACCCCGTCGTCCTCGCGCCGCAGGGCGATCGTGATCTTGCCGCCGGGTTCCGTAAATTTGATGGCGTTCGAGATCAGGTTCGACATCACCTGCTGCATGCGTGCGATGTCGCCCGAGACCGGGCCGGCGTCCGGATCGAGCACGGTGGTGAGCTGGATGCGCTTGCCCATCGCGGCCGGGCGCGCGGTCTCGACCGCGGCCAGCACGAATTCGCCGGGCGCGATCGGCTTGGCGTCGAGCCGCACCTTGCCGGCGATCAGGCGGCTCATGTCGAGCATGTCCTCGATCAGCTGGGACTGGCCGCGCGCATTGCGTTCGATGGTTTCCAAACCGCGCCGCAGCATGGCCTCGTCGCGCGCGCCGTTCAGCAGCAGCTGCGACCAGCCCAGCATCGCATTCAGCGGCGTGCGCAGCTCGTGCGAGAGCGTGGCCAGGAAGTCGTCCTTCAACTGGCTGATCTGCTCCGCCTCCACCCGCGCCTTCTGTTCGCGCAGGAACAGCTGCTGGCGCTCGGCCGCGGTTTCGAGCGAGGCGGCCAGGGTGCGGTTGCGCGACTCCAGGCGCGCGTCGAAGATCGCCGCCAGCAGGGCGATGGTGAGCAGCGCCACCGTCGCCACCGTGACCAGCAATGCCAAATGATCCTGGTTGACGCCGTCGACCGCGGCGCGGCACACGCTGGCCGCGTCGAAATGGGCGGCGGCCATGCCCGTATAGTGCATGCCGGCGATCGCGAAGCCCATCACCGTGGCCGCGCCGCCCTGCGCCAGGCGCGGATGGCGCAGGTTCTCGTGCAGGCGGAAGGCGATCCACAAGGCCATGGCCGAGGCCCCGATGGCGATCGCCACCGAGGCCGCGAACAGCCAGGGATCATAGGTGATGCCCGGGTCCATGCGCATGCCGGCCATGCCGGTGTAGTGCATGGCGTTGATCCCGAGGCCCATCAGCAGCGCGCCCCAGGCCAGGTGGCGGCCGCCGATCTCGCGGTGGCGCAGCTGCCACAGGGCGAGGCCGGATACGATCACGGGCAGCAGCCAGGACACGAAGGTGATGCGGCTGTCGTAGCCGATCGGGATCGGCAGGCGGAAGGCCAGCATGCCGACGAAGTGCATGGCCCAGATGCCGCTGCCCATGGCCAGGGCGCCGCCGGCGATCCAGAAATACGGTGCACGGCCATGCGTTTCCTTGACCCGCATGGCCAGGCTAAGGGCCGTGTACGAAGCGAGGATCGCTACCAGGATCGACACCAATACAAGGAAGGGTTCGTAGTGGCCGCTCAACATACAGTCTCGACAATTGGTCTTTTTGCGGGTGGTGTCGCCTGGATATCTTTTTTTCGATTCGAGTGTACACGAGAGTCGGCAAGCTGGTAGCCACCAACTCCGATAGGTCGACCAAAGGCGATCAAGCATGCGGTACGGGCGCGGGGAAGCCAGCGTGCTTGCACTTGCCCCCATAGAACTGGGCGGAAAGCAAAAAGGCCACGCATCGCGTGGCCTTTTTTGTCTCAGCTGGCCGCTGAAGAATCCTGGTGGGAAGTGCAAGTTTCGAACTTGCGACCCCTGCAGTGTGAATGCAGTGCTCTACCCCTGAGCTAACCTCCCGAGAGGCGCTATTATGACACAAACGCCAATTTATTCCAAATAGCAATTTCGCTTTTTCATACGCCCCGCCACGTGCCGAGCGATCCCGAAATGAAACAGGCCAGCGCGCAGCTGGCCTGTCGAATCCTGGTGGGAAGTGCAAGTTTCGAACTTGCGACCCCTGCAGTGTGAATGCAGTGCTCTACCCCTGAGCTAACCTCCCAAAGCGAGGCGTATTATGGCACAGATCGGGCCTTTCGTCACCCCTGAGGAGAATAATTTCTCCACACACAGCTGCCTTTGACGTTCTTGTCGAGGCCGGCCAGCACTTCCTCGTGCATCGCCAGCTCGTCCGCGCTGGCCGACATCACGATAATCTCGCCCAGCGGCACGGCTTCGAGCAGCTCGCCGCCGTCGCCCGTTTCTTCCTCGACGTCCATGGTCAAGGTGTTCTGGCCGCGCGTCATGGCCAGGTAGACGTCCGCCAGCAGTTCGGAGTCCAGCAGCGCGCCGTGCAGCTTGCGGTGCGCGTTCGAGATTTCGTAGCGGTCGCACAGGGCGTCCAGCGAGTTGCGCTTGCCCGGATGCAGTTCCTTGGCGAACACCAGGGTGTCGATCACGTTGCTGCAGTGCTCGACGAAAGGCGGCAGGCCGAGACGCACGAATTCGTGGTTCAGGAAGCCGAGGTCGAAGGGGGCGTTGTGAATGATGACCTCGGCGCCGTCGATATAGGCGCGCAATTCCTCGGCGATTTCGTGGAACTTCGGCTTGTCGCTCAGAAACTCGGTGGTCAGGCCGTGGACCGCCAGCGCCGCCTCGTCCGAGTCGCGCTCCGGGTTGATATAGCGGTGGAAGTTATTCCCGGTCAGCTTGCGGTTGAAGATTTCAACGCAGCCGACCTCGATGACGCGGTCGCCGGTTCGTGGATTCAGGCCGGTGGTTTCGGTATCGAGGACAATCTGGCGCATGGTGGTTTACGGATGAGTTGATGCTGAGCGCAGTGAGTATAGCAAACTGCGCCTACTGCGCACGGTCGGCCGCCGGTCAGCGCCGCACCGAGGCCGCGCCCCGGTTCGCCAGCACGTCGGCGCGCTCGTTGCCGGGATGGCCGTTGTGGCCGCGCACCCAGCGCCACTCCACGGCATGCTGCTGCTGCGCCAGGTCGAGCGCCTTCCACAGGTCGTCGTTCTTGACCGGCTCCTTGGTCGAGGTCTTCCAGCCGCGCGCCTTCCAGCCGTGGATCCATTCCGAGATCCCCTTCTGGACGTACTGGCTGTCGGTGTGCAGCACCACGTTGCACGGACGGTTCAGCACGCCCAATGCCTCGATTACGGCGCGCAGCTCCATGCGGTTGTTGGTGGTGTTGGGCTCGCCGCCGAAGATTTCCTTCTCGTGGCCGTTGGAGACGAGCAGCGCGCCCCATCCTCCCGTGCCCGGATTGCCCTTGCAGGCGCCGTCGGTGAAAATCTCGACCTTGGTCAGGTTTGCTGCTTTGTTCTGTTCTTCGCTCATTCTCTGTTCGCGGCCGGCACTGCCTGCGGCCGCTTGCTCGTTTTCTTGTTCCATGCGGGTCCGATGATGTGCATGCCCTTGACCCGCTTGATCGCATGCACGACGTAGACCGCGCCGAGGTAGGGCCACCAGCGGCGTCCGGCGGACTCCATCATGGAAAACCGGCTCAGCCAGTGCGCCGTCCGGCACGGCGGCGCGTAGCAGCCGAAATGGCTGCGCGTCACGCCAAGGTTCAGCAATTTTAACCAGTCCTTCAGCCGCGGCATAGAAATGAATTCGCCGGATGCCGGCAAATAGTCATTGCTGGTGAAGCGGCCGACACCCTGGCGAACGCCCCACAAGCTGGCCGGGTTGAAGCCGCAGATGATGACCTGCCCTTCCGGTATCAAGACGCGCTCGACCTCGCGCAGCACCTGGTGCGGCTCGGCGGCGAACTCCAGCACATGGGGCAACACCACCAGGTCGATGCTCTGCGAGGCGAACGGCAGCTCGGCAAAGTCGAGCGCCACCGCGATCTGCTTGCCGCCCGCGGCGAAGGCGAGCTCGTTGTCGGTCGAGGTGCGGGTGGCCGCCTGCCACTTGTTGGGCATGCGGTTGGCGGCCAGCGCGTCGAGCTGGGGCACGCCGATCTGGATCGCATTGAAGCCGAAAATGTCCGCCGTGAGCTCGTCCAGGCAGGCTTGTTCGAAAGCGCGCACGTATGCG
This sequence comes from Massilia sp. ST3, assembly GCF_018119405.1. Taxonomy (GTDB): domain Bacteria; phylum Pseudomonadota; class Gammaproteobacteria; order Burkholderiales; family Burkholderiaceae_D; genus Telluria. Next base: position 14,653 of record NZ_JAGPWC010000077.1, on the reverse strand, counting down.
CCGGCCTGCGATTGCAGCCAGACATCGAGCGCTATAATGGATTTTTCGGCGCCGTTCAGGTCCTTCGCGCTATCCATGCCATCCCTTTTGAAACAATTCCCACCATGACGAATTCGCCGAGCAAGGCCCAGGACTTGACTGTTCTTACTATACCCGCCTTCAACGACAATTATCTCTGGCTGATCCACGACGGCGTCCACGCGGTGGCGGTCGACCCGGGCGATGACGAACCCATCCGCGAAGCCCTGGCCGCGCACAAGCTGACCCTGACCGCCATTCTACTCACCCACCACCATGCTGACCATATCGGCGGCGTCCCGCGCCTGCTGGCCGACGGCCCGGTGCCGGTTTTCGGCCCGCGCCACGACGGCATCGATGCCCTCACCCATCCGCTGGGCGAAGGCGAGCGCATCGCCGTGCCGGGCCTGGACCTGGAGCTGGAAGTGCTGGACGTGCCGGGACACACGCGCGGCCACATCGCCTACGTGCGGCGCAAGCTGGACGACGAGCACGGCGCCGACTGGCTGTTCTGCGGGGACACCCTGTTCGCGGGAGGCTGCGGACGGCTGTTCGAGGGCACGCCGGAGCAGATGACGGCTTCGCTGGCCAAGCTCGCGGCGCTGCCGGACGATACGCTGGTCTACTGCGCGCACGAGTACACGATCTCGAATTTGCGCTTCGCCCAGGCGGTCGAGCCGGACAACCAGGCGGTGCAATTGCGGATGCGCGACGCGTCCGAACGGCGCGGCACCCGGCTGCCGACGGTGCCGTCGACGATCGGGCTGGAGCGCGGGACGAATCCCTTCCTGCGCTATACGGAACCGGGAATCGTGGACAGCCTCGTGCGGGCGGGACGGCTGGCGGAAGGGGCGCCGGAGGTAGCGGCCTTCGCGGCGCTGAGGGAGTGGAAGAACGTATTCTGACGCGATCTTGGACGCAGGGTGGACGGCTCTGCCGTCCACGCGTTCAAACCACGTGTGCCAGCACGTGCGCGAGAACGGAGCCCTCAGCTATCGCCGCGTGGACGGGGGCCCCGTCCACCCTACGAAACTTTAAATCTCTTCGTACAGCGGCAAGGTCAGGAACTCCGCGAAGCTGTCCGAGGTCGACATCTCCTCGAAGATCTCGGCGGCCCGCGCATAGCTCGGGCTGTCGCCGTTCGGCGCCACGGCCTTCACCTTGGCCAGCTCCTCCGGAATCATGGCGCGCACCATCCCGGCCGTCACCTTGCGGCCGTCTTCCAGCACGCCCTTGCTTGAGCGGATCCACTGCCACACCTGCGAGCGGCTGATCTCGGCGGTCGCGGCGTCTTCCATCAGGTTGTGGATCGGCACGCAGCCGTTCCCCGCCAGCCAGGCGCCCAGGTAGTGGATGCCGACGTTGATGTTGTAGCGCAGGCCGTCCTCGGTGATCGGGGTCTCGGGCTTGAAGTCGAGCAGTTCCTTGGCGGTCACCTCGACGTCCGGGCGCTGCTTGTCGATCTGGTTCGGGCGGTCGCCCAGCACCTTGGTGAACTCGGCCATCGCCAGTTCCACCAGGCCCGGGTGCGCCACCCAGCCGCCGTCGTAGCCGTCGGTCGCGTCGCGCGCCTTGTCGTTGCGCACACCGCCCATCGCCACCTCGTTCCTGGCGGGATCGTTCTTGATCGGGATCAGGGCCGCCATGCCGCCGATGGCCGGCGCGCCGCGCTTGTGGCAGGTCTTGAGCAGCAGCAGCGCATAGGCGCGCATGAAGGGCGAGGTCATGGTCACCTTGGCGCGGTCGGCCAGGCAGAAGTCCTTGTCCAGCTTGAACTTCTTGATGCACGAGAAGATGTAGTCCCAGCGGCCCGCGTTCAGGCCGGCGCTGTGCTCGCGCAGTTCGTACAGGATCTCGTCCATCTCGAACGCGGCCAGGATGGTCTCGATCAGGACGGTCGCCTTGATCGTGCCTTGCGGCAGGCCGAGCTCGTTCTGGGTCATGACGAAGATGTCGTTCCACAGGCGCGCCTCGAGGTGGGATTCCATCTTCGGCAGGTAGAAGTAAGGGCCGGCGCCGCGCGCCAGCTGTTCCTTCGCGTTGTGGAACATGAACAGGGCGAAGTCGAAGATGCCGCCCGAGACGCGCTTGCCGTCCACCAGCACGTGCTTCTCGTCCAGGTGCCAGCCGCGCGGGCGCACGACCAGGGTCGCGACCTTGTCGTTCAGCTTGTAGGTCTTGCCGTTCTGCTCGAGCGAGATGGTCTTGCGCACCGCGTCCATCATGTTGATCTGGCCGGTGATCTGGTTGTCCCAGTTCGGGGTGTTCGAATCCTCGAAGTCGGTCATGTAGCTGTCCGCGCCCGAGTTCAGGGCGTTGATGACCATCTTGCGTTCGACCGGGCCGGTGATCTCGACGCGGCGGCATTCCAGCGCCTTCGGGATCGGCGCGATCTTCCAGTCGCCTTCGCGGATGTGGGCGGTATCGGGACGGAAGTCCGGGCGCTCGCCGGCGTCCAGGCGGCGCGCGCGCTCGGCGCGGGCGGCCAGCAGTTCCTGGCGGCGCGGCTCGAAGGCGCGCGACAGCTTGGCGACGAGTTCGAGCGCTTCGGGGGTAAGGATCTGTTCGTAACCGGGCTTGATCTCGGCGCGGATTTCCATGCCGGCTGGGGTGCTGATGCTCATGCTGCTACTCCTGGAGGAAAGAAAAATGGGCGACGCGTGCTGCCTGCTCAAGCCAGTCTACACCGGCTTGGCGTTTGTCATAGCTTCAAGTATATTCACTGGAACATAACTAAACGATACAAATACGCACTACATCTGTGCGTTTTTATGACGTAATCGAGGCAGCGGATGGACAAGCGGCATGGATAAGTTCAGGCAGATCGAGACCTTCGTCGAGGTGGTGGCGCGCGGCAGCCTGTCGGCGGCGGCGCGCGCCGAAGGCATCGCGCCGGCCATGATCGGGCGGCGCCTCGATGCGCTGGAAGCGCGCCTGGGGGTCAAGCTACTGCAGCGGACCACGCGCAAGCTGGCCCTGACCGACGAAGGCGCGGCCTTCCTCGAGGACTGCCAGCGCATCCTGGACGAACTCGACGAGGCGGAGAACGCGGCTTCGGAACGCAGCGCGCGCGCCACCGGCCACCTGCTGGTGTCGGCGCCGGCGGGCTTCGGCCGCCAGCACGTGGCGCCGCTGCTGCCCTCCTTCCTGGCCGAGCACCGCGAGGTGACGGTCAACCTGAACCTGAACGACCGCGTCGTCGACGTGGTGGGCGAAGGCGTCGACGTGGCGATCCGCATCGCCAGCCTGAACGACTCCAGCCTGGTGGGCGTCAAGCTGGCGGACAACCACCGCGTGGTGGTGGCGACGCCCGCCTATCTCAAGCGGCACGGCCGGCCGCAAACACTGGCGGACCTGGCCAAGCACAACTGCCTGCCGATCAGCAGCGAAGGAAGCCAGCGCGGCTGGACCTTCCTCGACAAGGGCAAGGCGGTGACGCTCAAGGTCAGCGGCAACATGGTGTGCAACGACGGCGCGGTGCTGCATGCCTGGGCCCTGGCCGGCAAGGGCCTGGCCTGGCGCTCGATGTGGGAAGTGGGCGGGCAGATCGCCAGCGGCGAACTGTGCACGGTGCTGGACGAGTACTCGGCGCCCGGCAACGATATCTATGCGGTGTTCGCGCAGCGGCGTCACCTGCCTTTGCGGATCCGGACGTTCGTGGACTTCTTGCGGCGCACCTATGCGCAACCGGATTACTGGCAGCACCGGTAGGTTTGCCGCTCATCACAACACTGACCGGAAAGCAGCGAGCTTGTAGGGTTGGCGGCTTCATCGCCGACGCGTCCATGCGTCACATGAACAGCCGTGCGAACGTAGGTTGAACGCGTCGGCGGCATAGCCGCCAACCCTACGAGCATCGACATCCGCGATACGTACAGGCAAAAAAAATCCCCGGCAATTCCGGGGATTTTTGTGATCGCAGAAGAGCGATTCAGCGCGCGATTACAGCGGCTGGATGTTCGCTGCCTGCTTGCCCTTCGGGCCGGTGGTCACGTCGAACGAGACGCGCTGGTTTTCCTGCAGCGACTTGAAGCCGGCGCTTTGGATTGCCGAGAAGTGTGCAAACAGATCTTCGCCGCCTTCGTCAGGGGTGATGAAGCCAAAACCCTTCGAATCATTGAACCATTTCACGATGCCAGTTGCCATTACAATTTCCTATTTCGGTTAAGTTGGGCTTGCGCCCGTTTTAGATCGTTTGAAGAAGCAAGAAAGGAATGACAGACAGACTGCACTACTAGCTCGAACCCAACGATCCCGTATTATACCGAATAAAAAGAGCGCATGCCTTATTCGTGAAATAAAAAATCGAGGAACCCGCAACATTCCTTGAATCAACGAATTCGTGCACCGGTTCTTTATATTCGGCAGTAGGAAGAATATAGGGGAATGGCCAGCTCAAATGTTTGCGCTGAATCAAATTCGCCCGTAGAAGAGTCTTGCGCCGCAGCCTTGCACTGCCGCGCGTTTCAAGACAGCGATTTCGGATCGCGCCTTGCGTCGGCGATGAAGCGGTCCAATTCGCCCAGCCAGTCCTGCCAGTCCGCCGCCGCCACCGACTCGAAGGTCTGCAGCACACGCAGGCGCTGCTCGAGCGCGCGCGCATGGTGGCCCAGGCCGCGGTAGCCGAACGTGGCGGCCGAACCGGCCACCGTATGCAGCATGGCCTGCAGCTCGTCCGCCGCCGGCGCCGGCGCGGCCGGGTCGAGCCCGCGCGCCAGGCCGGCCAGCCGGTCCAGCGTGCCGGGCAGGCTGTTGGCGAACTTGTCGTTCAGCGCGGCCAGGCGCGCGAAGAACTGCTGGTCGGCCGGATGCGTCATCGCCGTCCCCGCGCCTTACTTGGTGCCGAAGATGCGGTCGCCCGCGTCGCCCAGGCCCGGCACGATGTAGGCATCGTCGTTCAGGTGCGAGTCGAGCGATGCGACGTAGACCTTGACGTTCGGGTGCGCCTTCTGGAACACGGTGATGCCTTCCGGCGCGGCCACCAGGGCCAGGAACAGGATCTGGTCGTCCGGCACGCCGCGCTTCTTGAGCACGTCGACGGCGTGGACCGCCGAATTGCCGGTGGCGACCATCGGGTCGCACAGGATGAAGGTGCGGTCGGTGACGTCCGGCAGGCGCACCAGGTACTCGACCGGCTCGTGCGTGTCGGGGTCGCGGAACACGCCGATGTGGCCGACACGCGCCGACGGCACCAGTTCCAGCAGGCCGTCGCTCATGCCGATGCCGGCGCGCAGGATCGGGACCACCGCCAGCTTCTTGCCGGCGATGACGGGCGCGTCGATGGTGACCAGCGGGGTAGTGATCTGACGGGTGGTCAGCGGGAGGTCGCGCGTGATCTCGTAGCCCATCAGGAGCGTGATCTCGCGCAGCAGCTCGCGGAAGGTGCGGGTCGAGGTGTCATGCTCGCGCATGTGCGACAGCTTGTGCTGGATGAGCGGGTGGTTCAGGATGAACAGGTTCGGAAAACGCGGGTCTTGTTTCATGGTCGGCCAGGAAGGTATTCGGGTGTGAAGCGGGAGCTGGATGCTCGGTAGGCCAGCATTATCCCAGCCGCGCGGCCCTTTGTCGAAGAAATAATGCGCGGCATGGCCGGAGTCACGCCGGAAGCGCCCGCGCCAGGATCGCCGCGCAGTCGGTTCCGGCGGGCAGGCGGCCATACGCCCCGCCCGGGTCCTGCGCGATGCGCGAGGCGACGAAGGCGTCCGCGACAAAGGCGGGCGCATGGCGCAGCAGCAGCGCGCCCTGCACCGCCAGTACCAGGCGCTCGGCCAGCAGGCGCGCGCCTGCCTCGTCCTGGAGGAGCACGGGCAGCTCGTCCAGCAGACGGCCGGCGTAGGCGGCGAAGCGGGCGTCCAGACCAGCCGCCGGCATCAGCTCGGCCTCCAGGGCGGCGCGCGCTTCCTCGGGCGACTTGCCGATGGCGCGCAGCACGTCCAGGCACATCACGTTGCCCGAGCCTTCCCAGATCGAGTTCACGGGGAATTCACGGTACAGCCTGGCCAGCGGACCGTCCTCGACATAGCCGTTGCCGCCCATGACTTCCATGGCCTCGGCGCCGAAGCCCGGGCCGCGCTTGCAGATCCAGTACTTGCCGGCCGGCGTCAGGATCCTCCCCAGCAGGGCCTGCCGCGGGTCGTCCAGCTGGTCGTAGCAGCGCGCCAGGCGCAGCGCGAAGGCGGTCGCCGCTTCCGATTCCAGCGCCAGGTCGGCCAGCACGTTCTGCATCAGCGGCTGCTCGGCCAGCTTGCGGCCGAAGGCGGCGCGGCCGCGCGCGTGGTGCAGCGCATGGCACAAGGCCGCGCGCATGATGCCGGCGCTCCCCAGCACGCAGTCCAGGCGCGTGTGGCTGCCCATCTCGAGGATGGTCGGAATGCCGCGTCCGGGCTGGCCGATCATCCACCCGATCGCGCCGTGGAACTCGACTTCCGAGGATGCGTTGGAACGGTTGCCCAGCTTGTCCTTCAGACGCTGCACCCGGATCGCGTTGCGGCTGCCGTCGGGCAGGAAGCGCGGCACGAAAAAGCAGCTGAGACCCGCACTGCCCTGTTCGTCGAGCTGGGCCAGGATCAGGTGGGCGTCCGACTGCGGCACCGAGAAGAACCACTTGTGGCCGACGATGCGGTAGGCGCCCTCGCCGTCCGCGCCGAAGCGGGCCTGCGCCTCGGACGGCGCGAGCGGCTCGGCGCGGGTGGTGTTGGCGCGCACGTCGGTGCCGCCCTGCTTTTCGGTCATGCCCATGCCCACCAGCGCGCCGCGCTTGCGCTCCACCGGCAGCGAACGGGGATCGTAGTCGCGCGACAGGATCTTCGGCAGCCACTTGTCGGCGATGCGCGGATGGCGCCGCAGCGCCGGCACCGAGGCATAGGTCATCGTCACCGGGCACTGGGCGCCGTTCTCGAGCTGGCCGAACAGCAGGTACTGGGCGGCGCGCGCGACCTGTGCGCCGGGGCGGCGCTCGACCCAGGGCGCGGCGTGGGCGCCCGCGCCGATCATCATGGCCATCAGCTCGTGCCAGGCCGGGTGGAATTCGACTTCGTCGACCCGGTTGCCGCTGCGGTCATAGGCCACCAGGCGCGGACCATGGACGTTCGCCAGGCGCGCCAGTTCCTGGGCCTCGGCGCTGCCCAGCGTCGCGCCCAGCGCATCGAGCGCCGGCGCGGCCCAGCCGCCGCCCTCGCGCTCCAGGCCCTCCCGGAGCGCGGCATCGCAAGCGTAGAGGTTGGCTCCCGCAAAAGGGGGAGCCTGGTTGAACACCTCGTGGGTTTCGAACAGGTTCATGCGTGTCTCCTGGGGCAGTTCGCATTGTTTTTATGTGCCCATGTTGCATAGAAGCATCACAACCGTCGCTTGCGATTTGCTATCTAGCAAGAATCGGCGACAATGCTGACGTACGTACTAGTGGGCCTTGGCGATCCGACAAGGAGGCTAGCGCAAACGTTCATGCGTGGCAAGCCGCCTGTTCCAGCGCAAAGGTGCGTGAAATGGGCCCAGGGCTTGTGTTTTTTAATGCCTTTTGGAATCTTTCAGTGATAGAGTCGCATGAGGTTTGGTAGACTTGCACGGTTTCACAGGGCATGTCGTGCACGTGCTAGCGTTCAAAAGGCAATCATCTAACAATGCACACCAGTTTTTCCGCCGTGCCCCAACCTCAGGCGAGCGCTCCGCTTCCGGCGGGACTGCTCGACGGCCTGCTGGAAACGGCCGGCGATGCCGTCTTCCGCGTCACTTCCGGCGGCCAGATCCGCACAGCGAGTACGCGCGCCCGGCGCCTCGGCGGCGTCGAGCCCGGACGCGCCCTGGTGTCCCTCGTCCACGAAGCCGACCAGGCCGCCCTGCGCAATGCGCTGGTGAGCTCCGTCGGCAGCATTGATCCCGCCATCGTCGAAGCGCGCTTCCGCCTGGGCGAACGCGATGTCTGCTACGAACTGCGCATCGCCTTGCTCGACACCGGCGACGACGCCCCGATCCTCGTGATCGGCCGCGACATGTCGGCCCAGCAGGCGACCGAAGAGCGCCTGCGCCACATGGCCACCCACGACGCGCTCACCGAGCTGCCGAACCGCGTGCTGCTGTCGGACCGCATCCGCATGGTGATCGCCAACGCGCGCCGTTCAGGCCAGGGTTTCTCCGTCGCCACCATCGGCCTGGACGGCTTCAAGAAAGTCAACGACGGCCTTGGCCATCCGGTCGGCGACGCCGTGCTGCAGATGGCCGCCGGCCGCCTGCGCCGCACCCTGCGCGACAGCGACACCCTGGCCCGCGTGGGCGGCGACGAATTCGTGGCGGTCCTGCCCGGCACCTTCAACGACGCCCAGATCAAGCTGGTCACCGGCCGTCTGATGGCGACCCTGCAGTCGCCCTTCGAGGTGGCCGGCCACACCATCTACCTGGGCGCCTCGATCGGGGTCTCGGTCTATCCGGACCACGCCGAGGACGAGGTGCGCCTGATCACCCTGGCCGACACGGCGATGTCGCGCGCCAAGGAAACCGGCAAGGCGCGCACGGTGCTGTACAGCCCGCGCGACCAGGGCCCGCCGGAACACGACATCTCGCTCGAGGCGGCGATGTTCAACGCAGTGCGCGAAGGCGAGTTCCTGCTGTTCTACCAGCCCATCGTCGACGCCCGCACCCGCACCATCGAGGGTTTCGAGACCCTGATGCGCTGGAAGCACCCGACCCTCGGCATGGTGCCGCCGGGCCGCTTCATCCCGATCGCCGAGAACAATGGCCTGATCAACCTGCTGGGCGCCTGGGCGCTGAAGGCGGCCTGCATGCAGATCCGCCAGTTCCAGGAAGTGGCGGGACGTGAGCTGTACATCTCGGTCAACATCAGCCCGCGCCAGTTCCGCAGCGACCGCTTCCTGCAGGTGCTCGACGACGCGCTGGCGATGTCGGGCACTCCGGGCCGCCAGCTGGTGCTCGAGATCACCGAAGGCACCCTGATGATCGACCCCCAGCACGCCGAATCGATCCTGACCAAGATGGCCGAACGCGAGGCGCGCATCGCGATCGACGACTTCGGCACCGGCTACTCCTCGCTCGCCTACCTCAAGCGCTTCCCGATCTCGGTCCTGAAGGTCGACCGGGCTTTCGTGAAGGACCTGCCCGAGGCCGAGAAGGACGCCGCCATCTGCAACGCCGTGCTCGACCTGGCCAAGCACCTCGACCTGTCGGTGGTCGCGGAAGGCGTCGAGACCGAGGAACAGCTGTCCTGGCTCGACACCCAGGGCGTGCATTACGTACAGGGCTACCTGACCGGCAAGCCGATGCCGGCCAACGTGGCCCTGGCCGCCCTCAAGGAAAACCTTTATACCGCTCTCCTGCCGGCCGAAACCCGGACGGTCAAACCATGACGACACAAGCCGACACCGTGCGCTCGCCGAAGGGGGAAGCCACACTCGCCCTGCTGTGGGAACGCATCCGCCGCCAGGGCGACATGCCTGGATTTACCAAGGCGATCAACGCCATCCTCGCCTCCATGCGCGGCGAGGACGAGCGTGAATTCTCGATGACCCAGACCGTGCTGTCCGACCCAGTGCTCACCCAGAAGGTGCTGCGCCTGGCGAACAGCAGCATGTACTCGGCCTTCGGCCAGCGCGTCAATACCATCTCCAAGGCGGTGCTGGTGCTCGGCACCGAAGCGATCGGCCACCTGGCCCTGGGCTTGAAGCTGATCGAGGAACTGAGCCGCAGCACGCCGGACACCGAGGCCGCCCACATCGAGATGGAAAAGGCGGTGCTGGCGGGGATGGTGGCGCAGCAGGTGGCCGCCAGCGCCGCCACGCGCGACCCGGAGGAAGCGGTGGTCTGCTCGATCCTGCATTCGCTGGGCCGCATGATGATCACCTTCTACATGCCGGAACGCTGGGTGCAGATGGGCGAACACGCCGGCGCCGGCATGGAAGAACTGGCCGCCGAACCCGTGCTGGGCATGTCGCTGCAGGAAATCGGCCGCGCCACCGCCGGGCACTGGGGCCTGCCGCGCAACCTGATCGCCGGCATGCGCCGCGTCGAGCCAAGCGAGCGCGGCGAAGGCTTCGGCCACGACGACTGGCTGGCCGCGCTGGGCACCATGTCGACCCTGGCCGCCGACGCCCTGTGGAGCGACGACGAAGCCGGCGCCGCGCGCGTGGCCACGCTGGCCGAAAGCTTCTCGCCGATGCTGGGCGTGGAACCGACCGGCATCCTGGGCGCGATCGGCAAGGCCAAGGCCGAGGCGGCGTCCGACCTCTCGATCGCCCCGCTGGCCAAGCCGCTGGAAAAGCGCGCCAAGCAGGCGATGGAAACGCGCAAGCGCATGGCCGGCAACAAGATCCTGATGAGTGGCGTGGCCGACATGCGCGACGCCGGTCCGAACGCGACCGCGGGCCAGATGATCTCGATGGCCCTCGAGACCATGCACAAGGGCCTGTCCTTCAGCCGCTCCTTCGCCTTCCTGCGCAACCGCCGCGAGGGCAAGTATTCGGCGCGCCTGGGCTTCGGCGACGGCGCCAAGAACCTGCTGCCGCACCTGATGTTCGACGACGTCTACGAACCGAACGTGTTCCACGCGGCGCTGGGCAGCGACCGCGTGATCTTCATCGAGAACGCGCGCGACGCCAAGTTCGCGGCCAAGCTGCCGGGCTGGTGGAAAGGCACCCTGTCCGAGGCGCGCTGCTTCGTGGTGATTCCGCTGTGCGCCCACGGGCAGCCGGCGGGCTTCATCTACGGGGACTGGGACGACAGCTTCCCGTCGGTGATCCTGAGCCAGACGGAGTTTGCGCTGCTGAACGATTTGCGCGGGCTGGTGGTGCGGACCGTGGAGCGGCGGCACCAGCTGGAGGCGATTGCGACGCGGGTGTAATTTAGCATCGTTCTTTTCTCAACCAAATTCAACTTGGGTTCCGGCCTTCGCCGGAACCCAAGTTCGATGAGTCGCCGCGACGTTAAGCCAATTTCGGCGTCGACACCCGCACATCCCCACACTGCGCCCGGTGCATCAGCGCATGATCGATCAGCACCAGCGCCAGCATCGCTTCCGCGATCGGCGTCGCCCGGATCCCCACGCAGGGGTCGTGGCGCCCGAAGGTTTCCACCATCACCGGATTGCCCGCCTTGTCGATCGAGCGCCGCGGCGTGCGGATCGATGAAGTGGGCTTGATCGCGATCGACACCGTGATGTCCTGCCCGGTCGAGATCCCGCCCAGCAGGCCGCCCGCGTTATTGCCGACGAAGCCTTCCGGCGTCAGCTCGTCGCCGTGCTCCGAACCTTTCTGCGCCACCGAGCCGAAGCCGGCCCCGATCTCCACGCCCTTGACCGCGTTAATCCCCATCATCGCATAGGCGATGTCGGCGTCGAGCTTGTCGTAGATCGGCTGGCCCAGCCCGACTGGCACCTTGCGCGCCACCACGTCGATGCGCGCGCCGATCGAGTCGCCCGCGCGGCGCAGCTCGTCCATGGCCGCCTCCATGCGCGCCAGCAGGGCAGCGTCCGAGGTCGCCGCGAAGAAGGGATTCGCGTGCACGTGTTCCCAGGATTCGAAGGGCACCTCGATGTCGCCCAGGGTGCGCATGCAGCCGAAGAACTCGGTGCCGAACTGTTCGCGCAGCCACTTCTTGGCCACCGCGCCCGCGCCCACTACCGGCGCGGTCAGGCGCGCCGAGGAGCGGCCGCCGCCGCGCGGGTCGCGCACCCCGTATTTGTGCCAGTAGGTATAGTCGGCGTGGCCGGGACGGAAGCTCTCGGCGATGTTGCCGTAGTCGTTGCTGCGCTGGTCCTCGTTCTGGATCAGGAGCGCGATCGGGGTGCCGGTAGTCACGCCTTCGTATACGCCGGACAGGATCTGCACGCGGTCGGCTTCCTGGCGCTGGGTCACGTGGCGCGAGGTGCCGGGCTTGCGCCGGTCCAGCTCGGGCTGGATGTCGGCTTCGCTCAGAAGCATGCCGGGCGGGCAGCCATCGATGACGCAGCCGATGGCCGGGCCGTGCGACTCGCCGAAAGTGGTTACGGAAAACAGCTTGCCAAATGAGTTGCCGGACATGGTCTACTTCTTCTCGCGGGAATTGGTCGAATTACCATTCTACCAGCAGCCCCGGCGCGCTGCCGGGGCCCCTCCGGCGTTGCGCAGCTGTCAAAGAACGTTGCCGTACGGATATATTTTATGCGATTGGGGGAATTGGTGACTTTCTCCTTGTTAATTGGATATATACTGGGCCGATCACATGCCGAGCAACCTGGAGAAGTAACACATGCCCGCATCGATGACGCCCTCAGGCGCCTTGAAGGATGTGCCCATGAGCCATGACGATCTCGTCTTTGCCGACGAGGGGGACGACAGTTCGGCATCCCCTGCCCGCGCCGCCTGGCGGATCCTGGTGGTGGACGACGATGCCGACGTGCATTCGACCACCACCTTCGCATTGGGCAGCGTGGAGATGCAGGGCCGTCCCCTGAGCTTCCTGCACGCGTATTCGGCCGCCGAGGCCTTCGAACTGCTGCGCCGCGACACCGGCATTGCCGTCGTCCTGCTGGATGTCGTGATGGAGAGCGCCGACGCCGGCCTGAACCTGGTGCGCCGCATCCGCGAGGAGCTCGGCCAGCACGAGGTGCGCATCATCCTGCGCACCGGCCAGCCCGGCTACGCGCCCGAAATGGACGCCATCCGCGGCTACGACATCAACGATTACCGCACCAAGTCCGAGCTGACCCGCACCAAGCTGTACACCACCGTCGCCGCCGCGATCCGCTCCTACCAGCAGATCCGCGCGCTCGACGAGAACCGCCTGGGACTGGAGCGCATCGTCGCCGCCGGCGCCGAGCTGATGGCCCTGCATGGGGTGCGCGACGTCGCGCTCGGCATCCTGAACCAGCTCGGCCAACTCCTCGGCCAGCCCGCCGAAGGGGTGCTGTGCGTGCGCGAGACTGGCCACGCCCATCCCGACATCCTGCGCGCGGTCGCCGCCGCCGGCGCCTGCCGCCACCTGGACGGACGCGAACTGGGCGGCCAGCGCGGCGGAGAGTTGGGGATCGCCATCGAACGCGCGCTGTTGACGCGCCGCGGCGCCGTCGACGACGGCCTGCTGACCCTGTACTTCCCCGGCAAGGCCGGACGCGATTTCGCGGCCTGCGTGCCTCTCGACCGGCCGATCAACGATACCGAGCAGCGCCTGCTGCAGGTATTCGCCGGCATGGTCGCGGTGGCCCTGGACAATGTCGAACTGGTCACCCACCTGAACCAGGCCGCCTTCCACGATCCGCTCACCGGGCTGCCCAACCGCACCCGACTGGTGGAGCTGGTCGACGCCGCCCTGGCCGCGCCGCAGCGCGCGCAAGCCATCCTGGCCCTGGTCGACCTCGACCACTTCGCCGAGACCAACGACGCGCTGGGCCACCACTTCGGCGACCTGTTGCTGGTGGCGGTCGGACGGCGCCTCAAGTCGCGCCTGGACCCAAGCCTGCAGGTGGCGCGCATCGGCGGCGACATCTTCTGCGTGCTGGGCGACGCCGGCGTGGTGCAGCCGGCGCCGATCCAGGCCTTGTTCCGCGAGCCCTTCCAGATCGACGGCCAGGATGTGCAGGTCTCGGCCACGCTCGGCCTGGTGCGCCTGGGCGAGCACGACGGCAGCGGCGCCGATGCGCTGAAGGACGCCGACATCGCCCTGAAGCGCGCCAAGTCGCAGCAGCGCGCCGGCCACTTCTACTTCTCGCGCAGCATGGGCGTCGAGATCCGCGAGCGGGTGCGCATGATGCACGCGCTGCGCGGCGGCTTCCAGCGCGGCGAACTGTTCCTGGCCTACCAGCCGCAGGTCGACCTGCTGTCCAACCGCCCCTTTGGCGCCGAGGCGCTGCTGCGCTGGCGCACCGAGGACGGCCGCCTGGTGCCGCCGGACCGCTTCATTCCCATCGCCGAGTATTCCGGCCTGATCGTCGAGATCGGCGAATGGGTGCTGCGCCAGGCCTGCGCGGAGCTGATGCGCCTGCGCCAGGCCGGGCACCGCGAATTCACCATGTCGGTCAACGTCTCGCAGGTGCAGTTCCGCCACCCGCACTTCCTCGACATGCTGCGCCGCGCCCTCGAGGACACGGGCGCGCCGCCCGAGTACATCGAGCTCGAGATCACGGAGTCAATGGCGATGGAGGAACCGGCCCTGCTGGTGGAAAAGCTGGCCCAGGTCAAGCGCACCGGCGTGTCGATCGCGATCGACGACTTCGGCACGGGCTTCTCCTCGCTCTCGCACCTGCAGCGCCTGCAGGTGGACCGGCTCAAGATCGACCGCGCCTTCGTCACCGAGATCACGGGCTCGGCGCGCGGCAGCAGCATCGCCGAGATGGTGGTGCAGCTGGGCCGCAACCTGGGATTGTCGGTGATCGCGGAAGGCGTCGAGGACGAGCGCCAGGCGCAGATCCTGCGGCAGCTGGGCTGTCCGCTGGCGCAGGGCTACCTGTTCGCGCGGCCCTTGACGCCGGAAGACCTGGTGGAGTGGCTGGGGAAGCAGGCGCTGCATCGTGCTGCCTGAATGGGGTAGGGTTGGCGGCTTTGCCGCCGACGCGTTTAACATGCGGCCGCGTTGCCGATTCGTGATTCGAACCGCAAACGACACGTGGACGCGGGGGGGGGGGGGGGGGCGCCCCCCCCCCCCCGGGGGGGGGTGGGGG
>NZ_JAGPWC010000076.1 GCF_018119405.1 Massilia sp. ST3 | reverse complement strand
GTGTTTTTCTCCCCACTGGGGGGGGGGGGCCCCCCCCCCCCCCCCGGGGATCGTTGGCGTGGACAAACCGCGCACGGGCCGATCATCGCCGGTTGAACGCGTCGGCGGCAGAGCCGCCAACCCTACGTCATTACGCCGCAGTTAACGCGACAGCCGCTCCAGCTTCGCCACCGACAAATCCAGCACCTTCATCCCCGCCGCGCCGAAGTTGATCTGCGCGCGCGCCGCGCCCGCCCCGCCTTCGATATTCACGATCACGCCCTCGCCGAACTTGGCGTGCGCCACCGCTTCGCCCACGCGCCAGCCGCTGCCGCCGCCGTTGGCGGACTTCTGGGTGATCTGCTGCGCGATCCGGTTGTCGGTGCCGTTGCGGAATTCCGCGTCGTCCCAGGCCGTGGTCGACTTGCGGCCGGCGAACCAGTTGGTCTGCACGCGCGGCGACAGCCACTTGAGCGACTCTTCCGGCAGCTCTTCCAGGAAGCGCGACTTCATGTTGAAGCGGGTCTGGCCATGCAGCATGCGCTGCTGGGTGAAACTGATGTACAGGCGGCGGCGCGCGCGCGTGATCGCCACGTACATCAGGCGCCGCTCCTCGTCCAGGCCGTCGGTCTCGCGGGCGCTGCTCTCGTGCGGGAACAGGCCCTCCTCCAGGCCGGTGATGAAGACGGCGTCGAATTCCAGCCCCTTGGCCGAGTGCACCGTCATCAGCTGCAGCGCGTCCTGGCCGGCCTGGGCCTGGGCGTCGCCCGCCTCCAGCGAGGCGTGGGTCAGGAAGGCCGATAGCGGCGACATCACGGTGGGCAGGGGCGCGCCGCCGTCCAGCACCTCGATGCCGTCCTGGTCGAGCAGGGCTTCGCCGGCCTGCGCCTGGGCCGGCGGGCCGAGGTGGGCCGGGGCCTGGACGCCGAAACCTTCTTCCTGCACGAACTGGGTGGCCGCGTTGACCATCTGCTCCAGGTTCTCGATGCGGTCGGCGCCTTCTTTCTCGTTCTGGTAATGCTGCAGCAGGCCGCTGCGCTCGAGCACCACGCGCACCAGTTCCGGCAGCGCCAGCTGCTGGGTCTCGAAGCGCGCCGATTCCACCAGCTTGACGAAATTGCCGAGCGAAGTGCCGGCCTTGCCGGTCATGTAGGGCACCGCCGCGTACAGCGAGATGCCGTAGGTGTCGGCCGCCATCTGCAGCTGCTCGATCGAGCGCACGCCGATGCCGCGCGTGGGGAAGTTCACGACCCGAAGGAAGGCCGAGTCGTTGTGCGGATTGTCCATCAGCTGCAGGTAGGCGATGGCGTGCTTGACCTCGGCGCGCTGGAAGTAGCGCAGGCCGCCGTACACGGTGTAGGGCAGGCCGGCCGCGAACAGCGCGTGCTCGATCACGCGGCTCTGCGCGTTGGAGCGGTACAGGATGGCGATCTCGCTGCGCGGCATGCCGGCCGACATCAGGCTCTTGGCTTCCTCGATGATCCACTGCGCTTCTTCCAGGTCGGACGAGGCTTCGTAGACGCGCACCTGCTCGCCCTGGCCCGCGTCGGTGCGCAGGTTCTTGCCCAGGCGCTTGGCGTTGTTGGCGATCAGGTAGTTGGCGCTGTCCAGGATGTGGCCGTGCGAGCGGTAGTTCTGCTCCAGCTTGATCAGGTTCTGGACCTGGAAATCGCGCTCGAAGGCGGTCATGTTGCCGACGTTGGCGCCGCGGAAGGCATAGATGCTCTGGTCGTCGTCGCCCACGGCGAACAGCGCGCCGCCGCCGCTCTCGCCCTGCCCCGCCAGCAGCTTGAGCAGGTTGTATTGCAGGTCGTTGGTATCCTGGAACTCGTCCACCAGGATGTGGCGGAAGCGCATCTGGTAATGGTGGCGCAGCGGCGCGTTGCGCGCCAGCAGTTCGTAGGAACGCAGCAGCAGCTCGGCGAAGTCGACCACGCCCTCGCGCTGGCATTGCTGGTCGTAGAGCTCGTACAGCTCGACCATGCGGCGCTCGATCGGGTCGTAGGCTTCCATCTGGCCGGCGCGCAGGCCCTGCTCCTTCGCGTTGTTGATGAAGTACATCAGGTTCTTGGCCGGATACTTCTCGTCGTCGACGTTATGGGCCTTGAGCATGCGCTTGATGAGCGACAACTGGTCTTGCGAGTCGAGGATCTGGAAGGTCTGGGGCAGCGCCGCGTCGCGGTAGTGGGTACGCAGCAGGCGGTTGCACAGACCGTGGAAGGTGCCGATCCACATGCCGCGCGTATTGACGGGCAACATGGCGGACAGGCGGGTCAGCATCTCCTTGGCGGCCTTGTTCGTGAACGTGACCGCCATGATGCCGGCCGGCGAAACCTGGCCGGTCTGGACCAGCCAGGCGATGCGGGTGGTCAGCACGCGCGTCTTGCCGGAGCCGGCGCCGGCAAGGATCAGCGCACTCTGCGATGGCAGGGTGACGGCAGCGAGTTGTTCGGGATTGAGGTTATGGAGGAGATTCTGCATCCGCCCATTATACCGCCGGGTGTCTCCGCCGCCCGCCGCCGGCGCGCGGAAAAATCACCACTCAGCGGGCGATTTCCTTGACGATCATTGCCACATTAACACCGTCCGAGGTGCGCATCGCGATGCGCTGCCCGAGCGAGCCGACCAGCACCGGCGCGGCCAGGGTGGTGTCGCCGCTGCTGCTGATCTTGCCGTCCACGCGCACCGACTCGCCGCTGCTGCGCTGGATCGTGAATTCCATGCGCCAGGGCTTGCCCCCATGCTCGCCCGCCAGCGCGATACGCTCGCCCGGGTAGGTCACGAGGCGGGGGTCGACACCTCGCCGAACATGTCGAGGCGCAGCGCGACGTCGTACCTGGATCCCACCGCCGGCTGCGGCTGGCGTTCGGCGTGGGCGAAGCCCACGAAGCCGGCCGCGGTGGCGAACAGGGCAAGGGCGACACGGCGGCGCAGGGTGCTGGCGGACTTGGTCATCTGGATTCCTCGGCAAGGATGAGTGGAAGCCCATCCTTGCACCGTCCGGCCGGAAACGCAATGCGCGGCGCATGAACGCCAGGCTTATCCGTCCTTCCCGGCCGAACGCGTGCTTGGGTATTCCGGCAGGCTGTCGTGCATCTTCATCCAGCCGAGGCGGCTGCGCACGAAGGTGTGGTCGGCGGGGGGAACCTGCTCCGGGTCGTCGAGGGTGGCGGTGGCGATGTCGATCTCATCCGGCCAGCGGCTGTCGTGGAAGCTCAGCGTGGTGCCGCAGGCAGAACAGAAACTGCGCTCGATGCCGGCGCTCGACGCGAAGCGCGCGGGCGTGCCGGTCCAGTGGAGGTCGGCGAAGCGGACGCTGAACCAGGCCAGTGCCGGCGCACCGGATACCTTGCGGCAATCGGTGCAATGGCACAGGGTGCTGTTGAAGGGTGCGCCCCGCGCATCGTAGCGTACTGCTCCGCAATAACATCCGCCCTGCAAGCCCATACAGCCTCCTTGCCTCGGAAAAACAAGCTCATCCATATGAAGGCGCCGGCCCGCGACCCCAGCCTTTCGCGCGCCGCCCGATTGTCTTTTCGCTTATTTTAGCCAGAGATTCGCGACAGATCGCGTGGCCCGTCGGAGCAAGTACCTAGTAATTTGTGAAGCCGAAGCCGGCTGACCGCATGACACAAGCACGGGCCAATTCACGAACGCATGCGGCGCCGCTTCCCTGCCCTAAGGAGATCAGAAAATGCTGAATCGCGTGGTTACTGTCGCCGCCCTCGCAGTGGGTGGCATGATGCTGTCGAAACAACTGAAGAAAAACAAGGGCTATGGCGCCAGCTCGTCGATCGTCGAGACGATCGAGGTGAACGTGCCGGTCCGCACCGCCTACAACCAGTGGACCCAGTTCGAGGACTTCCCGCAATTCATGAAGAGCGTGAAGGAAATCCGCCAGCTGGACGACAAGCACCTGCACTGGCGCGCGAACGTGGCCGGCGAAGAGAAGGAATGGGATGCCGAGATCACCGAGCAGATCCCGGACCAGCGCATCGCCTGGCGCAGCGTCACCGGCGTGAAGAACGGTGGCGTGGTGACTTTCCACAAGATTTCGGACACCTGCACCCGCATCGCGCTGCAGATGGATTACGAGCCGGAAGGCGCGCTGGAATCGATCGGCGATGCGTTCGGCGCGGTGCGCATGGAGGCGCGTGCGAACCTGTCGAACTTCAAGGAACTGCTCGAGAAGCGCGGTTCGGAGACGGGGGCGTGGCGTGGGAAGATCAGCCAGCACTGATCGTTTTTTCCTGATGAAAAACGCCACTTTTGGGTGGCGTTTTTTTGTTATGTGGTGTGCTTGTAAACTTGCACACCCGTAGCGCCATCACCTGGCCGCCACCGGCGTCCCCTCCCCCGGCACCGGCTTCGCCAGCCCCTTCGCCTTCGCATCGCGAATCAAGCCGCGCACCGTCTGGTCCGCCGCCTTGCTCTCGCGTTCCATGTCCTTGCCCAGCGCGCCCATGCGCTTGCCCAGGGCGTCCATCGGCTTGCCGGCTTCCTTCATCTGCTTGCCGAGCGCTTCCATTTCCGCATGGGCCTTGCGCATCTGCGGCGAATTATGGGCCTGTTCCATGCGCTTGCCGGCCGCTTCCATGCGCTTGCCCGCCTCTTCCATGCGGCGCCCGATGCGCTCGCGCTCGTCGTCGTCGCGGGCGGCGGCCAGTTCGCGGCCCAGGGTTTCCATCTGCTCGCCCAGGGCCCGCATGCCTTCCTCGATCTCGCGCAGCTCGCGCTTGTTGGCGACCGGCTGGATGCCGCTCGAGGCCTGCTCCATCTGGCGGCCCAGGACTTCCATCTTCTTGCCGTGCTTGTCCATTTCCTTGCCGTAGACGTCCATCTGCTTGCCCAGGCGGTCCACCGGGGCCCAGGCGGCATTGACCTTGGCCATCAGCTCGCGGTCCTGGATGTAATAGGAACGGCCGTTCTCGCGGAACCAGACGAATTCGCCATCGATCGCGCTGCGCGCGGCCTTGACGTCGTCCCAGTCGTCGCTGCTGCCGCTGATGTTGAAGCCGCCATCGTTGGCGCGCACCACGGCATAGGGTTCGTCGCGCGCCGCTTCGCGCACCACGCGGTGCTCGCGGTGTTCGCTGCGCGCGGGGGCTTCGGCCTGGGGCGCGGCTTGCGCTGCGGCGTGGGCCGGCGCGGCCCAGGAATACAGCGCGGCGCAGGTGGCCAGGCCGAGGATGGGCAGGGCCAGTTTCCAGTTGAGTGGTTCGGCTTCCGGACGAACCAGGCGTTTGATGCGAGACATGAGATCTCCTCCGTGTGCCCCAGGGGCAAGTTGCGGGGTGAACTGGAACAGGTCCAGTTCGGACAATGCAAGTGCCAGGCGCCGCGGTTCGCCGAGCTCGCTTGCGGCTAAATCATCTGCAATCTGTTCGCGCTCGCTGCGGATCCGCTGCGACAGCCACCACACCGCGGGGTGGTAGAACAGCAGGATCTCGATCGCGCTCTGGATCAAATTCACCAGGTAGTCGAAGCGCCGCACGTGGGCCAGCTCGTGCGCCAGCAGCGCTTCGAGCAGCTGCGGCGGCATGCCCGTCGCCAGCGAGGCCGGCACCAGCACCAGCGGGCGCCACCAGCCGGCCGTCACGGGGCTGTCCAGGTCGTCCACCAGCCCGAGTGTGACGCGGCGCGCGATGCCGAAGCGGCGCGCCAGCTCGTCCAGCCTTGCCTGCCAGTAGGGATCGCTGCGGTAATGCCCGGGCTTGCTGCGCCGGCGCACCCAGAGCAGGCCGGCAGCCATGCGCAGCGCCAGCAGCCCCGCCCCGCAGGCCCAGAACAGCACCACCAGCGGCAGCCGCGCCTGCAGTGCGCTTTCCCAGCCGGCAAGCTTGTCCGGATCGAGCGTCACGACGGACATTTGCGGCACGGAGGCGTCGACCGCGGCCAGGGTCGCCAGCGGCAGCATGGTGGTCGTGGTGTCGGCGTCGAGGATGCGCTGCACGGTGCCGCCCAGCGGCAGGGCCGCGCACAGCAGCAAGGCCGCGCAGGCGACGGCATAGCGCACCTGCGGCCGGGCTCTGCGCAGCAGGGCCAACGCGAGCGCCGCCACCCAGGCCACCAGCACACCCTGCCACACGAAATCCAGCAAGGCCCAGGCCAGGCTGCTCGCCACCAACGCCAGCGTCTCGCTCATCGCTTCTCCTTTACGTTGAAACTAGAATAATTTGTCTAGATTATTTTGTCTAGAACTTTTTTTCTACATTGAGCCGTGCGTAGTCCGGCCATGGGAACACTGTAGGGATGGGGAGATGCGGACGCCATCGCGATGCGACAGGCGGTCGAAAATGCGGAACAGGACGGAGAGGGACAAGCTGCGCGGCGAGCGCCGCGCAGGCAGGGAGAAATGGATCAGTACACCACGACCGAGCGGATCGACTCGCCCGATTTCATCAGGTCGAAACCTTCGTTGATGCGCTCGAGCGGCAGGTGGTGGGTGATCAGGTCGTCGATGTTGATCTTGTTTTCCATGTACCAGTCGACGATGCGCGGCACGTCGGTGCGGCCGCGGGCGCCGCCGAAGGCCGAACCCTTCCACACCCGGCCGGTCACCAGCTGGAACGGACGGGTCGAGATTTCCTGGCCGGCCGCCGCCACGCCGATGATGATCGACTGGCCCCAGCCCTTGTGGCAGCATTCCAGCGCCTGGCGCATGGTGTTGACGTTGCCCACGCACTCGAAGCTGTAGTCGGCGCCGCCGTCGGTCAGCTGGACGATGGTGTCGACCACGTTCTCGACCTTGGTCGGGTTGATGAAGTGGGTCATGCCGAACTTGCGCGCCATGGCTTCGCGTTCCGGGTTCAGGTCGACGCCGATGATCTTGTCGGCGCCCACCATCTTCGCCGCCTGGATCACGTTCAGGCCGATGCCGCCCAGGCCGAACACCACCACGTTGGCGCCCGCCTCCACCTTGGCGGTGAAGATCACGGCGCCGATGCCGGTGGTCACGCCGCAGCCGATGTAGCAGATCTTGTCGAAGGGCGCGTCGGAGCGCACCTTGGCCAGCGCGATTTCCGGCACCACGATGTAGTTCGAGAAGGTCGACGTCCCCATGTAGTGATAGATCGGCTTGCCGTCCAGCGAGAAACGGGAGGTGGCGTCCGGCATCAGGCCGCGGCCTTGCGTCGAGCGGATCGCCTGGCACAGGTTGGTCTTCTGCGACAGGCAGAACTTGCACTGGCGGCATTCCGGCGTGTACAGCGGAATGACGTGGTCGTCCTTCTTCAGGCTGGTGACGCCGGGACCGACGTCGACCACCACACCCGCGCCCTCATGGCCGAGGATGGCGGGGAAGATGCCTTCCGGATCGGCGCCCGACAGGGTGTAGTAATCGGTGTGGCAAATGCCCGTGGCCTTGACTTCGACCAGCACCTCGCCGGCGCGCGGGCCGTCGAGCTCGACTTCTTCGATCGTGAGCGGATGCCCCGCCTTCCATGCAATGGCTGCCTTGGTTTTCATGTTCCCTTCCCGTGACTCAAGCGTGGATACATGGTGCGACTTGTCGAACCATAAAGTTGGACATGATAACAAGCCTTGAGCCCGGACGTGCATGGCGCACGCCCGCCGGGAACGCCGTATTTACTTGTTCCGCAGCCGTTCCACGATGGCGCCGTGCAGCGCGTTCATGGTTTCCTCGGCCGCCAGGATCTGCTCGGCGACCTCGCCCAGCTTGCGCCGCTGCGAACGCGCCTGGTCGCGCAGCACGTCGAAGGCAAGCTGGCGGTCGATCCGGAAGCGCGCCATCAGCACGCCGACGGCGATGCTGGTTTCGCGGCCGGCCGCGAGCGCCGAACTCAGGCTGGTTTCGCTGCGCCGCAGGCGCCGGATGTCGTCGCCGCGCGCCAGCGCCGCCTCGAGGGCGGCCAGCAGGCGCGGCGCATCGACCGGCTTGACGACGTAGCCGACCGCGCCCGCCTCCGCCGCCGCGCGCGCCGATGCGGCGTCGTCGTTGGCGGACAGGAACATGAAGGGGATCTCGGTTTCTTCGCGCAGCAGGCGCGCCAGGTCCAGGCCGGACATGCCGGGCATGGAGATGTCGAGCATGGCCAGGGCCACGTCGCGGCCGCGTTCCTCGATCGCACGCAGCGCCTGCGCCGAGGTGCCGGCCTCGATGGTGTCATGGCCCGCGTGGCGCAGCACCTCGCCCAGGTATTCGCGCAACAGCGCGTCGTCGTCGACGACCAGCACCAGGCGGCGCGCAGTAGCCGGGGATTCCATGCTTCCTCCTGAGGTGAAGGCCGGCCCGGATGGGCTGCAGCCATTGGCAAAAAGGATAGCATGCAGCACAAAACTTGCGTTAGATCAACAGTGCGTTACATCTGTGTCACTTTTCATACACGCACGATTGAAATCTTGATTGCTTGAATAGAACTTTTCGAAATACACTGGATTTACCACGTGTGCATACATTAGTGGAGACAACAGAGCCGCAGCCACGAGCTGCGGCCATAATTTATAAGCAGTATCTATACGGAGAAGATTCATGGTAAGCAAAAATACTCGCGCATCGAAATCCCTGAGCATCTGCCTCACCGCCCTGGTCGCAGCCGGCGTCTTCGGCAACGCTCAAGCGGCAGCTCCTGATACCACCCGCGTCATCGTCGCCTTCAAACCGGGCGCGGCCGCCAAGATGAAGTCGGCTGTCGCCGCTGCCAAGGGTTCCGTCAAGCACGAAATCTTCGGCATGAACGCCATGGCCATCGAAGTGCCGGCCGTCGCCCTGAAAGGCCTGGAGAACAATCCGAACGTCGAGTACGTCGAAGAAGACGTGGTGCGCCGTCCTTTCGCACTGACCAGCCCGTCGACCGGCACCCCGTATGCGTCCGGGCAGCTGGTGCCTTACGGCATCAAGCAAGTGCAGGCCGACCTGCTGTCGGATGCCAACACTGCGAACCGTAAGGTCTGCATCATCGACTCGGGCTACGACCGCAGCCATGAAGACCTCTCCGCCAACAGCGTCACCGGCGAATACGACGCCGGCACCGGCTGGTGGTACACCGACGAAAACCACCACGGCACCCACGTGGCCGGCACCATCGCCGCCGTCAACAACAGCGGCGTGGGCGTGGTTGGCGTCAACGCGAACAAGCTGCTGAAGCTGCACATCGTCAAGGTGTTCGGCGCCGACGGCTGGGCTTACTCCTCGACCCTGGCTTCGGCCGCCAACAAGTGCGGCGCAGCCGGCGCGAACGTGATCTCGATGTCGCTGGGCGGCGGCCGCAAGAGCACCACCGAGCAGAAGGCCTTCGACACCCTGTACGCGAAAGGCGTGCTGAACATCGCTGCCGCCGGCAACGACGGCAACACCGTGGTCTCCTACCCGGCCGGCTACACCAGCGTCGTGATGGTCGGCGCGGTCGACGAGAACAAGCAGTGGGCCGACTTCTCGCAGTACAACAGCAAGGTCGAGCTGGCCGGTCCTGGCGTCGGCGTGCTGTCGACCGTCCCGATGGGCGGCGGCAGCGAAGGCGTCCTGAGCGTCGGCGGCGTCAACTACACCGCAGGCTCGATGGAAGGCTCGCCGGTCAAGACCGCGACCGCCGCCCTGGCCGACTTCGGCATCGGCGACGCCGTCAACAGCGCCGTGTCGGGCAAGATCTGCCTGATCCAGCGCGGCAGCGTGGACTTCGCCGTCAAGGTCACCAACTGCCAGAAGAGCGGCGGCGTGGGCGCGATCGTGTACAACAACGTGGCAGGCGCCTTCGGCGGCACCCTGGGCACCACCGTGACCACCATCCCGTCGGTCACCGCGACCGACACCGATGGCGCGGCGATGAAGGGCCAGCTCGGCCAGAGCGCGACCGTGGGCGTGAAGGCCACCAACTACGCCTACTACGACGGCACCTCGATGGCGACCCCGCACGTGTCGGCCGTCGCCGCCCTGGTGTGGAGCTACTTCCCGACCTGTACCGCTGCACAGATGCGCGCTTCGCTGACCAAGAGCGCGCAAGACCTGGGCACCGCCGGCCGCGACACCAAGTACGGCTTCGGTCTGGTCCAGGCAAAAGCCGCTCACGACCGCATCAAATCGCTGGGCTGCGGCAACTAATCCTTGCCTGCACTGAAAAAAGGACGCTTCGGCGTCCTTTTTTTTGTTCCTCGTTCTCTTGAGAAACGAATCATTCCTGCTGAGTCTGTTTTCGTTCACACAATTGATGACCTATTTGCCTTGCATGAAGTTTTCGAAATACACTGGATCGATCACATGTGCATACATGTGACTGGAGACAACATCCCCGTGGCGATGGCTGCGGACAACCATAAGCATTCATACGGAGAAGATTCATGGCACGCAAAGACACTCGCGCATCGAAAGCACTGAGCATCTGCCTTACCGCCCTGGTCGGCGCCGGCGTAGTCGGCCACGCCCAGGCCGCGGCGCCCGATACCACCCGCGTCATCGTGGCCTTCAAACCGGGCGCGGCCGCAAAAATGAAGTCCGCCGTCAGCGTCGCCAAGGGCGCCGTCAAGCATGAAATCTTCGGCATGAATGCCATGGCCATCGAAGTGCCGGCCGTGGCCCTGAAAGGCCTGGAAAACAACCCCAACGTCGAATACATCGAAGAGGACGTGGTGCGCCGTCCCTTCGCCCTGACCAGCCCCTCGACCGGCACGCCGTATGCGTCCGGCCAGCTGGTCCCCTATGGCATCAAGCAAGTGCAGGCCGACCTGCTGCCCGACACCAACGCCGGCCTCCGTAAGGTCTGCATCATCGACTCCGGCTACGACATCAAGCACGAGGACCTGTCGGCCAACAGCGTCACCGGCGACAACGACCCGAACGGCACCGGCGCCTGGAGCACCGACGAGAACCACCACGGCACCCACGTGGCGGGCACCATCGCCGCGATCAACAACAGCGGCACCGGCGTGGTCGGCGTCGCCCCGAACAAGCGCCTCAAGCTGCACATCGTGAAGGTGTTCGACGCCGAAGGCTGGGCCTACTCCTCCACCCTGGCCTCGGCCGCCAACAAGTGCGGCGCCGCCGGCGCCAACGTGATCAGCATGTCCTTGGGCGGCGGCCGCAAGAGCACCACCGAGCAGAAGGCCTTCGACGCCCTGTACGCCAAGGGCGTGCTGAACGTCGCCGCGGCCGGCAACGACGGCAACCGCGTGGTGTCCTACCCGGCCGGCTACAGCAGCGTGGTGATGGTCGGCGCCGTGGACGAGAGCAAGGCCTGGGCCGACTTCTCGCAATACAACAGCAAGGTCGAACTGGCCGGTCCTGGCGTCGGCGTGCTGTCGACCGTGCCGATGGGCGGCGGCACCGAAGGCGCGATCAGCGTGGGCGGCGTGGCCTACACGGCGGGCGCCATGGAAGGCTCGCCGGTCAAGAGCGCGAGCGGCGCCCTGGCCGACTTCGGCATCGGCGATAAGGTCAACAGCGCGATGGCGGGCAAGGTCTGCCTGATCCAGCGCGGCTCGATCGACTTCGCGGTCAAGGTGCAGAACTGCCAGACCAGCGGCGGCGTGGGCGCGATCGTGTACAACAACGTGGCCGGCGCCTTCGGCGGCACCCTGGGCACCACCGTGACCAGCATCCCGTCGGTCACCGCCACCGACACCGACGGCGCGGCGATGAAGGCCAAGCTGGGCCAGAGCGCGACCGTGACCGTGAAGGCGACCAACTACGCCTACTACGATGGCACCTCGATGGCGACGCCGCACGTATCGGCCGTGGCGGCGCTGGTGTGGAGCTACAACACGAACTGCACCGCGGCGCAGATCCGTACGACGCTCAACAACAGCGCGCTGGACCTGGGCGTGGCCGGACGCGATACCAAGTTCGGTTACGGCCTGGTGCAGGCGAAGGCCGCCTATGACCGCCTGATGCAGCTGGGCTGCGGCAAGTAAGCCGGGGCTCCCTGCCCGGAAAAAAAGGACGCCTCGGCGTCCTTTTTGTATTCTTCAGGGTGCGAGCTCCAGCACCATCCTCTGTTCGACCAGTTCCGACCCCGGCCGCATCGGCTCGCGCACGCCGGCGTCGCGAAAGCCCGCCCGTTCATACAAGGCCAGGGCCGCCGCATTCCCGCACTCGACACCCAGGCGCATCGCACGCGCCCCGCGCCCGCGCGCCCAGGCGATGGCGGCGTCGAGCAGGGCCGCGGCCACGCGCCGTCCACGCGCCTCGGGCGCCACCCACATCTGGAACAGGTTCACCAGCAGGGGATCGTCGCCGTCGACCTTGGCCCAGGCCAGCCCGACCAGCTGCCCGTCCAGCTCGGCCGCCAGCGGGCAGTCGATGCCCGAGACCTCGGACCGCGCCAGCCGCCCCGACCAGGTATCGTCCGGATAGGCCTGCTCCGCCGCCAGGGTGCTGCCGAAGGCGTCGGGCGCATCGCCCAGCGAGCGCAGGCGGATGGCGCGGTAGGCCGGCCATTCGTGGGCCTGGAAACGGCGGATGAGGAGCGTTGCGGAAGGCATGTCCATGGAAGCGGGTGAACGAATGGAAAAGCCTATTCTAAACTGTCAATCCTGCTCCCAGGAATCACCTCCCCTGCGCTCGCGGCGCCGGGCGATCTTACTCTGGGTCGTGAAGCCGATCAGGCGCGCCACCACCGCCGCCAGGTACATCAGCCCGACCAGCATTTCGACGCTGGCCAGTGCCCGCGCATGCGGCGTAAGGGGAATCACGTCGCCGATGCCGGTGCTCGACAGGAGGGCGAAGCTGAGGTAATTCAGTTCGCTCCAGCTGCGCGGCGCGGCGGCGTTGACGGCGGCGACAAAGGTGCCGGGTTGCAATTCCTGCACCAGGATGTACAGGTGGGTGAAACCCCAGGCCAGCAGGGTGAAGGTGGCGGCCGCCGCGAACAGCTCGTCGGTGGTGGCGCGCTGGTCTTCCATCATGTAGGCGACCAGGCTGAGCGCCGCATAGAAATAGAACAGGGCCTCCAGCGCCGAGGACCAGGGCAGCAGCACGCGCAGGTCGAACAGCGACTGCAGCACCAGCAGGATGATGATCGGCACCGCCAGCGCCACGCTGATCCAGGTTTCGCCGGGCGTGCGCCGCACCATGCGGATGGTGAAGGCCAGTACCACGATGCCGAAGGCGTTGAAGGCGACATGGCTTTCCGGCGTCCGCTCGATGAAGGGATACAGGAGCATCCCGGCCAGCTGGACCAGCAGCAGGATCGCGGACGGATGTCCGCGGGTATGGATGAACAGGCGCGTATGTCGCATGGCGTGGTGCAAGCGGAAGTCTGGATGCGCCTATTGTAGGTTCAGCGCGGCTGGAACAGTGTCCCGAATGCGCGCGCCGCCTCGCCGGTCGCGCCCAGGTCGCCGTCGCCGTAGACGCTGGTGATCGCCGCCACCATGTCCGCGCCGCGCGCCACCAGCGGCGCCGCGTTGGCGGGCGTCATGCCGCCGATGACCACGATCGGCACGCCGATCTGCGCGCGTGCGCGGCCGAGCAGTTCGGGCGGCGTGACGAAGCTGTATTTCTTCACCGGGGACGGGTAGAAACCGCCGAAGGCGACGTAGCTGGCGCCCGCCTCCTGGGCGGCCAGCGCCAGGTCGAGCTCTCCGTAGCAGGAGGCGCCGACGATCTTGTCCCGTCCGAGCAGCGCGCGCGCCTGCGCCACCGCCAGGTCGGTGTGTCCCACATGCACGCCGTCGGCGTCGATGTCGCGGCACAGGTCGATGTGGTCGTTGACGACCAGCTGGCGGCCGCGCCGGCGGCACAGGGCCAGCAGCGCCTGCGCCTGCTCGAGACGCAGCGCGGGACTGGCGTCCTTGTGGCGGTACTGCACCAGGCCGGCGCCGGCCGCGAGTGCGGCATCGGTGGCGGCCAGCAGCCGTTCGGTGTCATCCCAGTTGGGGGTGACCAGGTATAAGCCTCGCATACATATCCTTTCAGGTGGCGTGGAGGATGCGGCGCGGAATCCGCTGGCCCGGCGCGATCGCGAAGGCCTGGTCCAGGGTGCGGTAGGTATAGGCCTGGGCCCGCGCCAGGGCAGTCTCCATCTCGTCGCCCAGGGCCAGGCGCGCCGCGATGGCGGCGGCCAGGGTGCAGCCGCTGCCGTGGTATTCATGGGGCAGGCGCGGCCAGCCCCAGGTGCGGACGTCGGCGCCGCCGCGCAGCCAGCGGTTGACCACCAGGTTGCCGTCCGTATGGCCGCCGGTCACCAGCACGTGCTCGCAGGGCAGTTCGCCCAGGACCGCCGCTTCCGGAAGGTTGGGCACCACGATGGTGGCCAGCGCCAGCAGCTCGCGCAAGGCGGCGGCCGGGTCGCCCTTGCCCAGCGCCTGGCCCTGGCCGCTGGCCAGCACCGGGTCGAGCACCACCGGCAGGCCGGGATGGCGCTCGCGCAGCCGCCGCACCACCACCGCGACCGCCTCGGCATTGGCCGCGCTGCCGGGAATGCCGATCTTGACCGCGTCGATCCAGCAGGCCTTGAGCAGGGGCTCGGCCTGGCGCAGCACCATGCTGCTGGCCACCGGCTCGGCCTCGAACACGCGGTTGTTGTCCTGGACGGTCAGGGTGGTGGCCACCGGCAGCGCATGCGCGCCCTGGGCGGCAATGGCCAGGATGTCGGCCGCCAGTCCCGCCCCGCCGCCGGGATCGAGCCCGGCGAACACCAGTACGTTGGCGCTCACGGGGTGATCTTCCCTTCGGCCGGCGACGAGGGCGAAGCGGCGAAGCGCTTCGGCATGCGGCCCGCCAGGAAAGCTTCGCGCCCGGCCAGCACCGCGTGCTTCATGGCGCGCGCCATGCGCACCGGGTCCGTCGCCGCGGCGATCGCGGTGTTCATCAGGACGCCGTCGCAGCCCAGCTCCATGGCGATCGCCGCGTCCGAGGCCGTGCCCACGCCGGCGTCGACCAGCACCGGCACCGTGGCCTGCTCGATCACCAGGCGCAGGTTCCACGGATTCAGGATGCCCATGCCCGAGCCGATCAGCGAGGCCAGCGGCATCACCGCCACGCAGCCGATCTCCTGCAGGATGCGCGCCTGGATCGGGTCGTCGCTGCAATAGACCATGACGTCGAAGCCGTCCTTGACCAGGGTCTCGGCCGCCTTCAGGGTTTCCGGCATGTGCGGGAACAGGGTCTTCTCGTCGCCCAGCACTTCCAGCTTGACCAGCTTGTGGCCATTCAGCAGTTCGCGCGCCATCTGCAGCGTGTAGACCGCGTCCTTGGCGGTGTAGCAGCCGGCCGTATTCGGCAGGATGGTGAATCTTGATGCCGGCAGCACGTCCAGCAGGCTGGGCGCGTTCGGATCCTGGCCGATGTTCACGCGGCGGATCGCCACGGTGACGATCTCGGCCCCGGCTGCCATGGTGGCCTCGCGGGTCTGGTCCAGGTCGCGGTATTTGCCGCTGCCCACCAGCAGGCGCGAGCTGTAGCTGCGGCCCGCGATGGTGAGTACGTCGTCGTTCTTCATGTCGGTCATTGCGTTCATTGTTGGTCTCCTCTCAGCCGCCACCGATGGCGCGCACGATATCCACTTTGTCCCGGGCCGCCAGGCGGCGCTGCGGCCACTGCGGGCGCGGCACCACTTCGCGGTTGACGGCCAGGGCGATGCCCTGCCCGGCCAGCCCGAGCTCGGCCACCAGTTCCTGCAGCGACTGCTCTTCGGGCACGCTCCAGGGTTTGCCGTTCACGATAATCTCCAGCATGGCTCATACCTCGCGGTAGAGCTGGGCGCCGTTGCGCACGAACTCGATCGCCTTCTCTTCCATGCCCCTGGCCGCGTACTCGCGCACTTCCTGGGTGATCTTCATCGAGCAGAAGTGCGGGCCGCACATCGAGCAGAAGTGCGCCACCTTGGCCGAATCCTTGGGCAGGGTCTCGTCGTGGAATTCGCGCGCCTTGTCCGGGTCCAGGCCCAGGTTGAACTGGTCTTCCCAGCGGAACTCGAAGCGCGCCTTGGAAAGCGCGTTGTCGCGCAGCTGGGCGCCCGGGTGGCCCTTGGCCAAATCCGCCGCGTGGGCGGCTATCTTGTAGGTGATGATGCCGTCCTTGACGTCGTTCTTGTCGGGCAGGCCCAGGTGCTCCTTGGGCGTCACGTAGCACAGCATGGCGGTGCCGTACCAGCCGATGTTGGCGGCGCCGATGCCCGAGGTGATGTGGTCGTAGCCGGGCGCGATGTCGGTGGTCAGCGGGCCCAGGGTGTAGAACGGCGCCTCGTGGCACTGCTCCAGCTGCAGGTCCATGTTCTCCTTGATGAGATGCAGCGGCACGTGGCCCGGCCCCTCGATGATGGTCTGGACGTCGTGCTTCCACGCCACCTGGGTCAGCTCGCCCAGGGTCTTGAGCTCGGACAGCTGGGCTTCGTCGTTGGCATCGTAGATCGAGCCGGGACGCAGGCCGTCGCCGAGGCTGAAGGACACGTCGTAGGCCTTCATGATCTCGCAGATGTCCTCGAAGTGCGTGTAGAGGAAGGATTCCTTGTGGTGGGCCAGGCACCACTTGGCCATGATCGAGCCGCCGCGCGAGACGATGCCGGTCAGGCGGTTGGCCGTCATCGGAACGTAGCGCAGCAGCACGCCGGCGTGGATGGTGAAGTAGTCGACGCCCTGCTCCGCCTGCTCGATCAGGGTGTCGCGGAAGATCTCCCAGGTGAGGTCCTCGGCCTTGCCGTTGACCTTTTCCAGCGCTTGGTAGATCGGCACGGTGCCGATCGGGACCGGGCTGTTACGGATGATCCATTCGCGCGTCTCGTGGATGTGCTTGCCGGTGGAGAGGTCCATCACCGTGTCTGCGCCCCAGCGGATGGCCCAGGTCATCTTTTCCACTTCCTCGCCGATCGAGGAGGTCACTGCCGAATTGCCGATGTTGGCGTTGACCTTCACCAGGAAGTTGCGGCCGATGATCATCGGCTCGACTTCCGGGTGGTTGATATTGGCCGGGATGACGGCGCGGCCGCGCGCCACTTCGCTGCGCACGAATTCCGGCGTGATCTCGTCGGGGATGCAGGCGCCGAAGGACTGGCCCGGGTGCTGGCGGCCGAGCAGGTCCGCCACACGTTTCCCCATCGGGCCGGAGGCGTGCAGGGAAGCGATGTATTCCTTGCGGCGCATGTTCTCGCGCAGGGCGATGAATTCCATCTCCGGCGTGACGATCCCCTGGCGCGCGTAGTGCATCTGGGTGACGTTTTTTCCAGCGCGGGCGCGGCGCGGGGTGCGCTGCAGCGAGAAGCGCAAGGGCTCGAGCGCCGGGTCGGCCAGGCGCGCCTGGCCGTACAGCGAGCTCGGGCCGTTCAATTCCTCGGTGTCGCCGCGCTCCTCGATCCACGGTGCGCGCGGCGTGCCCAGGCCGCTGCGGATGTCGATCGCGGCCGCCGGGTCGGTATAGGGACCGGAGGTGTCGTAGACGTAGAGCGGCGGGTTCGGCTCGCCGCCGAAGCTGGCCGGCGTGGGCGACTGGCTGATCTCGCGCATCGGCACGCGGATGTCGGGCCGGCTGCCTTCGATGTAGACCTTGCGGGAATTCGGGAGGGGAGCGATCGCCGCCTGGTCCACCTGGGCGGTGGCGGAATCGAATTTTAACGGTGCGTTCATGTGGCTCCTTTGCTGCGTTTGCTCTCAGGAGCCAGCAAAGGAGTGTGCCAGGATGCGCGGGCGCGGCACGGACGTGCGGCGCTGCGGCGATGCTGACTGCTTCCCTTCGCTGGCATTATCCAGATCAGGTTCGGAGGGTATTTCTCACCCGCGTGTCGATTTGCGACAGGCAGGACCCCTAGCGTGTGCCACCTTGCGGTGGACGGGCCGAATTATAGCCGCTTCTACTCTATAATGGTTCTTTTCGCAAAATCTTTACGCCACCACATCATGGAACTAGCCAAGTCTTTCGAGCCAGCGGACATTGAACAATACTGGCGCGCCGAATGGGAAAAGCGCGGTTACTTCACCGCGAGCATGGACGAGGGCAAGCCGTCGTTCAGCATCCAGCTGCCGCCGCCGAACGTCACCGGCACCCTGCACATGGGCCACGCGTTCAACCAGACCGTCATGGACGGCCTGACCCGTTACTACCGCATGCGCGGCTATAACACCGCCTGGGTGCCGGGCACCGACCACGCCGGCATCGCGACCCAGATCGTGGTCGAGCGCCAGCTCGACGCCCAGAAGATCTCGCGCCACGACCTTGGCCGCGACGCCTTCCTCGAGAAGGTCTGGGAGTGGAAGGAAAAGTCGGGCAACACCATCACCGGCCAGATGCGCCGCCTGGGCGCCTCCGCCGACTGGACTCGCGAATACTTCACGATGGACGAGACCCGCTCCAAGACCGTGGTCGAAGTCTTCGTGCGCCTGTTCGAGCAAGGCCTGATCTACCGCGGCAAGCGCCTGGTCAACTGGGACCCGGTGCTGGGCACCGCGGTCTCGGACCTGGAAGTCGACTCGCAGGAAGAAGACGGCTCGATGTGGTACATCAATTATCCGCTGGCCGACGGCTCGGGGCAGCTGACGGTCGCCACCACCCGTCCCGAGACCATGCTGGGCGACGTCGCGGTCGCGGTCGACCCGACCGACGAGCGCTACCTGCACCTGCACGGCAAGATGCTGACCCTGCCGCTCACCGGCCGCCAGATCCCGGTGATCGCCGACAGCTACGTCGACAAGGAATTCGGCACCGGCTGCGTGAAGATCACCCCGGCCCACGACTTCAACGACTACGCCGTCGGCCAGCGCGCCAAGCTCGAGCCGATCAACATCTTCACCCTGGACGCCAAGATCAACGAGAACGGCCCGGCCCAGTACCAGGGCCTGGACCGCTTCGCCGCGCGCAAGCAGATCGTCGCCGACCTGGAAGCGCAAGGCCTGCTGGCCGAGGTCAAGCCGCACAAGCTGATGGTGCCGCGCGGCGACCGTACCGGCGTCGTGATCGAACCGATGCTGACCGACCAGTGGTTCGTCGCCATGAGCAAGCCGGCCCCGGAAGGCACCTTCAACCCGGGCAAGTCGATCACCGACGTGGCCCTGGAAAAAGTCGCCAGCGGCGAGATCAAGTTCGTGCCGGAGAACTGGACCACCACCTATAACCAGTGGCTGGGCAACATCCAGGACTGGTGCATCTCGCGCCAGCTGTGGTGGGGCCACCGTATCCCGGCCTGGTACGACGACGCCGGCAATATCGTGGTCGCGCGCGATGAAGAAGAAGC
Source organism: Massilia sp. ST3 (assembly GCF_018119405.1). GTDB lineage: Bacteria > Pseudomonadota > Gammaproteobacteria > Burkholderiales > Burkholderiaceae_D > Telluria. The sequence goes on along the minus strand of NZ_JAGPWC010000076.1, from coordinate 5,635 downwards.
CAAGGCCAAGGCGCTTGCTGCAGGCATCACGGGCGAGCTGCGCCGCGACGACGACGTGCTCGACACCTGGTTCTCGTCGGCCCTGGTGCCCTTCTCGACCATGGGCTGGCCGGAAGAAACGCCGGACATGAAGATGTTCCTGCCGTCCTCGGTGCTGGTGACCGGCTTCGACATCATCTTCTTCTGGGTGGCGCGCATGGTCATGATGACCGCCCACTTCACCGGCAAGGTGCCGTTCGAGACCGTTTACGTGCACGGCCTGGTGCGCGACTCGCAGGGCCAGAAGATGTCCAAGTCGAAGGGCAATACCCTCGACCCGATCGACCTGATCGACGGCATCGACGTCGAGACCCTGGTTGCCAAGCGCACCACCGGCCTGATGGACCCGCGCGCCGCGGAGAAGATCGGCAAGGCCACCCGCAAGGAGTTCCCGGAAGGGATCCCGGCCTTCGGCACCGACGCCGTGCGCTTCACCATGGCCAGCTACGCTTCGCTGGGCCGCAACATCAACTTCGATCTCGGCCGCTGCGAGGGCTACCGCAACTTCTGCAACAAGCTGTGGAACGCCACCCGCTTTGTGATGATGAACACGGAAGGCAAGGACTGCGGCAAGCCTGAAGAGGCGGACCTGTCGCAGGCCGACCGCTGGATCGTCTCCTTGATGAACCGCGTCGAGCTGGAAGTGGCGAAAGGCTTCGCCGACTACCGCTTCGACAACATCGCCAGCAGCATCTACAAGTTCGTGTGGGACGAGTACTGCGACTGGTACCTGGAAGTGGCCAAGGTCCAGGTCCAGCAGGGCACGGAAGCGCAGCAGCGCGCCACCCGCCACACCCTGCTGCGCGTGCTGGAAGTGATCCTGCGCCTGGCGCACCCGATCATCCCGTTCGTGACCGAGGCGCTGTGGCAGGCGATCGCGCCGCTGGCCGGCAAGGGCGCGGGCGAGAATCGCGACAGCATCATGCTGCAGCCCTACCCGCTGGCCGACACCTCCTGCGTGAGCGAGGAAGCGGAAGCCTGGATGGACCAGCTCAAGGCCCTGACCGACGCCACCCGCAACCTGCGCGGCGAGATGTCCTTGTCGCCGTCGGTGCGCGTGCCCCTGTTCCTGGAGCCGGGCAATGCCGAGGACCGCGCCCGCATGGCGGTGTTCGCTCCCTACATCCAGACGCTGGGCAAGCTGCAGGAAGTGCAGATCGTCGACGCGCTGCCGGATTCGCCGGCCGCCGTGTCGATCGTCGGCACCACCAAGCTGATGCTCAAGGTCGAGATCGACGTCGCCGCCGAGCGCGAGCGCCTGTCGAAAGAGATCGCGCGCGTGCAGGGCGAGATCGCCAAGGCCAACGGCAAGCTGTCGAACGAGAGCTTTGTCGCGCGCGCGCCGGCGGCGGTGGTCGCGCAGGAGCAGGAACGCGTGGCGAACTTCTCGGCCACCCTGGCCAAGATGGAAGAACAGCTGGCCAAGCTGCCGGCTGCCTGATACGCAGAGCGACGCAATGAAAAACGCGTCGCATGTGGCTAATGGTGTTCAAGTTAGCTGAACACCATCAGGCCCGTGTGGGCGCGTTTTTCAATGAAGGCAGGGCCTACTTCAGGCTCTTCCACCACGCATGCCCCGCATGCGGCTGCTTCAGGTCGATCGCTTCCCCCATCTCCGGCGTGGTCAGCGCCACGCCCTGCTCCGCCGCCAGCGCCGCGATACGGTCGAAAGGCTCCTGCCAGCGATGCAGGCCCAGGTCGAAGGTGCCGTTGTGCACCGGCAGCAGCCACTTCCCTTTCACGTCCAGGAAAGCCTGCAGGGTTTCCTCCGGCTGCATGTGCACGTCCGGCCACTGCTTGTCATAGGCGCCGGTTTCCATGAGGGCCACATCGAAGGGACCATATTTGGCGCCGATCTCCTTGAAGCCGTCGAAATAGCCGGTATCGCCGCTGAAGAACACGCGCAGGTCCTGGTGCAGGATCACCCACGATGCCCACAGGGTCGAATTGCCGTCGTTCAGGCCGCGCCCCGAGAAGTGCCGGGCCGGGGTGGCCACGAAGCGCACACCACCCACTTCCGTGCCCTGCCACCAGTCGAACTGCTTCACCTTCGCACGCTCCACGCCCCAGCCGACCAGGCGCTCGCCCACGCCCAGCGGGGTCAGGAAAACCGTGGTCTTGGCGGCCAGCGCCATGATGGCGGCGTGGTCCAGGTGGTCGTAGTGGTCGTGCGACAGGATCACCGCCTTGATCGGCGGCAGGTCGGCGATGCCGATCGGCGGCGCGTGGAAGCGCGCCGGCCCGGCCCATTGCACCGGCGAGGCGCGCTCGGAGAACACCGGGTCGGTCAGGTAGAATTCGCCGCCCAGCTTGACCAGCATGGTCGAATGGCCCAGGCGGTACAGGGTGTTGTCGGGCGCCGCCAGCAGCGCCTCCCGGCTCAGGCTGCGCACCGGCACGGGCTGGCGCGGCACGGTGCCGCTCGGCTTGTCGAACAGGAAGGTCCACCACAGGCCCGCCATCTCGCCGAAGCTGGCCTTGCGCATGGGAACGGGGTTGCGGAATTTTCCGTCCTGGAATTGGGGCGAGCTGTAGGCGACGGCGGCCGGGGCGAGGCTGCAGTAGGTCATGGTCGATACCAATCCGATGAAAAGAAGGGCGAGGAGGAAGCGCATGGCTTGTATTTACGCAAAATGTACACTACACAGTGTAGTTTATCGATTAGGGAAAGTAAACCACTGAGTGTAAAATTTGCGCATGAACGCTCCTACCCGCCTTACCGACCGCAAGCGCAGCGCCATCCTGGCCGCCGCGGCCGAGCAGTTCCGCCAGCATGGCTACGAGACCGCCAGCGTGGACGGCATCGCCGCGCTGGCGCAGGTGTCGAAGCGCACCGTGTACAACCACTTCCCCAGCAAGGAAGTGCTGTTCGCGGCGACGATCACGCAGATGTTCGAATCCAGCGTAGGGATGCTGGAGCTGGGCTACCGCAGCGACCGCGGCCTGCGCGAGCAGCTCACCGAACTGATGCGCCTGAAGATGCGTTCGCTGGACGATCCGGACTTCATCGCGCTGGCGCGCGTGGCGGTCGGCGAGGCGATCCACGCGCCGGAGCGCGCCCTGCCCGTGCTGTGCCGCCTGGGCGAGCGCGAGGAAGGCGTGACGGCCTGGATCCGCGCGGCCCAGGCCGACGGCAAGCTCAAGCCGGGCGATCCGGCCTTCGCCGCCACCCTGCTGCAAGGCCAAGTGAAAACCTTCGCCTTCTGGCCCCAGATCGCCATGGGCGCCCCGCGCCTGGCGCCCGAGGAGCAGGAACGGGTGATCGAGGCCGCCGTGACGATGTTCCTGGCTTATTTCGCCGCTGCGACCGACTGAGGCTGCGCCGGCAACAATCCATGGTCGCGCAGCACCGCCTTGACGATGGCCATGCGCGCACCGGCATCCTGGGGGCGCGCGATATCGAGGTTCAGCGCGAAGAAGTGAACCTCGCCCTTGCGTTCCAGGTAACCCACCAGCCAGCCGAGCTGGGGCTGCCCTTCCTCGCCCAGGCCCGCCCAGCCGCTCTTGCCGCTCAGGCGGTAGTCCGGCGTCTCTTCCAGCACCAGCATCTCCTTGGCCAGCCGCGTCGTGCGCGCCGATACGCCGAGCTTCTCGAAGTAGAAGCGGCGCAGGAAGGCGGCCTGCTCGTCGGCCGAGATGCGCAGGCCGCCGGTCAGCCAGAAGCGGTCGATGCCGCCGGAGAGGTCGCGGTTGCCGTAGCCGAAGCGGTCGACATAGGACTGCATCCGCGCCGGTCCTACGCGCCGCGCCACTTCCTGGTAATACCAGACCGCCGAATGCTTCAGCGCCGATTCCAGGGTATGGTCGCGGGCCCACGCGGCCGGCCACCAGGGCTGGCGCGGGGTGCGTACGCTATCCCAGGCAAGGCCGAAGTCCTTGCCCCCGGCGACGCCGCTCTCGAGGGCGACCAGGGTGTTGGGGATCTTGTAGGTCGAGGCGGGCAGGAAGCGCCGCGCCGCGCGGTCTGGCGCATGGCGGCGCAACTCGCCGCTTTGTCCGTCGAGCAGGACGAAGGTCCCTTCCACGCCCGCCTCGCGGAAGCGGGCGCCGATGTCTACTTCGGGTAAGGCAGCTTGGGCGGCTTGGGCGTATTGGACGGCAAGCAGGAGCAGGAGCGGCCCTACCGTGCGGGAGAAGGCATGCATGCGCTGCCTCCGCTCAGCTGAAGCTGCCGTAGCCGCGCGCCATGGCCGCCGCGAAGATAGGGAGCAAGGCGAACAGCGCCGCCTGGGCATGCAGGAAGCGCCGTACGCGCGCCACTTCGGCGTCATCCGGGCGATGGCTGGCGCGGCGCCAGCGGATGAACTGGATGGTGGGAGCCGCCGACAGCGCGCCGACCAGCGCGAAGCTTGCGATCTTGGCCCAGAAGAAGCCGTTGTGCGCGTAGTAGTCCCAGCCTTTGGCCGCGAAGATCGCGCGCGCGAATCCAATGGCAATCATGGCCATGGCGAACAGGCCGTACAGGCGGTCGATGCGCGCGGCCTGGGCAACCTGGCCGGTCGTCATGCCCGGCTTGACGACCGTCAGTTCGATGGCCAGCACGCCGAACAGGGCGAACATTCCCAAGTGATGAAGGATGGCGAGCAGCAAATCGGTCATCGCGGTCTCCGGTATTAGCAACGTTGATCGGAACGCAATGATATGCCGGGATGCCGGGTGTCTCAACCATGCCGGGACCAGCACCCCGCACGGAGTGACGGCGCCTGAAACTTCATTTTCGGAAACGCGTATTGACGCAGCCGTGTTAGGATCGCGGGATGGACCGACGAACCGACTACAAGACCGCCCTGCTCATCGAGAACGTGATCCACGAAGCCGCCAGCAACGGGCGGCCGACCGTGGCGCGCGAGCTGGCCGGCATGGGTGTGCCGCTCGAAGTCACCCTGCGCGTGCTGACCCGGCCCGCCGAGCGCCGCAACCAGCTGCCGACCATCGACCTGCCCACCACCCCCTGAACCGAACGCCCGTCCAAAAATTGGAGGAAGTCCTCGGATTTCGCACACACCCGCCATGGATGGGGTTTGCTACACTGGGCAGCACCAACAACAACACTGGAGACCCAAATGCGACACCTGATGCGCGTCAGCCTGATTGCCGCCCTGCTCGCGATGCCTGCCGCCTGGGCGCAAAACGCTTCGCCGGTCGGCACCTGGAAAACCATCGATGACGAAACCGGCAAGCCGAAGGCCCTGGTCCGCATCACGGAAGAACAGGGCGTCCTGACCGGGCGTATCGAAAAGCTGTTCCGTCCCGCGAACGAAGACCAGAATCCGAAGTGCGTGAAGTGCGAAGGCGCGCTCAAGGACCAGCCGATGATCGGCCTGACCATCCTCTCGGGCCTCAAGAAGGACGGCAACGAGTACACCGGCGGCGAGATCCTCGATCCGGCCAAGGGCAAGACCTACAAGAGCAAGGCCAGCCTGAAGGATGGCGGCAGCAAGCTCGAAGTGCGCGGCTACATCGGCGCGCCGATGTTCGGCCGCTCCCAGACCTGGGTGCGCGAGCAGTAAGAATGATGAAGCGGCCCGAGCGGCCGCTTTTTCGTAGGGTTTGGGGGGGGCGCCGCCCCCCCCCCCCGCCCCGCGGGCGGGCCGCG
>NZ_JAGPWC010000075.1 GCF_018119405.1 Massilia sp. ST3 | reverse complement strand
TATGATCAAATACCCCCCACCCCCCCCCCCCGCCCGGCCCCCCCCGGGGCCCCCCCCCCCCCCGGGGCGCCCCCCCCCCCCCCCCCCCCCCCGCGGCGCCCCCCCGGGCGGGCCCCCCCCGCCCGCCGCGCCAGGCCTGGGCCAGGCGCGGTCCCAGTTCTCCGTTCAACAGCCGCAAGGCGGTCGTGTCCAGCAAGTTGCGGTGCAGGCATTCGCTGCGCCGCACCTGGCCAGCGCCGTCCACCTGCATGCACAGCAGGGCTTCGTGCGGGAGCAGCGCCTGAAGCGGCCCCTGCGCCCACAGGAACAGCTGGCGCAGGTCGGCCAGCTCCATGCCGGACTCGATCGTACGCAGCAGGTATTCCTGCTCCAGTTTACTGAGGATGACCACGGATCAGGCGGGGCGCCAGGTCTAGGCCGCCGTCGGCCAGCCGAGCCGGGCCTGCACGTTCCAGGCCACGAAACGGTAGCCGGTGCCGCGGACGGTCTCGATATGGCGCTGGTGGCCGCTGGCCTGGAGCGCGTTGCGCAGGCGGCCGACGTGGGTATCGACAGTGCGTTCGTCCAGCACCGCGTGGCGGCCCCAGACCTGGTCGAGCAGTTGCGAGCGGGTATGCACCCGTTCGGGATGGTGCATCAGGAAGTTCAGCAGCCGGAACTCGACCGGCCCAAGCGGAATCCGGCGCGCGCCGGCCGTTACCCGCTGGGTGGCCGGGTCGAGCCGCAGCCCGGCCAGCTGGATCGTGTCCTCGGCAGGCAGCGGCGGGCCGCGGCGGCGCAGCACGGCGCCGATGCGCGCCAGCAGTTCGCGCGGACTGAAGGGCTTGGTGAGGTAATCGTCGGCGCCCGACTCGAGCGCCATGATCTTGTCGTGCTCGGCGGCGCGCGCCGTCAGCATGATGATCGGCAGGTCACGCGTGCGGGCGCGGCCGCGCAGGCGGCGCACCAGGGTCTCGCCGCTCTGGCCGTCCAGCTCCCACTCCAGCACCAGCAGGTCGGGCAACTGCTCGTCGAGCAGGACCAGAGCCGATTCGGCGTCCGGGCAGCAGGCGACCGCGTGCCCGGCACTGGTGAGGTTCTGCGTCAGCAACTGCTGGGTGAAGGCGTCGGGATCGACCACGAATACTTGGGCTGACATGGAGCACACGGTCTGGATGACACGGCCATAACGGCAATGGGCCGAATATGCCAAATGCCATGTCGGCTGAACAATACAATTTCGTTTAAGAATTAAGACATTTTTCGAATAAGTTGCACAAATAAAAACACCTGCCCTAGGGCAGGTGTTTGGACAGCCGGTGTGGCGGACGGGATCAGCGGCGCTGCTGGGCGCGGCGGGTGAAGCCGATCAACAACAGTCCGGTGACCACCAGGGCCCAGTCGGCAGGTTCCGGCACGGCGGTCACGTCCAGCGGCGCGCTCGGTGCGACGGACACGGCGTCCGGCACGCCCGGCAGCAGGGAGATCTCGAGCAAATTGCCATCGCCGCCCAGGTACTTGCTGAAATCGTCGTTGAACAGCGCGATGCTGAACACCATGCCGTAGTCGGCCGGCAGCTGGTCGAGGACCACGTCGAAGCTCAGCAGGCCACCGAACACGACCGCCTTGTCGAAGAAGTTGAAGCCTCCCTCGTTCGTGATGGTCACGCCGGTGTCCACGTCGCCATCCGCGCCGTCGTAGGTGAGCGGCAGGTCGAAGAAGTCGCCCACGAAGTTGCCGATGCGCGCCACGGCCAGGCCCGCGTCGCCCGGACCGTTGTAGCCCAGGTCGAGGTAGCCGGTGGTGCCCTTCCACTCCGACGTATCGAGGGTGACGTGGTAGGTCGGGCCGGCGATGGCGCCGGAAGCGCCGAGCGCCATGGCCAGCGCCAGCATGGCGCGCAGGAAGAGTGCTTTCATATTGAACATGGTGTCGTTTCCTTAGAACGTGCCGTTGAACAGCTTCGGCGAATAGGTGATGCTGACTTTGCCCGGGTTACTGAAGGTGGTCCCCACGCTGACCGACGCGCCGGCCGCGATCGCGGCGTTCGGCAGGCTGATGTACGGGGATGCGCCCTGCATGCCGCTCTTGTTGTCGAGCGTCACACCGCTAGGGAGGCCTTGCAGCAGGAAGTGCAGCGGACCGTTGATGGCCTGGCCGCTGGTGTTGGTAATGGTCACCGTGCCGGTGTACTTGCCGGTCAGGCGGTTGATGCTGTAGCCGCCCACCGCCACCTTAACCGCGCTGCTGATGTCGGCGAAGGCCGGGGTCAGGTTCAGGCTGATCACGACCGGGTCGTGGTCCGAGGCGCGGTATGGATCCATCGTGAACTGGTCCTGCGGGGTGTCGCCCAGGTTGTAGTCGATCGATTCCGGTTCGTCGGCATTGTTATGCCATTCGGCCGCGCCGGCCACCTGGCTGCTCAGCGAGGCGCTCGCCAGCGCGTGGTCGAGGTAGCCCGACTGGCCGTCGAAGACATACGAGTACGGCGTGCCGTGCGGGCGCACGAAGCGCTCGATCTGGTTCACCAGGCCGGCGCTGCCGGTCAGGTAGTTGATCGGGTTTTCGAAGCCGTAGGCGTTCAGGTCGCCGATCACCAGCACGTCCGGATCGTTGGCCGCCGCCACCACTTGCGGGATGAAATAGGTCGCCAGGCGCTGCGCCTGGGCGGTACGGGTCTTGTCCCAGCAGCCCTGGCCGTTGCCGGGGTCGGTGTCGCCCGCGCCGGCGCCGCCGCAGCTGGCCTTCGACTTGAAGTGGTTGACGATGACCGAGAACTTGCCGCCATTCGCGACCGACTTGAAGGTCGCGCCCATCGGCGGACGGTTGTTGACGCTGTCGCCGTCCGACAGCGCGGCGCCCACCAGCGAGACCGCGGCCGGCTTGTAGATCATCGCCACGCGGATCGCGTCGGTGCCGGTCGCGGCCGGCTTCGGCACGACCGCATAGGTGGCCTTGCCGTAGGCGGCGTTGAGCTGCTCGACCAGGTAGGTGGCGGCGATGTCGCCGTTGTTCTGGATCTCCATCAGGCCGACCACGTCCGCATCCAGGTTCTTGAGCGAGGCGACGATCTTGTCGCGCTGGCGCACGAACTCGGCGGTGTTGTCGGCGCCGCGGCATTCGCCGGCGCTGGTGCGGCTGCCGATGGTGCAGCCCTGGCCGCTGCGGCCCCAGGCGTCCTTGCCGTCGGTGAAGGTGGTGAAGAAGTTCAGCACGTTGGCGCTGGCGACCTTGACGCCGGCCGGCAGGCTCGGCGCCGCCAGGCGCGGGTTGGTGCGCGAGAACACCGGGGTTTCGGTCGGCTGCAGCTTGAAGGCCGCGCCGCCGCCGCCGATCGCGCCGAAGTCCAGCACGCCGGTGAGGTCGGTGACGGTGTCGCCGGCGCGCACGGTGCCGTCCGGCGCCAGGTAGGGAATCGTGGCCGGGGTGGTGAACACGCCGTCGTCGAGCACGACTTCGTTGGCCGCGTTTTCCGCCTGCAGGGTCGCGGCTTCCGGCGAACCGGCCGGGTAGCGGTTGGTCGGGTTCTCGCGGCGGCCATAGGCCAGGGTCAGTTCGCCGCGCTCGCCCAGGTACTTGTTCTGGTTGACGGTCAGCGGCGTGGTGAAGCGCACCAGCATCGCCTCGACGCTGGCCAGGTCGGCGTTCGGCAGGCCGATGTTGGTCGGGGCGATGGTGTAGCCGGCGCCGAGCTTGGTCACGGCGGAGACGTCCTTCAGCTCGGTGTAGGTGCGGGTCGCGCCGCTCGGCTTGTATTCGTCGACGGTGCCGGTGACCTGGACCAGGTCGCCGGGCACGGCGGCGGTCTGGGCGCCGAACACGAAGATCGCGTCCGAGGTCGACGGGTCGCCGTCGCCGTTCGGGTCCTGCAGGAAGAAGCCGCTGCCGACCTTGGCGGTGATCACGCCCTTGGTGGTCATGACCACGCCGTTGTAGCTGCTTTCGGCCTGCGCGCCCTGGATCTGCGAAATGGTGGCCTCGCCCGCCACGCTGACGTTGACGGTGCAGGATTCAGTCTGGCTGTCGCTGTTGCCGAACTGGACCTTGACCGGATACTTGCCGGCCGCCACAGAGCCATCCACCTGCAGGGTGACTTCCATCTTGCCGCCGGCGCTGCCGGCCGGCGCCGCGCCCACCAGGCTGATGCCGGACGCGGCGCCCGACAGGATGACGGCGCTGTTGACGATGCTGTCGCTGTCGGTGGCCGACAGCAGGGCCGTGATCGCATTGCCCTGCTGGGTCACGACACCTGCCGGGCAGGACAGCACGATCGGCGCGGCCACCGGGCCGCCGCAGCTGTGCAGCGTGCCGAAGCGGCGCGGCGCGGTCGGGGTCACGGCGCTGAAATCGGTGGAGTTGTTGTCGGTATCGGTGCAGCCGAGGTCGGCGCGGTGCAGGGCCGTGCTGTTCGACGGCGCCGGCGCGACCGCGGTTTCGAAGCGGTTGGCGCCGCCGAAGCCGACCAGGTCGAGCACATCGGCGCCGCCGTCAGCGGTCTGCATCGCGGTCGGAATGCGCGACAGCGCCACTTTGCCGGTGGTGCCGGACAGGTTGATGCCGCCGGTCTGGTCGCCCAGTGGCAGGTTGGCGCCGACAGCCGCATTATTGGTGCCGGCCGTCACCAGGAAGTACTCCCCTGCCCGCAAGGTCACGTTCGGCAGCGCGATTGCCTGCCAGGTGGTGCCGGTGGCCGACTGGTACTGCACGCTCATGTTGGCCAGGCTGACCGGGGCGCCGCTGCGGTTGAACAGTTCGATGTAGTCGCGGTTCCAGGTGGCGCCGTTGTTGCCGCCGCCGCCGTAGACCTGGCTGATCACGACGTTGCCGCCGGGCGCGGCGAAGGCGGAAGCGGCAAGACTGGCCAGCAGGGTGGCCAGCAGCGTGCGGCGCGGGATTGGAAGAGCTGCGAAAGTCGTCATGGGAGTTCCTGTGGTGGGGACGCGGGTGTGCACAATGCTGAGAAAATTAACAAAATGCATATTAAATGCGCAAATTGACAACATGATGACCATCGATTAGTCCGTTCGGACTAATCGGTGATTTTTCGTGAGAAAGATTGAAAGCTGGTGCGCCCTGCGCCACAGCCGCCGTATTGTTTGGCCGCCGGCTGCGTTACGATGAGAGCTTGAACAAGACGGGAGTAGCTTGATGGATAGACGGGACGTGCTGGCATTGGCGCTGGGCGCGCTCGGCAGCAGCCTTGCCCATGCCGGTGGGGAAGCCGAGGGAATGGCGCCGCTGCGCATCGTGACCTCGCACCTGCCGCCCCTGGTCATGGAGCCCGGAAGCAAGCAGGCTGGCGCCCTGCGCGAACTCGTGGATGCGCTCTGCCGCCGCCTGGAGGTGGCGCCCGAGGTCGCGTTCATGCCCTGGAAGCGCGCACTGCACCTGGCGACCACGATGCCGCGCACCGCCATTTTCCCGCTGACCCGGCAGGAAGAGCGCGAAGCCCGTTTCCGCTGGCTTGCGCCGCTCTACAAGGAACACTACATCTTCATGGCCCCGCAGGGCAGCGGCTTCGATGTGCGGCGTCCCCAAGACATGACGGGCAAGCGCATCGCCCTGCTGCGTGGCGCCGCCCAGTCCGCCATCCTGGTCGAACTGGGGTTCCGGCGCCTGGTCGAGGCCTCGTCGATCGACGACATCCACCGCTACCTGGTGGCAGGCATGGCCGATGCCGTCTTCGGCGAGCGCGCCATCATCCACAGCTCGCTTTTCATGCGGGGAGAGGAAAAACGCTTCCGCCTCAGCCAGCCGGTGCGTTCGACCCAGGCCTGGCTGGCGGGCTCGCTCGACATCGGCGAGGACGAGGCCCAGCGCTACCGGGCCGCGATGGCGGAGCTGGTGGCGGACGGCACCCAGCGCAGGATTCTCAGGCAGTACGGCTTGGCCTGAACGGGCCCGGCCGCTGCCCGCAAGCTGCGAGCCGCGCCCCGCCCGCTCCGCTCAGGGAGTGTTGCGCTTGACCACGGCGCCGCCCTGGATCACCACGGCAGGCGCTTCCAGCAGGCGCACATCCACGGTCGGGTCGCCCTGCACCGCCACCAGGTCGGCGTAGCGCCCCGCCTCGATCACGCCCACGTCCTTGCTGCCCAGCGCCTCCGAGGCGTTGAGGGTGGCGGCCTGGATCGCCTGCAGCGGCGTCATGCCGTACTTGACCATCACCGCGAACTGCTTGCCGTTGCCGCCGTGCGGATGCACGCCGGCGTCGGTGCCGTAGACCATCTTGACGCCGGCCGCGTGAGCGCGCTTGAAGTTCTGGCGCTGCACTTCGGTGACCTCGCGGTCCTTCCTCAGGTTGTCTTCCAGGACGCCGTTCTTCTTGCCCTCGGCCGCCGTGTAGTCGCCATTGTAGATGTCCATCGACAGCCAGGCGCCGTGCTTCTTCGCCAGCGCGATGCCTTCGTCGTCGATCAGGCTGGCGTGCTCGATGGTCGTCACGCCGGCGCGGATCGCGTCCTTGATGCCGGCCGCGCCGTGCGCGTGGGCGGCCACCTTCAGGCCCCACTGGCCGGCTTCCTCGACCGCGGCGCGCAGTTCGGCCAGGTTCATCTGCTGCTGGCCCGGTTCGGTGTTGCGCGAGAACACACCGCCGGTGGCGCAGACCTTGATGACCTGGGCGCCGTACTTGCGCAGCGCGCGCACCGATTTGCGGACTTCGTCCGGACCGTCGGCGTTGTACGGTCCCTTCTCTTCCATCGAAGGCGGGAAATACGTGCTGTCGCAGTGGCTGCCGGTCGGACCGAAGGCCCAGCCCGCAGGCACGATGCGCGGCCCGCGCACCTTGCCGGCGGCGATGGCCTGGCCCAGCCCGACGTCGTTCCAGTCCGAGGCGCCGACGTTGCGCACGGTCGTGAAGCCGGCGTCCAGGGTTTTGCCGGCGTGGACGACGCTAAGCGCCGACCAGAAGCGGTCGTTGTATTCGAGATAGCTATAGCCGCCGTAGGTCGGGTCCGAATCGAGGTGGACGTGCATGTCGATCAGGCCGGGCACCAGGGTCATGCCCGGCAGGCTGATGCGGGTGACGCCATCGGCGGGAGCCGGTGCGCCCGCAGCGCGCGCGATGCTGACGATGCGGCCGTCCCGCACCAGGATCTCGGGTTGCTGGATCATTCGCCCGGCCCGCACGTCCAGCAGGCGGTCGGCGGTGATGAGGACGTCCGCAGCCTGCGCGCCCGACCAGCCGCACGGTGCCGCCGTGCACAGTAATGCGACCCGCAATATCAACCCAGTCGTACGCTTCAAGAGATCCTCCGGTTCGGTATAAAGTATGAATGAGTTGCAACTTTATACCGGCATCCGCGACGCCCGTCCAGAGGACGCGCGCCGTCAGGATTCACCGTGCGGCCTATCTTGCCTGCGGCAGTTCGCGCTGGAACAGCACCCCGGCTTGGCGCAGTTTCATGTAATACATGCGATAAGTGCTTTCCAGCGCGTTGCCCTTGTTACGCTCGATGTGGGTGGCGACATAATCGAGCACCGTGCCGCCGTCCGACGCATCGACGCGGTTCAGGTCCACGTTCCACGCGATGAGCCGGTCCACGAAATCCTCGAACTTCTTGGAAACCGCGTACTTGACGATATTTCCTTTGTCGAGATCGAAATTCGCGTTGGTGCATTGCAGGTAGCCCGATGCTTCGAAGCGCTTCCAGTTGGCCGCGATGCGCTCGCCCGCCTGTTGCTCTGTCTCCGCGCCGCCGACGCAGGCCGCATCTCTGAGCAGGGTCTCGAACATATAGGTCCCGGTCGCACTGTCCTTCATCCTGGTCCCGACGACCAGGCACATGTTTTTCAGCCGCTCCAGTCGCGGACAGCCGGCGTCATCCCGGGCCGTCTGGGCGCCGGCACTCCCTCCCATGGACAGCAGAAGGCAGAGGGCCATGCACAGGAGTCGCTTCGGCGTCATCAGTGATCCAATCTCGAGAAATGGCAGTTGGAGAGAGGATATCGCAGGTGCAGCTGTTTCGTGCATGCCGCGTCAGCGCCGGCCGCGGTAAGGTGCGGCCAGGGGTTCGCCGATGAACAGCCCCTGGGCCGGCCAGGCCACGCTCTTCCAGTAGGCCTCGATGGCCGTGTCGCCCGACAGGTAGCGGCGCAGCAGCACCGAGGGATTCGGGAATTTCTGCCAGTGGTTGCAGGGCTCGCTCACGGTGCCGTAGCTGGCCGTGGCGCCGGCCTCCAGCCAGCGCAGGCTGCTCATCTGGGCGGTCCCGAGCAGGTCGCCGCCGAGCGAGGTCAGGTGGTCGGCCAGGGCGCCAGGCACGAACTTCAGGGTCTCCAGCTTCTGCACATGGGCCATGCCGGTCTGGTAGATCAGGATGTCCTGGGCGCCTTCCAGCACGTCGGCCTGCATGATCTTGGTAGTCAGGCGGCGCGCCGCCACCCTGCCCTGGGGCGGAAAGAACCCGGCGCGCGTGTTGCGCGCCTTTTCCGAGGTTGCCAGGTAATAGGCGGTGGCCGGCACTGTGCGGAAGCCCGCCGCCACGCCGCGGTCGATCAAGGCCTTGGCGTCCTCGACCGATTCGGTCGGCAGCAGCATCGACAGGCGCATCGCGTGCTCGCCCAGCGGTGCATTCGATTTCGCATTGAAATACGGGCTGGGCGTGCCGGCGGCGCAGGTCTTGCTGCACTGCGAGGCGTCGAAACCCAGGGTGTAGGCGCCGGTGATCGCATTGCAGTCCACCGCATAGGGGGCGGTCCAGACCATCAGCACCGCCTGCACACCGGGCTTGAGCTTGGCGTCGATCTCTTCCTTCAGCAGGCGGAAGCGCTCGATGCCGATGCGCTGCGGCTTGCCGGGAATATTCACATGCACGACATTGCCCGCAGGGATATTGCGGCGCTTGCGGTAGTACTCGCCGACCGCCACGCTGTTGGGCTCGGCGTCGTTGATGACGATGGCCAGCTGCTCGGGGCGCAGCGCCGCGGCGGCCTCCAGCGGGACGCCCAGGACGGACAGGAAGACCAGGATGAAGGCAATGTAAAAAGGCAGGCGACGGTATGGATGCAGGGTCATGGATCGGTGGGCCTCCGGTAAACGATGCTGCCCCCCCGCGACGGACGAGGGGGCCTTCCCTCGCATCATGCCATAGGCATCCCGCGTGCCCGTTACAGCTGACCGCAATTCAATTCTTGTCGGAAAAATTTACATTAGACAATTTAAATCCAGGGAAATCAATTAGTTGCCAAATGGCATAAATTTTGCTTGTGATAAATTTTATTTCCTTTGGAGATCCCATGATCCGCACTTCGGCCTTGCTGCTCGCCCTATTCTCGATTCTCCCAGCCCAAGCCGGCGTGATGACCTATACCCAAGGCGGCACCGCCAGTCTCTACCTGCGCGACGATTACCCCGCGCAGGGCGACCGCTACCAGTCGACCTTGAACGGCAACGACGTGAACGCCTCCTTCACCGCCTCGGCACGGGCCAACTATGGCGTGCTCAAAGCCGCCGTGGCGGGCTCCGCCAGCACGCCCTATCTCGACCCGTACAAGCCGCAGACCGCCCCTGTCCAGCAGTCCTATGCAACGGCAACCGCCTCGTTCAGCGATACCTTCACTCTGCATAACAGCGCGCTGACCGGCACCAAGGGACTCCTGACGATTGCCTTCTATAGCCAGAGCTTCCTCGAGGCCGACGCCTACACGCCCTATTCCTACGATGCGGCGCAAGCAAAGTATTTGCTCGACGTGTCGATGGGGACCGCGTATGCGGGGATCAACAACAGCCGGCTGATCATCAACCAGTCCGTCGTGGGCAGCGAAATGACGGATAGCGCGAGCAGCTCCACCTTCCGGCAGGATTACCATGGGCTGGACTACGGCACCGTGCAGGGGCAGTATTTCACGCTGACCCAGGAGTTCGTCTGGGGCACCTCGCTGTATGTCCAGATGAGCATGCTGGTGGACGGCAGCGCGCCACGCTACACCTACCCCCACTTCAGCGCGTCGAACGGCCACTTCATTGCCGATGCTTCGCACTCGGCCTACTGGGCCGGCGTCAGCGCGGTCACGAGCGACGGCAAGCTGGTGAGCGACTACCTGATGAGCTCGGCTTCGGGCACCGACTACCGCGATTCCTTCGTACCTGCCGCGGAGGTGCCCGAACCGGCAAGCCTTGCCCTGCTGGCGCTCGGCGGCATCGCGCTCGCGGCGCGCCGCCGCGCTCGCGGCAAGCACGACTGAGCGCCCTGTCCCAACGAAAAGCGCCGGGGTTTTCCCGGCGCTTTTTTTTTGCTACCGCAAGACAGGAGCGAGCGCAGCGGCGGCGGACCGGTTCAGCTGCGCGGCCTGCGCCGCCGCGCCGCCCAGCCCACCACGCCCAGTCCACCGACCAGCATGGCCCAGGTCTGGGGTTCCGGAATCAGGGCGACCGAATACACCTCGAGCGCGTCGATACGCATGAACTGGCCATCGACGCTGCCGTCGATGAAGCTGCGGCCCTGGAAGGCCGGATCGCCATAGGTGAGCTGCCAGGCCAGGGCCGTGTCGAGCGCATTGTTGACGAACAGGTCGGGCCCCTGGCCGAAGGTGGGACCGTGGTCGGGCCAGTTGTAGGTCAGCAGCGAGCCCTGGCTGGGCAGGATATAGCTGGTCGGCACCGGGCGCAGGACCGCCGGATCGGTGTAGTTGAACAGGAAGGCCGTGCGCTGCCAGTCGCGCGCCGCCACGTGCCAGCCGTCGGTCGAGGACCAGCTCTGCGGGTTGTAGCCGCCCACCAGCCAGCTGCCGCCTTCTTCGTCGCTCACGCGCATCAGGGTGAAGGTGTCGCCCTTGCCGTCGGCGGCGGCGTGGAAGTCGACCGCGAAGTGGCCGGTCTGGCGTGTGTAGATGTTTTCCAGGTAGAGGGGACCTGCGCCGAGCCAGCGTTCCAGCTGGCCATGCAGGACGGGATCCAACAGGGAGGGGCTTTGAGTCTGCGCCAGCGCCGGAGATGTCCAGGCCGCCAGGGCCGCGGCCAGCGCGCCCGCCGCAACGATCGTCTTCATGATGAACCTCGCTCGGTTTCTCGTCGGTTCATTGTATGCCACGACCAGACGGGCGTCCGCACGGTTCGTTTGGGAAAGGACGCAAGCAGGCACGGCGCTCCGCGAACGGAGCGCCGTGCCTGCTTCCTGGTCCTTAGCGGATCAGGAACGCTTGTAGATGTCCTCGAAGCGGACGATGTCGTCCTCGCCGAGGTAGCTGCCGGATTGTACTTCGATGATGTGCAGCGGCAGCTTGCCCGGGTTTTCCAGGCGGTGGTTCATGCCGATCGGGATATAGGTCGATTCGTTTTCCGACAGCAGGCTGACCGTGTCGCCGCAGGTGACGCGCGCGGTGCCCGACACCACGACCCAGTGCTCGGCGCGGTGGTGGTGCATCTGCAGCGACAGCTTCTCGCCCGGCTTGACCGTGATGCGCTTGACCTGGAAACGGTCGCCCGCATCGATGCCTTCGTAGTGGCCCCAGGGGCGGTACACACGGGTATGGTGCAGGTGCTCGGTGCGCGCCTTGGACTTGAGGTGGTCGACCACCTGCTTGACACGCTGGACCTGGTCCTTGTGCGCGACCAGCACCGCGTCCTGGGTCTCGACCACGACCAGGTCCTCGACGCCGACCACGGCCACGATGCGGCTTTCGGCGCGCACCAGCGAATTCTTGACGCCGTCCAGGTAGACGTCGCCGCGCTGGGCATTGCCCTGCCCGTCCTTGGGCTGGACTTCCCACAGCGCCGACCACGAGCCGACGTCGTTCCAGCCGATGTCGGCCGGCACCACGGCGGCGTCGCGGGTGTGTTCCATCACCGCGTAGTCGATCGAGTCCGACGGGCAAGCCGAGAAGCTGGTCTCGTCCAGGCGGCAGAAATCGAGGTCGCGGTAGGCCGACTTCATGGCCTGCTCGGCACTCGCCGCGATGCTGGGCGCATGCTGCTGCAGCTCGCTCAGGAAGCGGTCGGCCTGGAACATGAACATGCCGCTGTTCCAGTAGTAGCCGCCCTCGGCCAGGAAGCCCTGGGCCGTTTCGAGGTCGGGCTTCTCGACGAAGCGCGCCACCTTGAAGCACTCGCCGCAGTTGGCGACCTGCTCGCCGCGGCGGATGTAGCCGTAGCCGGTTTCCGGGGTCTTCGGCACGATGCCGAAGGTGGCCAGCGCGCCCTGCCCCACCAGGGTGATGGCGCGCTCGACGGCCTCGCGGAAGGCTGCGTTGTTTTCGATCACGTGATCGGCCGGCAGCACCAGCATGATGGCTTCCGGGTCGATCGCCTTGAGGTGGTGGGCGGCCGCGGCCACCGCCGGGGCGGTGTTGCGGCCGACCGGCTCGAGCAGGATGCTGAGCGGCGTGATGCCGATTTCCCGCAGCTGCTCGGCCACCATGAAGCGGTGGTCATTGCCGCAGACCACCAAAGGCGCCATCACTCCCGGCCAGTTGGCCACGCGCAGTGCAGTTTCCTGCAGCATGGTCTTGTCGGCGACCAGCGGCAGCAGCTGCTTGGGCAGCACGGCGCGCGACAGCGGCCACAGGCGGGTGCCGGCGCCGCCGGAGAGGATGACTGGGTAGATTTTCATGCGCTTACTTTCTCTAGCTCGTTGTTTTGACTGGCGAATTCCTTGCGCCGCGAGCGGCGGCGATCGCGCGCGTTGAGCCACTCCTCGGAGGAGTACTCGGACGCGTGCTTCATTTCGCCCTTGCGGTCGACACTGTAATCCTTAAAAACTATCATTTCATGCAATGTTACATCGTGCAACACCCGTGTGTATTCAAACAATACACTGCGCACGATATCGGCGCCCTCGCAGATGTGGCTGCCATGCCCGATCCAGGTCGGCCCGACGATGCGCGCGCCGGCTTCGACCTTGACGCCCGAGCCGATGTAGACCGGCCCTTCGATGGTCGTGCCTTCCCAGTCGATGCTGGTGTTCAGGCCCACCCACACGCCCGGCTTGATCTGGATGCCCGGCACGTCCATGTGGTTGACCTCGCCGGTCAGGACGGTCTGCAGCACTTCCCAGTAGTCGCTCATGGTGCCGATGTCGAGCCAGTTGAAGGGGCGGCCCTGGGCGTAGAACGGCAGGCCGCGCTCGGCCAGCAGCGGGAACAGCTGGGAGCCGATGTCGAACTCGACGCCCGAGGGGATCAGGTCGATCACTTCGGGCTCGAAGATGTAGATGCCGGTCGAGATGAAGTTCGACTTGGCGACGTCCTGGCTGGGCTTTTCCTGGAACTCGATGATGCGGCCCTGCTCGTCGGTGACCACCACGCCATACGAGGAGACCTTGTCCCAGGGGACTTCCTTGGTGATGACGGTGGCCATGGCGCCCTTGCGGCGGTGCTCGAGCAGCGCCGCCTTGAGGTCGAGGTCGATCAGGGCGTCGCCGCACAGCACGATGGTGGTGTCGTCGAAGAAGCCGCCGAATTCCTGGATCTTCTTCATGCCGCCGGCCGAGCCGATCGGTTCCGGCACGACTTCGCCGTCGTCCTTGGTATAACCCTCGAAGGAGTAGCCGATCTGCACCCCGAACTGCTCGCCTTCGCCGAAGAATTCTTCGATCTTGTCGTGCAGCCAGCTGACGTTGACCATGATTTCGGTCACGCCGTGCTTCTTGAGGTGCTCGACCAGGTAGGCCATCACGGGTTTGCCCAGCAGGGGAATCATTGGTTTGGGCAGGTCATAGGTCAGCGGGCGAACACGCGTGCCCTTGCCTGCAGCGAGAATCATGGCTTTCATTAGACCGTCCTTGTTTTATTTAGCTGTGGTTTGATAGCGCCATACGTCGGCGCACATTTGAGCGACATCACGTTCGGCCGTCCAACCCAGTTCTTCGCGGGCATGGGTCGGATCGGCATAGCATTTGGCCACGTCGCCGGGGCGGCGGTCGACGATCTGGTAGGGAACCGGGCGGCCGCTCGCGGCCTCGAAGGCCTTGATCATCTCCAGCACGCTGTTGCCGCGCCCGGTGCCCAGGTTGTAGGTGAGGATGCCCGGCCCCTTGGCCAGGCGGTCCAGGGTCTTGACGTGGCCGATCGCCAGGTCGACCACGTGGATGTAGTCGCGCAGGCCGGTGCCGTCCGGGGTGTCGTAGTCGCCGCCGAAGACCGAGAGCTTGTCGCGCTGGCCGTTGGCGACCTGGGCGATATAGGGCACCAGGTTGTTCGGGATGCCGGACGGCTCCTCGCCGATCAGGCCGCTCTCGTGGGCGCCCACCGGGTTGAAGTAGCGCAGCAGCGCGATGCGCCAGTCGGGCTCGGCCTTGGACAGGTCGCGCAGGATGTCCTCGATCATCAGCTTGCTGCGGCCGTAGGGATTCGTGGCCGACAGCGGGAAGTCCTCGCGGATCGGCACCGAGGCCGGGTCGCCGTACACCGTGGCCGACGAGGAGAACACCAGCTTCTTGACGCCGAACTTGGCCATGGTCTCGAACAGCACCACGCTGCCCGAGACGTTGTTGTCGTAGTAGCGCAGCGGCTGCGCCACCGATTCGCCGACCGCCTTCAGGCCGGCGAAGTGGATCACGGCGTCGACCTTGTGGGCGGCGAAGGCCGCTTCCATCGCGGCGCGGTCGCGGATGTCGGCCTCGACCAGCGCGAAGGGCTTGCCGGTGATGCGCTGCACGCGCTCCTGCACCGAGGCCTGGGCGTTGGACAGGTTGTCGACCACGACCACCTCGTGCCCGGCATTCTGCAGCTCGACGACGGTATGCGAGCCGATGTAGCCCACACCGCCAGTAACCAGAATCTTCATGTCTTTCGCTCTCTGTGTATGTAATGGACCGGGTCCGCGTCCGGCGGGTCCCGGGTGGGGCAATGGCCGGCGGCGCGCGCCGGCCCATGGTCTTGTGTCAGGGCGGCTTCTGCGGCCGCCGTCGTGCTGTCAGGCGGCTTTCCGTGGCCGCCTCATCCCTGTTGGGTCATCCTGTCGCCTGCCTGTCCCTGCTTGCCGCTACCTGCCCCTGGCCGCTTCCTTGATGAACAGCCAGACGAAGGCCATGTCGTCGATGAAGTAGCGGCGGAACATGCGGCGCGGCTCCTGCAGGAAGCGGTAGAACCATTCCAGCCCGGATTTCTGCATCCAGACCGGGGCCCGCTTCACCTTGCCGATCGCCACGTCGAAGGTGCCCCCCACGCCCATGGCGAAGGGGATCTTCATCTCGGCCTGGTACTTGCCGAGGAATTGCTCTTTCTTGGGCGAGGAAATCGCCACGAACAGCAGGTCGGCGCGGCTGTCGCGGATCTGGCGCGCGACCTCGGCTTCCTCGTGCTCGCCCTTCCAGTAGCCGTTGCGCCAGCCGGCCAGGACCAGGCGCGGATACTTGCGCTGGTAGGTCTCGGCCACCTTGCCGACCACTTCTTCCTTCGCGCCCAGCAGGAATACGCGCCAGCCCTTCTCGCCGGCGCGCCGCATGAGCGCTTCGAACAGGTCGACGCCGGCGACCCGTTCCTTGAGCGGTTTGCCGAGCAGGCGCGAGGCCCATACCACCGGCATGCCGTCAGCATTGATGAGCGCGCATTCATTGATGATGCGGCGCAGTTCCGGATCGCGGCTGGCCTTGACCAGCTTGTCGACGTTCACCACCACGTGCTGGTGCGGCCGGCCGGACGCGATGAAACCTTCGATCCGTCCCAGCGTTTCTTCCATCGACAGGTTGTCGACGTCGCAGCCCATCAGCGTGATGCGTTCCTGTGCGGCGTCTTTGGCCGCGATCCGTTCATTCATGCAAGTTCCTTTGCCAGGATGGCGACAATGCGCTCGGCCGCCTTGCCGTCCCACAGGTGCGGGCGGCGGCCTTGCTTGCCCTCGCCGCGCAGCACCTTGCGGGCTTCGCGCACGATG
The DNA here is from genome assembly GCF_018119405.1 of Massilia sp. ST3. Lineage (GTDB taxonomy): Bacteria > Pseudomonadota > Gammaproteobacteria > Burkholderiales > Burkholderiaceae_D > Telluria. Next base: position 9,552 of record NZ_JAGPWC010000075.1, on the reverse strand, counting down.
GCGACTGGATCGGTGCCGGCCAGCACGTTGGAGCCTTCGTCGACCGTCACCGGGCGTTCGGTGTTTTCGCGGATGGTCACGCAGGGCACGCCCAGCGCGGTGGTTTCTTCCTGCAGGCCGCCGCTGTCGGTCAGCACCACGGCCGCGTCCTTCCACAGGTTGAGGAAGGCCATGTAGGCCTGCGGGCCGGCCAGGGTCACGTTCGGGCCCAGGTCGATGCCGAACTTCTCGATGTTGGCGCGGGTGCGCGGGTGCACCGGGAAGATCAGCGGCAGCTCGGCGGCGATCTCCTTGAGCGCGCCGGCGATGCGGGCGAAGGTCTCGGGCTCGTCGACGTTGCTCGGACGGTGCATGGTCACCACGCCATAGCGGCCGCCGGCGGCCTGCTGGGTGGCCTTGAAGGCGCTGGTCTCGAAGGCCGAGGTGTCGGCCGAGCTCAGTTTCTCGGCCTGGTACAGGACGTTGTCGACCATGACGTGGCCCACGTAGTGCACGGCGGAGTCCGCCTTGCCTTCGCGGCGCAGGTGCTCGAGGGCGGCCGGCTCGGTGACGAAGAACCAGTCCGAGATGCTGTCGGTGACCAGGCGGTTGATTTCTTCCGGCATGGTCATGTCGCCGCTGCGCAGGCCGGCTTCCACGTGGGCCACCGGGATGTTCAGCTTCTTGGCCACGATCGAGCAGGCCAGGGTCGAGTTGACGTCGCCCACCACCAGCACGGCGGCCGGGCGCTCGGCCACGCACAGCTCCTCGAAGGCGACCATGATCTTGGCGGTCTGCTGGGCATGGCTGCCGCCGCCGGCGGCCATGAAGACATCGGGTTGCGGGATGCCGAGCTCTTCGAAGAAGACGTCGTTCATCTCGCGGTCGTAGTGCTGTCCGGTGTGAATGATCTTGAACGACAGTGCTTCCTGCGCCTGCAGGGCACGCACGATCGGCGCGATTTTCATGAAGTTCGGACGGGCACCGGCGACGAGGTAAATCTGCATGAGGACTTTCCCTATGATAAATATTTGTTATTAAAAAAACGTTATTGTAAACCTGCATTCGACCGGAATGGCGGACGATACGGTCGTGACACGCAAGACTTCGCACGGCTGCCGGCTTTCGTAGGTGCGCGAATACCAGCCGAGCGGCGGATTTTCGGCCCCGCGCACCAGTTCCAGCTGCAGGTCGGCGCCGCTGGCCTGCATCTGCAGCACGAAGCGCTTGCCGCGCACCGACAGCCCATGGCTGGACAGGCGCACGTCGAGTTCCGGGGCGAAATGCCAGAACAGCTCCACCTTGTGCGGCTTCCTGGCCGCGACCTCGTCGCGCACCACCAGGGTATTGCTGGCGCCGTCGAAGCGCACGCTGCGCACGTGGCGCACCGGGTCGGACAGGCGCTGGTAGCCGTCGTGCGAGCCGCGGAACTCGAATTCGTGGGGCGAGCTGGGCATGCGCTCGATGCTGGCGCGGGCTTTTTTCAGCCACATGAAGCGCCCGCCGCTGACCGACTGGTCCTGGCCGTCGATGCGCACCGTGTTGTGGCTCGAGGTGCCGCGGAAGTAGTCGCGCCACTTCTGCTCCTGCCAGTAGGAATAGGTGCCCGGATCGACCAGGCATTCCTCGCCCGCCACCGACAGGGTCAGCGCCAGGGCGTCCGCATGGCCATGGGCGGCGATGCCGAGGTAGCCGAGCGGCCCGCAGTCGAGCATGCCCTTGATCTCGCGCTCTTCGCCGAAGTGGTTGCCGAACAGGAGGTAGCCGCCGTCCGGGAAGGCCCAGCCGGTGTCGGTTTCGTGCGGGTCGCAGTCCGGGCGCCCGCCCGGCAAGGCGTGCAGCAGCCAACGCACGCCGGGGTGCTGGTCGGCCTGGCCGCCGAACACGGTGTCGCCCAGGGCCAGCAGCTGGCCGGCGCGGTCCAGGCCGGAAGCGTCGAGGCGGAACACGCAACCGTCGTCGGCGTCGCCGACCATGGGCACGTGGCCGCCGACGTCGCGCACCGAGCGCAGGAAGCGCAGCGCGCGCTGCAGCGCGGCCCAGTAGCCGCGCGAGAACGCCGGACGGTTGGCGCCGGATGCGGCCTGCCCCAGCAGGCCGGCCACGAACAGGAATTCGCTGGAGAAGATGTGGTAGGCGAAGGCTTGCTCGCGGTTGACGCCGTCGCGCGAGAACTGCACCACGGCCTCGTGCTCGAGCTCGCGGCGCGCCTGCTCGGCCCAGTCGCCCGACTCCTTCCAGCACGGCCAGGTGGTGGCGCCGACATAGAGGCCGGCCAGTTCGCCGATCAGGTGGTTGTTGGCCGAGGAATGGCGCGACAGGTGGCGCGCGATGGTGCGGCAATGGGCGTGGATGCTGCCGAGCCAGTCGGCGCGCAGCTTCTGGCCGGCCTCGCCCGCGAACAGCGGGCCGCCCTCGCCGCCCACCAGCTGCCACACCAGGCTCCAGTTGATCAGGCGGATGCCCAGTTCGAGCGAGCTGGTCCAGTTGGGACCGGTCAGCGGCGGGCACTGGTCGAGCCAGCTGCGCAGCTGCTGTTCCAGCGCGTGCAGCCAGCGCAGGTCGCGCGTCAGCGACCAGGCCTGGGCCAGGCGCACCAGGTGCAGGTGGCGGTTCAGCTCCCACACATGCTTGATGTCGCCCACCAGTTCGCGGTTGGTGATGGCGATGTCGCCGGCGTAGATGGCGGGGCCGGTGACGCCGGTCTCGGGATCGCGGTTCCAGGCGGTGGGCACGCCCACGTCGAAGCGGCGTTCGGCGAACAGCACCACATGGCCGGCGCAGATGCGGTCGGCGTCCAGCAGCAGGGCTTCGATCTCCTGCGGGTCGAGCTCGGGCACGCCGTCGACGGCCAGGGTCAGGGCCCGCGGCAGGGGCGGCGGCGCGGGCGGCGCCTGGCGTCCGCTCAGGCGCCGTCCCATGCGGATGGCCGCCGCCTGCCTGACCCGGTAGCCGAGCTCGGCCACCGACATGCAGCGCAGCCGGTTGACCAGCCATACCATGCGAACTGTTGCGTTCATTGCCCCCCCGCCGTGCCAAGTTGTCGATAAACCGCCGAGATGCGTCCGATCACGACGCCGGACTCGTATTCCTGTTCGATCGTGGCGCGGGCGCGCGCGCCCAGGCGGCGACGCTCCTGCGCATCGCCCAGCAGCCTGGCGAGGGCGGCGGCCAGCGCATCCACGTCGCCCGGGGCCACCATCAGTCCGTTGTCGCCGTCGCGCACCGCGTCCGGAATCCCGCCCACCGGGGTCACCACGATGGGCTTGGCGGCGGCCATGGCTTCGAGCATCGCCATCGGCAAGCCTTCGGCGTGCGAAGGCAGGCAAAAGACCGATGCGCGCGCCAGTTCATGGGCCTTGCGGCGGGCGTCGACCCAGCCCAGCGGCTCGATGCGGTCGGCGATGCCGAGTTCGGCGGCGCGGCGCTGCACCTGCGCCAGCTCGCCCTGCCCGCCGATCGCCAGCACCGCCTGCGGAAAGCGCGGCGCGATGCGCGCCAGCGCCTCCACCAATTCGTGGATGCCCTTGCGCTGTTCGATCTGGCCCAGGAACAGGATGCGCCCGGGCTGCTCCTCTTCGATGCCAAGGGCCGGCAGGGGCACCGAGTTCGGGATCACCACGACGCGGGCGCGCGGCGCGATCCCGCGCAGGAAACCGGCCCAGCGCTCGGACAGCGCGATCACCACCGAACTCGCTTCCAGGGTATGGCGGATCCAGCGCCGCATCGGCGCGCTGGCCTTGTCGTTGAAACTGTCGAAACAGGCGCCGTGCAGGTGGAACACGGTCTTGCAGCCGCGCGCCCGCGCCAGCGCCAGCAGCAGCGACTTGCGCACGAAGCTGGCGTTCGAGGCCGCATGCGCATGCACCAACTGGGGACGGCGCCACAGGCAGGCCAGGGTGCCGGCGAGGCCGCCAAGGGCGGCGCGCGCCTTGTCCATGCGACTGCCCTCGGTATGGGTCGGGACGTAGCGCACCCCTTCGCGTTCGAACAGGCCGTCCTGGCGCAGCAGCGAGACCACGGTCGCGACACCGCCGCGCCCGCCGGGCGCCGTGCCCAGCATCAGCACCCGCGGCGCAGTCTGCACTGTCGCCGCCGGCACCGCCGGATGCGATGTCTGCTTCATGCCGCCTGCCCCTCGGTCGGAAACCTGCACATAAGAAACTGTTTTAAATAGTACAACAATGTTTTCTTGAGGAAGCGCACGATTCAGGATTCCACGGCAATAAATTCGAATTTGCCGTTGGGCCCGCGCGGAATCGCCGGCACCCGGGCGACCTCGACCGGCACGCCGGGCACGCGCAGCAGGAACTTGTCCTTCAGCGCTGCTTCGTCGGCGGCGGTGAAACCCTCGATGGTCACCACGCGCAGGGTGAAGCGGCCGTCGCCGTGGTACAGCACCTGGCCTTCGACCAGGCTGCGGTCGTGGCCCTGGAAGATGCGGTCGAGGCGCGCCACGATGCGCCCGTCCGGCAGGGTCAATATCTTTTCCTGGCGGCCGACGATGGCCTTGAGCGTCGGGAACACCCGGCCGCAGGGGCAGGCTTCGCCGTCCGGGACCACGGTGTCGCCGGTGCAATAGCGCACCAGCGGCATCGCCGCATTGTTCAGGGTAGTGCCGATCACTTCGGCCCTGCCCTCGCCCTTGTCGAGCAGCTCGACGCCCGCGTAGTCGGTCAGCAGGTGGTAGCGTCCCTGCTCGCAGGTGCCGACGGCCGACACCCGCTCGGCCTGGCCGTACCAGTCGAACACGATCACGCCGAAGGCCTTCGTGACGGCCGCGCGCACGTCCGGCTCCAGGGTCTCGGACGAGGTCATCACCCCGCGCAGCGCCTTGCCCCGGTAAGTGCGGCCGGCCGCGTTGAGCCAGTTGGCCAGCGCCGCGATGGAGGATGGATAAGCATGGATGACGACGGGATCGAAACGTTCCAGCGCCTCGATGTAGGCGCCGATGGTGGCGTTCGACAAGTGGTAGGAGGACATCATGAGCATGTTGCCGACCCAGTCGCGACACCAGTAGCGGCCGTCCTTCGGCTGGTCGTCGCAGACGATGTCGCCGCGGATCCAGGCGCGCCGCTGGCCGTGGCGGAAGCCGATCCAGCGCAGCTGGCGGTAGACGAAGCCTTCCTCGCGGATCACGGTGCCCAGGGTCTGCACCAGGGTCAGGGGCGAGCCCGAGGTGCCGCTGGTCTTGATGGTGTTGCGGATCAGGGTGCCAAGCTTGCGCGGACGGACGAAGCGCTCGGGATGCTGCTTGACCTCGGTCTTGGAGAGCAGCCTGGCGCCGGGGCTGGCGAACACCAGCCGGGTGCCGTCGGGCGGGACCGGCACGCGCAGGGCGCGGGCGCGGCGCGCGATGTAGCCGTTCAGGCTGGCGGCCGAGCGTTCGTTACGGGCCAGCACCGGATAGATCAGGATCCTTCCCCACAGGTTGCGCGCCAGTTCACGGACCAGCGAGCGCAGCGAGCATTTCAGCGAGTAGGTCCACATCGGTTCACTTCCGGTCGGGCAGGATTTTTGTGTACGTTTCGGCAACTATCCGACCCAGAATAGCATAGGTGCGGTGGCTTCTTACGTACGCTGGGCCACGTAGCGCGAACTCCGCGGCAAGGGCGCGGTCCTCCAGCAGGCGCCGCGTGGCGTCGGCGAAAGCGCCGGCTTCCATCGGCACGCACAGCCCCGCCCCGCTCTGCGCCACCACCAGGGCCTGGTCGGGAATGTCGTTGGCCACGCTGGGAAGGCCGAGCGCCAGGTATTCGACCAGCTTGGTGGGCGAGGATACGTCGTAGAGCTCGCCGCGCGGGATCGGCGAGAGGCCAACCTCGGCCCGCAGCGCATAGCCGAGGGCGCTGCGCTGGGTCAGCCAGCCGGTCAGCAGCACGTGTTCCTCGAGCCGGCGGCGCGCGATCCCGGCGCGCATCCAGGCCATCTCGTCCTCGGAAGGCGCGTCGCCGGCGATCACCAGCAGCACCTCGGGCATGGCCTGGCGCAGCTGCTCGACGACGTCGAGCAGGAAGTCGGATTTGCGGGCCTGGGCCACCCGGCCCAGGTAGACGACGACGCGGCGGCCGTCCAGGCGCGCATCCACGGCGGGTTCGACCCTGCCGCGGTCGAACAGTTCGGCGTCCACGCCCATCGGCACGGCCGTCATGCGGCTGCGCGCGTAGCCCTTGGCCGCCAGCCAGTCGGCCATGGCCTCGCTCTGCACGAAGATGTGGCGGGCGCCGGGCAGCACCAGGCGGTAGACCACGAAGCGCGAGGCGGCCGCGCGCAGCGCATGCGCCAGCCACTTCAAGCCCTTGCCGCGCGCGCCGATCTCGTCGCGCCGCACTTCGTAGCCTTCGACGATGGGAAAGGACATCCAGTACACGAAGGGCACCCCCAGCACGGCGGCGGCGCAGCGGCCGAGCAGGCCGGAGGCGATCTTGTCGCGCACCTGGATGCAGTCCGGGCGCGCGCCGCGGCCCGCACGAAGCAGGCCCAGCAGATCCCACACGGGCGACAGCACGCTGGCGAAGCGGCTCTTCAAGCTGCCCACCAGGTGCATGCCGCCGGCGCGCCATGGATCGTCGCTGTGACCATGACTTGCGCTGCCGGACTGGCCGACCAGCTCGGTGTGCACCCCGTAGCGCGGCATTTCCGCGCCGAACAGGGTCAGCACGTCGGCGCGGACCGGTGGCAGGGGATCGCGCACGATGAACGCGATGGAACAGGGCTTATTGCGCATGGATGCTCGTGATCGGCGAAAACCGTTATCGAGTGGTCAAGGGGGCCAATCGATTCTAGCGCAGCGGTGGGCGCGCACGGTTCAGGACATGGCGCCATCTGTGCGATGCAGCACACTCGGCCATATCGCGGGAAGGGGGCTTCCCGCGCGGCGGCGCAGCATGAAGGCGTACCAGGGGGGATGCGCGGTATTGTCCAGCTGTCCAGAGGTGTGTCGGGATCGCCACTGTCGATGCCTGCCCGGCGGTTTATTCATTTCCTCTTGGAAATTACCGTTCCTGGCTGAGTTAGAATGGGCCTGGCGCCGCCGTCCAGGCAGGCGCTCTTCCCTCTTTCGCCCGCCATTCCCGTGCCCTTCCACGACCTGTCACCCCAGCGCTTGAGCATCGACCGCCGGCGCGCCGAATTCACGGACGGGCACGCCGAGGACTGCTTCCAGCGCCACGTCCTGCCGGAACGCCAGGCCCAGCTGAAGGCCAGCCTGCTGTTCGCCGCCTTCTTCTATGTCGCGTTCGGCGTGACCGATCTCGCCACCCTCGGCCCCACGCCCACCGCCTGGCTGCTGGTGGCCCTGCGCATCCTGGTCGCCATGGTCGCCCTGGGCGGCCACCTCGCCCTCGGCCGCCGTCCCGATTCGGTGCGCATGCCGGTGCTCGCCGCTTCCGCCCTGCTGGTGGCGGCGCTCGCGATCTTCATGGTGGTGGCCTGGTGCCAGCCCGGGGCGATGGCCTGGAACACCATGTCGCAGGCGCTGATCCTGATGGCGGTCTACGTCAATTTCCCGAACCGCTACGCGTATGCGGTGGCGATCGGCGTGGTCTCGAGCGCCGTGTTCGCCGCGATGCTGCTGGTCCAGGGGGCGCTGAAGGCGGACGACGTGCTGACCCTGGCCCTGCTGCTCATCCTCGGCAATGCGCTCGGCATCATCGCGGCGCGCCGCTTCCACCTGTCGCAACGCGAGGAATTCCGCTCCGCCTGCCTGCTCCAGCAAATGGCCGACCGCGATCCCCTGACCGGCTGCTACAACCGCCGGGTAGTGCAAAGCGGCCTGCTGGACGCCGAGCTGGCGCGCGCCCACCGCTACGGCACGGCGCTCTCCGTGATCCTGTGCGACATCGACCATTTCAAGCGCATCAACGACGTCCATGGCCATGCCGCCGGCGACCAGGTGCTGGAAGCCTTCGCCGCCCTGCTCAAGGCAATGACGCGCGAACAGGTCGACCGGGTCATCCGCTACGGCGGCGAGGAATTCCTGGTGGTCCTGCCCCAGACCGGCCTGGCCGGCGCCCATGCGCTGGCCGAGCGCATCCGCCAGGCCTTCGCCGCGGCCGCGACGCAGGCGGCGGACGGCGCAGCGGTCCGTGCGACCGCCAGCTTCGGCATCGCCTGCCTGCCCGCACGGCAAACCGCCGCCCCGGTGTCCTTCGACACCCTGGTCGGCGCGGCCGACGCCGAGCTGTATGCCGTCAAGCGCGGTGGACGCAATGGCGTGCGCGGCACGCTCGTGACCGCGGGGGGCGCGCTGCGCATCGCCTGACCGGTTCGGCCACGGCGCGCGCGGTCGCGCAGGCTCAGCCCCGCGATACCAGCTTGTCATCCTCGCGCTTGTCGGAGCGCACGTCCGCCAGGCGGTCCACGTGGATCAGGCCTTCGGCCGCCGCGTGCGAGGCCGCGAACACGCTGTCCGGCGCCAGGATCAGCTGGGCGCCGGTGGCGCTGACTTCGGCGATCAGGCGGTCCAGCGCATCGATGCGCGCCGGGTCCGGGTTCACGTTGCGGATATAGATCATGCGCACCGCCTTCGGATGGCGGCGCACCACTTCCGTATAGATCTCCGGATCCTGCTCGCCGCTGTCGCCGATCAGGACGAACTGCATGTCCGGGTAATACCCCAGGATCTGCTCGATCTTGTCCAGCTTGTGGCTGCCGTGGCTGGTCAGCTTGAGCATCTGGCTCATGTTCAGCTCGCGCAGCAGCAGCGGACCGAGCGGAATGCCCTGCACGCGCAGGAAGTCGACCAGCGGCCCGAACAGGTGCCAGGGGCTGCTCGACACGTAGAACATCGGATTCTCGTCCTGGCCCGAGGCCCCGGCGCTGAGCGCGCGGTAGAAGGCGGCTACGCCCTTGAAGGGCTTGCGCGTGTGGGCGTTCGAGCGCGCCAGCATCAGGGCCATGTTCAGCTTGTTGGTGACGTTGGTCCACAGCACGGTGTCGTCGATGTCGCTGATGATGCCGAAGCGCGCCGAGGCGGCGGGCACGCTCACCTGCGCGACGGTGCGCACGGCGCCGCGTGCGCGGGTGGCGCTGTCCGGCAATTCCAGCTCGACCTCGTGCCAGCCGCCCGACACCGGGGACGAAGCCTGGATCTCGAAGGCGAAGTAGCCGCCGCGGTCGGTATGCGTCTCCAGCACCTGGTCCTGGAAGCGCGCCACCACGCGCGCCCCGGCCACCTGGTCGGACTCGAGGCGCCGGTACAGGGCCACCAAGTTGTGCCAGCCGCTGTCCTGCCCGGTCTGCTCGCGGAAGTCGACCTCGTCCAGCACGCGGCCCTTGACCCACAGCTTTCCCGCGTTGCCGAAGCCCAGATAAGGCAACAGCATGGGATTGCCGCCCTGCCCGAACCGTCCCAGGCGGCGCAGGGCATGGCCCGCCAGGCTGCCGACCGTGCCCGCCAGCCGGCGGTGCAGCGCGCGCGATTGCTCCTCGGGCAGCCGCTCGGGTTCCGCGGCCGGCGCCACCGGGCCGGGTGCGGCGACGGCATGCTCGATCCAGGCGGCGCCGCCCGCGCCCGCGGCGGGCCACACCCCCCCCACGCCCCGCGCCGGGCCCCCCGCGCGCGCGGCGGGG
>NZ_JAGPWC010000074.1 GCF_018119405.1 Massilia sp. ST3 | reverse complement strand
CCACACCCCCCCCCCCCCCCCCCCGCCCGGGGCGCCCGGGGGGGGGCGCCCCCCCCCCCGGCGCGCGCCGAGGCCCCGGTGACCCTGGCCGGCCCGCCGGCCGCCTGGCGCCAGACGCTCCAGGAAGCCCTGGGCGAGCGCCTGCAGCTGCAGTCCGCCAAGGGCGTGGACCAGGCCACCATCCGCCTCGAGCCGCCGATGCTGGGCCGGATCGACATCTCGATCCGCCACGCCGCCGGTTCGCTGGAAGTGAACATCTCGGCCACCCACGGCGAGGTGCTGCGCCAGCTGAACACGGTCAGCGACAACCTGCGCAACGACCTGGCCCAGCGCCAGACCGGCGAGGTGTCGGTCACCGTGACCCAGGCGACGCGCGCCCAGGCCGGCGCCCAGGCGAACTCGCAGTCCGGCGCCGATGCGCAAGGCCGCGGCCGCCAGCCGGGCCAGGAACAGCAGGAGCGCACCCCGGGCCAGGCCCTGCGCGACTCCGGTCAACACGATTCGCAGTTCTCCTTGAACGGACGCGTATAAAGTCATGAAAGCCAAACTGATCATTGCATTCGCCGGCGTCGCGCTGGCGGCGGCCGCCGCAGCCGGCGGCGCCATGTGGTACCTGAACCCGGCCCCGACCAAGGCCGAGGCCGCGGTCGAGCACAAGCCCGCGCCCGAAAAGAGCCTGACCAAGTACGTCACCCTCGACAAGGTGATCGTGATGCTGCGCCGCGCTCCCAACGAGCCGGCCGCCCACTACCTGTCGGTCGACCTGGTGCTGGCCACCACGCCGGAACTGGAAAAGGAAGCCAAGGAACACCTGCCGCTGCTGCGCAGCATCGTGGTGGCCAGCCTGTCCACGCGCAGCCTGGCCGAAGCATCGGCCATGACGGTGGACCAGTATGCCGAACAGCTGAACAAGACCTTCGACGCCAGTTATGCCAAGGAAAACCACGTGAAGCCGTTTTCCGAAGTCATGATCGGCAAGCTGATCATCGAATAACCCAACAGATAAACAACCGTTTGACTACCGGGGACAACGTGGGCTATTCAGCCGAATATCTCGACGCCGGCGCCGGCGACTACCAGGACGCGGCCATCGGCGCGGGCATGAGCCCGCGCGACGAGCAGCGCCACCTGGTGGCCTACGCGCCGCTGGTCAAGCGCATCGCGCGCCAGCTGAATTCGCAGGCGTCGAGCGTGATGTCGCGCGAGGACATGGAACAGATCGGGCTCATGGGCCTGCTCGAAGCCCTGCGCCGTTACGGCACGCCCGACACCGGCTTCGGCAGCTATGCCTCGCTGCGCGTGCGCGGCGCGATCCTGGACGAGCTGCGCCGCCAGGACTGGCGTCCGCGCGCCGTGCGCCAGGACAGCCACAAGCTGCGCGACGGCCTGCGCGCCCTCACCCGCCGCCTGGGCCGCGAGCCGAGCGAGAAGGAAGCCATGGAGGCGCTCGGCATCGACGCCGCCGAGTACTACCAGCACATGCTGGACGAGAGCGCCGAAGAAATGCTGAGCTTCGACGAGGTGCTGCAGGAAACCACGGACCAGGCGCACAGCGCGCCCAGCCCGGAAGAGTCGTACCTCGTGCGCCGCAGCCTGGAGCAGGTGCTGGGCAGCCTCAACGAGAAGGAACAGCGTGTGATCCAGATGATCTACGAGTTCGAACTCAGCTACAAGGAAATCGCCGCCGTGCTCGACCTGTCGGACGCGCGCGTCTGCCAGCTCAACAAGAGCGCGCTGGCCAAGATGAAGGCCGCGCTGCAGCGCGCCTGACCAATAACCACGAAAGCCAGAAAGGCCTGACTTCATGCAGCAATTATTAGGTATCGCCATCGTCCTGGGGTGCGTGTTCGGGGGCTTCACCCTGATGGGCGGCACCTTCTCCGCCATCTTCCACCCGGTCGAGCTGCTCATCATCGGCGGCGCCGCCTTCGGCGCCCTGGTGCTGGGCAATCCCAAGCACGTGCTGGGCGAGCTGGCCCACCAGCTCAAGAAGGTCGCCGCGCGCAAGAAGCACGACTCGGAATTCCAGCGCCAGCTGCTGCTGCTGATGTACGAACTGCTGCAGACCGCCGCCGGCGGCCTGAAGGCGCTCGACGCCCACGTCGAGGCGCCCGCCGAGAGCCCGCTGTTCCAGCGCTACCCGCGCATCCTGGAAGAGCAGAAGCTGCTGGCTTTCATCGTCGACAACTTCCGCCTGATGGCGATGGGCAAGATCAATTCGCACGAGCTGGAAGGCGTGCTGGAGCAGGAGCTCGAGGCCATCCACGAGGAACTGACCCAGCCGGCCAAGTCGCTGCAGAAGATCGCCGAGGCGATGCCGGGCTTCGGCATCCTGGCCGCGGTGCTGGGCATCGTGATGGCCATGTTCTCGGTCTCGGGCGGCGCGGATTCGGGCGAGATCGCCGAGAAGATCGGCGCGGCCATGGTCGGCACCTTCATCGGCATCTTCTTCTGCTACGGCCTGCTGGAACCGCTGGCCAACATGATGAAGCAGCTGGTCAACTCGGAAGCCTCGACCATGGAAACCGTCAAGGTGGTGCTGTGCACCCATGTGGCCGGCAAGCCGGCGCTGCTGGCGATCGACGCCGGCCGCCGCCTGATCCAGCTGAACACCAAGCCCAGCTTCGCCCAGCTCGAACAATGGATCAACGCCATGGGCGGCGAAGATGAATCGCAGAACAAGCGTCGCCGCTCGGGCGACCGCATGACGGGGTAATCGTGTCCGCACTCAAGAACGACAAGCACGAAGCCACCATCGTCAAGCGCGGCGGCGGCAAGCACGCGCACGACGAGCACGGCGGCGCCTGGAAGGTCGCGTTCGCCGACTTTTGCCTGGCCTTGATGGCATTGTTTCTAGTTCTCTGGCTGATTGCCGCACGAGAACAACAGAATCTCAAGAAAATCGTGCGCGACGCCACCGAGAGCGGTATGCTCGAAGGGCTGGGCCGGAAACCCGAGATCGCTTCCGAGCCGAGCGGCAGTATGATCGAACGCTTCGACTTGCCGATGACCGGCACCAGCAACGCCGACGGGCCGGGCGCCCCGAGCGCACCGCGCGTGGCCTACGAGACCGCTTCCGACCTGGCTGCGCTGTCGAAGGCCCTGGGCGAATTGAGCGCCGAGGCGGGCCTGGCGTCCAACCTGGCTACCGTGGTGACGCCCTACGGCTTGCGCGTGATGCTGCACGACACCGACAAGCAGGGCATGTTCATGCGCGGCAGTGCGCTGCCGACCGGGCGCTTCGCCCGCCTGCTGCGCAAGATGGGTCCGCTGTTTGCCCAGATGAAGAACCAGATGCTGATCGTGGGCCATACCGATGCTTCCCGCTTCGCGGGTCCCGACAGCGGCGGCTATTCGAACTGGGCCCTGTCGACCGACCGCGCATTGTCGGCCCGTGCCGAGCTGCTGGGCGGCGGGATGCGGTCGGAAAGCGTGTTGCAGGTGGTGGGCATGGCCGACCGCGGCCCGCTCGACGCCAAGGAACCGCTGGCCGGCGTGAACCGGCGCATCGAGCTCCTGATCCTGACCAGCGCCCAGTCGCGCACGGTGTCGTCGATGTTCGGCACGCCGGGCAAGCCGGAAGCCCTGGGCAAGGAAGCTTCGATCGGCAAGACGGACGAGGCGGCGCTGGAAGAACTGCGCAAGCAACTGCCGAAGTAAATCATGACGATCCAATCGAAAACCCGAGGTAACCGCATGAAAGTCACCGGCTCGTCCGTTACGACAGTCACGATGGGCACCCAGCGCGTCAGCGTGCCGGTCCCGGCCGAGGCGCCCGCCGCCCCGAGCGCCGCGCTGCAGTCGGAAGTGCTGAAGCCGGCCGCCGAGGCCATGGGCGCCATGCCCGACTTCGACGCCGCCCGCGTGGCCGAGCTGCGCGACCAGCTGGCGCGCGGCGAGCTGCCTTTCGATCCGGCGCGCCTCGCCGGCCTGATCCAGAAATTCCACGGGAGTCGTTGATGTCCAAACCACTGGCCAAGCTGACCCGCCAGCAGGCGGTCGCCCTGCTGCTCGACGGCGTGCGCCTGGACGTGCAGGACGGCGCGGCCGTGCGCGACTTGCTGGAACAGCAATTCGAGGCCGCCGTGCGCCACCGCAGCAGCGAGCTGACCCAGCTTGCCGAACAACTCACTCCCCTGCTCGATACGATGGAAGCGCGGCGCCAGCAGCGCGTGTCGCTGGTGCGCGCCCTGCTCGGCCCCCAGGCCACGATGGACGCCTTCTTCGCCACCCTGGACGCGGGCGCGCGCGGCGCGGCCCAGGCCGCATGGAGCGAACTCGAAGCGGTCGTCACGGCCTGCAAGGCCGCCACCACCCGCAACGCCAGCCTGCTGGCCGAACAGTACACCGTGATGCAGCGCGTGCTGCACGGCGAGGACGGCATCTATGCGCCCCGCTGATTTCCTGTCCACCCGCATCGAGGCCCTGGCGCCCACCAGCGCCACCCGTCCGACCGCCCCGCTCGGCGGTGGCGGCGGTGCGGGCTTCGGCGCGATGTTCGGCGAAGTGCAGAACGAAGTGGCCACTTACATCCAGAACGGCGACGGCGGCGACAGCGCCGCCACCAGCCTGAATGCCGAAGGAGCGCTGCTGCGCGCCCGCGCCAACGGGCTGATCATGGGAGCGGAAGCGTCCGACAGCGTCGAAGGCGCCGCGCCGATGGGCGGCGCCGCCCCGGAATCGCCGCAACAGCGTGCGTTTTTGGAAAGTATCGCTCCCTGGGCGCGTGAAGCAGCCCAGCAGCTGGGCGTGGCGCCGGAACTGGTGTCGGCCCATGCCGCGCTGGAATCGGGCTGGGGCCAGCGTCCGCTGCGCACCAGCAATGGCGCCTCCAGCCACAACCTGTTCGGCATCAAGGCCGGATCCGGCTGGGACGGCGCGGTGACGGATTCCGCCACCACCGAGTACGTGCACGGCGCCGCGATCAAGACGCGCGAGCGTTTCCGCGCCTATCCGGACGGCGCCAGCGCCTTCCGCGACTATGCACAGATGCTGATCGACAATCCGCGCTACCGCGGCGCGCTGGGCGTCGGCAACGACGCCCATGCCTTCGCCCAGGGCCTGGCGCGCGGCGGCTACGCCACCGACCCGGCCTACGCGGCCAAGCTGAGCCGCCTGGCCACCAAACTGCAAGGACTTAACGCTGACTGACGGGCAAGTCGACCGGCTCGACCGTGCCGGCCCCCGCCACCCGCATCCGCACCACCTGTCCGGACGCCGCATTGCGCACCCGCACGATGGCGCCGCGCGCGCCGGCGTCCAGCGCCTCTCCCGCCATGCTGACTTCGATGCCCTCGTGGCGCGCCACCATGATCACCTGGTCGCCGCGCTTGACCACGACCGGCGCCGTGAGCTGGCTGGCGCGCAGGATCTCGCCGGCGCGCAGGCTGCGCCGGCTGCTCTGGCCCAGGGCCAGGGCCGGATCGCCGACCGCGTCGGGAATGTTGGTGATGTCGCGCCGCTCGAGGGCGATGTCGGCGTCGTTCAGCGGCTGGTTGGGACCGACCGGGGCGGCCGTGACCGCCACCTGGGCGGAAATGCGGGCGCGCACCACGAAATCGTGGCGCCAGCCTTTGCCGGCGGCGCAGCGGGCGACGAAGCGCATGCGGGCCGGCTGGCGCGTGTCGAGCGCCTCGACCTCGACTTTGCCGGCGCAGGGCGGCGCCGGGCGGCTGCTGACCACGGACAAGTCATATTCCGGGTCGGACAAGCCGTTGGACGCGGCGAGCTTGTCTAATTGTATACGGGCAGCCTGTTCTATCTCAGCAGTAATTGTTTGTGCATACACGGTTGTGGCGCACAAAAGACAGGTTACAATGAATAGGGTTGCCCTATGGAAAGCAATCATTAGAGAATGTGTCCTGCGAAAAATCACATTGTAAATCACCGCAGTATTCCGACGAAGGATCGCCATGACGATTAATTTCAAAGACGCCCTCGGCGTGCATGCCGACGCGCTCCAGGTGCGCGCCGAGCGCACCCGCGTGCTTGCCTCGAACATCGCCAACGAAAGCACGCCGGGGTTTACCGCGCGCGACATTGATTTTGCTCAAGCACTGCAGGACCGCATCGCCGAGGAAGCCGGCGAGCCGACCTTGTCGGCGGACGGACCGCTGTACCGCGTGCCCTTCCACCCCAGCGCCGACGGCAACACCGTCGAGATCGGGGTCGAGCAGGCCGCGTTCTCGCAGAACGCATCGGATTTCCAGACCAGCCTCACCTTCATCAACATGAAGCTGCGCGGCCTGGCCAAGGCCATCAACGGCCAGTAATCGGCCAATAAGCGAGACAAATCATGGGTTTCAAGGACATCTCCCAAATCGCCGGTTCGGCCATGGCGGCCCAGACCGTGCGCCTGAACACGATCGCCAGTAACCTGGCCAATGCCAACGCCGTCGCCGGTTCCGAGACCGACGGCTACCGCGCGCGCAAGCCGGTGTTCGCCGCCATGGTGGGCGAGGAAGGCGTGGCGCGTGTCCAGGTGCTGGACGTGGTGCAGTCGGCCGAGCCGCTGCGCAAGGCGCACGAGCCGGACAATCCCCTGGCCGACGCCGAGGGCAATGTGTTCTACGCGAACGTCAACGAAGTGGCCGAGATGGCGGACATGATGGCTGCCTCGCGCGCCTTCGAGACCAATGTCGAAGTGATGGGCCGCATCAAGTCGATGCAGGCTTCGCTGCTGAAACTGGGCGAGGGCTGATCATGGCCACGACCACCAATGCAACCAACGGCGCCAACGCCTTCGGCTTCAACAGCGCCGCCCCGGCCAGCGACAAGATCGCCACCAGCGCCGAGGTCAGCGAGAACAAGGACATGTTCACCAAGCTGCTGGTCGCGCAGATCCGCAACCAGGACCCGCTGGCCCCGTCCGACCCGAGCCAGTTCGTGAACCAGCTGTCGCAGCTGTCGCAGACCGAGGCCCTGCAGAACCTGGCCCAGACCACCAGCGCCAGCGCCAGCATGCTGCAAAGCCTGCAGACCCTGGCCATGGGCGCCCAGGTCGGCTCCGAGGTATCGGTCCAGGTCGGCCGCGTGCGCCTGGGCGAAGACAAGATTTCCGGCGCCATCCAGCTCGGCGGCAGCAGCAGCCTGAGCCACGTCGTGCTGACCGGCGTCGACGGCCAGCAGCACCGCATTGAATTGCCGGCCCACGGCAGCGGCGCGCAAAGCTTCACCATCGACCCCGTCGCCCTGGGCCTGGCCCCCGGCAACTACAGCATCGCGGCGGAAGCCTCGGACGGCACCAAGCCGGCCGTGGAAGTCGCCGGCCGCCTGGACAGCGTGCGCATGGCCAATGGCGGCATCCTGCTGCAGGTGGCCGGCATCGGCGACGTCGATCCCGCAATGATCACTGGTTTCAAAGGCAAGCCCACCCAGCTGGCTTCCACTTCGGATAACTAAAAGGATTCCCCATGAGCTTCAATATCGCCCTTTCCGGCATCCAGGCCATCAACGAGCAGCTGGAAGCCGTCTCCAACAACATCGCCAACGCCGGCACTTACGGCTTCAAGGCCAGCCGCGCCAACTTCTCGTCGGTGTACGCCGGCGAGCAGGCCAACGGCGTGGAAGTGTCCTCGCTGACCCAGAACATCGGCCAGAACGGCAGCCTGCAGACCACCGGCCGCGGCATGGACGCCGCCATCCAGGGCCGCGGCTTCTTCACCACCCGCGATTCGCAGGGCGTGATGAACTACACCCGCGTCGGCATCTTCTCGGCCGACAAGGCGGGCTTCCTGGTCGACGCCACCGGCAAGAAGGTCCAGGGCTACGGCCCGACCGTCGGCGGCGTGCTGGGCACCATGGGCGACATCCAGATCCCGACCGGCCAGATCGCGGCCAAGCCGAGCACCGAAGTGTCCTACGTCGGCAACCTGTCGGCCGACTGGACCGTCCCGACCGTGACGCCCTTCAACGCCAGCAACGCCAACAGCTACAACATGGTGAAGCAGTCGGTGGTCTACGACTCGCTCGGCACCCAGCACACCGTGTCGCAGTACTTCGTCAAGGCGGCGGCCCCGGCCAATACCGTGAACGTGCATTTCGCCTTCGACGGCGCGGCCCCGATCGCCACCACGAAGGCCCTCACCTTCAACAGCGCCGGCCAGCTGCCGGCCGGCACCAGCCAGGCCCTGACCCTGACCCCGACCACGGGCGGCGCGCCGATCAACTTCACCATCGACTACGACGGCACCACCCAGTTCGCCGGCGAAGCCACCACCACCACCAATCGCAGCGACGGCTATGCCTCGGGCAGCTTCGTGGGCGTGGAACTGGCGGAAGACGGCTCGATCGTCGCCAAGTACAGCAACGAGCAGCAGCAGATCGTCGGCACCCTGGCGATCGCCACCTTCCCGGACGAAGGCGCGCTGGCCTCGGTCAGCGACACCGCCTGGGTCGCCAACAGCGCCTCCGGCACCCCGCTGTACAGCACCCCGGGCGTGGGCCTGGCCGGCAAGCTGTCCAAGGGCACCCTGGAAGGCTCGAACGTCGACATCACCTCGGAACTCGTGGGCCTGATGACATCGCAGCGCAACTACCAGGCGAACTCGAAGGTCATCACCGCCGAGAACCAGATGATGCAGTCGCTGATGCAGGCCCTGTAATCCGGATAGCGCAAGCACATGGATAAACTGATCTTCACCGCCGTCAGCGGCGCCGAGCGCACCATGCGCGCCCAGCAGGTGCGCGCCAACAACCTCGCCAACGCCGACACCCCGGGCTTCCGCGCCAACATCGAGCTGGCCTCGGTGCAGGGCCTGCAAGGCTACGGCTACGACGACGTGCACCTGTCCAAGATGGAAGCGGACGCCGTCTCGACCCGCGCCGGCGCGGTGCGCGAGACCGGCCGCCCGCTCGACGTCGCCATCAACGGCAACGGCTACCTGGCCGTGCAGTGGGGCGACGGCGAAGCCTATACCCGCGCCGGCGCGATCGACATCGACGCCAGCGGCGCGCTGTCGGTGCAGGGCCGTCCGCTGCTGGGCGAAGGCGGCCAGATCACCCTGCCCCCGCACACCGCGGTCGACATCGCCGTCGACGGCACGATCTCGGTGATGCCGGAAGGCTCGACCCTGATGCAGGTGGTGGACCGCCTGCGCCTGGTGGGCGCCGAAGGGGCCGAACTGACCAAGAACGAAGCGGGCCTGATCGTCTCGCGCAGCGGCGAGCCGCTGCCGGCCGACCCGAACATCAGCGTACGCGGCCGCGCGCTGGAAGGCAGCAACGTGTCGGCGATCGAAGAGATGGTCGCCGTGATGAGCCTGAACCGGACCTTCGAGATGCAGATGAAGCTGTTCAAGGCCAGCGACAGCATGAACGAGTCGGGCAACCGCCTCATCGGCGGCTAAGCCGTCCTATTAGATAATTGAGGGAGCAAGCATGAATCCAGCAATGTGGATCAGCAAGACCGGCGTGCAGGCGCAAGACGCCAAGCTGCAGGCGATCGCCAACAACCTGGCGAACGTCAACACCGTCGGCTTCAAGCGCGACCGCGTCGTCTTCGAGGACCTGTTCTACCAGGTCGACTCGCAGCCGGGCGCCCAGAACGCCGACAACACCGTCTCCAACGGCGTGCAGCTCGGTAACGGCACGCGCGTGGTCGGCACCCAGAAGGTGTTCACCAACGGCAACCTGCAGACCACCAGCCAGCCGCTGGACGTCGCCATCTCCGGCGCCGGCTTCCTGCAGGTGCGCCGTCCGAACGGCGAGCCGGGCTACACCCGCGCCGGCCAGCTGCAGGTCGACCCGAACGGCACCCTGACCAATGCCCAGGGCCTGCCCCTGGTGCCGCAGATCACCGTCCCGGCCAACGCCACCGCCATCACCATCGGCGAAAACGGCATGGTCTCGGCCACCATCCCGGGCCAGGCAGCACCGACCGAACTCGGCCAGCTGACCCTGACCTCCTTCATCAACCCGGCCGGCCTGCTGGCCCTGGGCGACAACCTGTTCCAGGAAACCGGCGCCAGCGGCACCCCGAACGAAGGCCGTCCGGGCGACGCCGCCTTCGGCAAGCTCAAGCAGGGTGCGCTGGAAGGTTCGAACGTGCAGGTGGTCGAAGAGATGGTCGACATGATCGCCGCCCAGCGCACCTACGAGATGAACACCAAGGTGCTGTCGGCCGCCGACAACATGCTGCAATACCTCGCACAGGCTGCACGCTAAATGAGGCAAATGACTGCGGCGCTCTGCGCCCTCCTTCTGCTGGCCGGCTGCGCTTCGCGCGCACCGGTCGCATCGACGACGAACGACGACGACCTGGTGCCGATGCAGCGCATGGCGTCGCGTGGCGGCGTGTCCGGCGGCGTGTTCACGGGTGATGCCGTGCCGCTGACCTCGGACAGCCGCGCCTACCGCGTGGGCGACGCGGTCACAGTGATCCTGCAAGAAACCACCCAGGCCAGCAAGCGCGCCGGCACCAGCTTCTCGAAAGGCTCCTCGGTGGGCGTGAGCCCGATCGGCGCCCTGGGCAAGACCTTCGGCAAGACCGGCATCGACATCGCCGCCGACCGCAACTTCGAGGGCGACGCCACCAGCACCCAGCAGAACGCCCTGTCGGGCGCCCTGACCGTGGTGGTGCAGGAAGTGCTGCCCAACGGCCTGCTGCGCGTGGCCGGCGAAAAGAACCTGACCCTGAACCAGGGCGAGGAATTCGTGCGCCTGAAAGGCTATGTGCGCGCCGCCGACATCGACGCCGACAACCAGGTGTCCTCGCTGCGCGTGGCGAATGCCCGCATCGCCTACTCGGCCAAGGGCGCGCTTGCCGACGCCAATACCCCGGGCTGGCTGACGCGCTTCTTCAACAGCCCATTGATGCCTTTCTAAGGACCCCATGATTCGCTTTATTAACGCAGGTCGCGTTGCAGGCATCATCGCGGCCCTCGCCTTCTCCGCCGCCCTCCCCGCTCAAGGCGCGCAAGCGCTGCGCAACCTGGTCAGCGTCGAAGGGGTGCGCGAAAACCCGCTGGTCGGCTACGGCCTCGTGGTCGGCCTGAACGGCAGCGGCGACTCGACCCAGGTCAAGTACGCCAGCCAGTCCGTGGTCAACATGCTCAAGCAGTTCGGCGTCAAGCTGCCGGAAGGCGAAGACGCCAAGAACAAGAACGTGGCCGCCGTCATGGTCTCGGCCGTATTCCCGCCGGGCTACCGCCGCGGCCAGGCGATCGACATCACCGTGTCCTCGCTGGGCGACGCCAAGAGCCTGCGCGGCGGCACCCTGCTGCTGACGCAGTTGCGCGCGGCCGACAATGAGGTCTATGCGCTGGCCCAGGGCAACCTGGTGGTGGGCGGCCTGAACGCCACCGGAAAAAGCGGCTCGTCGGTCACCGTCAACACCCCGACCACCGGCCGCATCCCGAACGGCGCCATCATCGAGCGCGAGATCGCGACCGACTTCGCGACCCGCCCGCAGATCATGCTGCGCCTGCGCCAGCCGCACTTCGAAACCGCCACCAACGTGGTCGAGGCGATCAACAGGAAGTATGGGCCGATTGCCACCACCGCCGACGGCACCAGCGTGGAAGTGATCGCACCGGAAAACCCGACCGAGCGCGTGGCCTTCGTGGCCAGGCTGAACAACCTGGCGGTCGAAGCCGGCGTCCAGGTGCCGAAAGTCGTGTTCAATTCGCGCACCGGCACCGTGGTCATCGCCGAGGGCTTGCGCGTGAAATCCGCGGCCGTCACCCACGGCTCGCTCAAGGTGATCATTTCGGAGAGCGCGCGCGTCAGCCAGCCGGGCCCGTTCTCGCGCGGCCAGACCGCCGTGACGCCGGAATCCAAGCTGTCGGTCGACCAGGGCTCGGGCCAGATGTTCCGCTGGCCGGCCGGCGCCAAGCTGCAGACCATCATCGACGTGGTCAACAGCCTGGGCGCCTCGCCCGACGACATCATGGCGATCCTGCAGGCCCTCGACCAGGCCGGCGCGATCGAAGGCGAACTGGTGGTGATCTGATGCGCATCGACGGCCAACAACCGATTCCCCTTAACGCGAAGGACGAGGCGCAGGCGCCGGTCGCACCCGCGGCGGACCAGCCCGACCCAGCCTACCTTGCCAAGGCCACCAAGGCCTCGGTCGAGTTCGAGCGCTTCTTCGTGTCCAACATGCTCAAGCAGATGCGTTCATCGACCCGCGAGATGGCGGGCGAGGACAGCGTCTTCAAGGACCGGGTCAACCAGGACATGCAGGACATGGCCGACGACCTGCTGGCCGGCCACCTGGCGGGCCAGCGCGCCTTCGGCATCGCCGACGCGATCCTGCGCCAGCTGGTCCCCACCAAGAAAACCTAGGCTGAAAAACTTAATGGGCGGCAAGAAACGGTCGCCTTGTACAGTTAACCGCCCCGAGGACGAATAGCACCATGACGATCATCAATAACGCACTCTCTGGCGCGCTTGCCGCCCAGGTCGCCATTTCGGCCAGCAGCCAGAACATCGCCAACCTGCAGACCAAGGGCTATACGCGCCAGGCGGCCCTCTTGACCGCGATCGGTCCGGACGCCAGCAGCCGCTCGGCCGGCAACGGCGTGCAGGTAAGCTCCCTGATCCGCTTCTCGGACAACTACAAGAGCCAGGCGATGTGGCGCGCGGCCTCGGACCAGGGCCAGTATTCCCAGAACCAGGCCTACCTGACCCAGCTCGAGAGCGTGATGGGCGACGAGTCGGCGAGCATCTCGGCCGGCATCGACAAGTTCTTCCAGGCCCTCAACGCGGTCGCCGGCGATCCGGGTTCGACCCCGCTGCGCCAGCAGGTGCTGACCTCGGCCGGCCTGATGGGCGAGCGCTTCAACGGCCTGAACAACGTGTTCAACGCCCAGCTGAACTCGGTGCGCCAGCAGCGCAGCGCGATCGTCGACTCGGCCAATGCCCAGATCGCCTCCATCGCCAGCCTCAACCAGCAGATCACCGAAGCCAAGGCCAGCGGCGTGTCGGCCTCGGCCCTGATCGATACCCGCGACCAGGCAATCGACGAGCTGGCCAGCAAGATCGCGCTGGAAGTGTCGGACAACCCGGACGGCAGCCGCGACGTGTCGCTCAAGACCGGCCAGGCGCTGGTGCTGGGCAGCATGCACGGCACCCTGAGCGCGGCCGCCACTGCGACCTCGCCCCAGGAATTCCGCCTCGACTTCGCCGGCACCCGCTATGTCCTGGACGCCAACAAGATGGGCGGCCAGCTGGGCGGCCTGGCCCAGTACGAAACCAATACCCTGCTCAAGCTGCAGCAGGATACCGCCGAACTGGCGCAGCAGATCGCGGTCCGCATGAACACCCAGCTGGCGGCCGGCTTCAAGCCGAACGGCGCGCCCGGCGCCCCGATGTTCGTCTACACGCCGGGCAGCGGTTCGGACATGCTGAAAGTGGTCGGCGGATTCAAGGCCGAAGACCTGGCCTTTTCGGCCGATGGCCAGCCGGGCGATACTGGTAACCTGCAGCTGCTGGTGGGGATCAAGAACCAGTCGGTGACCCTGACCAACCTCGGCACGGTGCTGCTCAGCGACGCCGACACCCAACTGGTCGGCAAGCTGGGCGTGGATAGCCAGCTCAACAAGGCGTCGCTGAAGACCACCGCCGCCGTGCGCACCCAGTCGGTGGACGACTGGCAGTCGACCAGCGGCGTGAACCAGGACGAGGAAGCGGTCAACCTCGTGGAATACCAGAACATGTATCAGGCGAACATGAAAGTGATTTCTGTCGCCAACTCGCTCTTCGACGCCACCCTGGCGATGATGGGCTAAAGGAAACAACCATGCGTATCGCGACTTCCCAGTACCAATCGACGATGAACCAGTCGCTCCAGCTGAACCAGGAGCGGATCTCGGCGCTGACCCAGCAGATGGCGACGGGCAAGCGCATCCTGGCGCCCTCGGACGACCCGGTGGACAGCGTGCGCGTGTCGCGCCTGACCCGCGAGGAAGCGACGGTCCAGCAGTACCGCGACAACATCGCTTCGCTCAAGCTGCGCCTGACCAAGTCGGAAGGCTACCTGAGCAACATGGTGAACGAGATGACCAGCGGCCGCGACCTGCTGGTCTGGGCCTCGGACGGCGGCAACGCGCCGGACGACCTGAAGGCCATGATCTCGCCGCTGACCACCCTGCGCGACAGCCTGTTCTTCAACGCCAACACGATCGACCAGGAAGGCAACTACCTGTTCTCGGGCACGGCGACCAAGACCGCGCCGATGGCCTACAATGGCGCCGCGGCGCCGGGTGCGCGCTACAGCTTCGCCGGCAATACCAATGCCCAAAACGTGGTGGTCGGCAACGGCATCACCCAGGCCTCGAACGAGAACCTGCAGGACCTGGAAAAGCTGCTGAACCGCCTCGACCTGACCATCAGCACCTTGTCGGTCCCGGGCGCCTCGGCCAACGACCCGGCGGTGCGCGCGATCCTGGCGGACAACCTCGGTGGCTTCGACGAAGCCCTGAACATGGTCTCGAGCAAGGTCGCGACCCTGGGCGGCGTGCAGAACATCATCACCACCCTGGACGCCAACCACGCCAACATCAGCCTGTCGAACAAGATGGCGATCACCGACATCGGCCAGCTCGACATGGGCGTCGCCGCGACCGAGCTGAACGGTTACTCGACCGCCCTGCAAGCCACCTACAAAGCCTATAGCCGCATCGGCACCCTGTCCCTGTTCGCCGCACTCTGATCATGGAAGCCACCCTGCGCCCGGCCACGACACTGGCCTCCTCCACCCCCGCGCCGACCGGCAGTACCGGCGCCCAGAGCACGGCCGCGACCGGCCGCGCCACCGCGGTCCGCCCGCTGGACGCGGACAGCCGCCTCGTTACCCGCACGCCGCCCAGCGCCGCGCCGCTCAAGCGCGGCATCGACTGGAACCAGAATTTGCAAAGCGAGGTGGCGCGCGCCCAGCAGGCGCTCGACTACCTGGAGCGCGTCGCCAGCCAGCTGGAAGCGCTGAAGGCGGAGCTCTCCTCCAAGCTGTCCGGCCGCAGCAATCCGGCGCGCCAGATCGAGGCGCGTGCCCGCCAGCTGGACAGCACCCTGCACGCCCGCCGCAAGCAGGGCGGCGACGGCATCGACGCCCAGCTCGACTTCAACGGCGGCCAGCCGGCGCAGCAGCGCTTCCGCATCCAGGGCCTGGACATCGCCTCGCTGCAGGCCGGCGCGCCCCAGACCCTGGGCTTCTCGGTCGGCAGCGCGGGTGGCCCGCAGCTGGCGGCCACCATCGAACCGGGCATGACGCCGGAAGAGATCGCCCAGCGCCTGGACCGCGCCCTGGCGCCGGTCAAGGTGCGCGTCGGCCTCGACGACAAGCAGCAGCTGGTGTTCAGCACTTCCGAAGCGGACTGGGCCGGCGTCAAGGACGCCATCGCCGTGACCGGCCGCGGCCGTGTCGAGACCGTCGAGGAAGCGCCTTCTCTGGCGCCGCAGAACTGGGAGCTGGGCAATCCGGACGCCCTGCGCCAGAGCCTGCGCGAAGTGGTGCAGGCGCTGGCGCGCGTGCGCCGCTCGCAGGATGCCGCCGCCGCCGCGCTGTCGGCGGCCATGACGCGCACCGCCCAGCCCGAGATCCCGGAAGCCGAACTGGCCATGGTGTCGGGCGACTTCGCCGCCAGTGCGGCCGGACACGACTACGCCTCGCTGCTGGCCATCACCTCGGCCCTGGTCGGCGTCAACCGCGACCGGGTGCAAGCCCTGCTCGGCCTGCGCTGATCCTTTTTTTCATGAAAAAAGCTCCCCCGCGCTGGCGCGCGGCGGGAGCTTTTTCTTTGGGGCAGGCTCTTAGAAGCCGTACTTGACGCCCGCGCTCCAGACGTCGGCCTTGGCGCCGACCGACTTGTCCTTGCCATAGCGCTCGTATTCGGCGGTCAGGGCAACGTTCTGGTTGAGCTTGTATTCCAGGCCCAGGCCGCCGTAGGCGCCGGTGTCGTCTTCCTTGTAGCGGCCGCCGGCATTGGTGCTCAGCTTGCGCTCGCTGTGCGACAGGCCCAGCTTGCCGTAGGCCGACAGCTTCTCGTTCACCGGCATGGTGTACTTGGCGGCGACATAGCTGCTGTTGCCTTCGGTGCTGCCGGCGATCGCGCCGCGGCGGAAGTCGGTGCTGTGGAAGTTGGTCACGCCCGCCTCGACCGCCATCTTCTCGTCGAAGTTGTAGCCCGCATAGAGCTTGCCGTCGGCCTTGTGGTGGTCGGCGGTCTGGTTCTTGGCGGTTGCGGCGGCGGCGCCGACATAGGCTTTACCGGCCAGCGACTGGGCCTGGGCGGCGCCCATGGCGGCGGTGGTGGCGACGAGAGCGATAATCAGCTTTTTCATGTTCATTTCCTTCCAAATTAAGGCAACTGGTGCGCAATTCACAATAAATCGCGTTATGGTCAAGATAACAGCGAGTTGCTTTTGAAACAGTCGCAATCTGGTAAGAACTGTAACAAGATGAAAGTAAGTGACCAATCGGTCAGATATGTACGCGAACTTACAGACGGATCGCGTGCAGATGTGAGAAGTAAGCGCTCAGGCATAAAAAAACCCGCTGCAAGCAGCGGGTTTTTCGTATGCGCCAAGCGCGGAAGGCTTACGCGCCTTCGCGGCTCGCCTTCTTGCGCTCGTGTTCCTTCAGGAAGCGCTTGCGCAGGCGGATCGATTTCGGCGTGATCTCGACCAGCTCGTCGTCCTCGATGAACTCGACGGCGTATTCCAGCGACATCTGGATCGGCGGCACCAGGCGCACGGCTTCGTCGGTACCCGACGAACGCACGTTGGTCAGCTGCTTGCCCTTGATCGGGTTGACGACCAGGTCGTTGTCGCGCGAGTGGATGCCGATGATCATGCCTTCGTACACCGGGGTGTTGTGCTCGACGAACATGCGGCCGCGGTCCTGCAGCTTCCAGATCGCGTAGGCCACGGCGGCGCCGTCGTCCTGCGAGATCAGCACGCCGTTGCGGCGGCCGGCCAGGTCGCCCTTGGTGTTGTCGACCGGAGCGTACTCGTGGAACACGTGGCTCATCAGGCCGGTGCCGCGGGTCAGGGTCATGAACTCGCCCTGGAAGCCGATCAGGCCACGCGCCGGGATCAGGTACTCGAGGCGCACACGGCCCTTGCCGTCCGATTCCATGTTCTGCAGGTCGCCGCGGCGGCGACCCAGTTCTTCCATCACGCCGCCTTGGTTCACCTCTTCCACGTCGACGGTCAGGTTCTCGTACGGCTCGCACTTGACGCCGTCGATTTCCTTGAAGACGACGCGCGGACGCGACACTGCCAGCTCGAAACCTTCGCGGCGCATGTTTTCCAGCAGAATGGTCAGGTGCAGTTCACCACGGCCCGAGACTTCGAAGATGGTGTCGTCGTCGGTCGGCAGCACGCGCAGCGCGACGTTGGCCTTCAGTTCGCGCTCGAGACGCTCGCGCAGCTGGCGGCTGGTGACGAACTTGCCTTCGCGGCCGGCCAGCGGCGAGGTGTTGACCATGAAGTTCATGGTCAGGGTCGGCTCGTCGACGGTCAGCATCGGCAGCGCTTCCGGCACGTCCGGTGCGGTCAGGGTCACGCCGATGCCGATGTCCTCGATACCGTTGATCAGGACGATGTCGCCGGCGACGGCTTCTTCCACCTGCACGCGCTCCAGGCCCTTGAAGTTCAGCACCTGGTTGATGCGGCCCTTGATCGGGCTCTTGTCGTCCTGGCCGTTCACGACCAGCACGTCCATGCCCGGCTTGATGCGGCCGCGGTTGATGCGGCCGATGCCGATCTTGCCCACGTAGGACGAGTAGTCCAGCGAGGTGATCTGCATCTGCAGCGGGCCGTCCGGATTGTCGTCGCGCACCGGCACGTATTTCAGGATGGCGTCGAACAGCGGCTTCATGTCGCCGCCGCGCACGCTCTCGTCCATGCCGGCGTAGCCGTTCAGGCCCGAGGCATAGACGATCGGGAAGTCGAGCTGCTCATCGGTGGCGCCCAGCTTGTCGAACAGTTCGAAGGTCTGGTTGATCGCCCAGTCGGCGCGCGCGCCCGGACGGTCGATCTTGTTGACCACCACGATGGGCTTGAGGCCCAGGGCGAGCGCCTTGCGGGTCACGAAGCGGGTCTGCGGCATCGGGCCTTCCTGGGCGTCGACCAGCAGCAGCACCGAGTCCACCATCGACAGCACGCGCTCGACCTCGCCGCCGAAGTCGGCGTGGCCCGGGGTGTCGACGATGTTGATGTGGGTGCCTTCGTACTCGACCGCGCAGTTCTTCGACAGAATCGTGATGCCACGTTCCTTTTCGAGGTCGTTCGAGTCCATCACGCGGGTGTCCACCGCCTGGTTTTCACGGAAGGTACCCGACTGGCGCAGCAGTTGGTCCACGAGCGTGGTCTTGCCGTGGTCAACGTGGGCGATGATTGCGATATTACGAATCGCGCGTTTGGTGTTTGACATGTGTTCTCGAAAAGTTGCGTGTTGTACGAAAGTGTACGAGTGCTGCCGATTACTGAAACCGACTAGTATAGCACGTATCCGGCCCCTCCAAAACGGGGCGCCGGAAAAACCGAGGAATTTCAACGGCTTGCCGGGATGTCTATCCCACGGACAGTGCCGGCCCGACCAATATGGGCGCTGATTGTGTCGTCCTGATGACCCCGCGCGCCCTTTCCTTTATGCAGGCTGGACGGTGGAGACCAGGCGCTCCGGCGCCAGGATCGCGTACTCGCCCAGCTGGCCGGTGCCCAGCAGGCGGCCGTCGTGGTAGACCCGCACCCTGCCCTGCTCGGCCGGCACGCTCACGCTTTCCTTGCCCAGGGCCAGGCGCTGGCCTTGCAGGAAGCGCTTGGCCAGTTCGGGCGTGAGCTCGACCGCCGGGAAGGTGGACAGCAGCGCGTCGACCGGCTTCAGCAGCGACAGCGGGTCCGGATGGGCAAGCAGGTCATCCAGGCTGATCATGTCGTGCCCCGCCAGGTTGCCAACCTCGACCCGACGCAGCGCGTTCAGGTGGGCGCCGCAGCCGAGCGCGGCGCCGATGTCCTCGCCCAGCACGCGCACATAGGTGCCCTTGCTGCAGGTCACCAGGATCTTCAGGTAAGGCGCCTCGTAGCCGGCCAGGGCCAGGCCGTGGATGGTCACCGGGCGCGCTTCGCGCTCCAGGGTGATGCCTTCGCGCGCGTATTCGTACAGGGCCTTGCCGTCGCGCTTGAGCGCGGAATACATGGGCGGGACCTGCAGGATGGGACCGCGGAAGCGCGCCAGCGCGGCCTCGATCTGCTCCAGGGTGACGTCCACCGGCAGGCGCTCGACGACCTCGCCCTCGGTGTCGCCGGTGGTGGTCATGATGCCCAGGTGCACGGTGGCTTCATAGGTCTTGTCGGCTTCCAGCAAGTCCTGCGAGAACTTGGTGGCTTCGCCGAAGCACAGCGGCAGCAGGCCGGTGGCGAAGGGGTCGAGCGTGCCGGTATGGCCGGCCTTCTTGGCGTTGAGGACGCGCTTGGCCTTGATCAGGGCGTCGTTGGACGACAGGCCGACCGGCTTGTCGAGCAGGAGGACGCCGTCGACCAGGTCGCGCGGCTTCTTGTTGGGGCGGGAGTTCACTCGGCGTCCGAATCTTCGTCGTAGTCGGCGGCGCGGGTGGCGTTCGCCTCGTCGATCAGCGCCGACATCTTGAGCCCGCGCGAGGTCGAGGTGTCGTGCACGAAGTGCAGCTGGGGCAAGGTGTGGATGTGCAGACGCTTGCCGAGCTGGTTGCGCAGGTAGCCGGCGGCCTTGCTCAGGCCTTCCAGGGTCTGCTTGACCTCTTCCGGGCTGTCCTTGAGCAGGGTGAAGTAGACCTTGGCGTGGGCGTAGTCCGGGGTCAGCTGGACTTCGCTCAGGGTGACCATGCCGACGCGCGGATCCTTCAGTTCGAAGGCGATCAGTTCGGACAGGTCCTTCTGGATCTGGTCGGCGACGCGCAGGCCGCGCGAGGGGATGCTTTTGCTGTGTTTTGCCATGATGTTGCTGGGTATGTTGTTCTTGTGATGATGTCGGTTGCTCAAAGCCGCCGTATCGCTGGCCCGCACCCCCAACCCGTCATTCCCGCGAAGGCGGGAATGACGTTGGAAAGGTCTGCGGTTATCGCAGCAATGCGACTCCGGTGCTTGTCGAGCCACCTAAAAACAAGGGCCAGGCCCCCGCGGCATTCGCCGCGAAGCGTCCTGGCCCCCATGGTACGCCAACTGCGCAAATTACAGCGTACGCGCCACTTCCTGGACTTCGAAGACTTCCAGGACGTCGCCGACCTGGATCTCGTTGTAGTTCTTCAGCGACAGGCCGCACTCGAGGCCGGCGCGGACTTCCTTGGCGTCGTCCTTGAAGCGCTTGAGCGAGTCGATCTCGCCGGTCCACACCACGATGTTGTTGCGCAGCAGGCGGACCGAGGAGGTACGCTTGACCACGCCATCGGTGACCAGGCAGCCCGCGATCGCGCCGACCTTCGAGACCAGGATAACCTGGCGAATCTCGACCTGGCCGGTAATGGTCTCGCGCTTCTCCGGCGCCAGCATGCCCGACAGTGCGGTCTTGATCTCGTCGATCGCATCGTAAATGATGCTGTAGTAACGGATGTCGACGCCGTTGGCTTCGGCCAGCTTGCGCGCCTGGGCGTCGGCACGGGCGTTGAAGCCGATGATGACCGCTTTCGAGGCCACCGCCAGGTTGACGTCCGACTCGCTGATGCCGCCGACCGCCGCGTGGACGATCTGGACCCGCACTTCCGAGGTCGACAGCTTCTGCAGCGAACCGACCAGCGCTTCCTGCGAACCCTGCACGTCGGTCTTGACGATGAGCGGCAGGTTCTTGACTTCGCCTTCGGCCATCTGGTCGAACATGTTCTCCAGCTTGGCGGCCTGCTGCTTGGCCAGCTTCACGTCGCGGAACTTACCTTGACGGAACAGGGCAATCTCGCGCGCCTTGCGCTCGTCCGCCATCACCATGACTTCCTCGCCGGCGCTCGGCACTTCGGTCAGGCCCTGGATCTCGACCGGGATCGACGGGCCGGCTTCCGTGATGGCCTTGCCGTTCTCGTCCAGCATCGCACGGACGCGGCCGAAGGACGAACCCGCCAGCACGACGTCGCCGCGCTTCAGGGTGCCCGACTGCACCAGGATGGTCGCCACGGGACCGCGGCCCTTGTCGAGGCGCGCCTCGACCACCAGGCCGCGTGCCGGCGCTTCGCTCGGCGCGGTCAGTTCCAGCACCTCGGCCTGCAGCAGCACTTGCTCGAGCAGGTCGTCGATACCCGTGCCGACCTTGGCCGACACCGGGACGAACGGCGAATCGCCGCCGTATTCTTCCGGCACCACGCCTTCGGCGACCAGTTCCTGGGTCACGCGGTCGGTGTTGGCGCCCGGCTTGTCGATCTTGTTGATCGCCACGACCAGGGGTACGCCGGCCGCTTTCGCGTGGGCGATTGCTTCCTTGGTCTGCGGCATCACGCCGTCGTCCGCCGCCACCACCAGGATGACGATGTCGGTCGCCTTGGCGCCGCGGGCACGCATGGCGGTGAACGCCTCGTGGCCCGGGGTATCCAGGAAGGTGACCATGCCGCGCGGGGTGTCCACGTGGTAGGCGCCGATGTGCTGGGTAATGCCGCCGGCTTCGCCCGCCGCCACCTTGGCGCGGCGGATGTAGTCCAGCAGCGAGGTCTTGCCGTGGTCGACGTGGCCCATGACGGTCACGACCGGCGCACGCGGCTTGGCCTCGAACTCGGTGTGCTCGCCCTGGTCGGCCAGGATCGCTTCCGGATCGTCCTCGGCCGCGGCGAAGGCCTTGTGGCCCATTTCCTCGACCACGATCATCGCGGTTTCCTGGTCCAGCACCTGGTTGATGGTGCACATCTGGCCCAGCTTCATCAGCTGCTTGATGACTTCCGACGCCTTCACCGACATCTTGTGCGCCAGTTCGGCCACGGTGATGGTTTCAGGCACGTGCACGTCCTTCACGATCGCCTCGGTCGGCGCCTGGAAGTTCGACTCGCGGTCGTCGCCATGGCCACGGCGTCCGCCGCGGCCGCCACTGCGCCAGCCGTCGCGTCCACCGGCGCCCGCACCGGCGCCGCCGCGCGTCTTCACGCTCGGGCCGCCGCGTTTCTTGGCGTCGTCGGACCAGGTCGACGACACATTCGCCGACTTGATCGATTTCTTGTCGCCCGGCTTCTTGTCGCCCGGCTTGGCGTCGGCCGGCTTCTTGTCCGCAGGCTTGTGCAGGGTGCCGGTGGCGGCCGGGGTGGCCGGCGCGGTCGGCTTGGCGACAGGTTCCGGCGCCTTGATCACGCGGCGCGGCTGGCTCATCATGAGCTTGATCTGGGCCACTTCGTCGGCCACGGCCTTGCGCGCGCGCTCGGTGGCGGCGGCGCGTTCGGCCGCTTCCTTGGCCGCTTCCTCGGCGCGTTTCTTGGCTTCCTCGGCGTCGCGCTTGGCTTTTTCGTCAGCGGCGCCGGCATCGGCCTTGGCGGCGCCGGCGCTGGCCTGGGCCGCGGCGGCCGCAGCCTGGGCGGCGGCGTCGCGCTTGGCCTGCTCGGCCGCTTCGCGCTTGGCCTGCTCTTCGGCAGCCTTGGCCTGGGCCGCTTCCTCGGCTTCCAGCTTGGCCAGGCGTTCCTGCTTCTCGCGCAGGTCGGCTTCCTGGCGTGCGATCAGCTCCTGCTGGCGACGCGCTTCTTCCTCGCGGCGCGCCTGCTCGGCGGCGTCGATCACGGGCGCGGTCTCGGCCGGCTTGGTGGTGACCAGGTCGTCGCGCTGCACGAAGGTACGCTTCTTGCGCACTTCGACCTGGATGGTGCGCGATTTGCCCGACGCGTCAGCCTGCTTGATCTCGGTGGTTTCCTTGCGGGTGACCGTGATTTTTTTCTTTTCACCGGTTTCGCCTGCGCCATGGGTGCGGCGCAGGTGGTTCAGCAGCTTGTCCTTATCATCTTTCGACAATGGATCTGACGTCGAACTTTTTTCGACGCCGGCCGAGCGCAGCTGCGTCAGCAGCAGGTCTGCAGGCATCTTCAGTTCGGTGGCAAATTGGGCTACGTTGTTACTCGCCATTCAGTCCTCTTTTCTTTGTGTCGCTGAGATGATAAAGATTTGCAAATTATGCCTTGGCCGTTTCTGCCAGGCTCCAGGCCTTCGCCTGCAGCGCCTTGGCGCGGTCATCATATTTGCTGTCGACCAGCTTCATCTCGTCGTCGGTCACATCATTGAATTCATTGTTGATCAGGTCACGGGCACGGTCCGACGGCAGGGCCAGGATGGCGCCGAATTCGTCGTAGGCGAGCGCCGCGAAGGCGTCGACCGTCTTGATGCCGGCCAGGCCGAGCTTGCCGGCGGTGGTACGGTCCATGCCTTCCAGGTTGACCAGGGCTTCTTCCATGCCCTCGAGGCCTTCCTCGGAAGCGATCGCCTCGGTCACCAGCGCGTCGCGGGCGCGGGTGCGCAGTTCGTTGACGGTGTCTTCGTCGAACGATTCGATTTCCAGCATTTCGG
The DNA here is from genome assembly GCF_018119405.1 of Massilia sp. ST3. Taxonomy (GTDB): domain Bacteria; phylum Pseudomonadota; class Gammaproteobacteria; order Burkholderiales; family Burkholderiaceae_D; genus Telluria. The sequence continues at coordinate 1,997 of NZ_JAGPWC010000074.1, read as the reverse complement.
AAATTGGTACGTACGCGATTTCTTCAAGGCTCGAGAAGCCCTCTTCCACCAGGATGTCGGCCACTTCCTGGTCGACGTCCAGTTTTTCCATGAACAGCGCACGGATCGCGGCGGTTTCCTGGGCCACCTTGTTGGCCGATTCCTCGGCCGTCATGATATTGATCTTCCAGCCGGTCAGCTCGGACGCCAGGCGCACGTTCTGGCCCGAACGGCCGATCGCGATCGCCAGGTTCTCTTCGTCGACCACCACGTCCATGGCGTGCTTTTCTTCGTCGACCATGATCGACGAGACATTCGCCGGGGCCAGGGCGCCGATGACGAACTGGGCCGGATCGTCCGACCACAGCACGATGTCCACGCGCTCACCGCCCAGCTCGCCGGTCACGGCCTGCACGCGCGAACCGCGCATGCCGACGCAGGTGCCGATCGGGTCGATGCGCTTGTCGGCAGTGTAGACCGCGATCTTGGCGCGGACACCCGCGTCACGGGCTGCCGATTTGATCTGCAGCAGGCCTTGTTCGATTTCTGGCACTTCCAGCTCGAACAGCTTCATGATGAATTCCGGCGCGGTGCGCGACAGGATCACCTGCGGGCCACGCATGTTGCGGTCCACGCGCAGGATGTAGGCGCGGACGCGGTCGCCGATGCGCAGGTTTTCCTTCGGGATCATCTGGTCGCGCGGCAGGCGCGCTTCGATCTTGCCCGACTCGACGATGGCGTCGCCGCGCTCCATGCGCTTGATGGTGCCGGTCACGAGCGAGTCGCCGCGCTCGAGGAAGTCTTGCAGGATCTGCTCGCGCTCGGCGTCGCGCACGCGCTGCAGGACGACCTGCTTGGTGTCCTGGGCGAAGCGGCGGCCGAACTCGACCGACTCGATCGGCTCTTCGATGTATTCGTCGACTTCGATGTCCGGAATCTGTTCCTTGGCTTCGAAGTGCAGGATTTCCTGGTCGGGCAGCTGCAGGCCGGCCTCGTCGGGAACGACGTGCCAGCGGCGGAAAGTCTCGAATTCGCCGGTGTCGCGGTCGATCGACACGCGAATGTCGACATCGCCTTCGTAGCGTTTTTTCGTGGCTTGCGCCAGCGCGAACTCAAGCGCTCCGAAAACGACTTCCTTGTCGACGTTCTTTTCGCGCGCGAGCGCATCCACCAGTAACAAAATTTCGCGACTCATGCTTTGCGACTCCTAAAATCCACCTGCGGCACCAAACGTGCCTTGTCCAATTCGGCCAGCGTAAATTCCAACAACGCCGAACCATCTTTATTTTCAATTTCCAAACCGACCTTGTCGCCCTCGACGCCACGCAGGATGCCCGTGAAGGTCTTGCGGTTGGCGGTGCCGGGCATCGGGACGCGCAGCTTGACCGTGCATTCATGTCCGGCGAAGCGCGCAAAGTCGGCCAGCGTACGCACCGGGCGATCGAGGCCCGGCGACGAAATTTCCAAACGTTCGTAATCGACGTTCTCGACGGTGAGCACGTGCGACAACTGGTGGCTGACGGTGGCGCAGTCCTCGACCGTGATCGGGCCCTTCTCTTCCACGGCGTCAGCCGGAAAATCGATATACACGCGCAGGATCCCGCGCTCGCCCCGTTCCACGTCAACGAGTTCGTAGCCGAGGCCACTGACTGTCTTGGCGATTAATTCAAACTGCTGCACGGTACGTCTCCAGGGCTTAAAAACGATTTACCAAAAAAAAAATGGGCATCTGCCCATCTTTTTGTATTCACAACCCAACCAGATGAAAGCACTTGCACCAAGAACATAAATGGGAAGAACTTTGATTAGGCTGCAAATTATAACGCTTTCCAGCTTCTCTCGCAATCGCCATGCCAATGCTGGACAATTAAACAACAGTTGGCAGGGTGACCACAGTGGGCAAACCGCATTCTACGGGGTTTGCGCACGCGACGCTCGGCGCGCGCCATGATTTACGCGCGCCAAGCCCCGGAGAAGCGTCAGCCGCGGCGGCCGCGGCGCGGCAGGCCGTGCTCGGA
>NZ_JAGPWC010000073.1 GCF_018119405.1 Massilia sp. ST3 | reverse complement strand
GGATCGCCTCGGCCATCGCCGGGGTCGCGCCGCGCACCGCCACGGCGTTGAGCCGGTATTTCTTGAGCAAGGCAACCAGGGCCGGCCAGTCGATGGCCGGGCTCTCGTGCGCGATCGCCGCCACGTCGATCACCGCGAATTCGTCCTCGAAGAAGTCGGAGACGCCGCCGGTCATCTGGGTCAGGGCCGCATCGATGGCCACCGGATCGGCCGAGTGCAGGATCGTCGAGATGGCGACGACCGTGGAGATCTTGATTTCGATGGGCAGCGTGGTTTTCGGCATAAAACGGGAGTGGTTGGCGTTGCGCTCGTGCATTCTACTGTGAAATTTACGGAAAAGGTCAGACCGTGCGCATCATTCCTAGGGGAAATTGATGCTTTGCTAAACCCAAAAAATAAGTCGCGCCATCCATCGAAAGGTGGTTCCCTGGCGGTTGTATTCCGTGAATAAGCTGATAAGATTGATTTTGCTCAAACATGGGCAGAGCTAGCCACGTAATATGCTGAGGTTCAACAACGGGGACCTTGAAGAACCGTCGCGAGCGGTAGCAGTTGCGGTCGAGAAGCGCAATCGTACGGGCGTACGATGAGCATCGCAGACCGCAAATGCAACGCGCAGCAGGTTGTTCGAGGTGCCCAGCCTTGGCGCCAATCCAGGGATGCCGGCGGCATCGGCCGCCGTCTCGACAAACCCGGCCCCCATGGCCGGTAGAACGGAGATCGATATGGAAGACGTAGTCATCGTGGCTGCAGGCCGCACCGCCGTCGGTAAATTCGGCGGCACGCTTGCCAAGATCCCGGCCGCCGAACTCGGCGCGCACGTGATCCGCCACCTGCTGGGCAAGACGGGCATCGATCCCGCGACCATCAGCGAAGTCATCATGGGCCAGGTGCTCACGGCCGGTGTCGGCCAGAACCCGGCGCGCCAGGCCACCATCAAGGCCGGCCTGCCCAATTCGGTGCCGGCCAGCACCATCAACCAGGTCTGCGGCAGCGGCCTCAAGGCCACCCACCTGGCCACCCAGGCGATCCGCTGCGGCGACGCCTCGATCGTCATCGCCGGCGGCCAGGAAAACATGAGCGCCGCCCCGCACGTGCTCAACGGCTCGCGCGACGGTTTCCGCATGGGCGACATCAAGATGACCGACACCATGATCGTGGACGGCCTGTGGGATGCCTACAACCAGTACCACATGGGGGTGACGGCCGAGAATGTCGCGCGCAAGCACGAGGTCTCGCGCGCCGAGCAGGACGAATTCGCGCTGCAGTCCCAGCTCAAGGCCGAGGCCGCCCAGAAGGAAGGCCGCTTCAAGGACGAGATCATTCCGATCGAGATCCCGTCCAAGAAGGGCGCGATCGTGTTCGACAGCGACGAATATCCGAAGCACGGCACCACGCTGGAAGCGCTGGCCAGCCTGCGCCCGGCCTTCAACAAGGAAGGCAGCGTCACCGCCGGCAACGCGTCCGGGCTGAACGACGGCGCGGCCGCCGTGATCATGATGAGCGCGTCCAAGGCGCGCGAGCTGGGCCTGGCGCCGCTGGCGCGCATCAAGGCCTATGCCTCCACCGGCATCGACCCGACCGTCATGGGCATGGGGCCGGTCACGGCCTCGCGCCTGTGCCTGGAAAAGGCCGGCTGGCGCCACGAGGACGTCGACCTGATGGAAATCAACGAGGCCTTCGCCGCCCAGGCCATTGCCGTCAACAAGGAAATGGGCTGGGACACCTCGAAAATCAATGTCAACGGCGGTGCGATCGCGCTGGGCCACCCGATCGGTGCGTCCGGCTGCCGCGTGCTGGTCACCCTGCTGCACGAAATGATCAGGCGCGATGCCAAGCGCGGCCTGGCCAGCCTGTGCATCGGCGGCGGCATGGGCGTGGCGCTGGCGGTCGAACGCGACTGACAGGCAGGTAGCGCATAGGGAAACGACGAATACCAACACTGGAGAAGACGATGGCTAGAGTAGCATTAGTGACGGGCGGCATGGGCGGCCTGGGTGAAGCGGTGTGCATCAAGCTGGCCGCATTGGGGTATACGGTCGTTACTACTTTCTCACCGGGTAACACGAAGGTGGACAACTGGCTCGGCAGCATGCGCGAACAGGGCTACGACTTCAAGGCCTACGCCTGCGACGTGTCGGACTACGACTCGGCCCAGGATTGCGTGCGCCAGGTGGTGCAGGACGTCGGCCCGATCGACGTGCTGGTCAACAACGCCGGCATTACCCGCGACATGACCTTCAAGAAGATGGACAAGGTCAACTGGGATGCGGTCATGAAGACCAACCTGGATTCGGTGTTCAACATGACCAAGCCGGTCTGCGACAGCATGGTCGAGCGCGGCTGGGGCCGGATCATCAACATCTCGTCGGTGAACGGCCAGAAGGGCGCCTTCGGCCAGACCAACTATTCGGCGGCCAAGGCCGGCATGCACGGCTTCACCAAGGCGCTGGCGCTGGAAGTGGCGCGCAAGGGCGTGACCGTCAACACCATCTCGCCGGGCTACATCGGCACCAAGATGGTGATGGACATCCCGAGCGAAGTCCTGGAAACCAAGATCATTCCGCAGATTCCGATGGGCCGCCTGGGAAAACCGGAAGAAGTGGCGGGCCTGGTGGCCTACCTGTCCTCGGACGAGGCGGCCTTCGTTACCGGCGCCAACATCGCCATCAACGGCGGCCAGCACATGTATTGATCGGAAGTTGATCGGCGCCTTGCGCTCTCGGGCCCGGGTCGAGCAATCGCCCGGGCTTTTTTTTATCCGGGCAGCGCCAGCACGCGCGCGTTCGTGGCCGCCACGAAGGCCTGGTCGTGGGTGCTGAACAGCACCAGGCTGTCGTGGCGGCGCGCATCGAGCAGGGCCGCCAGCGTTTCCTTGGCCGCTGCATCCAGGCCGTTGGTCGGTTCGTCCATCAGCAGGACCGCCGGCTTGCCCAGCAGGCCGCCGGCCAGCATGAACTTGCGCTGGGTGCCCAAGGACATGTCCTTGAAAGGCAGGTGGCGCGCCATGTCGATGTGGAAGCGCTCGAGCAGGGCCTGGTCTTCCGGGGCCGGGCGCAGGCGCTTGAGGGTGGCCAGCATGGCCAGGTACTCGAAACCGGTCATGAAGCCGTAGGCCACCGGTTCATCCGGGACGAAGGACAGCTGCTGTTTTGCCCGCACCGGTTCGCGCGCCAGGTCGTGGCCGGCGATGGCGATGCTGCCCGCATCGGGCGCCGCGATGCCGCATAGCAGGGACAGCAGGGTCGACTTGCCGCTGCCGTTGGGCCCGGTCAGGGCGACCACGCCGGCCTCCAGGGACAGGTCCAGGCCGTCGAACAGCAGGCGCTCGCCGAAGCGCTTGCGCAGGCCGCTGCAGGCCAGCAGGGCGGAGGAAGGGTTCATAACAGGTTTCCAGCGATGAGCGTGCCGGCCGTGGCCAGGCCGAAGGTAAGGAGGGCGCTGCGCGGATGCAGCTGGATCCGGCGGTTGCCGAGCAGCGCCAGCAGTCCGGTATAGAAGCAGAGCAGCGCGGCGCGCGGGCCGGCCGCAGGGCCGAGCGCGGCCAGCCAGGGGAGCAGCAGGGCGGCGGCGATGGACAGCACCAGCGCATGGTCGTACCCGGCCAGGATGTGCTCTCCATGCGCCATGCTGCGGGCGTAGGCGCTCAGCGCGGCGCGGCTGTCGAGCAGGACGCGGTAGCAGCCGGCCAGGATGCCGATGAAGGCGCCGAGCGCCGCATGCACAAACAGATGGGTGTCTTCGCGCTTGCCGACGACCTCGAGCAGCCACCAGCTGAACCCCAGCGGCAGGCAGGCCCACAGGATGCGCGACAGGGAATCGTGCCACTGCAGGTGCAGCAGGCGGCGCGTCGTGGTCAGCAGCAGGACCAGGGCCGGGCTCCAGGCCAGTATTTCCAGCCAGGCCAGGTGGGCCGCGCCCTTGCGCCGCGCCGCGCCGCGGGTGCGGGCCAGGTTCGCCGCCAGGCAGGCCGACAGGGTGCACAGCAGCGCACTGTCCGGTACGGAATCGAGAAGGGACCCTGCGAGCAGGGCGCCCAGCGCCAGCAGGTGCAGGAGCAGGCTCCCGGGCCGGGCGCCGTAGACCGCATCCCTGGCCAGGGAGAGCGTCAACAGCGCCAGCACGGCGGCACCGAGCCAGAAGCGCGCGCCCGGCGCCGCTTCATGCACTGCGGTCCAGAGGCCGAAGGCGAAGGGCAGGGCGAACACCGACATCGCCAGCACCAGCAGCGCCAGGTCCACCAGGCGCTGCTGGAAACCGGAGAGCGGCAGGCTGCGGGTGAAGCCGGCCAGCGGCCCGCCGTCGACGAAGCCGCGGTGGATCCTGGCCCAGACCAGGGCCAGCGCGCACCAGGCCAGCAGCGGCGCCGGATCGCGCCAGGCGCCGGGCGGCCCGCCCAGCGCCAGCACCGGCCGGGCCGCGAGCGCGGCCACTTCCGGCAGGGCGGGGGCGCACAGCAGGAAGAGGGGCAGGCAGGCGTCGGCGTAGCGCTGGTACAAGCCCTTGGTCTCGCTCGCGAAAAACCTGGCGCGCAGGCGCAGCAGGGACATCGTGGTCATGCGATAGCCGTGAAAGCAAAACACGGATGGTATTGCATTCCGGCACAAACTGAAAACAAGGCGCGGCCGCTCTGCGCCGGACCGCGGCCGCGCCATCTACAATAACGGGGTCCCCCCACTTGCCCGAAGAGGAAAGCCGATGTCTACCCTGCCGCATGGCGCGCTGGCCCTGTCCAGCCTCGACGAACAATTCCTGCATCCGGGCACCAAGGGCCTGCCCTTGCGCGAGCCGCTGCGCCAGGGGGCGATCGGCGTGCAGGGCTGGAACGTGCTGCGCGGCGACACCAGCTTCCCGGTCGCGGTGCTGAAGGAAGGGGCGCTGCGCCACAACCTCGACTGGATGCGCCGCTTCTGCGAGCGCCACGGCGTCACCCTTGCACCGCACGGCAAGACCACGATGAGCCCGCAGCTGTTCGGCGCCCAGCTGGCCAACGGCGCCTGGGGCATCACCCTGGCCACCGCGGCCCAGGTGCAGGTGGCGCACCGTTTCGGCGTGCGCCGCGTGCTGCTGGCCAACCAGCTGGTGGGCCGCGCCGACATCGCGGCCATCCTCGACCTGCTGCACGGCGACCCCGACTTCGAATGCCTGGTGCTGGCGGATTCGCCCGAGGGTGCGGCGCGCCTGGCGCAGGCGGTGAATCAGGCCGGGCTGGCGCGCCCGCTGCCGGTGCTGGTCGAGCTGGGCCTGGCCGGCAAGCGCGCCGGCTGCCGCACGGTGGACGCGGCAATGGAAGTGGCGCACCAGGTCGCCGCGGCCGATGGGCTGGCGCTGGCCGGCTTCGAGGGCTATGAAGGCCTGCTGGTGACGAACGACCGGGAGGCGGACGTGCGCGCGGTGAACGGCTTCCTGGCGCAACTGGCTGGACTGGTGCGCGCCGCCGACGAGGAAAACCTGTTCGGCACCCCGGAAATCCTGCTCTCGGCCGGCGGCTCGGCCTATTTCGACCTGGTGGCGCGCGGCTTTTCCAGCGTGAGCGGCCTGTCGCGCCCGGTGCGCGCCGTGCTGCGCAGCGGCTGCTACCTGACCTCCGACCATGGCACCTATTTGCGCCACATGGCGGAAATCGAGGCCCGCGAAGGCCTGGGCGAGGACGGCCTGCGCCCGGCGCTGGAAGTCTGGAGCATGGTGCAGTCGCGCCCCGAGCCCACCCTGGCAATCCTGACCATGGGCAAGCGCGACGCGTCCTACGACGCCGACCTGCCGGTGCCGCTCTACAGCCACCGCCCGGACAGCGGCGCCGCCGCGCCGGGCGCGCTGCCGCCGGGCTGCGCCATCGTCAAACTCAACGACCAGCACGCCTACCTGCGCCTGCCCGAGGGCGACCCGCTGTGCGAGACGCTGGCGGTCGGCGACCTGGTCGGCTGCGGCATCTCGCATCCCTGCACCACCTTCGACAAGTGGCAGGTGCTGCTGGCGGTGGACGAGGCCTATACCGTGCGCTACGCGCTGAATACCTTCTTCTGAAAGGGCGGGGCGGTACGTTACAATCGGCGCCTGTCCCCTTGCAAAGAGCCGCCATGCCCGTCACGCCGCCGTCGCTGTTCCCGCCGATCCAGCCCATCCGCCAGGGCATGCTCGCCGTCGACGAGCTGCACACGATTTATTGGGAAGAGGTCGGCAATCCCGAGGGCATCCCGGTCGTGTTCCTGCACGGCGGCCCGGGCGCGGGCCTGTCGCCCCAGCACCGCCGCTTCTTCGACCCGCGCGCCTACCGCGTGATCCTGTTCGACCAGCGCGGCGCCGGCAAGTCGACGCCGCTGGGCGAATGGCGCAACAACACCACCCAACTCCTGATCGAGGACATCGAACGCCTGCGGGCGATGTTCGGCATCGAGCGCTGGCTGGTGTTCGGCGGCTCCTGGGGCTCGACCCTGGCGCTGGCCTACGGCCAGGCGCATCCCGAGCGCTGCCTCGGCTTCGTGCTGCGCGGGATCTTCCTGTGCACGAAGGACGAGGTCGAGTGGTTCATCAACGGCGTGCGCTGGTTCTATCCCGAGCTGTACGAGGAATTCGTCGCCCCGATTCCCGATGCGGAGCGCGGCGACCTGCTCAAGGCCTACGCCAGCCGCCTGCTGTGCCAGGACCCCGCGGTCTACTGGCCGGCCGCGCGCGCCTGGAGCCGCTTCGAAGGCCGGCGCGTGTTCCTGCTGCCCCAGCCCGAGGAAGCCGCCTCCGACACCCTCGACCTGGGCGTGGGCCGGCTCGAGTCGCACTACATGTTGCACGGCGCCTTCGTCGAGGAAGACCAGTTGGTGCGCGACGTCGGGCGCATCGCCCACCTGCCGGCGGTCATCGTGCAGGGCCGCTACGACGTGATCTGCCCGCCGCTGTCCGCCTACCGCCTGCACGCGGCCTGGCCGGGCGCGAAGCTGCACATGATTCCCGACGCCGGCCACGGCGCCCTGGAGACCGGCATCGCGCGCGCCCTGGTGGCGGCGACCGAAGGGTTCAAGCGCCACGGCCGCTTCGATTGAAAGGCGGCCCCTCCCGAGGGGCTGCTACACTAGCCACGAAGCACCATAACAATTCGAACGTGTTCCCATGAATATCCAGATCAGCGACATCGGCCACGTCATCCAGCTGGCCATTGCGCCGGTGTTCCTCCTGACCGGCGTCGCCACCAAGCTGACGGTCCTGACCAACCGCCTGGCGCGCATCATCGACCGCACCCGGGTCCTCGAGGACCGGCTCAAGGTCAGCCCCAACGGCGAATACGCCTCCGAACTCGAAACCCTGTACCAGCGCTCGCACCTGATCAACTACGCGATCACCTCCAGCACCGCCTGCGGCCTGCTGGTCTGCGTCGTCATCGCGATGCTGTTCCTGGGCGATACCACCAATCTTCCGCTCGACCAGTACATCGCCGCCTGCTTCGTGTTCGCGATGATGGGCCTGATCAGCAGCTTCATTTATTTTTTGCGCGAGATCTTCATCGCCTCGCGCTTCATGCGCCAGCAGCACCTGCACTCCCTGCAGCAGGGGCGCTAGCGCGCAGTATCGAAAGACAAATCATGCACGACTACCAACGCCCCCCCACCCTGCACCGCTATGCGCTGCACGCCGACCTGGACAACGCCTTGCGCGCCGGCCAGTTCCGTCTCGAGCCCGCCGGCGGTTTCCTGACCCTGTCCTTCTCCACGGTCTGGGACAAGCACCTGTTCGACGTCCTGGCGCCGGCCGACACCTGCCTGGTGATCCACAACACCGAGCTGTTCGGCGAGCGCCTGCACCGCGCGGTGCAGCGCCTGCTGCCCAACTGGGCCGGCATCGACGGCCCGGTCGAATACGGCACCCGCTCGCGCCTGGGCGCGGCCTTTTCGAAGAGCGCCATGCATTCCCAGGAAAAGGAATGGCAGTTCGCCTGGCGCTCGCTGACCCCGGGCGCCAGCCTGCATCCGGTCACGGTCAGCATCGGCAACATCGAGGCTTTTGCGGAATTGCGCAGCAGGGAAAGCCACCTGGCCTAAAGCGCGCGCCCAACTTTAGAACCACGGCTCCAGGAAATCACGGTGTAATGCCGTGATGACTACCACCGCCTACCCCAACCTGCTCGCGCCGCTCGACCTGGGTTTCACCACCCTCAGGAACCGCGTGATCATGGGCTCGATGCACACCGGGCTCGAAGACCGCTTCTACAACTACGGCAAGCTGGCCGCGTTCTACCGCGAACGCGCGCGCGGCGGCGCCGGCCTGATCGTCACCGGCGGCATCTCGCCGAACCGCCAGGGCTGGCTGCTGCCCTTCGGAGGCACCCTGAACTTCCTGGGCGACCTGCCCAACCACCGCAAGGTGACGCGCGCCGTGCACGAGGAAGGCGGAAAGATCGTGCTGCAGATCCTGCACGCGGGCCGCTACGGCTACCAGCCCTTCGTGGTGTCGGCCTCAGGCATCAAGTCGCCGATCTCGCGCTTCACGCCCAAGCCGCTGACCGAGGCCGGGATCGAAGCCACCATCCGCGCCTACGCGCGCTGCGCCAGGCTGGCGAAGCAGGCCGGCTACGACGGCGTCGAAGTGATGGGCAGCGAAGGCTATTTGCTGAACCAGTTCCTGTGCGCGCGCACCAACAAGCGTACCGACCGGTGGGGCGGCTCGATCGAGAACCGCATGCGCCTGGCGGTGGAGGTGGTGCGCCGCATCCGCGCCGCCGCCGGACCGGACTTCATCATCATGTACCGCCACTCGGTGCTCGACCTGGTCGAAGGCGGCAATACCTGGGACGAGGTAGTGGCCACCGCCAAGGCCCTGGAAGCGGCGGGCGTCAACCTGCTCAACACCGGCTACGGCTGGCACGAGGCGCGCATCCCGACCATCGTGACCTCGGTGCCGCGCGCGGCCTTCGCCGAGGTGGCGGCGCGCCTGCGCAAGGAAGTGGGCATTCCCGTGGCGGCCTCGAACCGCATCAACATGCCGGCCGAGGCCGAGGCCCTGCTGGCCGGCGGCAGCGCCGACCTGGTGTCGATGGCGCGCCCCTTCCTGGCCGACCCGGACTTCGTGGCCAAGGCGGCCAGCGGCCGCACCGACGAGATCAACACCTGCATCGCCTGCAACCAGGCCTGCCTCGACCACACCTTCCAGAACAAGCGCGCCAGCTGCCTGGTCAATCCGCGCGCCTGCCACGAGACCGAGCTGGTCTACCGCAAGGCCGCCAAACCCAAGCGCATCGCCGTGGTCGGCGCCGGCCCCGCCGGGCTGTCGGCGGCCACGGTGGCGGCCGAGCGCGGCCACCAGGTCACCCTGTTCGACGGCCTGGACCGCATCGGCGGCCAGTTCAACGTCGCCATGCGCGTGCCGGGCAAGGAGGAATTCGCCGAGACCATCCGCTATTTCGGCCGCCGCCTGGAACTGCTCGGCGTCACGCTGCGCCTGAACCAGCGCGTCACGCGCGAGCAGCTGCTGGGCGAGGGCTACGACGAGGTAGTGGTGGCGACCGGCATCACCACCCGCAAGCCCAGGATCGAAGGCATCGACCATCCCAAGGTGCTGAGCTACCTGGACGTGCTGCGCGAGGGGAAGCCGGTGGGACGCCGGGTGGCCATCGTCGGCGCCGGCGGCATCGGCTTCGACATGGGCGAATTCCTGGTGCACGACCCCGCCGTGCCGCTGCCGGTGCCCGGCGCCCACTGGATGGCGGAGTGGGGCGTCGACCCGTCGGTCTCGACCCCGGGCGGCCTGGCCAAGCCGGCGCCGGCGCATCCGCCGCGCCAGGTCTGGCTCCTGCAGCGCAAGACCACGCGTCCGGGCGCGGGGCTGGGCAAGACCTCGGGCTGGGTGCACCGCGCCACCCTGGTGCGCAACGGCGTGACCATGCTGGCCGGGGTGCAGTACGACCGCATCGACGACGCCGGCCTGCACATCACGGTCGGCGGCGAGCAGCGCCTGCTGGAAGTGGACAACGTGGTGATCTGCGCCGGGCAGGAGAGCCTGGCGGAGCTGATGCCGCCGGAAGGGAGCAGCGGCGGGCCGGGCTTCCACAAGATCGGCGGCGCGGCGCTGGCGGCGGAGCTGGATGCGAAGCGGGCGATCCGGGAGGGGGCGGAGCTGGCGGCGCGGCTTTAAGCGCTTATCGGTACGCGAAGGAACTTGGGTCCCCGCCTTCGCGGGGACCCAAGTTTGCGTGCAGACCTTCAGCGCTTATTTCTTACGCACCACCACGCAACCGATCGAATACCCCGCCCCAAACGAACAGATCACGCCATTCGCCCCAGACGGCAAATCGTCCTGGTACTTGTGGAACGCAATGATCGACCCCGCCGACGAGGTATTCGCATAGGTGTCGAGAATCACCGGCGCCTCCTCCGGCGTCGCATCGCGCCCCAGCAGGGTGCGCGCGATCAGGAGGTTCATGTTCAGGTTGGCCTGGTGCAGCCAGTAGCGCGCGATGTCCTTGATCTCGAGGCCGGCGTTCTGGACCGTGGTGGCGATCATCTCGGCCGCCATCGGGCAGACTTCCTTGAACACCTTGCGGCCCTGCTGGCGGAACAGCTTGTCCGGCTGGCCGACGCCCGCTTCGTCGAAGCGGTTCATGAAGCCGAAGTTGTTGCGGATGTTGTTCGAGAACTTGGTCTTGAGCTGGCTGTCCAGGATCTCCCACTGGTGGGCGCTGGTCGCCGTCTCGGCGGCTTCGACGATCACGGCGGTGCAGGCGTCGCCGAAGATGAAGTGGCTGTCGCGGTCGCGGAAGTTCAGGTGGCCGCTGGTGATTTCCGGGTTCAGCATCAGCACCGCGCGCGCGCGGCCGTTGCGCACCGCGTCGACCGCGGTGGCGATGCCGAAGGTGGCCGAGGAGCAGGCCACGTTCATGTCGAAGCCGAAGCCGTCGATGCCCAGCGCTTCCTGGACCTCGACCGCCATGGCCGGGTAGGGGCGCTGCATGTTGCTGCAGGCGACCAGCACCATGTCGATGTCGGCCGCGGTCTTGCCGGCGCGTTCCATCGCTTCGCGCGCGGCCGCCACGCACATCTCGGCCTGCAGCGAGACCTGTTCGTCGCCGCGTTCGGCGATGCGGGCGGTCATGCGGGCCGGGTCCAGGATGCCTTCCTTTTCCATCACGTAGCGCGACTTGATGCCCGAGGCTTTCTCGATGAAGCCGCTGCTCGAGGGTTCCAGCGCCGTCACCTCGCCCGCCGCGATCGCCTCGGCGTGCTCGCGGTTGTGCAGCTCGACGTAGGCGTTGAAGGCCGTCACCAGCTCGTCGTTGGAAATGGATTGCGAAGGCGTAAACAGGCCGGTGCCGCTGATGACGACAGGTTTCATGATAGGCAAACTTTCAATGGAAATAACGGGACTTGCCCGTAAGATGCGCAAATTCTACACGGTCGTACTAAAAGTGGAAACCGGCGGTCCGGCGCAGTGGGGAGCAGGGCAGGCGCCAGCCTCGGCGGCATCCTAATGGCCCTGGGCCAGGGTGGTGGCGGCGGCGCGCTTGGACAGCTGGACCGGCTCGCCCTTGAGGTGGCGCAAGGCCTGGGCCAGCTGGAAGTCGTCGCGGCTGCCGTAGTCGACCGGCTTGCGCAGGCGCGCCTCGGCCAGCAGGCGCATCTGCTCCTCGATGTCGTCCTCGCGCGTCGCCACTTCCTTGTCGCGGTCGTTCGACAGGTGGCGCTCGAGGTCGGCCTCGCGCATGCGCAGCGCGTTCAGGCCGTCGCCCTCGGCGGTCTCGTCGACCGGGAAGTCGGGCACGATGCCGCGCGCCTGGATCGAGCGCCCGGCCGGGGTGTAGTAGCGCGCCGTGGTGAGCTTGACGGCGGCGTCGCGCCCGATCGGGCGGATGGTCTGGACCGAGCCCTTGCCGAAGGTCTGGCTGCCGAGGATGGTGGCGCGCTTGTAGTCCTGCAGGGCGCCGGCCACGATTTCCGAGGCCGAGGCCGAGCCGGTGTTTACCAGCACCACCATCGGCAGGGTCTTGTAGGCGGGCGGCAGGCTGGCCAGCGGATCGGCGCCGCTGCGCAGCATGTAGAACTCCGGGCGGCCGTAGAAGCGCTGCTTGGAATCGGCCAGCTGGCCGTTGGTCGAGACGATCTCGGCGTCCTTCGGCAGGAAGGCGGCCGCCACCCCGATCGCGCCCTGCAGCAGGCCGCCGGGGTCGTTGCGCAGGTCGAGCACCAGGCCCTTCATGTCGGGATTGGCGCGGTACAGGGCCTGCAGCTTGGCCGCCATGTCGTCCACGGTCGGTTCCTGGAACTGGGCGATGCGCAGCCAGGCGTAGCCCGGCTCGATCATCTTCGCCTTGACGCTCTTCTGGACGATCTCGCTGCGCGTGATGGTGAAGCGCAGCGGCGCCGGCGCGTCCTTGCGCGCGATGGTCAGGGTGACCCGGGTGCCCGGTTCGCCGCGCATGCGCTTGATGGCCTCGTCGATCGGCACCCCCTGCACCGGGAAGCCGTCGATCTGCGTGACCAGGTCGCCTTCCTTGATGCCGGCGTGGTAGGCCGGCGAATCCTCGATCGGGGCGACGATCTCGACGTAGCCGTCCTCGCTTTCGGAAATCTCGATGCCGAGGCCGACGAAGCGGCCCTCGGTGCCTTCGCGCAGCTCGCGGTAGGCGCGCGGGTCGAGGTAGGCGGAGTGGGGGTCGAGCGAGGCCACCATGCCGGAAATCGCTTCCGACAGCAGGGCCTTGTCCTCGACCGGTTCGACATAGGTGGACTTGATGACGCCGACGACGTCGGCCAGCTGGCGCAGTTCGGCCATGGGCATGCTTTCCTCGACAGGCTTGTAGGCCAGGGCCGAGAACTGCATGGAAAACGCGACGCCGGCTAGCGCGCCAAGGCCGACGAGACAGGAATTCTTGAATGTGGAGCCCATGGGTCACCCGTTGTGGCTGCGCGCGTCGATGAAGCCGCTTTTTTGCCGCCGCGCACCCCTGAGGTAGCGCAAGCCCAGTATAAACCTGTTCATCGGCGCATTGCGGGCGCAAGCGCAAACATGCGTGCGGACAGCGCTTTTTTACGAGAGTAAGCAATTGTAAGAGTGCAAGCGGACGAGGGGAGCGCACCCTATAGTCAATACCAGTTTTTCTCTCTCTCCACTCTTGAAGTGGTCTTTGCCCACGGCCCCCTCCGTGGGCTTTTTTCTTCCTGGATTGTACCTGCCGTGGCGCAAGGCCAGCTTCGGGGACATGAGCTTGTTGTCATGTCCCAACACATGCATATGCGAAAAACCCGGCGCCGCGTGTATCGAAAAGTAAAAAAAATTCAATCCCGGTCGCCGCCTGTTTCTCAACAGCTAGAATGGTCTTTCGCCCGCGCGCCCCTTGCGCGCCACGGCATGCTATCGAAGATCAAGAACGCGAATGAATACATATGTTTCCCTGGCCTGCGCGGCGCTGCTCGGCGCGGCACTGCCGGCCGGCGCGGCCGGCCAGGACAGCCAGGCGCCGGCGGGGCCGCAGCAGCCGCAGCAAGCGCAGCAAAACGCCAGCCAGGCCCCGTCCCCCGCAGCCGATGACAAGCTGCAGCAGGTGACCATCAGTGGCAGCCGCGCCAACGACATCGAGCAGCGCCGCCTGTCGACCGCCTCCAAGATGATCTTCGGGCGCGAGGAACTGGACCGCAACGGCGACAGCAATGTCGGCGAGATCCTCAAGCGCCTGCCGGGCGTGACCATGGGCGGCCCGCCGGGCCGCGGGGGCGGCGGCGTGCGCATGCGCGGCATGGGCAACGGCTATACCCAGATGCTGGTCAACGGCGAGCGTCCGCCGCCGGGCTTCTCGCTCGAATCGCTGCCGCCCGACCAGGTCGAACGCATCGAGGTGATCCGCGGCCCGGTGGCCGAACACAGTACCCAGGCGATCGCCGGCACCATCAACATCGTGCTGCGCGAAGGCTACCAGCAGAAGGACATCCAGTTCCGCGTCAGCGACAGCGTGTCCGGCGGCCTGCATTCGCCCGACGTGTCGCTGGCGATGCCGGGCAAGTCCGGCAAGCTGAGCTGGCTCACCAACGTGATGCTGCGCCAGGGCCGCAACGAGAACGCGAGCACGACCTACGACCGTAGCGAACGCCGCGACGGCAGCCTCGACAGCGAGCAGCTGCTCGAGGGCCGCAGCGACTCGCGCTCCAAGGGCCTGCACGCCTCGCCGCGCTTCACCTATACCTTCGACAACAAGGACACGCTCACGGTCCAGCCCTTCCTGGGCCTGAACCGCAACGATTCGCGCCTGGACAACACGGTCACGCGCCTGGGCGGCGAGCCGGACTACGCGCGCCTGGACCAGGAGTCCGAGTCCGAATCCACCTTCGGGCGCGTGTTCGGCAACTGGCTGCACCGCATGGACGGCAATGCCAAGCTGGACGTGAAGTTCGGCGTGGGCGGGGCCAACAGCGAGAACAGCAGCCTGCGCCGCACCTACGGCTTCGCGGGCGAGCCGCTGCGCGTGTTCAACGACCGCGGCGACACGCGCTTCCGCGGCGCCAACACGGGCGGCAAGTTCACCAAGCCGATCGCCAAGGGCCATTTGCTGGCCGTCGGCTGGGACCTCGAATATACGCGCCTGAAGCAGGTGCAGGTGGCCGAGGACGACGGCAGCCCGCTGTACGAGGAATCGGGCGCCAACCTGGCCGCCAACCAGCGCCGCATCGCGCTGTTCGCCCAGGACGAATTCGACATCACGGAGCGCTGGTCGGCCTACCTGGGCCTGCGCTGGGAAGGCATCCGCACCGCCAGCACCGGCGCCGCCAACCAGGTGAAGAACGAGAGCCGGGTCTGGAGCCCGGTGCTGCACACGGTCTGGCGCATCCCCGGCAAGGACAAGGACCAGGTGCGCGCCAGCCTGACGCGCAGCTACCGCGCCGCGCCCCTGAACGACATGATCGCGGCGCCGACCATCTCGGCCGACAATTCCATCGTGCGCCCCGACCGCAGCGGCAATCCGGACCTCAAGCCGGAATTGGCGACCGGCATCGACCTGGCCTACGAACACTACATCGGCCGCACCGGCATCGTCTCGGCCAGCGGCTTCGTGCGCCATGTCGACGACCTGATCCGCCGCGCCGTGAGCGAGGTGCCGACCGCGCAGGGCCTGCGCTGGATCTCGCGCCCGGTCAACATCGGCAAGGCGCGTACCTCCGGCATCGAGCTGGAAGCCAAGTTCCAGCTGTCCGACCTGATGGCCGACGCGCCCGCCGTGGACCTGCGCGCCAACTACAGCCGCTTCTGGAGCGACGTGGAAGACATCCAGGGACCGCATAACCGCCTGGAGGGCCAGGCCGAGCAGACCGCCAACCTCGGCGCCGACTGGCGCCTGAAGGGCCTGCCCCTGACCCTGGGCGGGAGCCTGAACTGGACCCCGGACTACCTGGTCCAGGTCAGCAACGAGGAACTGGCGTTCACCGGTTCCAAGCGCCAGCTCGACCTGTTCGCATTGTGGAAATTCTCCGCCACTACCCAGGTCCGCCTGTTCGGCAACAACCTGCTGTCGCAGGACTACGATACGGCGCGCAGCGTGAGCCTGCCGGAAGTATTGACGAGCACCCGATCGCGCACTTATGCAACAGTCGGCCTGCGCCTGGAGACGAAACTGTGATCCAGTCCATGGCCGTATGCTACATTTTCCGGCTGTACCAGCCGACTACCCCCAGCAAGTGAGGACCACCCCGTGAAGCGACACCTTCTGAGCACCCTGACCCTGTCCCTGATGGCAGCCTTCGCTACCGCGCCGGCTATCGCAGGCGACAACGCGCCGGCAAAACCGGCGGCAGCAGCGATCTCCGGCATCGACACCCAGTTCATCGACGACAGCGTGCGTCCGCAGGACGATTTCTTCACTTACCTGAACGGCAAGTGGCTGAAGAGCACCGAGATCCCGAGCGACAAGGCGAGCTGGGGCACCTTCATGAAGCTGCGCGACGACACCACGCCGCAGCTGCGCGCCATCATCGAAGCCGCGCAGAAGGACCCGCAGGCGAAGAAGCAGGGCAGCGAGACCCAGAAGATCGCCGACCTGTACACCAGCTTCATGGATGAAGCCAGGCGCGAGACCCTGGGCTACAAGCCGCTCACCGGCGAGCTGGCCCGCATCCGCGCGCTGAAGGACAAGAAGGCCCTCCCGGGCCTGGTCGCCCACCTGGCCAAGATCGGCGTGGCCTCGCCCTACGGCGTGTTCGTCAGCCAGGATGCGCGCGCGTCGACCAAGTACGTGACCTACATCGGCCAGAGCGGCCTGGGCATGCCCGACCGCGACTACTACCTGAAGCTGGACGACAAGCGCATGGCCGACACCCGCGCCGCCTATGAGCAGCATGTCGGCAAGATCCTGGCGCTGGCCGGCGAGAAGAACGCCGCAGCCCAGGCCAAGGCCATCGTCGACTTCGAGACCGAGCTGGCCAAGGTGCAGTGGACCAAGGTCGAGAACCGCGACCCGGTCAAGCGCTACAACAAGATGACGGTCGCCGAGCTGGCCAAGCTGGCGCCGGGCTATGACTGGAAGGCGGCGCTGGCCGCCGCCGGCGTGGCCGGCAAGGCCGAGTACGTGATCGTGTCCCAGCCGAGCTACCTGGCCGGCTTCGACGCCGTGCTGGCCAAGACCGACCTGGCCACCGTCAAGTCCTACTTCGAATCGCAGCTGCTGCGCGAGTACGCGCCCTATCTGTCGAAGGCCTTCGTGGACGAGAACTTCGCCTTCTACGGCACCGCCCTGACCGGCGTCACCGAGCAGCGTCCGACCTGGAAGATCGGCGTCTCGACCGTCGAGGGCGCGCTGGGCGAGGCGCTCGGCAAGCTGTACGTCAAGGAGCACTTCCCGGCCGAGCGCAAGGCGCGCATGGAAGAGCTGGTGAAGAACCTGCTGCTGGCCTACAAGGAGTCGATCGACAATCTCGAGTGGATGAGCCCCGAGACCAAGAAGGAAGCCCAGGCCAAGCTGGCCAAGTTCACCCCGAAGATCGGCTATCCGGACAAGTGGCGCGACTACTCGGCGCTGTCGGTGCGCGGCGACGACCTGGTCGGCAACGTGATGCGCGCCTCGACCTATTCGTACAACCGCAACATCAACAAGCTGGGCAAGCCGATCGACCGCACCGAATGGGGCATGACGCCGCAGACCGTGAACGCCTACTACCGCAGCACGACCAACGAGATCGTGTTCCCGGCCGCGATCCTGCAGCCGCCGTTCTTCGACATGCGCGCCGACGACGCCGTCAACTACGGCGCGATCGGCGCCGTGATCGGTCACGAGATCGGCCACGGCTTCGACGACAAGGGCAGCCAGTCGGACGGCGACGGCAACCTGCGCAACTGGTGGACCGAGCAGGACCGCGCCGCCTTCAAGGCGCGCACCGACAAGCTGGTGAGCCAGTACAACGGCTTCTCGCCGCTGCCTGGCTATAACGTCAACGGCGAACTGACCCTGGGCGAGAACATCGGCGACAACGCCGGCCTGTCGATCGCGCACAAGGCCTACAAGATCTCGCTCAAGGGCCAGCCTGCGCCGGTGATCGACGGCCTCACCGGCGACCAGCGCTTCTTCATGGGCTTCGGCCAGGTGTGGCGCTCGAAGATGCGCGAAGCGCAGCAGATCAACCAGGTCAAGACCGACCCGCACTCGCCGGGCCAGTTCCGCGCCAACGGCACGGTGATGAACATGCCGGGCTTCTACGAAGCCTTCGGCGTGAAGGAAGGCGACAAGATGTACCTGGCGCCGAAGGATCGCGTGACGATCTGGTAAGCTAGGCAGTACCGGGGGGGGGGGGGGGGGGGGGGGGGGGGGGGGGGCGGCGGGCCGCCCCCGCCGCCGCCCCCCCGCCCCCCCCCCCCCCCCCACCCCCCCCCCCCCCCCCCCCCCCCCCCCCCCCCCCCCCCCCCCCCCCCCCCCCCCCCCTCCCCCCCCCCCCCCCCCCCCGGCCCCCCCCCCCCGCGGGGGGCGCGCCCGCCGCGGCGGGGGGGGGGCCCCCCCCCCCCCCCCCCCCGCCCGCATTTGGCAACGAGCTCATAACAACAACCCCTACACGGAGAGACACATGAAACGACACATCCTGAGCGCCGCGGCGCTGGTCCTGGTGGCCTCGCTGGCCCAGGCCGAATCGGGCAGCGCGGCCAAGAGCGGCGCCAAGGCAAACACGCTGGCGTCGGGCATCGCCCTGCAATACGTGGAGCCTTCGGTGCGCCCGCAGGACGACTTCTTCGAACACCTGAACGGCAAGTGGCTCAAGACCGTCGAGATCCCGGCCGACAAGTCGAGCTGGGGCGCCTTCCACCAGCTGCGCGAGGACACCCTGCCGCAGCTGCGCGCCATCATCGAGAAAGCCGCTGGCGCCAAGGGCGCGAACGGCTCCGAAGTGCAGAAGATCGGCGACTTCTACGCCAGCTACATGGACGAGGCGCGCCTCGAGCAGCTGGGCATCACCCCCTTGAACGGCGAGCTGGCGAAGATCGCCGCCGTCAAGGACAAGGCCGAGCTGCCGGCCCTGTTCGCCCGCCTGGGCCGCCTGGGCGTGAACACCCCCTTCGTGTTCTACATCCACCAGGACGCCAAGGATTCGACCAAGTACGTGGCCGACCTGTACCAGGCCGGCCTGGGCATGCCCGACCGCGACTACTACCTGAAGCAGGACGACGCCAAGCTGGCCGACATCCGCGCCAAGTACCAGCAGCACGTCGAGAAGATGCTGGCCATGGCCGGCGACAAGAACGCCGCCGCCAATGCGAAAGCCATCGTCGAGCTGGAAACCGAACTGGCCAAGGTCCAGTGGACCAAGGTCGAGAACCGCGACCCGGTCAAGACCTATAACAAGGTCGAGCTGGCCAAGCTGGCCGAGCTGGCGCCGGGCTACGACTGGCAGTCCTGGCTGGCAGCAAGCGGCCTGAAGGGCAAGGCCGACTACCTGATCGTCAGCCAGCCGAGCTATGTGAAGGGCTTCGCCGAAGTCCTGAACCGCGTGCCGCTCGAGACCTGGAAGACCTACCTCCAGCTGCACCTGGTGGAAAGCTACGCCAACTACCTGTCGAAGGCCTTCGTCGACGAGCGCTTCGCCTTCAACGGCACCACCCTGTCGGGCACCCCGCAGCTGGAAGCGCGCTGGAAGCGCGGCGTCTCGACCCTGGAAGGCAGCCTGGGCGAAGCGGTCGGCAAGCTGTACGTGAAGGAGCATTTCCCGGCCGAGCGCAAGGCGCGCATGGAAGTCCTGGTCAAGAACCTGCTGGCTGCCTACAAGTCCTCGATCGACACCCTCGACTGGATGAGCCCGGCGACCAAGAAGGAAGCCCAGGCCAAGCTGGCCAAGTTCACCCCGAAGATCGGCTACCCGAACAAGTGGAAGGACTACTCGGCCCTCACCGTCAAGCGCGAGGACCTGGTCGGCAACGTGATGCGTTCGCGCGAGGTGGAATACAACCGCGAGCTGAACAAGCTGGGCAAGCCGATCGACCGCGACGAATGGGGCATGACGCCGCAGACCATCAACGCCTACTACAACCCGGAACTAAACGAGATCGTGTTCCCGGCCGCGATCCTGCAGCCGCCGTTCTTCGACGCCAAGGCCGACGACGCGGTCAACTACGGCGGCATCGGCGCGGTGATCGGCCACGAGATCAGCCACGGCTTCGACGACCAGGGTTCGCAGTACGACGGCGACGGCAACATGCGCAACTGGTGGACCGAGGAAGACGGCAAGAAGTTCGCCGAAAAGACCAAGGTCCTGATCAACCAGTACGCCGGCTACAGCCCGCTGCCTGGCTATAACGTCAACGGCGAACTGACCCTGGGCGAGAACATCGGCGACAACTCGGGCCTGGCGATCGCCTATAAAGCCTACAAGCTGTCGCTGAAGGGCAAGAAGGCCCCGGTGATCAACGGCCTCACAGGCGACCAGCGCTTCTACATGGGCTGGGGCCAGGTGTGGCGCACCAAGATGCGCGAGCCGGCGCAGATCGCCCAGATCAAGACCGACCCGCACTCGCCGGGCCAGTACCGCGCCAACGGCACCCTGAAGAACCAGCCGGGCTTCTACGAAGCCTTCGGCGTGAAGGAAGGCGACAAGATGTACCTGGCGCCGAAGGATCGCGTGATCATCTGGTAATCCGGAACATCCGGATATGAAAAGGGCCGCTTGCGCGGCCCTTTTTTATTGCCAACCGGCGGCGTCACGCCGCCTGGCGCGCGCCCACCGCCGTCCCGGACCTGCGCGCGAGCAGGCGCGAGAACAGCTCGAGCTGGCCGTTGGTCGTGTCGTCCCAGCTGAAGCGCTCGGCGTAGCGGCGGGTCGCCGCGTGGTCCGGATAGCTGGCGCGCAGCGCCATCACGGCCTTGGCCAGCTTCTCGGGGGTGCGGTCTTCCATCAGCACGCCCGCCTCGGGCGCGGCCACCACTTCCGGCGTGCCCCAGACGTTGCTGGCGACCACCGGGGTGCCGCAGGCCATCGATTCGAGCAGCACGTTGGCCCAGCCTTCGCGGCTCGAGGCCAGCACCATGGCGTCGCAGGCGTTGTAGTAGCGCTTCAGCTCGGGCTGGGCCACCGGGCCGAGGAAAGTCACGCGGTCCTGTACGCCGGCTTCCTGGGCAACGCCCTGCAGGTACTTGAGTTCCGGGCCGCGGCCGGCGATCAGGAGCTTCACGCCGGGCAGCATGGTGAGGGCGCGGATGGTCAGGTCGTGCGCCTTGCGCGGGTCGAGCGCGCCGACCGAGATCAGGGTGAAGCCTTCGATGCCCAGCTCCGCGCGCGCCTGGGCGCGGTCGAGGGGCGCGAAGCGCTGCAGGTCGACGCCGTTGCGCAGCGGGGTGATCAGCTCAGGAGCCACGCCCAGGCCGACCATCTCCTCCTTCAGTGCATTGCAGACGGTGATCATGCCGTCCGCGTTGGCGGCGGCCCACAGGATCTGGTCGCGCGGGCGCTTGAACTGCGGGATCAGGTTGATGTCGGTGCCGCGCGCGGTGATCACCACCGGCTTGTTGAAGTACTTGCCCAGCTTGACCGCCGCCACGCCGTCCGGATAGAAGTAGTGGGCGTCGATGAGGTCGAAATCGTAGCCCTCGTCGATGATGCGCCCGATCACCGGCTTGACGGCGGCCGCCATCATCGACGGCGCCAGGCTCATGCCGACCTTCGGAATCAGGAGGTAGCGTGGGTGCTGCACGTGGATGCCGTAGCGTTCTTCCTCGGCCGGCACCTGGGCGAAGGCCGCGTAGTCGCCGAAGCGCGGGTTAGCCGAGGGGAACCAGGGCACCGGCGCCACCACCCGCGACTCCACCTTGCCGCTGGCCAGCAAGTACCTGAGCCGCGTCTCGACGAAAATCCCGTGGTTGGGCCGGACGGTGTTCGGGAAAAGCGTGCTGAAGGTCAGAAGTTTCATGGGGAAATCGTCAAAGGCGGGGTGTAGTACGAGCGCAACTGCTTGTAGTCAAACAAAAGATAGGTGTTGCACGATATTTCATTTCTCCGCAATACTCAACCGAATCGTAGGAAATTTGCAATATAATAATTTCTACCCGTTACAACACTTGCTATTGGACATCATCATGATGCCCCTGGAAGCCGACGGAATCGTTGTGTTTCTTAAAAGCATGAGCATCGGTCCGCTTACATTCGTCTCCCGCCCCCGGGCGCCAACACTCAGAACACTCTCATGAAAATTTCAGTCATCGGTACCGGTTACGTCGGCTTGGTTTCCGGGGCATGCTTTGCCGACGTCGGCAACCATGTCCTGTGTGTCGATATCAACGCGTCGAAGATCGCGATGCTCAACGACGGCATCATCCCGATCCATGAGCCGGGCCTGGACAGCATGGTGACCAGCAACGCCGCGGCCGGCCGCCTGCGCTTCTCGACCAGCTACGACGACGCTGTCGCCCATGCGGAAGTCATCTTCCTGGCGGTGGGCACCCCGCCGGACGAGGACGGCAGCGCCGACCTCACCCACATCCTGGAAGCGGCGCGCAACATCGGCCAGCGCATCGTCAAGCCGGTGGTCATT
This sequence comes from Massilia sp. ST3, assembly GCF_018119405.1. GTDB lineage: Bacteria > Pseudomonadota > Gammaproteobacteria > Burkholderiales > Burkholderiaceae_D > Telluria. The sequence goes on along the minus strand of NZ_JAGPWC010000073.1, from coordinate 3,593 downwards.
GTCGACAAGTCGACCGTGCCGGTCGGCACCGCCGAACTGGTGCGCCAGGCGATCGCCGGCGAAGTGGACAAGCGCGGCGTGCAGGTCGCCTTCAACGTGGTCAGCAACCCGGAATTCCTGAAAGAGGGCGCCGCCATCGGCGACTTCATGCGCCCGGACCGCATCGTGGTCGGCAGCGACGACCAGGAAGCCACCGCCCTGATGCGCCAGCTGTACGGCCCGTTCAGCCGCAACCACGAGAAGCTGGTGGTGATGGACGTGCGCAGCGCCGAGCTGACCAAGTACGCCGCCAACGCCATGCTGGCCACCCGCATCAGTTTCATGAACGAGCTGGCCAACCTGGCGGAGCTGCTGGGCGCCGACATCGAGGCCGTGCGCCAGGGTATCGGCATGGACCCGCGCATCGGTTCCCAGTTCCTGTACGCCGGCATGGGCTACGGCGGCTCCTGCTTCCCGAAGGACGTCAAGGCCCTGATCAAGACCGCGGGCGACCACGACCAGCGCCTGCACATCCTGGAAGCGACCGAGCGCGTCAACGACCTGCAGAAGAACGTCCTGTACCGCAAGGTCTGCCGTTTCTTCGGCGGCGCGGAAAACCTGCGCGGCAAGACCATCGCCCTGTGGGGCCTGTCGTTCAAGCCGAACACCGACGACATGCGCGAAGCGCCGAGCCTGGTGCTGATCCGCGCCCTGTTCGAGGCCGGCTGCAAGGTCGCCGCCTACGATCCGGTGGCGAGCAAGGAAGCCCAGCGGGTCCTGCTGGCCGAGCATGGCGAGCGCGCCTGCGGCGAACTGCTGAGCCTGGTGAACTCGGCCGAGGACGCGGTGCGCGGCGCCGACGCCCTGGTCCTGGTCACCGAATGGAAGGAATTCCGTTCGCCGGACTGGCGCTTCCTGGCCGAGAACCTGTCCGCGCGCGCCGTGTTTGACGGCCGCAACATCTACGATCCGCTCACCGTGGCCGGCGCCGGCCTGGCCTATGAAGGCATCGGTCGCGCCGTCAAGGCGGAGGCGGCGTGAGCGCCCCGCAGACGATCCTGGTGACCGGCGCCGCCGGCTTCGTCGGCAGCCATGTCGCCGCGCGCCTGGCCGCGATGGGGCACCGGGTGGTCGGTTGCGACAATTTCAACGATTACTACGATCCGCAGCTCAAGACCGACCGCGTGGCGGCGCTGCTGGCGCCGGCCGGGGTCGAGTGCGAGCGCATCGACATCGCCGACGGCGCCCAGCTGCGCGCCCTGTTCGAGCGCGTGCGCCCGCAGCTGGTGGTACATCTGGCGGCCCAGGCCGGCGTGCGCTATTCGCTGCAGAATCCCGACGCCTACATCCAGTCGAATCTGGTCGGCTTCGGCAATATCCTCGAAGCCTGCCGCCATCACCAGGTGGAGCACCTGCTGTATGCCAGCAGCAGCAGCGTCTACGGCAGCAACGCCAAGGTGCCGTTCAGCGAGGACGACCGGGTCGACGAGCCGGTCTCGCTGTATGCCGCCACCAAGAAGGCCAACGAGCTGATGGCGCATTCTTATAGCCATCTGTACGGCTTCCCGGCCACGGGCCTGCGCTTCTTCACGGTGTATGGCCCCTGGGGCCGGCCGGACATGGCCTATTTCAGTTTTACCGAGAAGATCCTGCGCGGTGAAAAAATTCCCGTGTTCGCAGAAGGCAAGCTCACGCGCGACTTCACCTACATCGACGACATCGTGGAAGGCGTGGTGCGGCTGCTGTTCAAGCCGCAGCCGCAAGCGCCGGGCAAGGTGCGTCATGCGGTGTTCAACATCGGCAATAACCAGCCGGTGATGGTGCTGGATTTCGTGCGTACCCTAGAGCGCGTGCTGGAAACCCAGGCCGTGCTCGACTTCCAGCCGATGCAGGCCGGCGACGTGCCGGCGACCCATGCCGACACCAGCCGCCTGCAGGAATGGGTCGGCTACAAGCCGGCCACGCCGCTGGAGACGGGCTTGACGCGCTATCGTGACTGGTACCGCGGCTGGCGCAGCTGAGTCAGCGGCAGCCGGACAAAAAAAAGCGTTGCCGCAGTTGCGGCAACGCTTTTTTCATTTCGGCGTGCTCTATTAGAGCGCGGACTCGTAGGCGCCGACGTCCAGGGCGTTCACCACGGGGCGGGTGCTGCCGTTGGCGCTGTGCAGGTACTGGGCCACCGGCTTGAGCGAAACGCCGCTCGGCGAGGTGCCCGTGGCCGAGGCCGCGTTCACGACCAGAGCATTGGCGGTCGGACGCAGGTCCCAGGCGGCGCGGTTGACGAAGCCCGGCGCGAGCGAACGGTAGTTGGTCTTTTGCACGGCGCCGGTCTGGTTGGTGATGGTGCCGGTGCCGCCGAGGATGTTGTTCTGCAGCAGGATCTTCTTGGTCACGCCCGAACCGACCATCACGAAGTTGCCGCGTACGCTATCGTCGTTCAGGAAGGTATTGTTGATCACGTACAGGTCGTGGCCGGGGTTGCTCGCGCCTTCCTCGCCGTAGGCCACCATGTTCGGGTTGCTGTGCGCAGCCGGCTGGTGGATCACGTTGCCGATGATGTAGGACGTACCGGCGTTCGGCAGGTCGATCTCATAGCTCGGCTTGCCGCTGGCGGTGGTGCCGGTCTGGCCGGCGGCGGTGCTCGAGAAGCGGTTGTAGACGATGGTATTGACCAGGGCGCGCGACTTCAGGTTGTGGCCGACGTTGGCGTCGTGCGAGTAGTTGTAGCGGAAGGTCAGGCTGCCGACCTTGCCGATGTAGACATTGTGGGTCTGGCCGGTGCCGCCGCCGTTGTGGCCGAACTCGCTCTTCTCGATCACGATCTTGCTGCTGGTGTTGGCGCCGCTCAGGATGCCGTTCTCGTTGTCGTGGATGAAGCTCGAGCGCAGGGTGAAGTTGGTGCCTTCCAGGCGCAGGGCCGCGCCGTTGGCGTCCGGCACTTTCGCGCCGAGCATCTCGACGTTTTCGACCACGACATTGTTCGCCTGGACGACCCAGGTGCCCTTGCCGAGCGCGTTCTTGCCGGCGGCATCGATCTTCGGACGGCCGTTCACGCCGCGGATGGTCAGGGTCTTGGTGATGGCGCAGACGTCGCCGCTGTAGGTGGTGTTGCCGGTAATCTGGATCAGGTCGCCTGCTGCCGCGGCCGCGAAGGCGCGGCACGGGGTCGCATAGGTCTTGCCTGGGCCGACTTCACGGGTGGCGGCATGGGCGGGCAGGACGGCAGCGGCGGACAGGAGGACGAGGGTGGAGCGCAGAGCGAAGTGCATGGGGTTTCCTTTAAGCTGAATAAATGTGTCTTGAGGAAATTTCCTGCGAAACATTCACCCAGCATAACTCCTGCCTGGCGGAAAATACGTAACGAGTTGTAACAGGAAAACCTTGATTTGCGTAAATTCAGTCGTTTCCATAGGGAAGTGGCGGTAGGAAAAATTTTTCCTACGGTGCGCATCATGTCGCTAATTTGCGTCATTTATCATCCAACATGGGTTCTCAACATTGTCTTGCCTATAACCAAAAGTTACTAATAGCAAGTTCGGTTGTGCTGGTGCGGCAAGGAAACGCTATCCCATCCGTTGGCTTGGGTACTCGTTCAATTCTTTGTACTCGTCCAT
>NZ_JAGPWC010000072.1 GCF_018119405.1 Massilia sp. ST3 | reverse complement strand
TATGCCGGGGAGTGGGCGGTTTCCAAAAAACTTGGGCCCCGGCCTGCGCGGGGGCGACGGTCTTTGGGCTGACAGCTCCAGCGGCGCTCACTCAGCCGATACCAATATCGACATCAATCACAGCATTAATGTGATTTGTCAGAATTTTAAAAACTCTTCATTCTGTCCATTCACCGACCATACCCAGAGACGGCCGTCCGACGCGCGCCGCGGGGATCCGTGCGCCCAAGCGCGACGAACATAACGATAACGGAGACAAGCAATGAAGAAGCCATTCTCTCGATGGGGAATAGGGGCGCTGTTGGCCTCGTCCCTGATTTCCCTGAACGCCGCCGCCCAGGCCGGATTCACCCAGCCCGCCTTCAAGAACGCCTCGGTCCATGACCCATCGGTGATCAAGGTCGGCGACACCTTCTATGTCTTCGGCTCGCACCTCGCCGCCGCCAAGACCAAGGACCTGATGAACTGGGAGCAGGTCACCGACAGCGTGAGCGCCACCAACAAGCTGTTCCTGAACGGCTCCGCCAACGTTTTCACCGAACTGTCCGAGGCCTTCAGCTGGGCCCAGTCGAACACCCTGTGGGCGGCCGACGTACGCCAGCTCGCGGACGGCAAGTTCTACATGTACTACAACGCCTGCAAGGGCGATTCGCCGCGCTCGGCCCTGGGCGTCGCGGTGGCCAACAGCATCGAGGGTCCCTATGTCGACAAGGGACTGATCCTGCAGTCGGGGATGTGGGGCCAGGCCAGCGCCGACGGCACCGTCTACGACGCCCTCAAGCACCCGAACACGGTCGATCCGCACGTCTTCTTCGACAACGGCGGGCGCCTGTGGATGATCTACGGTTCCTACTCGGGCGGCATCTTCATCATGCAGATGAATCCCTCGAACGGCATGCCGCTGCCCGGGCAGGGCTACGGCAAGCGCCTGATCGGCGGGAACCATAGCCGCATCGAAGGCGCCTTCGTGCTGTACAGTCCCGCCACCTCCTACTACTACATGTTCACCTCCTTCGGCGGCCTGGACGCCACCGGCGGCTACAACATGCGCGTGGCGCGCTCGCTCAATCCGGACGGTCCCTACCTGGACGCCCAGGGCAACAACATGGCGAACGTGAAGTCCGATCCGAGCAAACCCCTGTTCGACGATGCCTCGATCGCGCCCTATGGCGTCAAGATGATGGGCAGCTTCCTGTTCGACCGCAAGCTGGGTGAAACGGGCACCGGCATCGGCACCGGCTACGTCTCGCCCGGCCACAACTCGGCCTATTACGACGCCGCCACCGGACGCCACTTCCTGGTGTTCCACTCGCGCTTCCCCGAGCGCGGCGAGCAGCACGAGATCCGCACTCACCAGATGTTCATGAACGCGGACGGTTGGCCGGTCGTCACGCCTTACCGCTTCGCCAACGAGAAGCTGGCCGCGGTGCGGCGCGAATTCGTGGTTGGCGACTACCTGCTGGTCAACCATGGCAAGGACATCTCCGCCACCGTCAAGAAGGCGCAGTCGATCACGCTGAACGCGACCGGTACCGTCACCGGCGCCGTCACCGGCAGCTGGGCCCTGGTCGGCAGCAACGGGGTGGAGCTGCAACTGGCCGGCGCGGCGCCCTACAAGGGCGTGCTGGTCAGCCAGTGGGACGAGACCTCGAAGAGCTATGTGATGACCTTCTCGGCCCTGTCGCGCGACGGCGTGAGCATCATGGGCAGCCGCCTGGTCCCGCGCACCGACGCCCAGGTGGTCACCGCCATCTACAATGAGCTCAGCCTGGGCAACACCTCGGCCGTCACCGCCAACCTGAACCTGCCGGCCAGCGGCGCACGCGGCGCAACCATTGCCTGGACCTCGTCCAACCCGGCGGTGGTCAGCAACACCGGCGTGGTGAATGCCTCGCCCAACGGCGACGTGACCCTGACCCTGACGGCGCGCATCACCAAGGGTACGGCCACGACGGTGAAGGCCTTCACGGTCACCGTGCGCAAGGCCGGCGGCCTGCTGGCGCACTATGCCTTCGACGGCAACCTGTTCGATGCGAACGGCGTGTTCGCACCGGGCACGGTGATCGGCAGCCGTATCGATGTCGCCGGCGGCAGCCTGGGCTATGAAGCGGGCGTGAAGGGCAATGCCGCCGTGTTCAACGGCGCGACCGGCGTCCGCCTGCCGAACGGCCTGATCTCGTCCAACAACTACACGGTCGCGCTCTGGCTCAAGCCGGCGCAGCTGAACGCCTTCAGCACCACCTTCTTCGGCGCCCGCACCACGGATTCCTGGATCAGCCTCCTGCCGAAAGGGCACGACTTCGTCGGCGGCGCCAGCATGCTGTGGTCGGGCACGGCCTGGTACGACGCCGGGCTGGGCATGAACATCCCGGTCGGCCGCTGGTCGCACCTGGCCTTCAGCGTGAAGAACGGCGCGGTCAATGTCTATGTCGACGGTGTGAAGAAGTTCAGCGGCGCGAATTTCCCGAACGTGTTCACCAACACCAGCGGCGTGTTCGCCCTGGGTGTGAACTGGTGGGACGCGCCCTACGTGGGCTCGATGGACGACCTGCGCATCTATGGAACGGCATTGACTGACGCCGACGTGGCCGCGCTGGCCCGCTGATACTCGAGGAAGAAATGAACATGAAGAAGACCATACTCTCGCTGGCCTTGATGCTGGCATCCCTGGGAAGCTCGACCTGGGCTTCGGCCGGCGTGATCGGCTTCGACGACCTGCCGGGCGAAGAAACCACCGTGGTGGCCAATGGCTACGGCGGCTTCGACTGGGACAACGTGGGCGTGATCCGCGCCGACGCCTACCCGGGCAGCGGCTACGAGCTTGGCGCCGTCTCGTTCGCGAACACGGCCTATAACCGTGACGGTGCCCCGGTGGCGATCTCGAAGGCTGGCGGCTTCAACTTCGTCGGCGCCTGGTTCACCTCGGCCTGGCTGGAGCAGGAGATTTCCTTCGAGGGCTGGCGCAACGGCCAACTGCTGTACTCGACCGGCGTGTCCACCGTGATCGACACGATGGCGCCGCAGTGGGTGCAGCTGGGCTGGAACGGGATCGATACGCTGGTGATCTACAACAGCAGCCCGACCCCGTGGGCCATGGACGACTTCACGGTGCCGGAACCGGCAACCCTGGGCCTGTTCGGCGCGGCGCTCGCGAGTCTTGCCGCCGTACGCCGTCGCCGTTCCTCACGGACATAGCGCGACGCTGCGCGCTCGCTGGTCGATCATGACCGCGTAGCGCTGCAGGACGTGCGCGCCGACGAGCAGTTCCGGGAACCGCTCCGAGACGCGCACGTCGACATCCTTGACCTCGGCGGCGCCGATCCTGAACGGGCCGCCGACGACCGCGCGTTTCGTATCGACCTTGGTGTTGGTCAGCGTGCCTTGCCCCGCCTGGTGCAAAGGGGCGCTGCCGATCTTGTCGTACAGCGCCTGGGGCAGCACGAAGCTGACGTTGGCGCCGGTATCCAGGTTTCCTTCGGTTCGCACCTGGCCGATGGAGACGGGCACGCGGAAGGCGCGCTCGTACTTGAGGATCTGTTCGCCCGCCGCAGGCAGCGACAGCGAACGGCTGAACGACAGCGTCCGGTTCGGGTAATCCAGGATCAAGAGGCCGTCGGCGAAGAACTCGCGCCCGACGATGCCGTGGAAAGCTGCGGGGCCCTTGCTGCCACCGTAGTTGCGGGTGATGACTTCGAGGTCCTTCCTTGCCAGGCCACCCAGGTCCAGTGAATCGAGCCTTACCGTGTCGACCTTGGCGCTTTGCACGCCGTCCGAGGTCTCGCTCTTGCCCTGGGGCTTCAGCCCGAGCGCCGCTACCAGCGTCGCATCCGCGCGTCCCAGGCCGCTTGCGCCGGTGTCGATGGCGAAGCGAAAGGGACCGTGGTCGTTGACGCGGGCTTGCACGTAGATGCGGCCGTCGACCACTTCGAACGGCAACTGCACCACGAAGCTGTCGCGCGGCGCCTGGACCAGTTTGCAGACGTCGGATGCGGAGGTATGGGCCCAGGCGCTCATGCACAGGGTGGAGAGGAAGAGCAGGGATTTGTTCATGGCTTCTCCTTGGAAGAGAAGGCCAGTATTGCCGCTGTCAGAAGCGGATGCGGGGAATTTCCGACGAATCGGGATAGGTGCCGACGAAAGTGCCGGTATCGGAAATGAAAAAGGCTTTGTAAGTGGCAACGGCTAAAAACCGTCATCCCCGCGAAGGCGGGGACGACGGTTTTGATGCTAACTGAAAGGGGTAACTCCGCAAGCGGAGCCTACCCCCTGAAGACTCAGAACTTGTGCGACAGACGCGCAAACACCGATGCCCCGTTCAAGCCAAACTGCACGCTCTCGTACTTGAAGCCGTTGTCGGTTTCGTTCGGATCCTGCGCGGTCGGCTTGACGTTGAAGATGTTGGTGCCGCCGACGGTGAACTTGGTCTTGTCGGTGAAGGCCCAGGTGAAGGACAGGTCGGCCGAGGTCTTCGCTTCGTACTTCTGGTTCGGCACCGGCGGGCCCGAGAAGGTGCCCAGGGTCTGCGGACCGAAGTGGACGATGCGCAGCGAGGTTTCAAACTTGTCCAGGCTGTAGTCGAAGCCCAGGGTGGCCTTGCGGCGCGGTGCGCCTTCCTCGATGAACAGGCGCTCGCGCTCGGACAGCAGCACGTCCTCGAAGCCCGCCAGCGCGGCCGGGGCCTTCACGCCCTTGACTTCGGTCTTGCTGAAGTTGACCGCCAGGAAGGTGTTCAGCTTGCCGGCGCCCAGGTCGGCGCGGTTCGACACCGTCAGGTCCAGGCCCTGGGTCTTGGTGTCGACCGAGTTGACGAAGAACTGGGCCTGGCCCACGCCCAGCTGGCGCAGGGTCGCGCCCAGGGCCGGGTAGTTTTCTTCATCGAAGCGGCCCGACAGCACGATGCGGTCGTCGATGTCGATGCGGTACAGGTCGGCCGTCACCGAGGTGGACTGGGTCGGCGACCAGGTGATGCCGGCGGTGAAGCTCTTCGATTCTTCGTCCTTGAGCTGCGGGATGCCGGCGGCGTTCGCCACGGGGCCGCCGTTCGGGGCCAGCACCACGTCCAGCGGCACGCCGCTGACGAAGTCGGTGAAGGTCGACGAGAAGTAGACCTGCTGCAGCGACGGGGCGCGGAAGCCGGTGCTGGCCGAGGCGCGCAGCAGCACTTGCGGGGTCACGCGGTAGGAGCCGGCCAGCTTGCCGGTGGTGGTCGAACCGAAGTCCGAATAGCGCTCGTGGCGCAGCGCGGTCTGGACCTTGAAGCGGTCGCTGACGTCGGTCTCGATGTCGAGGTAGGCGGCGCTGCTGTGGCGGTCGCTGTCGGTCGCGTCGCCCGGCTGGAAGCCCGGGAAGCCCTGGCTGCCGGCATTGCCGCCGAAGCCCACGCCGTCGGCGTCGATCCAGGAACCGGTTTCGCCGGCGAAGATCTTGTAGTTCTCGCGGCGGTGCTCGAGGCCGAAGGCCACGTTCATGCCGTTCAGGACGCCGTTGTAGAAGCGGCTGAAGTCCAGGTTGGTGGTCGCCTGGCGGAAAGAGAAACCGCCCGCGTCGAAGGCCGACGCGCTGCGGCCCTCGCCGCCGTTGATCAGGTCCAGGTTGGCGATCGAGGCGTTCAGGGTGTTGTTGATGTTGTACATCAGGCGGTTGTAGCCGTAGGTCTGCGACAGGTCGGCATTCCATTCGCCCACCTGCATGCGGAAGCCCACGGTGCCCCAGCGGTCGTCGACCTTGCCGTCGATGAAGGGCACGAAGCCTTCCGGATACATCGCCGCCGAGTTACGCGAGGGGATGTCTTCCGAACCCAGGCCTTCGCGTGCCCAGGCGGCCGACGAGGCGTCGCGCTTCTGCGCGCCCGCGGTGAAATACAGCTTGCCCGGACCGGCCGGGAATTCGCCGTTCAGGTACAGGGTCTGGTTCTCGGACTTGGTGTCGCCGATGATGCGCGGGTTGCCCGGCTCCGAGCGGTTCGAGCGGCCGCGGTCGTAGTATTCGCCGGTGATGCCCAGCACGCCGCCCGCCACGGCCACGCCGCAGTAGGCCGAGGCCAGCCAGTTCTCGCCGTCGCCTTCGGTGTACTGGCCGTAGCCCAGCACCGATTCGCAGCCCAGGTTCTTCTTCAGTTCGATGTTGATCACGCCCGCGATCGCATCCGAGCCGTATTGCGCGGCGGCGCCGTCGCGCAGCACCTGCACGTTCTTGATCGCCAGCAGCGGGACCGCGTTCATGTCGGTGCCCGTGTTGCCGCGGTTGCGCGCGCCGAACAGGTTCACCAGGGCCACCGTGTGGCGGCGCTTGCCGTTCATCAGCACCAGGGTCTGGTCCGAACCCAGGCCGCGCAGGGCGGCCGAGTCGATCAGGTCGGCGCCGTCCGCGCCGGTCTGGCGGGTCGAGTTGAACGAGGGCGAGATGTTGGTCAGGGCCTGGGCCAGGTCGAACTGGCCGCCTTGTTCGGCCGCCTTGGTCATCGGGATGAAGTCGACCGGCACCGGGGTGTCGGTCGAGGACGCGGTGCCCACGCGGCGCGAGCCGACGACGTTGACGGTGGTGACATCGCCGGTCACGGCCGGCGCGGCGCTTTGTGCGTGGGCGGCGGCGGGAAGCAGTGCTGCGAGGGCGGTGGCGCCGTAGAGGGCGAGCACCAGGGACTGCGGAATCGATTTGAGTTTGAGCACAGAGTTTTCTCCGGGGGAAAATTAGATACTAATCAATTGACCCTTTGATCACCATGGCTCTGTAGCATTAATGCAACGTTGTATTGATATAACTGAAAATCATTCAACCAGCATGAGTCCGTAGGGTTGGCGGCTACGCCGCCGACGCGTACAGCCGGCGCATGAAGTTGAACGCGTCGGCGGCAAAGCCGCCGACCCTACGCCTGGGTCAATCGGCCGATTCGACCCGGCCTCCGACGAGCACCGCGCTCTCATCGATCCGGGTGCGGATCAGGCAATCGCGCCCGGTCGCGCGGCCTTGCAGCAGGGTGAGGCCCTGCCCGAGCAGCGCCGTCAGCGCGCCCGCGGCTACGCCGGTGGCGCTGTCTTCCAGCGCCGGGTCGAGGTGATTGAAGTTGCGTCCCTCGTAGTTCCCATCCGCGCGCCGGCAGTACACGTAGATGCCGTTCACGCCGGCCTGCTTGCCCCAGGCGCCGATCGCCGCCAGGTCGGGTGCGAGCGCATGCAGGGTAGCCGTGTCCGGCACTTCGACCAGCAGTTTCGGGCTGCCGATCGAGGTCACGCGCGGCGCCGAGGCGGGGGTGAAACCTGGGGCCAGCAGCAGGCGCGCCAGCAGTTTCGCATCGAGCGCAGGCTGGGCCGCCTCCTGCACGTCCATCCGTACGAAAAACTCACCGTCCGCATGGACGAGGCCCAGGCGCTGGCCGCGCACGGCGGTGCGCACCGCCAGCGATGGCGCCTGCGGATCGCGCGCGAACAGCACCTGCGCCACCGCCAGGGTCGCATGCACGCAAAGGGGACTGCGCGCATGCGGATAGAAGTAGTCGACCACGCCCGCGATGCCTGGCTCGTTCGCGGGATCGATCCATACGCAGGTCATGTTGCGCTCGCGCGCGAAGCGTGCGCGCTCCTCCTGGCCGGACGCATCGTCCTCGATCACCAGGGCGGGGTTGCCGGCGCCGGGGCGGGCGCCGAAGCATTGCAGGGCATGGATCTTCATTGTGCTCTCTTGTCGTGTTGGCCTCGTCGGTTATACTGTGTTTTTATACAGTATTGCCGTTTTATCCAAGGATTGTAGCCCAGCCGTGACAGAGCCGCCGACCACTGCCTCTCCACAGATACTGCCCCAGTACGCGGAGCTGTTCTGCCTGTCGAACTTCTCCTTCTTGCAGGGGGCCTCGCACGCGGAAGAACTGGTGATGCGCGCCGTGCAGCTGGGCTACTTCGCGCTGGCCCTGACCGACGAATGCTCGTTGGCCGGCGTGGTGCGCGCCCATGGCGAAGCGAAGAAGGCCGGCCTGCCGCTGGTGATCGGCGCCCATTTCCACCTGAAGCAGCGCGACGGCAGCCCGGCCCTGTCCTTGATCCTGCTGGCCCGCAACCGCAACGGCTACGGCAACCTGTCGGAACTCATTACGCTGGGCCGCATGCGCGCCGCCAAGGGCGAGTACTTCCTCACGCCCGAGGACCTGGCCGAGCCGGATGCGGAACACGCGCACCTGCGGCACATGCCGGACTGCCTGGCGATCCTGTTGCCAGCCTATCCGGGCCACGAAGCCCGCGACGTCGACCGCCTGCACGCCCAGGCCGCGTGGATGGCCACCACTTTTCCGGGCCGCGCCTGGCTCGGGCTGACCCTGCTGCACCGCGCCTTCGACGATGCCCACCGCGCCACCATCGAGGAGGTGGGTTGGCAGCATGGCTTGCCGATCACGGCCCTCGGCCACGTGGTGATGCACGTGCGCTCGCGCAAGCCCTTGCAGGACACCTTGACCGCCACGCGCCTGGGCAAGCCGGTGGCCGAATGCGGCTACGGCCTGGCGCAGAACGCCGAGCAGCACCTGCGCGCCCGCCTGCGCCTGGCCAATATCTACACCCGAGAAGCCCTGGCCGAGACGGTGCGCATCGCGCGCCTGTGTACTTTCTCGCTGGACGAGCTGCGCTACGAGTATCCGGACGAGGTGGTCCCGCCCGGCCACAGCGCCAGCAGCTACCTGCGCGCCGAAACCTATATCGGCGCGTACCGGCGCTTCCGCGAAGGCATTCCGGCCAAGGTGCAGGCCCAGATCGAACATGAGCTGGGCCTGATCGCCGACATGAAGTACGAGCACTACTTCCTGACCGTGTACGACATCGTGCGCTTCGCCCGGTCCCAGAACATCCTGTGCCAGGGACGCGGCTCGGCCGCCAATTCGGCGGTCTGCTACTGCCTCGGCATCACCGAGGTCGATCCCGCGCGCGCCAGCCTGCTGTTCGAGCGCTTCATCTCGAAGGAGCGCAACGAGCCGCCCGACATCGACGTCGACTTCGAGCACCAGCGCAGGGAAGAGGTTATCCAGTACATCTACGGCAAGTACGGGCGCGAGCGCGCGGCGCTGGCCGCGGTGGTGATCAGCTACCGTCCCAAGAGCGCGCTGCGCGACAGCGGACGCGCGCTCGGCATCGACCTGGCCATCGTCGAGAAGGTCGCCAAGATGCACCACTGGTTCGACAGCCGCGCCGATCTGCTGGGGCGCCTGGCCGAAAGCGGCCTCGATCCGGAAGCGCCGCTGTCGCGCCAGTGGGCCACCCTGGCCCAGCAGCTGCTGAATTTCCCGCGCCACCTGTCGCAGCACCCGGGCGGCTTCGTGATCGCCCAGGGCAAGCTGTCGCGCCTGGTGCCGATCGAGAACGCGGCGATGGAAGAGCGCAGCGTGATCCAGTGGGACAAGAACGACCTCGAAGAACTCGGGCTGATGAAGGTCGACGTGCTGGCCCTGGGCATGCTGTCGATGATGCGGCGCGGGCTGGAGCTGGTCGGCCAGCGCTACGGCGACGTGTTCGAGATGCAGGACATCCCGCCCGACGACACGGCCACCTACGACATGATCTGCGCGGCCGATACGGTGGGCGTGTTCCAGATCGAGTCGCGCGCCCAGATGAGCATGCTGCCGCGCATGCGGCCGCGCCGCTTCTACGACCTGGTGATCGAGGTGGCGGTGGTGCGCCCCGGCCCGATCCAGGGCGGCATGGTCCACCCGTACCTGCGGCGCAGGCAGGGTCTCGATCCCGTGCATTACCCCAGTCCCGAGATGAAGGTGGCGCTGGCGCGCACCCTGGGCGTGCCGATCTTCCAGGAACAGGTCATGCAGGTGGCGATCCTGGGCGCGGGTTTCACGCCGGGCGAGGCCGACCAGCTGCGGCGCGCGATGGCGGCCTGGAAGCGCAAGGGCGGCCTGGAACAGTACTACGACCGCATCGTGGGCGGCATGCTGGAGCGCGGCTACGAACTGGCCTTCGCCGAATCGATCTTCAGCCAGATCCAGGGCTTCGGCGAATACGGCTTTCCCGAATCGCACGCGGCCAGCTTCGCGCTGCTGGCCTATGCCAGCTCCTGGCTCAAGTGCCACGAGCCGGCCGCCTTCCTGTGCGCGCTGCTCAACAGCCAGCCGATGGGTTTCTACAGCCCCTCGCAGCTGGTGCAGGATGCGCGCCGCCACGGCATCGAGGTCAGGCCGGTGGACGTGGCCATCAGCGGCTGGGATTCGGCGCTGGAGGAGCTCGATCCCGTCGACCGTTCGCGCCAGCCGGCGGTGCGCCTGGGCCTGTCCCTGCAGCGCGGTCTAAGCCGGGACGTGGCCGAGCGCATCGAGGAAGCGCGCGCGATCCGGCCTTTCGAGAGCGTGGCCGACCTGGCGCGGCGCGCCCGGCTCGACCGCGGCGATTTGCAGGTGCTGGCCGGCGCCAACGCGCTGCGCTCGCTGGCCGGGCACCGGCGCGAAGCCCTGTGGCAGGCGGTGGGCGCGGTGCCCGACCGCGACCTGCTGCGCCCGACCACGGTGCAGGAAGAAACGCCCCAGCTGGCCGCGCCTTCGGAAGGCGAGGAGATCGTGGGCGACTACCGCGCCCAGGGCCTGACCCTGGGCCGCCATCCGCTGGCGCTGCTGCGCGCGCAGCTGCTGGCCAAGCGCTTCATGCCGGCGTCCACCCTGATGGACTACCAGAACGGCCAGCTGGCGCGCGCCTGCGGCATGGTCACGGTGCGCCAGCGGCCCGGCACCGCCAAGGGCGTGCTGTTCATGACCCTGGAGGACGAGACCGGCAACGTCAACGTGATCGTCTGGCCCTCGCTGGTGGAGCAGCAGCGCCGCGAGGTGCTCAATGCCCCGCTGCTCGGGGTGTACGGGATCTGGCAGAAGGAAGGCGAGGTGCGCCACCTGGTGGCCAAGCGCCTGGTCGACATGTCGCATTTGCTGGGGCGTTTGAATGCGCCGAGCCGGGATTTTTGCTGATGGGCCTCGGAGCTTGATCGCGTTTCGTTAGCCGAAAAACCGTCGCACCGGCGAAGGCCGGTGCCCAAGTTCTGCATGAGCTATCGAAACGCTTGACTTGGGCCCCCGCCTCCGCCGGGGTGACGTTCATATGCTAACTAAGCGAAACTAGTACCTGGACCGTTTATTCCAGACCCAGCCACTTGCGGTAGGACTGGTAGTGATGGATCACGACCCCGCCATAGGCCGGCATCTGGCCCACCATGCGCGCGGTCGTGGCCAGTTCGCGCTCCATGTCGGCTTCGCGCAGGTGGTGGAAGGACACCTTCTTGATCGCATTCGGCAGGGTCTCGACGCCGATCATCACCTTGCGCCCGATGCGGCTGGCGTATTCCAGTTCGTCCATCGCGTGGCTGACGATGCCGTCGCCGCCTTCGGCGCGGTCGCGGTAGTCCATCAGGGCCACGTAGTCGTACAGGTCCTGCACGTGCTGGCTGACCGGCTTACGCTTGCCCTGCCATTCGAGCTCGATGCCGTCGAACCAGAAGGGAATCGCCGGTCCCATCGGCAGGTCCTGGCCGGACTTGCGCTTGAGGCGCACCAGCGCGTCGGACAGCTCGACGAATTCGGCCAGCAGGGCCATCTTGCGGGTCGACCACTCGTCCAGGATGTGCGGCTCGATGTCGAGGTTGATGCCGTCGAAGCGCTCTTCCGGCGCCGCGCCCTTGTTGTAGTCGAGGACGCGCTGCAGCATGGCTTCGGCCTGGGCCCGGTGGCGCGGCAGCACATAGCGCTCGGTCTTGAGGTAGGCCGAGCCGAGCAGGGCGTAGACCTTGAGGCCGGAGGCGTGCATGCGGCGGATCAGGGCGCGATAGCGCTGCGGCTCGGCCACGATCAGGTTGCGGCCCTCGTAGGCGTCGGCGTAGAGGTAGACCGTGTCGACCGACTTCGACTTGAGGAAATCGATGGCGCGCCCGGCCGCAGCGTCCTGGCGCAGCATGGCGTAGGACTCTTCTTCCCAGGTCCAGATGGCGCGCGGCGCTGCGGGAGCCGCATGCGACTGCGCGCAGGCCAGGGCCAGGAGCAGGGAGGCAAGGAGACGTTTCACAGCTTGAGCTCCACGTGGTACTGGCCGACGCCGATCGAGCGCCCGGTATCGGGATGCGAAGGCAGCACCGACAGGTAGTAGGTGCCGGACGGGATCTTGCCCAGGTCCGGGTGCAGGGTGACTGTCGCCGACTTGCCCGGCGCCAGCGACATGGCCTCGCCCGTGACTTCGCCCAGTTCCAGGCCGTGTTCGTTGGTGATCACCAGCAGCGGCGCGAACTCGCGCGAGCGGATCGCGGCGTGGTTGGTGAAGGTCGCCTCGACCGCCAATCGTCCCGTGCCAGGACGGGGGCGCACGCCGGATACGCCGACCTCGCCCGCCTCGGACACCAGGGGCACGCTGCGCAAGGTGCGCCCGCCCACCTCGCCATAGGCGGCCAGGGGCGTGCCGGGCGGCGACAGCGCGGCCGCCTTGCCCGCCTGCGCGTTGGCGCGCAGGAAGGCGCCGAACTGCGCCTGGGCCTTGGCCAGCGCGCCGGCGTCCTGTGCGCGGTCGACGCTCATGCCGTCCGCCAGGGTGTGCAGCTGGCCCTGGGCCAGGTAGACGGAGCCGGATACGAAGTCGCTCATCTCGGTCTTGGTCTGCTTGAGCGGAATCGCATGCAGGTTGCGGAACGCGGGCTCGACATCCAGGCCGGTGCCCAGCCAGGTGACGCGCGCGGGGGATTTCAATCCGTGATTGTTGGCCAGGTAGGCCAGCAGCGAAGGCGCGATGTCGAACTGCGACGACACCGCCTTGATCGCGCGCGGCGCTTTCAGCAGCGGCGAGACCACGATCAGCGGCACGTGGTAGCGCTCGATGCGGGTGTCCATCGGCAGCTCCGGCAGGCGGTGGTCGCCGGTGATGACGAAGATCGTGTTTTCGTAGCCCGGCAAGGTCCTGGCCTGTTCGAAGAACAGGCGCAGCGCGTCGTCGGTATACAGGATGCTGGCGAAGATGTCGCGGTAGTCCTCGTGCACCGGCTGCGGCGCGCGTCCGAGCGCGACCAGGCGCTCGGGCACGCGGCGGCGCCAGGCGTCCTGACCCGGGAAGGTGAAGGGGCTGTGCATGCTGGTGGTCTGGATGATGCTCAGCGCCGGCCCCGGATGCGCATCCTTGCGCTCGCGCTCGAGCGCCATCTCGACCAGGTCGCGATCGGCATAGCCCCAGTCGTTGCTGCGCCGGTAGCCCGGACCGAAGTCCTTCTCGCTGACGATGCTGTCCACGCCTTGGGCGCGCAGGAACAGGCCTTCGTTGTCGAACTCCATGTTCGAGCCCGAGTAGAACTTCAGGCGGTAGCCCTGGGCCCTCAAGACCGTGAGCAGGGAATCGTGGCGCGGCATGCGCTCGCCCAGCGCGGCCAGGCCCTGCTCGCCGAAGGGGAGGGAACCGAACACGGTGGTCAGCACGCCGAAGGTGCGGCCCTGGCCGGCCAGGAAGTTCTCGAAATACAGGCCCTGCTGCGCCAGCTCGTCCAGGAAGGGCGTGAAGCTGCCCAGGCGCGCGCCGGGGCCGGAGAACGAACGTCCCAGGCCTTCGACGATGATGAACACCAGGTTCGGCGGCGCACCGGCGCCGGCCTTGAACAAGGGGCCGAGGGTGTCGGGCGTGCGCTCGGCGCGCAGGAAGGGATAGCGCGGGTCCTTGCCGTCCCACGGCGCGTCGCCCTGGGCCGCTGCCTGCGCCTGCGCCGTCGCCGGGCCTCCCCGCAGCAAGCCCAGGCTGCTGTCGGCGAAATAGGCGGTCTTGTTGATCACGAAGCCCAGGTCGGCGTCGGTGCGCACCACGCGCGGCAGGAAGCGGTCGGGCAGCAGCGCGAAGGCCGCCAGGCTGATGGCCAGGGCGAGTGCGCCGCTACGCGCGCTGAAGCGCGGCCACCATTCGCGCGTGGTGGCAGCCAGCACGGCCCACAGCACGGCGAGCGACAGCGGCAGCGCCGCCAGCAGCAGTGGGCTGGCGGTCCAGCCGCCGGCGACGGTGGTGCCGATCTCGCTGCCGGAATAGGCGAACAGGTCCGCCCCCAGCGGCACGCCGGCGACCCAATGGTATTGCACCAGGCCGGCCTGGAGGCAGAGCAGCAGGCTCCAGGCGAGACCCAGCAGGACCGTGCGGATACGCTGCGAGCGGATGAAGGCGAGGGGCAGGCCGGCGAGCAGGAACACGAAGCCGTAGCGCAGCAGCGACATGGCGTCGTTGCCGACGCCGGCCCCGAACAGGGTCGATTGCGGCACCCCGGCGCCGGCGGCGTGGATGCCTTCGGCGGCGCGCAGCACCAGCCAGGCCAGCATCAGCGCCGGCAGCGATTCGAGGATGCCGGCCAGCGTCTCTCCGAGCGTGCCGCCCAACCTGCGCAGGCGATCCTTGCTTACCATCGGCGGTACACCGAGAACGACAGGCTGCGTTCGCGGCCATTGCCGTTGCCGCCCGCATCGCGCGAGAAGGCGGCGCCGACGCGGCCGCCCCAGTCGCGCGAGAAGTAATGCACCAGGTTGACGCTGCCGCCGCCGGAGCGCGCGCGTCCGCCGGCCAGCGAGAGCGGGTCGTCGCTGCGGCCGCGGTTGGCGGCCAGCTCCAGGTAGCTGTCGGCGTCGCCGCGGTAGTAGTAGCGGCCCAGCAGGCGGTCGCCCGAGCTGTGCGAGCCCGGCGACACGATGTTCTGGTGGCGCAGCTGGACATACCAGTTGCCGCTGTACTTGGCCAGGGTGGCGCCGTAGATGTTCACGCGGCCGTCGAAGCCCAGCACGTCGTCGCTGAGCGAGACCTCCCAGCCGTTGCCGACCGACTGGTACAGTTCGATGCGGCCGGCATTGGCCGGGAACAGGCGCGCACTGGGCGCGCGCTGGTAGCGCAGGTTGGCGTACGCGCCGGACCATAGCGTGAGGTAGGCGTCCAGCGCCCAGGCGTGGCCGGTCTGGGCGAAGCGGTGCGCGCGCAGGGTCTCGAAGCCGATCGAGCCGCGCTTGCCGTAATGGCGCAGGCTCGCGGTCTGCTCGTTCCAGGTGGGGTTGTCGCCGACCCGGCTCCAGGTCGAGGACAGGCCCGCGGCCCAGGTATAGCCGTCGGCGATGGCGGCGTCCGGCGCGCCGCCGAGGCGCGGCTTGGCTTGCAGGTCCGCCAGCAGGGCGTCGATCTCGGCGTCGCCGCCGCCCAGGCTGCGCGCGCGCGCCAGGTCGGCGCGCGCTTCCAGGGGGCGGCCGGCGGCGCGCGGGGCGCGCGCACGGGCGATCCAGGGGGCCGGGGCGTCCGGCTGCAAGGCCAGCAGGCGCGTGTAGGCCTCGACGGCCTGGTCGGGACGCTCGCTCCAGCGGTACAGGTCGCCCAGCGCGGACCAGACGTCGGCGTAATCGGGCGAGGCCTGGGCGGCCGCCCTCAGGTCGGCTTCCGCCTCGCTCCAGCGCTCGAGGCGCGTGTAGGCGATGCCGCGTCCCAGCAGCACGTCGGCATTGCCCGGCGAGCGCGCCAGCAGCGCGGTATAGGCGGCCACCGCCAGGGCCGGCTGGCCGCTGTTGGCGAGATTGCGCGCCTGCGCGTACTGCTGGTCGAAGGAAGGGGCGGGTGTGGCGGGCTGGACGTCGGCGGCAGGCGGCTGGTAATCGATCATGTAGGCTATCGGATGCTGCGTGGCAATAGCATGAACTCTGCCCGAGGCCATCTGGAGCGTCAAGGAATGCACGATTGCCGCGCCTGCAGTGTCGCGCCCATCCGTCAAACGAATGCTATCCTGTCCACCCACTTGCCGGCTTGGCCACACCTATCAACGGAAAAGCGGGAAAGCGGCGCGCCACCCACCACATATTGACATTGCCGCTAAAGCAAGGTGCAATCCGGGGTGGCTGGCAAGTCAGCAATAAGCGAATAACGATAACAGGAAGACGGATGAGCAGAAGCAGTGGTGGCAAGGCAAGGGGAACGGGACGCACGACGCTGGAACAGGTGGCGGCCCTGGCGGGGGTATCGATCATGACGGCCTCGCGCGCGCTCAGCCAGCCGCAGCTGGTGTCGGAAGCCACCCGCGTCAAGGTGGAGCAGGCCGTCGATGAGCTTGGCTATGTGCCCAACCGCGCCGCGCGCGCGCTGGCCTCGGCGCAATCGCACGTGATCGTGGTGCTGGTGCCGTCGCTGTCGAACGCCGTGTTCCCGGCGGTGCTGGACGGCATCCACGATGCGGTCGGCCCCAGCCGCTACCAGCTCCTGATCGGCAACACGCACTATTCCGACAGCGAGGAGGAAAAGCTCCTGCGCGTCTACCTGCAGTCGAATCCGGACGGCATCCTGCTGACCAGCATCACGCACAGCCCGCCGGTGGCCCAGATGCTGGCCAACTCGCGGGTGCCGGTGGTGTCGATGATGGACCTGGCCGACAGCACGGACGTGCTGTCGGTGGGCTTCTCCCAGCTCGACGCCGGCGTCGAGATGACGCGCCACCTGATCCACAAGGGCTACCGCCGCATCGGCTTCGTCGGCGCCCAGCTCGACGAGCGCACCCTGCGCCGCGCCGACGGCTACCGCCAGGCGATGCAGGCGGCCGGCCTGGCCGACCCGCGCCTGGAAATCATGGTGCCCGCTCCGTCCACCATCGCGCTCGGCGCGGAACTGATGGACCGGATGCTGGCCGGCGTGCCCGATTGCGACGCGGTCTTCTTCTGCAACGACGACCTGGCCCACGGCGCCATCTACCACTGCCAGCGGCGCGGTATCCCGGTGCCGGACCGGATCGCGATCTGCGGCTTCAACGACTTGCCGGCCTCGGCATGGATGATGCCTTCGCTGACCACGATCGACACGCCGCGCTATCGCATCGGCTTCGAAGCCGCCAAGCTGCTGCTGCAAGTCATCGCAGGCAAAGAGCCGGAACAGAAGCGCATCGATCTCGGTTTTACCTTGCGCCAGCGCGAAAGCACCTGAAGCGTTCACAGCCGAAGTCACATACTTGCTAACAAGCATGATTTGTGGCTGTCGGCAAAACTTACAACGTCCCTTGTCAATGCAGAGCGCATACGGATAAATAGATAGCGGTATCAATCACTTGCGTCCCTTGGCACGCTCCTTGCGTAAATACGTGTAGTTCTGCCGATCGCTGAACCGTTGTTCTGCGATGTGAGAAGAACCTATAACTAGGGATGAACAATGTTAAAGAAAACCATGCACCTGGCCATGCTGGCCGCGGTGGGCGCGTTCGCGATGCCGACCCTCGCCCATGCCACCCTCATTACGACCACGACGAACGGGTTCTCGCTGAACGCGTCGGTCACCGATAAACTGGGCGCCAACAAATCGTCGTCGGACGGCGCCACGACCCAAACCAATGTCAACCTGGGCACGACCACGCTCGGCCGCTTCGACAGCAGCAAGGGCGTGCTAACCGGTGTCAACGTCGGCCTGGCCTCGACCTACAAGCAGACCGCCAGCGTGACCGCCCCGAGCACCAGCGCAGGCAACAACATGGGCAATGCCAATGCCGTCGGCACGGGCAGCAGTGCGGTGAGGCTGACGGTGCCGACCAATGTGACCGGCGCCGCAGCCAACCTGTCGGCAACCGATAACTGCGGGGCCAAGCCGAAGGATGGATGCAACAACGGCGCTACCTCGGCCACGCTGAACCATAACCTCTCCGTCGGTTCGGCCAACCTGAACGACTACGTCGGTCCCGGCACCGTCAACGTGAACCATACGGCCACCACGCTGAAGGCCGAAACGACCGCCAATGGCTTCAATAGCGAGGCCACCACGACCTCGACCATTGACTGGTTCGGCTCGCTTACCGCCAGCTACAGCTACCTGGAGCACGCATCGCAGTCCTTTGATCCATGGGGCAACACCGTAATGAACCTGAACTTCGGTTCGGTCTACCAGGGCGATACCGTAGCCGACCTGGTGTTCTTCATCCATAACCTGGCGGGCGACCGTGTCGGCCTGACCATGACCGGCATCAGCGAGAGCGGCGACTCGAGCAACCGGTTCACGACCAATGTGGCCAATTTCGGCACCCTGGCGGCGGGCGCAAGCTACAACTACGGCGCCAGCTTCCTGACCGACATGATCGGCTCCTTCGGCGCCATCTACGAGTTCACCTTCGCCGACGCCGCACCCGATGGGGCATTCGCCACGAGCACCCTCGGTTCCGGCTACAAGCTGACCCTGAACCTGAGCGGAAGCGTGGTCGAGCGTCCGGCCGACCCGGCCGATGTGCCCGAACCGGCTTCGCTGATGCTGCTGGGCCTCGGCGCAGCCGCCATGGGCCTGCGCCGCAAACGCAAGGCTTGACCGGCCCCGCAGTTCATCCCTTCGCCTGCCGCGCCGCTTTACAAGCGCGTGGCAGGCGCGCTATGCTAGCTTCTTTGATAGCGCTATCATCGCAACATGCAAATGAATAAAGACGGGATTGCCTGGGTGACCATGGGCGTATGCGGCTGCGGCAAGAGCGTGGTCGGCGCACGCCTGGCCGCGGCGCTCGGCGTGCGCTTCGTGGAGGGCGATGACTTTCATCCGCCGGACAACGTGGCGCGCATGTCCGAGGGCATCGCATTGACGGACGAGGACCGCCAGGGCTGGCTGCAAGCGCTGCGCGGCGAGATCCTGCGCGCGCAGGGGCAGGGCATCGTGCTGTCCTGCTCCTCGCTCAAGCGCGCCTACCGCGACATCCTGCGCGGCGCAGGCGATGTCCGCTTCGTCCACCTGGCCGGAGAGCGTGCGCTGATCGAGGCGCGCATGCGCGCCCGTCCTGGACACTACATGCCGGCCTCGCTGCTGGACAGCCAGTTGCGCACGCTGGAGCCGCTGGAGCCCGACGAGGCGGGCATGACGCTCGATATCGGCGACGATCCGGACACACTGGTGAGCCGCATCCTTGCCGGCGATATGCAGCGCTTCGCGCCTTGCGCGTAAAACTCCCCCCACCGGTGATGTGAGACCGCGCGCCGCGGCCACACTAGACTTCGGGTTTGCCAGTGAGCGCAGGAAGCCCCACCTTCCTGCGCGACTGCCTTGACCAACCCGGGGATCTCCATGAAACACATCCAGCTCATCCTCCTCCTGGGCGGCGCCTGCCTGGCGCTGAACAGCCAGGCCCAGTCCTTCGGCGACTTCCTGAAGAATTCCGCCGTCAACGCGGCGCGCGCCGCCGTGTCGGGCAATGTCGACCGCGCCGTCACCGGCGCCATCGACCGCGCGTTCAGCGGCACGCCGGAACAAGGCCAGGCCCAGGCGGCCGATACCGCCGCGGCGACGGGCGCGCCGATTTCCGCTATGCCTGCCGCTGCCCCCGGCGCCGCTTCCTCTGCCTTTGCCGCCGCGGCCCCGCAGGTCGCCGCACCAGCGCTTGCCGCAGGCTGTAAAAAGCCCTTGAAGGAAGACAAGCTGCTGCTTGGCGCCAGGCCGGAGAGCTTCGAACCTGCCGGCCTCTGGCCGGAGAACGCCGCCTGCGCGGTCCACAGCTTCCGCGACTTCGAGTTCAAGCAGGCGCGCGAAGCCAAGCACGCTTTCCGCGAAGCCAGCAAGATCCGCTGCCACGGATGCGAGGGCGGCTACGCCTTCGACGCCTGGGGTGGCCATGGACTCATCAGGAAAGGCGGCGATTATTCGGCCGAGATGGCCAAGCTGCTGGTGGCCCTGAAGCAGGGCCAGAGCGTGGGCTGGAAGGGCAGCAAGTACCATGTGTCGATCACCAAGATCGGCGAGCATCCGATCGGCGACACGCCCTGCAACCAGTTCCACTACGTGCTCAAGGACGGCGGCAAGCAAGTTGCGGAATACGACGGCATGTATTGCGAGTACACCCGTCCCTACATCAGCAAGCCGACCTGGAACGAGGTCGTCTAAGCGGACGCCGCCGGATCGCTCCCTGTGCCACACTGGATCTTCCGAATTCATGTGACAGCAGGGAGCACAGCATGAGCAACGATCAGCCGAACAAGAAACCGCAGAGCGGCCGGGAACAGCAGCCCGAACCGCAGGAAGAGCAGCGCCAGCACCAGGGCGAGCAGGGCGCCAGCAGGCAGGAGGCGCCCGCCTCTCCACCGGCCGACGTGGATGGCCTCAAGAACAAGAAGCCTGAAGAGCTCACGCCGGAAGAGCTGCGCCTGATGGCCGACACCATGCCGGGCGAGGGGCCCGGCGACTGAGTTTCTCCTGCCGCGTCAGGGAACCAGGACTTCGACCAGGTAGCTGCGGCCCGCCTCGATGCCTTCGATGCGGCCGGATGGCAGCACCTCGCCGTCGCAGACGACCTGCATGCCGTTGCCGGACCCGCGCGTGACCTTCACGTGGAAGGTCGCGCCGCGGAAACGGCGCGTGATCTTCATGCCCGGCCAGCCCTGCGGCATCTGCGGCGCCACCGTCAATCCGCGGGCATCGCCCTTCAGGCCGCACAGGCCTTCGATCACGCTGCGGTAGACCCAGGAAATCGTGCCGGTATTGAACAGCTGGCTCGAACGGCCCGCCGTGCGCGGGTATTCCTTGTAGGCGCCGCGGTAGTAGTTCGGGATAAAGACCGGCAGCTGGCCGCGCTGCAGGTAGTCATTCGCATCGGGGCCGGGAATCATCTTGCGCAGGGCGTCGAAGGCGCGCTCCGTCTCGCCCACCGTGTACAGGCTGTAGATGTAGAACACCGAGGCGTGGTTGTAGACCGCGCCGTTCTCGGCCGAGCCGGGGTGCTTCTGGGTGACGCGGCCGACATCCTCGCGCATCTTGCTGTAGGGCGGGGCGAACATCTGCACGCCGTAGGGCGTGTCCAGCTGGGCGTCGACCTGGGCCAGCATCAGGGCGCGCTGGGCCTCGCTGGCCGCGCCGCCCAGGATGGCCCAGCTCTGCGGGTTCAGGTAGATGCGGCCCTCGATGTCGGCGGCGACGCCGAACTTGACGCCGTCGTCCGTGATGCCGCGCCCGAACCAGGCGCCGTCCCACAGGTGGGTGTTGGCCGCCTCGTTCATGGCGCTCGCTCCCGCGCGGAAGTGGGCGGACAGGCGTTCCTCGCCGCGCGCGGCGCAGACGTCGGCCCAGATCTGCAGGGCGTAGGCGGCGGCCACCGTCAGCCAGCCGGACACGCCGCGCCCCTTGTAGCCGACCATGTTCATTGGATCGCACCAGTCGCCCTGCTCGATGTAGCTCAGGCCGCGCCCGTCGCGCTTGTGCAGCAGCCAGTCCATCGCCATCGAGATCCGTTCGAAGGCCGTGCGCGTGCCGTCATGGGCCGTGACCTGCTCGGACAGGATGGTCTCGTCGCCGGTCTCGTCGAGATAGGCGCGCAGGCAGACCGGCAGCCACACGCAGTGGTCGGTGTGCGGGATCTGGTTGATGTACTTGAGCTCCGCGCCTTCGAACAGCAGGATCCCGTCCGGCATCGCGCCGCTGGCTTCCTGCTGGGTGAGGGCGTGCAGGAAGGCGGCGCGCGCCACCGCGGGCTTGACGAAAGCCATGCCCATGTTGTCCTGCAGGTAGTTGCGGGTCTGCGGGTCGGTGCTCAGGCGGTTGACGTCGCCGTGGTAATAGACCTGGCGCGCCAGCCAGTGGTTGACGAAGTTGTCCAGCTCCTTGTCGGGCGTTTCGATCTCGACGCAGCCGGCGCCTTCGAGCTGATAGGCTTCCTGGGCGCGCGCGGCGGCCGCGAAGCCTTCCGCGCTCAGGTAGCGCGCGCGCATGGCCGCGATCTCGGCGTCGTCGTAGGCGGGACCGAACAGGAAGCGCTGGACGCTGGTCCCGTCCGGCGCCAGGGCCAGGCGGTATTGCAGCGCGGCGACCGGCGTCTCGTAGCGCGCGTCGCCGCCGGCCAGGCGCTCGGCGTCCAGGCTGGAAGGCGCGTGCAGCCCGCCTTCGCCTTCGAAGGCCAGCTGGTTGGCTTCCCAGGCATCGGGCGGGTTCTCGCACAGCAGGTAGGTCTTGTCCTTGAACAGGCGGTTCTTGAAGTAGTCCTGCAGCTTCTGGTAGGGTGTCACGCAGGACGCCACGATGCCGCCCAGGTCGGCGCGGTATTCGGCCGACTGGTTCATCCACGACATGTAGCCGACCGTGAAATACGGATAGACGCTGATGCGGCGCGGGCGGCCGGACAGGTTCGTGACCGCCAGCAACCACAGTTCGGCCACGTCCTCGACCGGCAGGCCGAGCGTCAGCTCGACGCGGATGCCGAGCCTCTCGACGGTCCAGCGCAGGTCCGCCTGGCCGACCGAGAACACGAAGCGGTCCAGTTCACCGCGCACCGGCTCGTAGGGCGCCGAGAAGATTTCGCCCGTCTCTTCGTCCTTGACGTAGAAGAAGCGGCCCGGATGGTGGGCGTAATAGGCCTGCTCCGGCTGCATGAAGGTCTTGGCTTCCAGGTTGGGCGCGTACGAGTACTTGGCCGGCTCAGGCTGCATGAACTGGGCGGTGGCATAGCCGCGGCAGGTCACCTGGATCATCATCTTGCGGTTCCACAGGAAGCCGCCAGCCTTGGGCATGGCGGTGGGACTGTGCAGTTCGTAGCGGGCGCCGTTCTCGGTGGGGTTCAGCATCGGGTCTCCAGGTCAGTCACGCGCCGGCCTTGCGCGCGGCCAGCTCGGCCTGCATGCGGGCCAGCTGTTTGGCGTCGAGGTTATAGAAGCACATGGTCAGCACCGCCGCCAGCGCGAAGGCGGCGGGCACGAAGGACATCAACCACACGATGCCGGCCTGCGAGCCGGTGCTCTGGGCGGCGTTCGGCACATAGCCCAGCGCGGTGAACACCGAGCCGATCACGGCCACCGCCAGCGCGGTGCCGAGCTTTTGCGAGAAGGTCGCGGCGGCGAAGGTCATGGCGGTGGCGCGGCGGCCGGTGCGCCATTCGTTGTAGTCGGCGGTGTCGGCGTACATCGAGAAGGCCAGCGGCGACTTGGGACCGAGCACCAGGCCCAGGCCGGCCTGCAGCGCGAACATCAGGTCGATGCGCTCGGGCGGGATGAAGAAGAAGGCGGAAGACAGGATCGCGGTCGCGCTCATCAGCACGATCATCAGGACCCTCTTGTCGACGAAGCGGGTGAGCAGCGGCGTGCAGGCGGCGCCGATCGCGGCCGCCACCATGTAGGTGGGAACGAAGCTGGCCATCAGCTCGGGGCGGTTGACCACGTACTTGAAGTAGTAGGCGGCGGTGGTGGTGCGCAAGGTGATGGTCACCATGATGACCAGGGCCAGCACGAACAGCACCATCCACGGGCGGTTGGCCATCAGGTCGAGGATGTCGCGCCTGACGTCCGACTTCTGGCCCGGCATCGGCGCCACCCGCTCGCGGGTGTTGAGGAAGGTGACCAGGAAGAGCAGGGCGGCGGCCACGCTCCAGGCGAACATGGTCAGCTGCCAGCCGCGCGCCTCGTCGCCGGCGCCCAGCCATTGCACCATCGAGGGCGTGGCGGCGGTGACCAGGGTGCTGCCGGCGAAGGCGAAGATGAAGCGCAGGCCGTTGATGGTGGAGCGCTCCTGCGGATCGGCCGACATCACGCCCGACAGCGCGTTGTAGGGGATGTTTACGCAGGTGTAGCAGACCATCATCATCAGGTAGGTGCCGTAGGCCCAGGCCAGCTTGGCGTCGCCCTCGAGATCGGGCGTGGTGTAGGTCAGCACGGCGGCCGCGCCCAAAGGGATCGACATCCAGACCAGGTAGGGGCGGAACTTGCCGAAGCGGGTCGCGGTGCGGTCGGCCGCGGCGCCGATCATGGGGTCGGTGAAGGCGTTGACGATCTTGATGACCGACATCAGGGTCGCGGCGGCGGCGGCCGAGATGCCGAAGGTGTCGGTGTAGAAGATCAGCAGGAAGGTGGCGACATTGGTCCAGAAGAAGTTGAACCCCATGTCGGCGACGCCGTAGCTGAGCTTTTCGCGCCAGCCGAGGGCCGTGGCCGCCGGCCTGGCGTCGCCGCGCGCGGCCGCGCCGAGTGTGGCGCTGCCCGGGTCTGCATCCCCGCGTGTAAGCATGTGTTGTCTCCGTGATTGTGCGGACAGCCTGGGTTCCGTGCTCGCGCTTTATAGGTTTAAATTTGATAGCGCTAACATATCTGATCAGTATGCCTTCGGTCAGCGCGCATGTCAAACATTCGATCAAAAGCCGCGGAGGCCAAATATTTCATTATAGAACCTACATTTGTGCAAATAGGTTATTTCCGATATAATCGCCGAGCGGCGCCGCCTGCGCCCGCACCTCATCGAGGGGGATCGCCCGATCCGCCTTCGTTCATTCGCGGTCCATCCGGACCACGGCCTTGCCCTACCCGCCGTCCGGTCGCCCTGACGAGCGCGCTTGGCGCACTTCGTCCGCGCTCCTTTACGGAGCCGCTTCGTTCTGCTTCGCGCCTTGTGGCGCATGGCGCCGGCAAGGCCATCAATATCGCACACGCTTGCAACACAGGGGCTCTCATGCAAATGCTTTTTTCCGCCGGTTTCATTTTCCTGGTCGTGTTGTGGGGGATCTTCGCTCCCGCGCACATGGCGGCGACCCTCGACGCCACCCTGGCGGCGCTGACCCGCAACTTCGGCTGGTTCTACCTGTGGGTGGTGCTGGGCCTGGTCCTCTTCGCCGCCTTCGTCGCCTTCAGCCGCTACGGCAAGCTCAAACTCGGCAACGAGGATGACGAGCCCGAGTTTTCGGCCGGCAGCTGGTTCGCCATGCTGTTCGCGGCCGGGATGGGCATCGGCCTGGTGTTCTGGGGCGTGGCCGAACCGGTCTCCCATTACGTGACGGCGCCGCCTGGCGTCACCGCGGGCACGCCGGAGGCGGCCAATGCGGCGATGCGCTACGTGTTCTTCCACTGGGGCGTGCATCCCTGGGCGGTGTACAGCGTGGTGGCCCTGGCGATCGCCTTCTTCCAGTACCGGCGCGCCGGCACGCCGCTCATCAGCACGGTGACCGCATCGCTACCCTGGCGCCCGGTGCGCGCCATGTCGGGCGTGTTCAACGTGCTGGCGGTCGTGGCCACGGCCTTCGGCGTGGCTTCCTCGCTGGGGATGGGGGCCTTGCAGATCAACAGCGGCCTGCACGCCGTGTTCGGCGTGGACGTGAGCGAAACCTGGCAGGTCGCGATCATCGTCGTGACCACCGCCGTGTTCGTGGGCTCGGCGGTGAGCGGGGTGGAGAAGGGCATCAAGCTGCTCTCCAGTTTCAACATGCTGCTGGCCCTGCTGCTGGCGCTGGCCGTGTTCGTGCTCGGCCCCACGGTGGCGATCATCGACACCCTGACCAATACCCTGGGCAGCTATGTCAGCGACATCGCCCGCATGAGCCTGCGCTCCACGCCTTTCCGCGACAGCAGCTGGGTCGCGAACTGGACCATCTTCTACTGGGCCTGGTGGATCTCGTGGTCGCCCTTCGTCGGCCTGTTCATCGCGCGCGTCTCGCGCGGGCGCACCCTGCGCGAATTCATCATGGGCACCGTGCTGGCCCCGTCGCTGGCGGCCTTCCTGTGGTTCTCGGTATTCGGCGGCAGCGCGCTGACGATGCAGATCTGGCAGCAGGTGCCGCTGGCCGAGACGGTCAAGGCCGACATGGCGCTGGCGCTGTTCGACATGCTGCATGTCCTGCCCTTCGGGCAGGTCATGTCGGTGGTGGCGACCCTGCTGGTGGTGGTGTTCTTCGTGACCTCCGGCGACTCGGCGGTGCTGGTGCTGGGCATGATGAGCAGCCGCGGCGACCCGAATCCGTCCGGGCGGGTCAAGGTCGTATGGGGGATGCTGATCGCAGGGATCGCCATCAGCCTGCTGCTGGCGGGGGGACTGAAGGCGGTGCAGACGGCGACCATTTTGTTCGCGCTGCCGTTCGCGCTGGTGATCGTGCTGATGGTGGTATCGCTATGGCGGGCCTTGCGCGAGGACTGGGTGGCGGAGGACCAGCGCGAGCGCGCGATGCGCAGGAAGATGCGGGAGATGGTGTCGCGTTGAGTGCGTGCCGCGTCGGTTGACCGTTAGCAGAAAGACCGTCGCCCCCGCCCGC
>NZ_JAGPWC010000071.1 GCF_018119405.1 Massilia sp. ST3 | reverse complement strand
GTTCCGTGGCCGTGTATTTTCCGAACACATAGGGCGGAATAAGCAGCATCGCCAGTTCGGCCAAGCGCGCGCCGACGAACAAGGCGGAATCGACGGACAGGTCGGAGGCGCCGATGCGCAGGAAATTGAGCAATGCGTTCGGACTGGCTTCGAACTGCCCTACCGACAAACCGGAAACAATGCCAAGGTAGGCGATCCAATGCGCGTACCAAGCCGACGAGCCAATCAAGATGCCCATTCTGCCCATCCAGAGCGGATTGCGTACCTTTGCCTTTCTCACCGCGTACTCGACCATCAATGCCAGCGCTGCGGCGAAGAGTAGTCCCACCGTGCATCCAATCACCCAGGGTGCGCGTACCGAGGCCCATGCATACAGCCAGGCGCCAGGAAGCACGGCTAGGGCAAGCAATATGGCTGCAGGGATGATTGCGACTGGAATACGTCCGGACGGGGAGTAATACGGCGAACGTGAACCGGTATCGGCGTACAGTTGAGGCATTGGTGCGATCTCCCTGAAAGGTTCGTTTAACTATGGCTAGCGCCGGCAGCCTGAAGGTCTGCTCATGCGTGGCCGCTTGTTTTCACATTCGGTGTCATAGTCAGGCCGGCGCGTCCAGCATGTCCGCTGTAGCTACCCTCGGCGCCGGTGCGGGTGAAACAGGGGCATGGACCAAGGACGCGCAAGCATGGTGCGGATCTTCATTTCCAATGACGAGTACCGGGCCCTTGCTCTCGCAGGCGTAATGGTGCGCCAGGGCGAGCGAGGCCAGGAAAGGCACGTCACCACAGCAGCCGCTGATCGCGCCGACGCGTACGACGTCCGTAGCGCCGTCGAGCTGCGGCATCGAGACCGTGGCGAATTGCATCAGCTCGAGTACACGTTTGTTATGGATGCCGGTATCGGCGACCACCATGGCGATATCCGCGATATGCAATGCCGCATTGTCGAGCACTTTCTTCGTCATTGCTTCGAGCGACACCGCTTCTTTCTGGTCCCTTGTTTCGAGGCGCAGCATGGAAAATTCCTCCATCTCGGCCGACAAGGAATCGGGGCTGGTCAGCAGCATGCCGGCCGCGCCTTCTCCCGGGACCCGGCCTTGCGGTCGCGAAGCGGTGAACAGCATGGCACGGGCAGCCCATTGATCGACCGTCTCCTGGCCAATATTGGAAGCGCAGACGATCACCAGGGCCGCCACTGGCGTGGCCGACGACGAAATGTCCTGCGCCAGCTGGTCGAACGCAGCCGGACTGGCTTCTTCGGTAGCGATTGGCAGTGATGCAATCGACAGGTGCGCAGCAGGCCAGCCGAACTGCAGTACCAGGTGTTCGAACCATTTGTTGACAGCGTTACGCTGTTCGGCCTGCCAATCGGATGGCAGGACAGGAATCAGCTTGAGCAGCGGTGGCGTCGAATCGCGATGCAGCAGGAGCGAGGCCGCATGGGCTGCCAGCTCGCGCGCTACACCGGTGCCCAGTATGAGCGCGCGCCATTGTTCGTCGCTGAGTCGTAGCGTGCTCAGACCAGCGCTGGAAAGCCATTCCGCGATCTCGTCCTGCAGCGCTTCGTCGACCGCATCCTGGCTGCGCGCGGCCATGATCGGAAATCCATCGCTATCGAGAAGGTCCGGATCGAGATCGATGTTTGTTTTTTCCTCGGCGATTGCTCCAGCCAACGCTTCGGCCGTTGCGCCATGCGGCAAGCGCAAGGATGTCGCCAATATTAGCAACGCCGGCGAGGTCGATTTCATGGTCGCTTGCCCCGGCTTGGCCGATGGTGCCGCAGCGGTAAGCGAGGTGTGGCGGCTGAGGAGTCGATAAGCCAGCCTGGACGCAACAATCATGAGGGCTGGAAGGGCGAGTAGCACGAGGAGCAGTTTTACCGTAGCAGGCTCATGATCACCGGTACGCCAATAAAAGATTGCGCTGGCCCAGAACCCAAGTAGAACGATTGCAACCAGCAGGCAAGCCTTGAGCCACCGAGGCATTGACGAGAAAGTGGAAGCCGTCATGGTCGAGGGATGGATATTGTCGACTGTAATAGGAGCGTCATCGCCGGTTCAGGCGGCGACGGCCAGCAGTTCCAGCTTCAGCTCCTTCATACCGGCCGGGACGTAGATCGAGATCGACTGCGCCTTGAGCATGCGCTCGTACATCGCACCTTTCGCTTCGAGCACGAAGTAGCAGGTATCGGGGCGCACGGGAATCGCCGCCGGCACCTGCGGCGCGTGCTGCAGCCGCACGCCGGGCAGGGCGGAGAGCACGAACTTTTCCACATCGTCCGGGGCGCCGATCTTGAAGCGCAGCGGCACCACGTCCACCAGCTCCACGGCGGGAATGTCGGCCGAGACGGCGATGTAGAAGGTGGTGTCCTCGTCGATCTTGCCCGAGTTGAGCATGCCGAGGTGGTAGCAGGGCCGGGTCTCGTTGAGCGCGATGGCGAAGTACTTCGAGGAGATCACGGTGTCGAGCAGCTCGCGGATGATGGTGGTCAGCTTGGCGAAGCCCGGACCGGGGTCGGCGTGCTGGTAGGACGGCAGGTCGCCCAGGGTCCAGCTTTTCGAGAAGGTCATCAGGCCGCCCGCCACGTCCAGCAGCTGGGCGAACAAACGCTCCGGATGCAGGGCCGGATGGTGGAAGTGGTGGGTCAAGGCCGCATACGCGGAACTGGCCGTGTGCAGCAGCCAGAACGAGGACATGTCGCCCGAACGGAATTCGACCACGTTGCGGCTCGGTTCGCGCTGGTGGCCATACAGGGCGCCGACCTTGGCCTGCAGCGCGTCGAGCAGCCGGCGCAGCTGCAGGAACAGCGCCGGCGAGGCGCCGATCGACAGCGTGGGCGGCACGAAGCTCGTATCGGGTTCGAAGCCGCCGGTAGCGGCGCGGCGCAGGCGCAGCAGGGGGAAGTGGACGTAGGCGTCGCGCGGCTCGAACTCGGACACCAGGCGTACCGAGGCTTTCAAGTAGGCCAGCTGCACCGGCGAGGCCTGCGTGTACAGGTCCGGGGTCTCTTCGTTGACCTGGGTGAAGCGCGCCGTGTTGTCCACCTGTCCGGGCTGGACGAAGTTGCCGCTGAAGGGTTTCAGGCCCGGCACCGCGGCATAGTAGGTGACGCCTTGCGCCTGCAGCTGGCTGAGGTCGATGGTCTCGGGCAGCGCGTCGGCGCCCGGGGCATCGATCAGTTGTCCGTCCTGGAAGCGCACCGACAGTGCGAGGATGCGCAGCACACTGCTGCCCAGTGCATCGCGGTCGATCTCCAGCCGCTCCACGCCCCAGGCATACGGGTGCACCGCGCGGATGCCCTTGTTCAGGCAGTGCTCGTGGTACTGGTCTTGCCGCTGAAAATGCTGTGGGCGCAACAGCAGGCCTTCGCCCCAGAGTACTTTGCTGGTCATGTGGCTGGCTTTCCTCTCGTCTTGCGGTTGGCGGAAATTTGCTCAGAAACAATAGCAATGGGCAGCAGAGCAGCATGTGAACTTGATCAAGTATTTGCTGCAGTCAACGTGTCACCATGCGATTTCTTTTCTGGGGGCACGATGAAAGGATTTACGCCAGGATTGTTCGACCGCCTGCTGGGCGTGCCGCTGCGTGCCACGAATCAGGCCGGAAACACGGGCGCGGGCCAGGCGGGCAGCCATGCGCCGCCGCGCCTGTCGGCCGAAGACCTGAAGGACACCGTCGCGCGCGACCTCGAAGCGCTGCTCAACACGCGTTCCATCCTCGCCGACGACGCATTGAAGGACTTCCCGGAATGCAGCCGCTCGATGGTGACCTATGGCCTGAGCGACTTCGCCGACCGCTCGCTGTCCAGCCCTTCCGACCGCGCCTATATCTGCAGCTGCATCGAGAAGGCCATCGCCTGCCACGAGCCGCGCCTGCGCAACGTGAAGGCCTTGCTGGAGGTGCGGGAAGAATCGGTCAACCGGCTGAATTTCTCGATCACGGCGCTGCTGGTGGCGAACGTGTCGCAGGAGCCGGTCAATTTCGACGCGGTATTGCAGCCGTCCACGCTCCAGTACAGCATCAAGCGGGCCGCGCGCGCCAAGGCGCAGCGCGCCGCCACCTAGGAAGGCCACGCATGGAACAGCTGCTTCCCTATTACGAAAGCGAACTCGGTTACCTGCGCCGCAACCTGCGCGACTTCGCCGAGCGCTATCCCAAGATCGCGGGACGGCTCCTGATCAGCGGCGAGGTGTGCGAAGACCCGCACACCGAGCGCATGATCGAGTCCTTCGCCTTGCTCAATGCGCGCATCGCCAAGCGCCTCGATGACGACTACCCGGAATTCACCGAGGCGCTGTTCGAAGTGCTGTATCCGCACTACCTGCGGCCCTTCCCTTCGTGCTCGATCGCGCGCCTGGACGTCGCCGCCGCGGCCAGGCAGCAGACCGCCAGCAGCACGATCGCGCGCGGCACCCAGCTCACCAGCCGCCCGGTGCGCGGCGTGGCCTGCACCTTCCGCACCGTGTATCCGGTGGCGGTGGCGCCGCTGGCGCTCACGCGCGCAAGCTTCGCCGCCATCATCGATGCGCCGGACGCGGTGCGGCTGCCAGGCGGGGCGACGTCAGGCATCAGCTTCACCATCGCCGCCACCGGCGAGCAGGGCGGTCTTGGCCAGCTGGGCCTGGACACCCTGCGCGTCTTCATCGACGGCGAGCCCTCGTTCTGCGCGGCCCTGCGCGACGCCCTGTTCATGCGCACCGTGGCTGGGTATGCGGAGATTGAAGGCAGCGGGCGCTGGGTGGCGCTGCCCGCCATTCCCGTCAAGCCGGCCGGCTTCGCCGACGACGAGGCGCTGATCGACTTCCCGGCCCGCTCGCACACCGCCTACCGGCTGCTGACCGAGTATTTCTGCTTCCCCGAAAAATTCAACTTTGTCGACATCGATCTGAAGGCGCTGGCCGCCGCGCTGCCGGGTGCGCGCGCCATCACCTTGCACCTGGCCCTGTCCGGCCTGCGCGCCGATTCCAACCTGGCGCGCATGCTGGGCACGCTCTCGACCAACAACGTCCTGCTGGGCTGCACGCCGGTGGTGAACCTGTTCCGCCAGCGCGGCGAGCCGATCCAGCTGACCCACACCACGCCCAGCTACCCGGTGCTGGCCGACGCGCGCCGCGCCTATGCCTACGAGGTCTACGCCATCGATGCGCTGCGCCTGGTCCGCCAGACGCCGCAGGGCGAATCGATCGTGGAGTTCCGCCCCTTCTATTCGCTGCGCCACGCCCAGACCCCGGACGAACATGGCCACTACTGGGCGATGCGGCGCGACGAAACCCTGCGCGACAAGAGCCCGGGCTTCGAGACCCAGGTGTCGATCGTCGACATCGACTTCGACCCGGCCGCGGTGGAGACGGACACGCTCAACGTCGAACTCACCTGCACCAACCGCGACCTGCCGAGCGCCCTGAGCTACGGCCAGCCGGGCGGCGATTTGTTTCTGGAAGGCGGATCGAGCGTCAAGGCGATCGCTTTCCTGCGCAAGCCCACCGCCTCCCGGCGCTTCCCCAGCGGGCGCAACGCGCACTGGCGCCTGATCTCGCTGCTGTCGCTGAACCACCTGTCGCTGGCCGACGGCGGCATCGAGGCCTTCCGCGAGATGCTGGCGCTGCACGACCTGCCGCGCTCCCCCTCCTCGCAGCGCCAGATCGGCGGCATCGCCGCCATCGACTACCGGCCGGCCAACGCCTGGATGGCGGGTAATCCTTTTAATTGCCTGGTGCGCGGCGTGGAGGTCAGGCTCGGCATCGACGAGGAAGCTTTTGTGGGCAGCGGCATCCACGCCTTCGCCCACATCGTCGAGCGCTTTCTTGCGCTGTATGTGCACGCCAACAGCTTCACGCGGCTGGTGGTGGTGTCGCGCCAAACCGGAGAGGAACTGCTCACATGCGATCCGCGAAGCGGCGACCTGAGCCTGCTGTAATCGAGCGCCTGTGCCGCGAGCCCTGGCGCTTCGAGTTCTTCCAGGCCGTACGCCTGCTGGAACTCTGGCTGCGGCGCCGCAAGCGCCAGGACGGCGACCTGGTCGCACGCTACCTGCGCTTCCAGAATTCGACCTCGCTGGGCTTCCCGCCCAGCCAGCTGGAAGCGATCCAGCCCGAGCCGCGCGAGGTGCAGCCTCAGGCCGAGGCGCTCGCCAGCGCGCTGGAGGAGGGGGCGCTGCGCCATATCCGCCTGACGCCAAGCTTCATGGGCCTGCTGGGCGGGCATGGCGTGCTGCCGGCCCACTATACCGAGCGCATCGCCGAGCACCAGGCCTCGGACAAGGACAAGGAAGAGGGGCCGCGCGCTTTCCTCGACACCTTCTCGAACCGCTCGCTGGCCCTGTTCTACGCGGCCTGGCGCAAGTACCGGCTGGCGCTGCAATACCAGCTGGACGGGCGCGACGCCTTCCTGCCGCTACTGCTGGCGCTGGCCGGGGTCGGCGACGCCTCGCTGCGCAAGCGCCTCGCCAGTCCTGAGCACGGGGCGGTGCTGGACGAGACCCTGGGCTACTTCGCGGCCAGCATCCGCCAGCGCCCCGCTTCGGCGGTGCAGATCGGGCGCGTGCTGTCCGACTACTTCGGCCTGCCGGTCATGGTCGAGCAGTTCGTGGGCGACTGGTACGGCGTGCCGCCCGCCCAGCAGACCATGCTGGGCGACGACAATGCCGTGCTCGGCTCGCGTGCGATCGCGGGAGCGCGGGTCTGGCAGCGCGACTTGCGCCTGCGCCTGGTGGTCGGGCCGCTCGAACGCGCGCGCTTCGACGCCTTCCTGCCCGGGGGACTGGCGGCCCGGGCCCTGAAAAGCCTGCTGTCGATGTTCACCGGCGTGTCCCTGGCCTATGAGATCGAGCTCGAGCTGCGCGCGCTCGACGTGCGCGGCGCCGCCCTGCACGAGGCGGGCCCGGCGGTGCGCCTGGGCTGGGACGCCTTCCTGGTCGAAGGGGCGCAAACGGCCAACCGGCGCGACGTCCGCTACGGCTTGCATGTGCTCTGAAATTTCCCGATGTCATTCCTAGGGCGCGCACGCTAGATTCTGCGCCAATCGCCCATGTTGGCGTATCCTGAGGTATGAAAGGCATGTCGCCTGCATCAACGGGAATGGCAATGAGCGAAAGGATCATTTCGGCGATCAAGCTGGGCGCGCAGCAGCTGGCCGCGGTCGTCACCCTGCCGGGCCCGGACCGCTACGAATACTTCGTCAAGCGGGTCGCGGATTCGCAGGAAGTCTGGGGCCTGTACCAGGACGGCTGGGCGCTGGCCAAGACCGACGACGGCACCCTGGTCTTCCCCATGTGGCCGGCCAGCGACTACGCCAGCCTGTGCGCCGAATACGAATGGGACGGCTACGACGCCCAGGCCTTCTCGATCGAGGAGCTGCTGGAAGACCTGCTGCCCCAGCTCGAGCAGGACCAGGTCCTGCCCGGCATCTTTTATACTCCTGGCGACAAGGGCATCACGCCCACGATCGCCGAGCTGCGCCGCGACCTGGCGCAAGAGCTGGGGCGCTACTGATACACTCGGCAGGATGACCCCGGCGCCTTGCCGGCCACCTTCCTGCCCATGACCTTCGACCTGTTCGCTTCCGGCCGCATGCTCGGCTTGTTCTTCCTCACCGCGATCGCCGAGCTGCTCGGCTGCTACCTGCCCCTGCTCTGGCTCACCGGCAAAGGCTCCGCCTGGCTGCTGCTGCCGGCCGCGCTCAGCCTGGCGGCCTTCGTCTGGCTGCTGACCCTGCATCCTGCCGCCAGCGGCCGCGTGTACGCGAGCTATGGGGCGGTCTATATCGCCACCGCCCTGGCCTGGCTGGCCGTGGTCGACGGCGTCAAGCCGGTCTGGACCGACTACCTCGGCGTCGGGCTGGCGCTGCTGGGCGCGGCCTGCATCGGCCTGGGGCACCGCCCGGCGTAAAGGCGCGTCATCAAACTGTTATCAAGGCGTCACAGAGTGGTCATGTTCGCTCACTACCATGCTCGGATTCTCCACACCGACCAGGAACCACCCAGTGAACAAGCCGCTAGACATCGCCCGCATCCCTGTCGACGGTGACGACATCGATACCAACGTGTCGTCGAACGAGCATTTCAGCACCGTCCTCGAAGCACGCCTGAGCCGCCGCAGCCTGCTGCGCGGCGGCGCCGCCTCGGCCGCGACCGCCTTCCTCGGCGCCATGGGCCTGAGCGCCTGCGGCGGTTCGGGCAGCGACGCCGTCACCGCACCCACCCCGCCGATGGGCACCACGCCGCCGCCGGTCCCGACTGAAAAGCTGCTCGGCTTCACGGCCGTCGCCAAGAGCCTGGCGGATGCCGTGGTCGTCCCGGCCGGCTACACCGCCTCGGTCCTGTACGCGCTGGGCGATCCGCTCACCGCCGCCACCCCGGCATTCAAGAACGACGGCACCGACGGCGACATGGAAAACCGCGCCGGCGACCACCACGACGGCATGGAATTCTTCCCGCTCTCCGCCACCGGCGCCGCCTCGGCGAGCGCCAACGACCGCGGCCTGCTGGCGATGAACCACGAAGCCACCACCGACCAGAACCTCGCGTCCTTCTTCCTGCACGCGAACGGCGGTACCCCGAGCCTGCCGCGCCCCGCGCTGGAGGTGGACAAGGAGATGGCCCTGCACGGCCTGTCGGTGGTCGAAGTGCGCAGAAACGCAAGCAAATGGGAATACCTGAAGGACTCGTCCTTCAACCGCCGCGTGCACCAGCAGACCGAGGTCGAGCTTTCCGGCCCGGTGCGCGGCAACGCGCTGGTGGTCACCAAGTATTCGCCGAACGGCAGCAGGATCCGCGGCACCCTGAACAACTGCGGCACCGGCAAGACCCCGTGGAACACCTATCTGTCGGGCGAAGAGAACTGGTCGGGCTACTTCACCCGCGCCGCCGCCGACGACGCCGCGCGCGCCGACAAGAGCGTGGTGGCGCTCAAGCGCTATGGGCGCGACCAGGGCGCCGCCTCGCGCCACGGCTGGGAAACCGGCGGCCTCGATGACAAGTACGCGCGCTGGAACATCAGCAAAAAGGGGGCGTCGCTCGATGGCAGCGACGACTACCGCAACGAGATGAACGGCATGGGCTACATCGTCGAGATGGACGCCTACGACAAGACCCGCGTCATCAAGAAGCGCACCGCGCTGGGCCGCTATGCCCACGAAAGCGCCGCCTTCGGCAAGGTCGAAGCGGGCAAGCCGCTGGCGGTGTACATGGGCGACGATTCGCGCAACGAATACATCTTCAAGTTCGTGTCGAACGCCGTCTGGAACGCTGCCGACGCCACCGCCGTGGACCGCATCGCCACCGGCGACAAGTACCTGGACAGCGGCAAGCTGTACGTCGCCAAATTCTCCGCCGACGGCAGCGGCCAGTGGATCGAGCTGTCGATCACCAACCCGGCCATCGCCGCCTACACCACGTACAAATTCGCCGACCAGGCCGACGTGCTGGTGAATGCGCGCCTGGCGGGCGACGCCGTGGGCGCCACCAGGATGGACCGCCCGGAATGGTGCTCGGTGAACCCGGCCAACGGCGAGATCTACTTCACCCTCACCAACAACAGCAACCGCCGCGTCGAGCCGAACGGATCGAGCCAGGCCGCGCCGGATGCGGCCAACCCGCGCGTCTATACCGACATGAAGGGCAGCACCGCGCAGAGCGGCAACCCGAATGGCCACATCCTGCGCGTGAAGGAAGGCGTGCTTGGCGCCGCCGCGACCGGCTTCACCTGGGACGTCTACCTGTTCGGCGCCGAAGCGGCGGCCGCCGCGGCCACGGTCAACCTGTCCGGCCTGGGCGCCGACCAGGACTTCTCCAGCCCGGACGGCCTGGCCTTCAGCGCCGCCACCGGCATCTGCTGGTTCCAGACCGACGACGGCGCCTACACCGACGTCAGCAACTGCATGATGCTGGCCGGCGTGCCGGGCCAGGTGGGCGACGGCAGGAAGCTGACCCTGAACTACCCGCGCGCGGACGGTTCGACCCTGGCCGTCGACACCTTCGTCGGCAAGACCGCGTCCAGCGATACGCTCAAGCGCTTCCTGGTGGGGCCGGTCGGTTCGGAGATTACGGGTATTGCCGAGACACCGGACGGCAAGGCGCTGTTCGTGAACATCCAGCATCCGGGCGAGACCACGTCCTCCGGCAACCTGGCCGATCCAAGCAAGTACACCAGCCAGTGGCCGTCGAATGCGGGGTATGGGGCGGGCAAGCGTCCGAGGTCGGCGACGATTGTGATTACCAAGAATGATGGGGGGCGGATCGGGACTTGATCGGGTTTGCATAGGAACTTGGGTTCCCGCCTGCGCGGGAATGACGACTCGGGCGCTAGTGGCAAGCCCAGAGACCGTCATTCCCCCCAAGTCCTATGCGTACCTCAAGGCCTCCTTGCACCGCCTATGCGAGCATGACCCGATGCTCCCTCTCGCCACCTACCTGAAACTCACCCGCCTCAGCGCCCTCTACGACATCCTCACCGTCGCCCCCTTCGCCACCCCCTGGACCTTCACCCTGCTCACCACCCAGCTCTCGCACCTCAACGGGTGGCTGGGCGCCCCAGCTTTACCCGCCTTCGCCCCCATCCACACCCTGCTCGCCACCCTGCTCGGCACCCTGGTCCTGCTCTGGTCCCTGTGCCGCCTCACCGGCCCCAGCCTGAAGCTCGGCCGCTACGACGCCACCGGCCGCCTTCTCTTCTCGCTCTGGCTCGCCTGGGCCATGCTGCAGGAAGACCTGCCCGTACTCTGGGTGTTCCTCCTCCCCGAACTGCTGTGGGGCCTGGCGCAGTGGCTGCCTGTGACTCAGTCCATCGGCAGCAGCACCGCGCGCGCCGCCTTCACCAGCGCCGCGCCCATGCGCTCCAGCCGCGGCGGCTGAATGCGCCACGCGTGCCAGTAGAGCGGCACGTCGACGTGCAGCTGCGGCGTCAGGTCGGCCAGTTGCCCCGACGCCAGCAGGGCGGCGCACTGCTCGAGCGGCAGCAGGCCATAGCCCAGCCCCGCGCGGATCGCGCCCACATACGGATCGCTGGCCGGCACATAGTGGAAGGGATAGGCGCCCTCCGGCAGGCCGAAATGCTGCAGCAGGAAGCTGGCCTGCAGCGGATCCTTGCGGTCGAAGACCATCACCGGCGCATGCAGGGCGGCGCTGCGCGAGAAGCCGTCCGGGAACCAGCGCCGC
The DNA here is from genome assembly GCF_018119405.1 of Massilia sp. ST3. Taxonomy (GTDB): domain Bacteria; phylum Pseudomonadota; class Gammaproteobacteria; order Burkholderiales; family Burkholderiaceae_D; genus Telluria. Next base: position 15,890 of record NZ_JAGPWC010000071.1, on the reverse strand, counting down.
GCGAAGTCCGGCGAGGCCACCAGGCGGTAGCGCATGATGCCCAGCGCGCTGGCGGTGCAGCCGTGCAGCGGTGTGGCTTCGCCCGTCACGCAGGCCACCACCCGGCCCTGTTCCAGCAGGTTGAAGGTGTGGCCCTGGTCGTCTAGCAGGAACTCGACCAGCAGCTGCTCGTCCAGCAGTACCGGCGCCAGCACCGGCAGCAGCCAGGTGGCCAGGGTATCGTTGTTGACCCCGAGCGCCACCCGCACCGGCCCCGGGTCCATGCCCATCTCGGCCAGGAACTCCGATTCCAGCAGGGTCGAACGGCGCAGGTACTGCACCAGGCGCGTGCCCGGCCCGGTGGGGCGGCAGGGACGGCTGCGCACCAGCAGCGGCGTGCCCAGGTCCTGCTCCAAGGCCGAGATCCGCTGCGAGACCGCCGAGGACGTGATGCTCAGCTGGCTCGCGGCCAACTCCAGGCTGCCGCAATCGACGGCGGCAAGAAAGGCGGCGCTGCGGCGCGGGTCGATCTTCATGGTTCAGTTTTGCTTAAGGATGCTTAGATTTCATGAATATAATTGAATCTGTCGCCGCCGGCAGGGATCATGGAGGCCTTTCCCACGGAGGCCATATGTTTTCTCAACAGGTTTTTCTTCAGGGGCTGGGCCTGGGGGCCAGCCTGATCATGGCGATCGGCGCGCAGAACGCGCACGTGATCCGCACCGGCGTGCGCGGCCAGCATGTGCTGCCGGTGGTCGCCACCTGCATCGTCATCGACGTGGTCCTGATCGCCCTCGGCATGGCCGGCCTGGGCGCGCTGGTCGAATCCTCTCCGGTGATGGTGGGCGTGGCGCGCTACGGCGGCGCGGCCTTCCTGGTGTGGTACGGCCTGCGCTGCTTCGCCAGCAGTGCGCGTAGAAGCGACGGCGGCGCGCTCAGCGTCGACGGCCAGCACATGCAAACCCTGGGCAAGGCGCTGGCCACGGTGCTAGCGATCTCCCTGCTCAATCCCCACGTCTACCTCGATACGGTGGTGCTGCTCGGGACCGTGGGCGGCAGTTTCGCCTCCCCCCAGCGCCTGTCCTTCGCCCTGGGCGCGATGACGGCCTCGGTGCTGTGGTTCTCGGCCCTCGGCTTCGGCGCGCGCCGCTGCGCCCCGGTGCTGTCGCGCCCCGCGGTGTGGCGCGGCATCGAGGCCTTCACGGGCAGCCTGATGCTGCTGCTGGCGCTGCTCCTGCTGCGCGCCGGCTGATTCAGCCTCCCAGCATCTGTTGCAGCTTCGCGCTGATGGGACGGCAGCGCTCCGTCACCAGCGCGTGCAGCAGCTTCACCGCCGGGGAGAACTGCTTGCGGTGCGGGCACACCAGGTTCATGGGCGTGGGCTCGCAAGGCACGCCGGGCAGCAGGACCTCCAGCCGCCCCTCCACTACGTCCTGGTGCACGTCGAGCCAGGATTTGTAGGTGATCCCTTCGCCTGCCACCGCCCAGCGCCGTACCACGTCGGCGTCGTCGCTGGCCAGCCCACCTCCCACTTGCACCACCTGGCCGCCATCCGGTCCCGGGAAGCACCAGCGGTCGTGGCTGCGGCCGCGCAGGCGGTAGACCAGGCAGCTGTGGGTGGCCAGGTCGAGCGGCGAGACAGGGCGGCCATGGCGCGCCAGGTAAGAGGGCGCGGCCACCAGCACGCGCCGGTTCTCCGGCGCCACCGGCAGCGCGACGAAGCTGGCGTCCTCGAACCGGCCGTAGCGCAGGGCGATGTCGACGGGATCGCGGAAGATGTCCGCCACCTGGTCCGACAGCAGCAGCTGGATGTCCAGGCCAGGGTGGCTGCGGTGGAACTCCGTGATCCAGGGCAGCAGCAGGTTGCGCCCGAAGTCCGAGGGCGCTGCGATCTGCAGGGTGCCGCTCAGGGCGGCATCCTCGCCGCGCATGCCTTCCCGCCCTTCGCGCAGCGCCTGCAGCGCATCCTGGGCATAGGGCAGGTAGCGCTTGCCTTCATCGGTCAGGCGCAGGCTGCGCGTCGAGCGCGCGAACAGGCGGATGTCGAGTTCGCGCTCCAGGCGCTGGATGGCTGCCGAGGCCTGGCCCGGCAGCAGGTTCACCTCGCGCGCCGCCTGCGAAAAGCTGCCTAGCGCGGCGGAGCGCACGAACAAGGCCAGGTCGTCGAGTCGGATCATGTGCTTCCCTCCAGTGAAAGCGGCGGCGATTTTCACGCCAGCAGTGAAAGTGTAATTCTGCCACGGCAGTGTTTTCCCGGCCGGCGCTTCCCTAGAATCGCCTCCATCCCAACCATACCCACCGGAGAACACCATGAAAGCCATCGTCTACACCCAGCACGGCCTGCCGATCGCGGACCCGAACGCCCTGCAGGATACCGACCTGCCCATGCCCCTGGCCGGCCCGCATGACCTGCTGGTCGAAGTGCGCGCCGTCGCCGTCAATCCGGTCGACACCAAGCTGCGCCGCGGCGTCGCGGTAACCGAACCCCGCGTGCTGGGCTGGGATGCGAGCGGCATCGTGCGCGCCGTCGGTTCCGCAGTGACCCTGTTCGCGCCGGGCGACGAAGTGTTCTATGCGGGTTCGCTCACCCGTCCCGGTTCCTACAGCCAGTTCCAGGCCGTGGACGAACGCATCGTCGGCCGCAAGCCGGCCAACCTGGACTTCGCCCAGGCCGCGGCCCTGCCCCTCACCTCGATCACCGCCTGGGAGCTGCTGTTCGACCGCCTGAAAGTGGCCGAGGGCGGCGGCGAAGGCAAGTCGCTCCTGATCATCGGCGCGGGCGGCGGCGTCGGCTCGATCCTGACCCAGCTGGCGCGCCGGCTAACGAAGCTCACCGTGATCGGCAGCGCCTCGCGCGATGTCACGCGGCAGTGGGTGCGCGAGCTGGGCGCCCACCACACCATCGACCACACCCGCCCCATGGGGCCGCAGCTGGCGGCGCTGGGCCTGGAGAACGTCGACATCGTCATCAGCCTGACCCACACCGACCAGCATTACCCGGACATCGTCGAGATGCTGGCGCCGCAGGGCCAGTTCGCGCTGATCGACGATCCCGCCACCCTGGACGCCATGCCGCTCAAGCGCAAGTCGATCTCGCTGCACTGGGAGCTGATGTTCACGCGCTCGATGTTCCAGACGCCGGACATGATCCGCCAGCACGAGCTGCTGGAGCGCGTGGCGCGGATGGTCGAGCAAGGCGAGTTGACGACGACCCTGAGCGAGCATTTCGGCGCCATCGACGCCGCCAACATGCGCCGCGCGCATGCGCTGGTCGAAAGCGGCAAGGCGCACGGAAAAATCGTGCTCGCCTACGCGTAATGGCAAGATCGCTTACCATTTTCTTTTTGTCCTTAGGATCAAAGCATGGATATTCTGTCGGCCGCCAAGGAGCGCCATACCGCCAAAGCCTACGATGCAAAGCAGCGCATCCCCGAAGAACTGATGCAGAAGGTCTACAGCCTGCTGCGCCACAGCCCCTCGTCGGTCAACTCGCAGCCCTGGCACTTCATCGTCGCCAACACGCCGGAAGGCCGTGCGCGCATCGCCAAGGCGGCGCAAGGCGGCTACTCGTACAACCAGGCCAAGATCGAGGACGCCTCGCACGTGATCGTGCTGTGCTCGCGCATCGACATGGATGAAGCCCACCTGAACAAGCTGCTCGACCAGGAAGAGCGCGACGGCCGCTTCAAGGACGCCGCCGCGCGCGCAGGCCAGGACGCGGGCCGCCGCGGCTACGTTTACCAGCACCGCTTCGGTGGCAAGGACGTGGCGCAGTGGCTCGAGAAGCAGGTCTACCTGGCGCTGGGCACCGCCCTGCTGGGCGCGGCCACGCTGGGCATCGACGCCACGCCGATGGAAGGCTTCGACCAGAAGATCCTCGATGCGGAGTTCGGGCTGAACGAGCAGGGACTGGCCAGCCTGGTGCTGGTGAGCTTCGGGTACTCGTCGGAAAAGGACTTCAATGCGACGCTGCCGAAGTCGCGCTTGTCGGAAGAGATGACGTTTACCTTCATCTGATGGTCGACTGACCGGCCGTTTCGACCGGGCTTATGAACGGCGTGCAGCAATGCACGCCGTTTTTCATTACGTACCCTCAAAACCGTCATACGCGCCACTGACGCGTATGACGGTTTGAAGGTAGTGGAATATGAAAATCGCAGGATAAATCATGTCCTAAATCGAGGGATATACGACCACCAGGCCACACCCCCTCTCCGTAGACTGATCACATCAGCCACCCACACGGAGAACGACCATGCAACTCACCGACAACACCATCCTCATCACCGGCGGCGCCTCGGGCATCGGCCGCGGCCTGGCGGAAGCCTTTCACAAGCTGGGCAACACCGTGATCATCGCCGGCCGCCGCAAGGCCTTGCTGGACGAGGTAACGCAGGCCAATCCCGGCATGCACGCGATCGAACTCGACATCGCCTCGGCGGCCAGCATCCAGCGCGCCGCCGCCCAGCTGACCCGGGATTTCCCGAAGCTGAACGTGTTGATCAACAACGCCGGCATCATGCCCTTCGACGACGCCGCGGGCGAGATCGACGAGGACACCATGCTCGCCACCGTCGGCACCAACCTGCTCGGCCCGATCCGCATGACGTCCGCACTGGTCGGGCACCTCAAGCAGCAGCCGCGCGCCACCATCATCAACAACACCTCGGTGCTCGCCTACGTGCCGCTGGCGGCGACCGCCGTGTATTCGGCCACCAAGGCCGCCCTGCACTCGTACACGCTGTCGCAGCGCTTCATGCTGCGCGATACCTCGGTCAGGCTGCAGGAGATCGCTCCGCCCTGGGTGAACACCGACCTGATCGTCAAGAGCGACGACCCGCGCGCCATGCCGCTCGCCGCCTTCATCGAGCAGACCATGGCCGCGCTGGCCAGCGACAAGGAAGAAGTGGTGGTCGAATCGGCCCTGCCGATGCGCAACAACGCCGGCCCCAACGAGCACGCGCTGGTGAACGAGTTCAACGCCTACATCGCCGCGAACCCGATTCCGGTGCAGTGAACCTAGGCCGGACGCGGCAGGAGCTTCTCCATGAACACCGAGCGGATCCCGATGCCGCTGCGGTGCGGATACAGCTCTTCGCGCACCGAGCGGAAGCCGGCGCGCTCGTAGAAAGGCACCGCGTTGAGCGAGGCGGACAAGAACATGCGCGCCAGCCCGCGCAGCCGCGCCATCGTTTCCAGTTCGCGCAGCAGGCCGAGCGCGATGCCGCGGCCCTGGTGCGCGGGCTCGACGAAGGCTGCATCCACCTCGCCCGTTTCCTGGTTGAGGATGGCGTAGCCGATCAGGAGCCCGTCTTCTTCCGCCACCACGGTGCCGCCCGCCTGCACCAGCAGCGGCAGGGAGACCGGCGGCGCCGCCGCGCACCAGGTCTCGATCACATCCGGCGGATAGTGGGACGCGCAGGTGGCGCGCACCGCGCGGGTGCGCAATTCCCACAGCCGCCCCAGGTCGGCAGCGGTCGCCGTGCGCTGCATCAGCATGCCGTTCTCCTCATCATGGGTCACCCGTGAAGTGTACACGCGGCAGCCGGCCTGGCGTGCGCCCGCCGGCGCCCCGCGGCGGGATAATCCGGGCATCGATTTCCCGGGGAGGCGCGCATGCTGCGACGACGATTCCTGGCGCTGCTGGCCGCCGGCCCCGGCGCGCCGCTGGCGGCGGCCGCACAGGACGCCGTCCTGTGGCAACGCCTGCGCGCCGGCGGCCATGTGCTCCTGATGCGGCACGCCGCCACCGACCTTGGCATCGGCGACCCGCCCGGTTTCGTGCTGGACCGCTGCCACACCCAGCGCAACCTGTCCGAGGCCGGCCGGCGCGACGCGCGCCGCATCGGCGAGGTCTTCCGCAGCCGCGCCATTCCGGTGGGCCAGGTCATGTCGAGCCGCTGGTGCCGCTGCCTGGACACCGCCCGCCTGGCCTTCGGCCGGGTGCAGCCGGCGCCCATGCTCGACTCCATGTTCCGCGAGGAAGACGCCGCCCGGCGCGCCAAGCTGGCCGAGGTGCTGGCCCGCGCCGGCGGCCACGAGGGCAAGGACAACCTGGTGCTGGTGACCCACGACGTCAACATCCGCGCCCTGGTGGGCGAATCCGTGGCGCAGGGCGAGATTGTCGTCACCGATCCTGCCGGCGGCCAGCTCAGGAAACTGGGCGTGCTGCGTGCGCATGAGTGAGCGTCCGGGCGTACAATCGTCGGCGTTGTCCTCAACCGGAGTGTGCCCATGAAACGTCTGTTCCTGCTGGCCACGTTGGTGGCCGCCACCGCTTCCGCCCACCACGGCTGGAGCGAATACAACGCCGATACGCCGCTGCAGCTGTCCGGCACGATCGAGGAAGCCGGCTACATGCAGCCGCACGGCTATGTGCGCCTGAAAACGGCCGACAAGACCTGGCTGGTGGTGCTGGCGCCGCCCTCGCGCATGGAGAACCGCGGCCTGGCCAAGGACATGCTGGCCAAGGGCGGCAAGGCCACCGTCTACGGCTATCCGAACCGCAACAAACCCGAGGAATTACGCGCCGAGCGCATCACCATCGGCGACAAGACCACCGAGTTGCGCTGATGCCATTACAGGACGCGATCGCCTGGGTCGCGTCGACACCGCTGGCGGCCGCCATGCGCGGCCATCCCTGGCTCTACCCGATCGTCGAAACCGGGCACATCGTCGGCTTTGCCGTGCTGGTGGGCGCGGTGGCGATGTTCGACCTGCGCGTGCTGGGGTTCGGCCGCGAGCTGCCGGTACGGGCGCTGGCGCGCCACCTGCTGCCCTGGTCGGTGGGTAGCCTGCTGCTAGTGGTGCCGACCGGGCTGCTGATGTTTTCCACCCAGCCGCTCGACATGCTGGGCAATCCCGTCTTCCTGCTCAAGCTGTCCCTGATCGCCACGGCGGGGCTGAACGCCCTGCTGTTCCACCTGGGCCCCTACCGCCATGCCGGGCGCTGGCAGGATGGCGCCATCCCCGCCTCGGCCAGGCTGCAGGCGGCCCTGTCCCTGCTGCTCTGGATCGCCGTCATCAGCTGCGGGCGGATGCTGGCCTACGTGTGATACAGTCACCTTGCCCTATTCCTGAGCACGCCATGCTGAAACAGTTCACCACCCTTGCCCTCGCCTGCACGCTGGCCGGCGCCGCGCAGGCGGCGATTCCGGTCTACGGATTTGTCGTCAAGAATACCTATCCCCACGATCCGCAGGCCTTCACCCAGGGCCTGTTCTACCGCGACGGCTACCTGTACGAAAGCACCGGCCTGAACGGCCGCTCCTCGATCCGCAAGGTGGAACTCAAGAGCGGTAAGGTGGTCCAGAAGGAAGACCTGCCTTCCGACGTGTTCGGCGAAGGCGCGACGGCGGTCGGCAACCAGCTCATCGGCCTGACCTGGACCTCGCAGGTCGGCTATGTGTTCGACCTGAAAACCTTCAAATTGAAGCAGCGCTTCGACTACGTGGGCGAAGGCTGGGGCCTGGCCAACGACAGCAAGCACCTGTACATGAGCGACGGCAGCTCCTTCATCCGCATCCTCGACCCCAGGACCATGAAGGAAGTGCGCCGCATCCAGGTGACGGCCGACGGCCTGCCGCTCGAGCAGCTCAACGAGCTCGAAGTGGTGGAGGGCGAGCTGTATTCGAACATCTGGGGCACCGACGTCATCGCCCGCATCGACAAGGACAGCGGCAAGGTGGTCGGCTGGATCAACCTTACCGGCCTGCTGCCGAAGGAGCAGCGCGGCACCAGCACCCCTGATGCCGTGCTCAACGGCATCGCCTGGGACGCCAAGAGCCGGCGCCTGTTCGTCACCGGCAAGCTGTGGCCCAAGCTGTTCGAGATCGAGCTGGTGCCCGTCAAGCGCTGACGGGCCGCGGTTCCTAGGCGGTGACGTCGATGACCACCTTGCCGAAGTGCGAACCCGATTCCATGTAGCGGTAGGCCTCCTGCGCCTGACTGAACGGGAACACGCGGTCGATCACGGGATGCACGCCGGTGGTGTCGGCGAAGCGCATCACGTCCTCCAGCATGGTGCGGCTGCCGACATAGATGCCGACCAGGCGCTTGGCCGTGGCCAGTAGCGAGGCCGGGTTCACTTCGCCGCCGAAGCCGCTCACGCCGCCGATGATGGCCACCGTGCCGCCCATCGCCGCCGCCGACACCGAACGGTTCACCGTGCCCTGCCCGCCCACTTCCAGCACCACGTGGGCGCCCCCGTTGTGGGTCAGGTGCAGGACTTCGTCGTGCCACTCGGGAATGCTGCGGTAGTTGATGGTGTGGTGGGCGCCCAGTTCGCGGGCGCGCGCCAGCTTGTCGTCGCTGGACGAGGTGACGATGGTGCGCAGGCCGGCCGCCTTGGCCAGCTGCAGGCCGAGGATGGACACCCCGCCGGTACCCAGCAGCAGCACCGTGTCACCCGGCTTGACGCGGTTGCTCGACACGAAGATCGCGTTCCAGGCCGTCACCGCCGCGCAGGGCATGGTCGCGGCCTCGACGAAGCTCAGTCCCGGCGGAATCTTCGCCAGCGCATCCTCGTGCAGGATCACTTCCTCGGCCAGCATGCCGTCGATGTCGCCCCCCAGGGCGTGGCGGATCTTTTCCGGGCTGGGCGCGCCGTCTTGCCAGAGCGGAAAGAAAGCGCCGGCCACGCGGTCGCCCCGCTGCACCCGGGTCACGCCCGGCCCCGTGGCCAGGACTTCGCCGGCGCCGTCCGAGCAGGGAATGATGGGATCGTCGACGGTGACTAGGTAATTGCCGCTCGCCACCATCAAGTCGCGGTAGTTCAGCGAGACGGCATGCACGCGGATGCGGACCTCGCCCGCTCCCAGCTCGCGGTCCGGATAGTCGACGCATTGCAGCCCGTCGATGTTTGCGCCGGGAAGTATTTGGTAAGCGCGCATCGGTGTTCCTTTCGTTGTTGGATGACTCGATTCCTTAGGGAAGCACTGATTTATTCATGGCGGCGGCCTCGGCCACGAGAAAATGCGCCCAGCGGCGTTGCAAATCCTCGCGACACCACGGGGTATCGCTGCGTTTTGCGCCTTGCCGGGCACATTTTTTCTTGACCGATTCCTGCGCGCCAGAATAAATCAGTGCTTCCCTACATCGGCTTGGCCACCATCAGCCAGAAGATCACGACGAAGGCGATAAAGGCCGGCACCCCGAGCGTGACCCAGATCCGGAAATAGCGCCAGTACAGCGCCGGCAATTCGCCGCCCGCCGCGGCCGCCGCTGCAGCCATGTCGCGCATGCGGATCTGCAGCCACACCACCGGCAGCCAGCAGGCGCCCGCGAGCACGTACAGGGCAATGGACCACATGATCCACTTGCTGTGCAGCGGATAGCCGGCCAGGTGGATCATATAAAAGCCCGTGGCCGGCTGGAGCACGGCCGTGGTGGCGGTGAACAGCCAGTCGGCGACCACCACGTACCTGGCGACCACGGCGATGGCGCGCACGTCGCGGCTGACGTTGGCGAACAGCATGTACCAGGCCGAGCCGATGCCGGTGCCGAACAGGAAGGTCGAGGACAGGATGTGCAGCCATTTCACGACGACGTAGTCCATTATTTCTCCTCGAGTTCGTAGAGCAGCCAGATGCTTGCGAGCATGGGCAGGTTCTTGGTCAGCGGACCATAAGGGTGCAGCAGGAATTCCGGCAGCTTGACCGCGATCACGACCGTATAAAAGCCGATCAGGGCCAGCTGTGCCAGCCACAGCCAGCGCCGCCGCGCCAGGAACAGGATCCCCAGGCCCAGCAGCAGGTCGAAGGTGGCGGCGCCGTACAGCATCAGGGGCTGGAGCGCCTCCGGAATGCCGCTGCGTCCCAGCAGCGCATAGCTGTCCTCGACCGGGTACAGGCCGTAGGACACGAGGGCGGTCAGGAGCCAGACCGCTACGATGCTGTAACGCAAGACCGGCAGCAGCCAGCCGAGCTTGGCGCGGGTGCGCTCCCCGGCCGGATCGGCGATGAACTGCGAGACCGGGCGCGGCGGATGGCCGAGCAGGCGCGTGGTCAGGGCCGGATCGGCCGTGTTGCCGCGGTCCAGCATACTGAGGGCATCCTGGTCCAGCAGCGCGCCGGGCAAGAAGCGCCCCGCCCTGGCCGCCAGCCGCGCCAGCGGGCCCGGCACCGGCAGCACGCGCAGCCGGCCCATCCCCATGGCGCCGCGCAGCGCCGCCAGGTAAGCGGTGAAGGGCATGGCCTGCGGTCCCACCAGGGGCACGCGCATGGCGCCGCCCTGCCCCTCGGGCAGCGGCAGCCGGTCCGCGAGCAGGCCGGCGATGGCGCCCACCAGGTCGTCGATATGGATCGGCTGCACCAGCTGGGGCGCGCTGCCGAAGCGCAGGGTGAAGGGCATGCTGGCCAGGGTGCGGAAGGCGCGCGCACTGGCGCCGTCCGGGCCGTAGACCAGCGAGGGCTGGACGATATAGGCGCGCAGCGGCAGCGCGGCCAGGGTGTCGTCGGCCGCCTTCTTGGACAGGTGGTAGCGCGTTTGCGCCCCCGCGTCGGCGCCCAGGGCGGAGAGCTGGATCACCAGCCGCACCTTAGGCGCGGCGGCGCAGGCGGCGAACAGCGCGCGCGGCGCCTGCGTGTGCAGGCGGTCGAAGGTCTGACTGCCCTGCTCGCGAAAGATGCCGACCGTGTTGATCACGGCGTCGATGCCCGACAAGCGCGCCAGCCAGGTGGATTGTTCGGTATCGTTGGCGAAGTCAGCATGGATGGCGGTCACGCGCGGATCGGTGCTTTCCCGGGGCTTGCGCTGCGCGCAGACGACCTGGTGGCCTGCGGCCAGCAGCGCCCGCAGCAGGTGCTGTCCGATGAAGCCGCTTGCACCCGTCAGCAAGATCCGCATCCATGCTTCCTTTCACTTAGTCAATAAGAGGGTCCCATGCAAAACTCGGCATTACAGCGCGCCCTGGTGTCCGGCACCGCATCCAGCATTCTCTCGACCGTGGCCCTGGCCGCGATGGGCAAGAAGGAAACTGGCAGCGCCTTCGCGCCCACCAATGCGGTCAGCCACTACGTCCATGGCGACAAGGCGGCGCACCGCGACGGCCTGTCGCTGCGCTATACCATTCCCGGCTACCTGATCCACCACGCCAGCGCCACCTTCTGGTCCTTCGTGTTCGAGCGTTTCGCAGGCGGCGTGCTGGACAAGAAAAGCCCGGTCGGCACCCTGACCGCGGCGGCCGCTACCTCGGCGCTGGCCGCCTTCACCGACTACAAGATCACGCCGCGTCCCCTGCAGCCGGGCTACGAGAAGCGCCTGTCGAAGTCCTCGCTGGCCGTGGTCTACGGCGGCTTCGCGCTCGGCCTGGCCGCCGGCGCCATGCTGAGCCGGCGCAGCGCGGCCTACAAAGTCTAGAGCAGAAGGAAAAAACGTGCCGCCCTATGTCTACGCGTTAATAGCGCGTGGCCTTATCGGCGGCATCGACGTGCTCCTGAACCACGAGCTGCTGGCGAAGCTGCCGTCGCGGCCGAACGGCGCGGACGAGGAAAAGATGCACAGCGCGCGCGACCTGGTGATCGAGGGCGACACCCGCGTGCTGCACCTGTTCCTGTTCATGAACCTGGGCGTGGTGGCCACCCTGGCGGGACAGGCGCTGCTGGCGCTGGGGTGGGCGGCGCGGGATGGGGGCCGCCTGGAGGCTGGAGCGCGTGGCGAAGGCGGCTTGAACGCGTCGGCGGCACAGCCGCCGACTCTACGAGGCTTGGATCAGTGGGAGACGGCCTTCTTGCCGCGCATGCGCTGCACGACGGTCACCACCAGCAGCACGGCGGCGCCGATCAGCACGCCGGCCAGGGCGTCGACCACGGTCGGGGCGATGGCGGCCAGCACGCCGCCGATGGCGGGCACGCCTTCCAGCGAGTGCGCCACGCCTTCCGAGAAGTGGTGCAGCGCCGGCAGCGAGTGGGCGACGATGCCGCCGCCGACCATGAACATGGCGGCGGTGCCGACCACGGACAGGAATTTCATCAGCTTGGGTGCCAGCGCCAGCAGCAGCTTGCCCAGGCCTTGCGCGGCGCCGTTCGCCTTGCGGCTCAGGTAGAGGCCGGCGTCGTCCAGCTTGACGATGCCCGCCACCAGGCCGTACACGCCCACCGTCATCGCCAGGGCGATGGCCACCAGCACCGCCACCTGCTGGCCGAAGGGCGCGCCGGCCACGGTGCCCAGCGAAATCACGATGATTTCCGCCGACAGGATGAAGTCGGTGCGGATCGCGCCCTTGATCTTTTCCTTTTCCACCGCGCACACGTCGGCCGCCGGGTCGGACAGGGCCGCCACGTGCTCCGCATGGTGCTGGTCGTCCTCTTCCTTGCTGTGCAGGTATTTATGGGCCAGCTTCTCGAAGCCCTCGTAGCACAGGAAGGCGCCGCCGATCATCAGGAGCGGGGTGATCAGCCAGGGGATGAAGGCCGAGATGGCCAGCGCCGCCGGCACCAGGATCGCCTTGTTCTTGAGCGAACCGATGGCGACCGCCCATACCACCGGCAGTTCACGGTCCGGATTGACGCCGGTCACTTGCTGGGCATTGAGCGCCAGGTCGTCGCCCAGCACGCCAGCCGTTTTCTTGGCGGCGACCTTGCTCATCACCGTTACATCGTCGAGGACGCTCGCTATGTCGTCCAGTAGTGCCAGCAAACTTCCCGCAGCCATCAGTCATGCTCCTATCATGTCAAACTCGCATCATATTAACCGAGGACAGGAGGGCGCTCCCACGGTTCAGCGCGGCTTTTTGCATTCCAGTCCCGAAAATCTGCATCTCGTCGCTTTTGGCAGGCGGCTGGACCCGGGCATACGTATAGTGCAATCAGAGGGCTGCGGTACTGCAGCCTCGTCCAATGAAGGAGATGCCATGAATACCGATTCGACCCTGCCAGCAGCACCGATTCGCCGTAGCCGTCCGCCCAAGCGCAAGACCCGCATCACGATCTACCTCGACGACGAAGTCCTGAAGGAGTTCCGCAACCTGTCCGAACGTTGCGGCACCGGTTACCAGACCCTGATTAATGCCGCCTTGCGCAACCGTCTGGGTGGTCCGGTGATCGAAACCGGCGTGGCATAAGGCTTCCCTTCGGGAGAGCGAGATTACACATAGCAATATTTATGCTAATCTTCCCGCTCTTTTAACCCCGGAGGGACCTATGAAAAAAGGCGAACTGATCGCGGAATTCGCGAAGCGCACCGAGATGTCCGGCGCTGCCGCAAACGAAGCAGTCAACACCATCATCGAGATCATCACCGAGCGCCTGAAAAAAGGCGACACGGTCGGCATCACCGGCTTCGGCACCTTCTCGGTGACCAAGCGCGCCGCACGCAAGGGCCGCAACCCGGCCACCGGCGAAGTGATCAAGATTGCTGCGTCGAAGACCCCGCGCTTCGCTGCCGGCGCCACCCTGAAGGCCGCCGTCAACCCGAAGAAGAAGTAAGCACGACCCCAACGGCTCGCGCCGCGGCCCCGCTTCACGGCGGCTGCGTGCGCTGGCTGGTTTTACCGCTTCCCCGTTTCATCCCTATCTCCTTGTCCCCTTTCCCCTTCGCAGCATGAGCTTCGCTACCTGGATCGCCTTCGTCATTGCCGGTACCCTGATCGCCATTTCGCCTGGTTCCGGCGCGGTGCTGTCGATGTCGCACGGCCTGGCCTACGGCCTCAAGAAAGCCAGCGCCACCGTGCTGGGATTGCAGCTGGGCCTGGTCCTGGTGCTGGTCGTCGCCGGCGCCGGCGTGGGCTCCCTGCTGCTGGCCTCCTCGCTGGCCTTCACGGTCGTCAAGGTGGTCGGCGCGCTCTACCTGATCTACCTCGGCATCGCCCAGTGGCGCGCGGCGCCCGCGAGCGGCCCGATGGCCAGCACGGAAGGCCTGGAAGCCCACCCGTCCTTCGGCAAGCGCGTATTGACGGGCTTCCTGACCAACGCCACCAACCCCAAGGGCATCATCTTCATGGTGGCGGTGCTGCCGCAATTCATTTCGAAGGATGCGCCGCTGCTGACCCAGCTGGCGATCCTGGGCGTGACCATGGTCGCCATCGACTCCATCGTGATGCACGGCTACGCCGCGCTGGCGGCCTCGATGCAGCGCTTCCTGCGCGATCCACGCCACATGCAGCTGCAGAACCGCGTGTTCGGCGCCGTGCTGATGGTGATCGGTTCGATGCTGTTCTTCGTCAAGCGCGGCGGCCAGCCGGCTTGACCGCTTTGTGACGGCGCATGTTTCCGTCACGATCCAGGTGCAACTTTCTGTAACCCGTGTTGTCTCTGGAACAGCCCGTGCGTTGTAATCAGGTGGACGTCCCCTGTCCACGCTATTCGCTGGAGCCCGCCATGACCATCCGTTTGACCAAGACCGCCGCCGCGTTCGCCCTGGCGGTGCTATCCACGCTCGCCGTGGCCCAGGACGACCTGCTCGAGACCGAGCCGCCCGGCCGCGTCGGCCGCGTGTCGCTGGCCGAAGGCCGGGTCACCATCAACGGCGAGGTGGGCGAAGCCGCCAGCGACGCCCTGGTCAACTGGCCGGTCACCTCGCGCAACCTGGTCACCACCGCGCCCGGCGCGCGCACCGAGCTGCGCATCGGCTCGACCTCGGTGCGCCTGGACGGCGACAGCTCGCTCGAAGTGACGGAGCTGGACGACGACAGCCTGCGCCTGCGCCTGCACTACGGCAGCGCCAGCGTGCGCATCGTCAGCGAGGACGTGGTGCCCGAGTTCGAACTGATCACGCCGCAGGCGCGGGTGCGCATGCACCGCCCGGGCCGCGTGCGCGTGGACGCCGAGCGCGTGCGCGACACCAGCGTGGTCAGCGTGTTCGACGGCGAAGCCCAGGTCGAGGGCGCCGGCGCCAGCCTGCTGGTGCGCGCCGGCCGCAGCGCCGAGGTGCGCGAGGACGACGTGCGCACCCTGCAGGCGCGGCGCGACGTCTTCGACGACTGGTCGCTTCAGCGCGACAGGCTGCAGGACGGCGCCGTCTCGGCGCGCTATGTCACTACCGACATGACCGGCTACGAGGAACTGGACCGCTACGGCAGCTGGCGCCAGGACCCGGACTACGGCAGCCTGTGGATCCCGAGCGTCGCCGCCGGCTGGGTACCCTACCGCGACGGCCGCTGGACCTGGATCGCGCCCTGGGGCTGGACCTGGGTCGACAACGCGCCCTGGGGCTATGCGCCCTTCCACTACGGACGCTGGGTGCACGTGAAAAACCGCTGGGCCTGGGCGCCCGGCCGCCACCAGCGCCGCCCGGTGTGGGCGCCGGCCCTGGTGGGTTGGATCGGCGGCAACAACTGGAACCTGCACTTCCATTCGCGCCAGCCCCTGCCGGCCCAGGGCTGGTATCCGCTCGGGCCGCACGACCGCTTCGTGCCGGGCTACCGCCTGTCGGACGAGCGCCTGCGCCGCCTGCATGCCTACGGCTGGCGCACCCGCGACCACAAGGGCCCGGACCGCAAGCCGGACTACCGCCAGCGCGGCCTGACCGTGGTGCCGCACGCCCAGTTCGGCCAGCGCGGACCGGTGGTGGTGGCGAACGTGCCGAAGGCGAACAGCCTGCCGCTGGTGGTGCCCGAGCACGCTGCGAGCGCCCCGCCGCCGCCGCTGGGCTGGCGCGACCGGCGCCATGAGCGCGATACCGATTCGGTGCGCGACCGGGTGCGCGACCAGCAGCGCGAGGGGCGCGAGCGCGATGCCCGGCAGGTCAACCTGCGCGACCGCGCCGACCAGGAAAGGCAGGACCGCGAGCGCATTACCCGCGAGCGTATCGAGCGTGAACGTCTGGAACGCGATCGCGACGAGCGCGAGCGCTTTGTGCGCGGCCAGCGTCCGCCCATCCTGTCGACCGATCCATCGCCGGCGCAGCCAGGCGCCGGATTCGCGCAGCCGGGACGCATCGCGACCCCCGCGCCCGCTCCGCTGGTGGCGCCCGTC
>NZ_JAGPWC010000070.1 GCF_018119405.1 Massilia sp. ST3 | reverse complement strand
AGATACAGGCGGTTGCGCACTTCGGTTCGCAACCGTTTTTTTTTTTGCGCGCCCTCGGCGCGGTTTTTTTTTTTTTTTTTGGGGGGGGGGGGGGGGGGGTTGGGGGGGGGGGGGCCCCCCCCCCGCGGCGATAGCGAACGATTGATATGCCGTCCCAGTGCTGGCAATGTTGAACGCGTGGGCGGGAAACCCGCCCACCCTACAGCCAGCGATGCAGTAGCACCAAAAAAAAGACGGCTCCCGAAGGAGCCGTCCATATGCTTAGCAAACCAGATCAGGCATAGCTGCGCAGGCGCAGCGAGAACTCCTGCAGCGCCTTGATGCCCGAGGCTTCGGCGCGGGCGCACCAGTCCTGCAGCTGGTGCAGCAGCTGGTCGCGGGTCGAGTGCGAGCGTTCCCAGATTGCGCCCAGTTCCACGCGCATATTGTGCATGGTTTCCAGCGCCTTGCTGTGCTGGAACAGCTCGCTAAGCTGCTGTTGCTGCGACGATTCCAGCTTGGCCGGCTCGCGCTGCAGCAGCTTGCGCGAGCTCTTGAGGAAGCGCGCTTCCAGTTCGGCCTTGTGCTTCAGGTGTTCCATTTCTTCACGGAAGGCACGGCGCACCGACTTGGCGTACTTGGCCATCACGTCGTAGCGGTTGGCGATCACCGATTGCAGGGTGTCCAGGTCGGCAGCCTGCTTGTTCTTGGCGAACTTCGGTTCCGGCGCGACGCGCTTCACTTTCGCCAGGCCCAGCATTTCCAGGGCGCGGATATAGCCCCAGCCCATGTCGATTTCGTACCACTTGCTCGACAGCTTGGCCGAGGTGGCGAAGGTGTGGTGGTTGTTGTGCAGTTCTTCGCCGCCGATCAGGATGCCGAAGGGGAAGATGTTGGTGGCCGCATCGTTGCAGTCGTAGTTGCGGTAACCCCACCAGTGGCCCAGGCCGTTGATGATGCCGGCCGCGGTGATCGGAATCCACAGCATCTGGACCGCCCAGATGGTCAGGCCGATCACCCCGAACAGGGCGACGTTGATGACCAGCAGTGCAGCCACGCCCATGGCGGAGCGGCCGGTGTACACGTGGCGCTCGATCCAGTCGTCCGGGGTGCCGTGGCCGTACTTCTCCAGGGTTTCCTTGTTCTTGCTCTCGGCGCGATACAGCTCGGCGCCTTCCAGCAGCACCTTGCGGATGCCGCGGGTCTGCGGGCTGTGCGGATCTTCCTCGGTGTCGCACTTGGCGTGGTGCTTGCGGTGGATCGATGCCCATTCCTTGGTCACCTGGCCGGTGGTCAGCCACAGCCAGAAGCGGAAGAAGTGGCTCGGGATCGGGTGCAGGTCGAGGGCGCGGTGCGCCTGGTGGCGGTGCAGGTAGATCGTCACACTCGCGATGGTGATATGGGTGACGACCAGCGTGTACACCACAAGCTGCCATGCGGAAAAGTCCAGCAAGCCGGTGTCCAGGAAGGCCAGCACGTTCTGCAGGATGTCGCTAAATAAATTCATTCAGTCTCCATGTTGGAATCGTGTCCGAAGCGCAATAAGCCATACGCTCACGTAACCCGCATATTTTACGCGGTTCCAGTGATGCACGGCACGGTCGAGCCGCCTTAATTTGCGCCCGATTGAGGTGTACGCGACACAACCGATGCGATATGTGCATCAAGCAAGCGGGTATCCATGGAAGGATGGCCAAGTTTGATGCTGCCTTGTTGCACCAAGGCATAAATCTTCTTGTTGACCTCCGAAATCGGCCCGCCGCCGCCGTTTTCCGGATCGGCGATCCAGAAACCGACTTCCAGCTCGTAGCCGTCGGCCACGAAGGCGTTCAGGAGCACGTTCGGCGCCGGTTCTTCCAGCACCCGCGCCACCCCTTTCGGCTGGGCTTCCAGCAGCGCCATCGCCTCGGTCAGATCCGAGTCGTAGGACACCACCAGCTTGGTCACCAGGCGCTGGTTACGGTTGGTCACCGACTGGTTCAACACCACGCCGGTGATCAGCATCTCGTTCGGCAGCAGGGTTTGCGTACCGTCGGTGCTGCGCAGCACGGTGTAACGGGTATTGATGCGCGCTACCTTGCCGGAATACTTGTCGAGGGTGATCGGGTCGCCGATGGTCAGGCTGCGTTCCAGCAGGATGATAAAGCCGGACACGTAGTTGCTGGCGATGCGCTGCATGCCGAGACCGAGGCCGACGCCGAGCGCGCCACCGAACACCGACAGCACGGTCAGGTCCAGGCCCGCCAGCGACAGGCTGAACAGCACCGCGACCAGGATCAGGACGGCGCGGCTGACGCGCGCCATGGCCACGCGCAGCGAGCTGTGCACACGTTCCAAGCCCATCAGGCGCTCTTCCAGCGCCGCGCCGGCCCACAGCGCCAGCATGATCAGGATCACGATCGAGACCGCGCCCTGCAGCAGCTCGGCCAGGCTGACCTTGTTTGCTCCGATCGGCAGCTCGGTATGTTCGAGGAAATGGATCACGTCGGGCAGCACGCCCGTCAGGTGCAGCGCCACGCCGAGCCAGACGATTAGCGCGAATACCCGCTCGAAAGTCTGCAGGGCCGCGCCCAGCGGGCCATGGCGCGCGAACACGCGCCGCAGCAGGTAGAAGACGGTGCGGATCACCGCCATCGAGGTCAGCAGCGGCAGCGCGACGCGCAGCAGGTGCACGCTCTGGTAGCGCTCCATGACCAGCTTGGCCATGCCCAGGAAGGCCAGGGCCAGCAAGGGCGGGAGCACGCGGCCGAAGCTGGCCACGCCCAAGCCCAGCAGGCCGCCGCGCTCCGCGCGCTCGTGCAGCCAGGAGCGGTGGATCAGCCGCGCCAGGCCCCAACCGGCGCCCACGCACAGGACGATGGCCAGCGCCTGCCAGACGATGGCGGGCTGGCGGATGTCGGCGAGCAGGTCGGCCAGCAGGTCGGAGAGCGGCATCTCCTTCCCTTACTCGGCCGCGTCGTCGGCGGCGGGCGCCGCCTTGGCCGGGGCCTTGCGCTCCAGCACGGCGGCGAAGAAGCCGTCGGTCTGGTGCTTGTGCGGCAGCAGCTTGAGGTAGTTGTCCATCTCGAGCGGGATCTTCTGCTCGGCCAGCACCTGGTTCATCGGCACCAGCGCGAAGTCCGGATGGGTGGCCAGGAACTGCTCGACGATCACGTCGTTTTCTTCGTTCAGCAGGCTGCAGGTGGCGTACACCAGGCGGCCGCCGTTCTTCAGCAGGCGCGCGGCGCCGTCCAGGATCGAGGCCTGCTTTTCCTGCATCTCGGCGATGGCGTCCGGCTTCTGGCGCCACTTCACGTCCGGGTTGCGGCGCAGGGTGCCCAGGCCCGAGCATGGCGCGTCGACCAGCACGCGGTCGATCTTGCCGGCCAGGCGCTTGACCTTGGCGTCGCGTTCGTGCGCGATCAGCACCGGATGCACGTTCGACAGCCCGCTGCGCGCCATGCGTGGCTTGAGCTTGGACAGGCGCTTTTCCGACACGTCGAAGGCGTACAGGCGGCCGGTGTTGCGCATCAGCGCGCCCAGCGCCAGGGTCTTGCCGCCGGCGCCGGCGCAGAAGTCCACCACCATCTCGCCGCGGCGCGCGCCCAGGATCTGGGCCAGCACCTGGCTGCCTTCGTCCTGCACTTCGATCGCGCCCTGCTTGAACAGTTCCAGGTTCTGCAACGCCGGCTTCTTGTAGACGCGCAGACCCAGGGGCGCGTAAGTCATCGGCTCGGCGGCGATCGGTGCTTCCGCCAGCTTGGCAATGACCTCGTCGCGGTTGGCCTTGAGCGAATTCACGCGCAGATCGAGCGGCGCCGGGGTGTTGAGCACGGCGGCCAGCTTGAGCGCCTCGTCCTCGCCGAACTGGGCCACCAGCTTTTCGTACAGCCACTGCGGCAGGTTGGCCTGCATCTGCTTCGGCAGCAGCGAACGGTCGACGTCCTTGACGCGGGTGAGGAAGTGGGTCTCGTCCTCGCTCAGGCCGCCGAGGCTGTCGAGGCCGGCGGTTTCGCTCAGGCCCAGCAGGGCAAGGCGGCGCATCGAAGGCGTATTGCCCGAGCCGGCGAAGTCGGTATAGAAGGACTTGTTGCGCAGCACCGCGTACACGGCTTCGGCGATGACGCCGCGCTCGCGGCCGCCGAAGCGCGGGTTGTCCTTGAAGAAGCGCGACAGGGTGACGTCGGCGGGCGCGGTGAAGCGCAGGATCTCGCGCAAGACTTCTTCGGTCTTGACGATGATCGCTGGTGGCAATCTCATGGTGTTTCCTGATTTAACTGGTGGCCTCGGCCGCGGGTGCGCGGTCGAGCAGCCTGACGCTGTCGCCGTCGACGACCACGCGGTCTTCGACGAACAGGCGTACGGCATAGGGGTAAAGTTTGTGTTCCTCGACCAGCACGCGGGCGGCCAGGTCGTCCGGCGTATCGCTCGGCAGCACCGGCACTCGGGCCTGCGCGATCGCCGGACCGTGGTCGAGCTCGGCGGTCACGATGTGGACCGTGGCGCCATGCTCGAGCACGCCGGCGTCGAGCGCCTGCTGGTGCGTGTGCAGCCCCGGGAACAGCGGCAGCAGCGACGGGTGGATGTTCAGCATGCGGCCCGCGTAATGTTCCACGAAGGGCGCGGTCAGGATGCGCATGAAACCGGCCAGCACGACCAGGTCGGGCGCGTAACGGTCGATAGTTTCCTGCAGCGCCGCGTCGAACTCGGCGCGGCTGGCGAATTCCTTGCTCGGCACCACGGCGGTGGGAATGCCGCGCGACTGCGCGAATTCCAGGCCCTTGGCGTCGGCCTTGTTGCTGATCACCGCTGCGATTCGGGCTGGCCACTGCTCGGCCTCAAGCGCGCGCACGACCGCTTCCATGTTGCTTCCGCGGCCGGAAATGAGGATCACGATATTTTTCATAGGCGGCATTGTACCGTATCGCAGTGCAGCAATCGGCATTCGGCGGGGCCTCGCGGTCCCGTGGCGAAATGGGAGCGCGCTTAGTTCGCGCCGAGGTCGAACGAATAAAAGACGCGGAACGGCACCTTCTTGTCGCTCCAGAATTCGGCGGCGTCGCGGAATACGTCGAGCAGGTTTTCGCGTGCTTCCTTGTCGAATTTTTGCGCGCTAGGGAGTTGTTCCAGTACAACGATAAAGCCGGGCTGGGGGCCGGCCTCGTGCACCGTCTCGGTCAGGCACTTGCGCAGTGCGTCGAAATTCTTGCTGCAGGGTTTGGGGAAATAGAAGTTCTCGCCGATGCGCGCGCAGACTTGCTGCTTGGTCATCGTATTGGCGCAATGCGCATACAGGAAATGATGGCCCAGTCGCCCTGCCTCCTGCTGCAGGTCGGCGACGCGGAAGGCGCGAATCGACTGCACAAGATTGGGCGCCACTCTCATCAACAAACTCATCTTTTCCTCAAGTCGTCCTGGTATGGTTGGTTTTGCCAAGGCGTCACTCCCTGCGACGTTTGGCGCCGCCGCTGCTTACTCCCCCGCTGTCGTTTCCACGCGCCAATAAAAATCCCTAATTTGTGTAAGGGTAACGTTTTGTGGTATTGGAAGCAACCCAAATGTGCGCACGGCAGGGCCATTTGTAAAAATCGGTATGTCTGCATGTCATCAAAAATCCACAGGGACAATCCGGTTTTCATTCTGTCGCCAGACTGGACACGAACGCGCTGCTGTTACAATTTGTTGCCATGCGGATTGATCAGTGTTGGTGCGATGGGGTTACCATGAAGTCCTGGCGATCCATTCCGCGAGATCGCTCACCAATAACGAGGTAGAACATGAACTTCCAAGCCAAACTGATCATTTCGGCCCTGGGGATGGCCACCTTGCCGCTCGCGCAGGCGGCGGACTTCGAGGATTTCGGCCGCGTGGTGCGCGTGCAGCCGCGCGTGGAGCAGATCCGCACCCCGCGCCAGGAATGCCGTACTGAATACGTGCAGGTGCCGACCCAGCAGCAGGAACGCGGCCAGGGCGGCTCGATCGTCGGCGGCATCGCCGGCGCCCTGCTCGGCAGCCAGGTCGGCAGCGGCAACGGCAAGGTCGCTGCCGCCGCGGCCGGCGCGATTGCCGGTGCGATGGTCGGCGACCGCGTCGAGAACAACGGCCGCAACGTGGCGCCGGGCGTGCAGGAACAGGCGGTGCGCCAGTGCCGCACGGTGGAAGCAGTCGAATCGCGCACCAACGGCTACGACGTGACCTATGAATACCGCGGCCAGACCTATACCACCCTGATGAGCCGCGACCCGGGCAACCGCGTGCGCCTGCGCGTCTCGGTCGAGCCGCTGGACAGCCTCAACGAGCAGTACAGCCAGCGCTACTGATACCGGGCGGCCGTGTTGCCGCCTTCATCACAAGGGGTTCCCGAGCTTGCGCTGCGGGAACCCGTCCACCGATAATAGGGCGATTCCATCAGGCTGCCCTATGCTCATCAAACGCAAATCCATCGAACAGGCCGAATCCTCGCGCCGTCCCGCGCGCAAGCCCAAGTTCGCGCCCGTCACGCTGTCCGAACAGGACGGTGTCCGCTACCTCCACTTCGGCACCGAATGGGTGCAGGGCGCCATGCGCATCCGCAAGCCCGACTGGCCCGAACTCGAATACGCGCAGCAGATGATGGCCTGGATGCTGTTCATCGACGCGCCCCAGGCAATCGCCCAGCTCGGCCTGGGCGCCGCGACCCTGACCAAGTTCTGCTACCGCCAGTTCCCCGAGGCGAGCGTCACCGCGGTCGAACTGAACGAATCCGTGATCGGCATCTGCGCCTCGATGTTCAAGCTGCCGGCCGAAGACGAGCGCCTGCAGGTGCTGCAGATTGATGCACTCGATTTCGTCGAGGATCCCGCCAACCATGGCGCCTTCGACGTGCTGCAATGCGACCTGTACGACGCCACCGCGCGCGGCCCGGTGCTCGACACGCCTGAGTTCTACCAGGCCTGCTCGCACTGCCTGGCGCCGCACGGCGTCATGACCGTCAACCTGTTCGGCGACCACCCGAGCTTCGCCAAGAACATCAAGGCGATGAAGTTCGCCTTCGAGCACGTGATCTGCCTGCCCGAGGTCCACGACGGCAACGTGGTGGCGCTGTGCTTCAACACCCGCCCCGTGATCGACAAGGAGGCGCTGAACGCGCGCGCCGCCCAGGTCAATGCTGCGACCAAGCTGCCGGCCAAGTCCTGGGTCAAAGGCATCCTGGCCGCCGACTGATCTTCCCTACCCCGCCATGACCGCCGCCCACAAGCCGCCCAGCCTGCGCAAGCTCGACCTGCAATCGATCTTTTCCTGGATGCTGGCCGACGGCATCGTCAGCAAGGACAGCGTCAAGGCCCACTTCGCCCAGGCCCAGGGCATCCTGAAGAACGCGGCCGGCTCCATGCATCCCCTGAGCGCGGTGGCCCAGTGCAAGCTGGTGTCGAACCAGCCGCCGCACCGGCTGCTGACCCTGGACGTGCTGACGGAATGGTGCGCGGCCAAGGTGGGCCTGCCCTTCATCCGCATCGATCCGCTCAAGATCGACTTCACCAAGGTGGCGGACGTGATGTCGGCCAGCTATGCGGCGCGCTTCAACATCCTGCCGGTGGAGATGACCGCGACCACCCTGGTGGTGGCGACCGCCGATCCGGCGGCGACGGAATGGGAGGCGGAAATCGCCAAGGTCGCGCGCCGCAAGATCGAGCTGGTGCTGGCCAACCCGCTCGACATCGCCCAGTACATCTCGCAGTTCTTCAGCCTGGCCAAGTCGATCCGCGATGCCAACCGCAGCACCGGCCAGGACCTGGCCATGCGCAACAACTTCGAGCAGCTGGTCGAGCTGGGCAAGTCGAACAAGCAGGTCGACGCCAACGACCAGCACATCGTCAACATCGTCGACTGGCTGTGGAGCTACGCCTTCGAGCAGCGCGCCTCGGACATCCACCTGGAGCCGAAGCGCGAGTTCGCCGTGATCCGCTTCCGCATCGACGGCGTGCTGCACCAGGTCTACCAGGTGCCGGCGGTGGTGATGATCGCCATGACCGCGCGCATCAAGCTGCTCGGCCGCATGGACGTGATCGAGAAGCGCCGCCCGCAGGACGGCCGCATCAAGACCCGCACCAATGGCGGGCAAGAGGTGGAGCTGCGCCTGTCGACCATGCCGACTGCCTTCGGCGAAAAGCTCGTGATGCGTATTTTCGATCCGGACGTGGTGGTCAAGACCCTGCCGGAGCTGGGCTTTCCGCCCGAGGACGCGCGGCGCTGGGACGCGCTGACCAACCGGCCGCACGGGATCATCCTGGTGACCGGGCCCACCGGCTCGGGCAAGACCACCACCCTGTACACGACCCTGAAGGCGCTGGCGACCAACGAGGTGAACGTCTGCACGGTCGAGGATCCGATCGAGATGGTGGAAGCCTCGTTCAACCAGATGCAGATCCAGCCCGGGATCGACCTCTCGTTCGCCGACGGCGTGCGCGCGCTGATGCGCCAGGATCCGGACATCATCATGGTCGGCGAGATCCGCGACCTGGAGACCGCGGAAATGGCCATCCAGGCGGCGCTGACCGGGCACCTGGTGTTCTCCACCCTGCACACCAACGACGCGCCGGCGGCAGTGGTGCGCCTGCTGGAACTGGGCGTGCCGGATTACCTGCTGGAGGCGACCCTGATCGGCGTGATGGCGCAGCGCCTGGTGCGCACGCTCTGCCCTGCCTGCAAGGCGCCGGGCGGGGAACTCAGCGACGAAGTGTGGCAGAGCATTGCGGGTGCGTGGAACATCGCCAAGCCGGCCACCGTGTACCGGCCGATCGGCTGCCCGGAATGCCGCCAGACCGGGTATCGCGGGCGGACCGGCATCTACGAGCTGCTGACGGTCAGCGAAGGCTTCGGCAAGCTGGTGCGGGAATCGGGCGAGTTGCAGGCGCTGCGCCGGCAGAGCATCGAAGATGGGATGAAACCCTTGCGTATCGCGGGGGCGATGAAGGTGGTCGAAGGGGTGACGACGGCGGACGAGGTGCTCAAGGTGACTTCGGCGCTGTCGTGAACGATTGCTCACTTAACGCTAGCGCAAACCGGAATCAGCGGCTATAATGCTGCCTCTTTCGGGTCGTTAGCTCAGTTGGTAGAGCAGCGGACTTTTAATCCGTTGGTCGCTGGTTCGAGCCCAGCACGGCCTACCAGAATTAGTTGCAGCAATGAAGGCGTTACGAGTGATCGTGACGCCTTTTTTGTTTTCGCGGCAGCCTCCCTCGTCTGCCTGCTGCGTCGTACTTGTCACCCGCTCCTACTATCGCCGTGTAACGCGCCATGTGCGCTGGCGCCAAGTGGGCTGGCGCCAAGTTTGCGTACCACCGCACCATCGCGGTCGACTTCCAACAGTCCCCGTCTCATCCAATACAAAGCGTGACGCGCGGTGTAACTCAGCCAAGACTTGCGTTTTGTCACTAACTACTCTTGGTTTAATGACTACAGTCAAGAAGTTCGTCGCAAGTTCGGACGCACTCGCATAGTTACATCGAGCATCTCGAATCAACAACGCCTAGCTCAACTGATGAGCAAGAACGATGACTGACCTGCAAACATTGCTGGATGCCCACCACAGTACCCGCCTCTTGCGCTTGTCGTTCCCGGGGAACGATGGCCCGCAGGCCAAGTTGATGGTGAACCGCTTCGAAGGCACGGAATACCTGTCTCGCGACTTTCAGTTCAAGGTGGAACTGCTGAGCGACGATGCCGGGATCGAGCTCGAGGCGATGCACGGCAAGCTGCTGTGCATTTCGCTGGTACAGGTTGATGGCAGCCTGCGTCCGTTCACCGGTTATGTCGCTTCGTTCAAGCTGGTCAAGACGGACGGCGGCGTGGCCTTCTATGAAGGCGTCTTGAAGCCATGGCTGGCATACACGCGCCTGCGCCGGAACAACCGGTTGTTCCATGCACAGAACCTGCGCGAGCAGGCGGAGACGATCTTCGCCGGCTACGGCGGCCTGCCCATTTGGGAGTGGGAAATCGCCGGCGAACAGCCGCAGCTCACGATGGCCACGCAATGGGATGAAACCGATCACAACTACCTGTGCCGGCGCTGGGAAGCAGCGGGCTACAGCTATTGGTACGAGCACAGCGGCGAAGGCCATACGCTCAGAGTCTGCGACGACACCCGCACCGCCGCGCCGATCGACGAGGCGTCGCCCGGCATCCGCTTCCATGGCGCCGGTGGCGCAGCCGAAGAAAACGCGATCAACCACTGGAGCCCACTGCGCCGGTGGGCGTCCGGACAAGCAGCAGTGAGCGGCTTCGACTTCAAGAATCCACGCCCGGTACATGCGGAAATCGTCACCATCAACCAGCAAGGCGATATTCCGCAGCTGGAGGTGCATAGCTACGAGGGACATTACGGCTTCAAGGACCAGCCGGGCGCAGACCAACTTGCGCGCTTGCGCATGGAAGAAATCGAAGCCCGCGGCAAGCTGTACCAAGCCCAGGGCAACAACCGACAAGTCGCGGCCGGCAGATGGTTCAAGCTCCTCGACCATTTCAGCGAGAGCGAAGACTGCGAATTCTTGATCCTGGAAGTGCATCACGAAGCCAGCAACAACTACTTGCAAGGTAACGATGCAGTCGCCGAATACAGGAACCGTCTGCGCTGCCAGCCGAAGACCGTGCCCTGGCGGCCGGGTCGCGGCTTCAACAGCACGGACACCAGACTGCTGGCCCTGCAGACCGCCACCGTGGTCGGTCCGGAAGGCCAGGGCAGCCTGAACGTGGACCAGTACGGGCGCATCCAGGTCAAGTTTCACTGGGACCGGGACGAAAGCGGTAGCTGCTGGGTACGGGTCAGCAGCAACTGGGCCGGTGGCGAGAAGGGCTTGGCCAGCCATCCGCGGGTTGGATCGGAAGTGATCGTGCAGTGGCTCGACGGCAATCCCGACCATCCGATCGTGACCGGCTCCGTGTACAACCAGGGCTTCATGCCGCCATGGAAGCTGCCCGAACAGCGGGCGCTGACGGGACTCAGAAGCCGGGAGCTGACCACCGAAGGCGGCAACACGCCCGGAGGACGCAGCAACCATCTGGTGCTGGATGACACACAAGGGCAGATCCAGGCGCAGCTCAAGAGCGACCATCTTGCCAGCCAGCTCAGCCTCGGCCATATCCACCGCATCGAGGACAATGCCGGACGCAAGGATGCGCGCGGCCAGGGCTTCGAGCTGCGCACCGACGGCCATGGCGCGGTCCGGGCGCAGCAGGGCTTGCTGCTCAGCACCGAAGGACGGCCGAACGCCCGCGCCCATATTACTGACATGGCGGAAACGCTGGCGCGCATGACCCAGGGCCAGCAATTGCACGACAGCCTGTCGCAGGTAGCGCAACAAGCGCAGGCGCACCAGCCGGGCGACCAGGACCAGGTCGTCGCGGCGCTGCAGGCCCAGGTCGACACCATCAAAGGCCAGGGGGGTACACCGGCACAAGGCGAGTTCCCGGAATTCCAGGCTCCCCACCTGCTCCTCGCCAGCCCCGCCGGCATCGAAACCAGCACGCAGGGTTCCACCCACCTGATGAGCGTGGAGCACACCGCCCTGACCAGCGGCGGCCATGCCAGCCTGAGCGCGGGCAAGAGCCTGCTCGTCAGCGTCAAGGAAGCGGTGCGCATGTTTGCCTACAAGGCCGGCATGAAGCTGGTGGCGGCCAGCGCCGACATCGACATCACTGCCTTGAAGGACAGCATCAACATCCTGGCCAAGCTCAACATCACCCATACCGCCAACCGGATCACGATCACAGCAAAGGAAGAAGTGGTAATCAACGGCGGGACCAGCTTCAGCCGCTGGAACGCATCGGGAATCGTCCATGGCACCAGCGGCAACTGGGTCCAACACGCGGCGCACCACAGCTTCAAACCTGCCAAGAGCGAAGGCACGCCGAGCTTGCCGCAGCCCGTGCAACTGGCGCCGGGGCAGCTCGACTTGTATCACCACTATGTGAATCCGGAAGGCGCTAAGCGCCAAGGGATCAGGCAAGGCGAATACACGGTCGTCGATGCCGAAGGCGGGGTCCACCAAGGAGTACTCGATGCCGATGGCTTTGCCAGCGTCGCCGGCCTGCCGATGGGGATGGCGACGGTCAGCTACGGCAAGGATCCGCGCGACCCGTGGGATGAAGACAGCTACCTCGGGCAGGGAACCGAATGGCCGGCCACGGCGCTGCCCGAGGCTGGCGCAGATGCCGCGGCAACGCCTGATTGGCCAGTGCCGGCACCAAGGTCACAGAACCCCGGACTGCTCGCCGGCGCCAAAGCTGGGTCAGGCAGCCTCAATGGCGCAGCCGGCAAGCTCGGCGCGATTGCGCAAACCGCGCAGCAAGCGGCGAGTGCGGTGCAGTCTCTGCCCAAGGGCGGCGCGCAAGCATTACTGGCCGTTGCCGGACAGACGGCCCTGGCCAAGGTCGCGGCCAAGCTCCCGGGCAGCGCGACGGCCGGCGCGCCAAGTGCCGGCAAGCCTGCCGCCGCCCTCGCCTCGATCGCCGGTTTGCCCGGAGCGCTGCCGCGCAGCGCTGACGTACCGCCCTCGATCCCAAAAAAATCCGTCATTTAAAAAGATAACAAGCCACCATGACCGAACCCACGCAGGCCGCGTCGAAGCCCGCCGAACGCGCGCCGGAAGTCGCAGTCGCCCCGCTCGACACCATCGACCAACGGGACATCGGCGCCGGCGCTGCCGCCTTCGATAAATGGCTACGCAAGATCAGCGACGACTACCTCACACTGGAGCGCCTGAGCACTGTGGCCGGCAGCCTGCCGGTGATCGGCAACATCATGGCGCTGATCGATGCCATCATGGATATCGTGGCGATCATCCAGAAGGGCCTCGCCAAAGGTGCCAAGGAAATCGATTTCCTGCTATGGGTGAGCCTTGGCATCAACCTGATCGGCGTGGCCCCCGGAGCAGGCAACGCGGCGCGCATGAGCCTGCGACCAGCCTTGCACCTGGTCCGTCAAAAGCTGGCCTTTGGCACCAAGGATCTCGGCGCCGCGCTGATCGAGGTGCTGGCCGTGCACCTCAACGCCAGGCTGGCCGGAGAGATCGACACCTTCGTCGACAGCGCGATGGGCAAGCTGCCCGGCATCCTGGACGATTGCGCCAGTACTGCCGACGGAATTGCCGACGATCTGATCAAGATCCTCAAGCGCTGCATCGGAAAGGAGCCGCTGTTCGACGTAGCCACCCTGGCGGAGGTCGAGGACAAGCTGCACGACCCCAAGGTAGAAAGCAACTGGCGCCGCATGCTTGGCGCCCTTGGCCGGCAGTACAAGATGAGCGCGAACTACGTTGTCGCGGCGGCGGCCAGCCACCTGCCGCAGAGCGCGGAAGCGAACGCAAACAAGCTCATCGGCCACCTGACCGACTTCAAGCCGGCGTTTCGCGGCAAGCTCGCCGCCCTGGCCGACGAACAGAAGCAGATGAGCATCCGGTGGATACTGGCGCGGTTGCGCGACGCGGTCACCAAGCACAAGAAGCGAGGTGCGGCACTGGTCCCATCCAGCAAGGGCGCGGACCACAAGAAGACCAACCCCGGCCACGAGCTGGGCGCCACCAGCCGGCAACGCCCGGCCACGGGCGACGCCAATGCCTGCAAGCTGTGCCCCGCGAAAGGCGGCACCGCGCACTCGATCAGCTTCGCCACCGGCGCCGAGACCTTCACCCACCTTGACTTTGTCCTGGATGCGCCGCTCCCGATCACCTGGAGCCGCACCTACCGCAGCCAGCTAATCGCCTATGACCGCGGCAATCTCGGCGCGCGCTGGCTGACCTCGTACACCACCCGCATCGACGTCGTGGGCAAAGGCAAGCCCGCCGCCCTGCTCTATCATGCCGCCGACGGCCGCAGCCACCGCTACCCGTACCTTGGCATCGGCCAGCGTCACCACGACCCGGTCGAGCAGATCACGCTCAGCCGCGTCAGCGCCTCCCTCCTCACGCTCGACTTCGGCAAGCCGCTGCCTGAAGGAGCGCCCAGCCCTTGGCGCGAAACCTACGAACTGGTCGACACCGTGCGCGCCAAGGTGGGCGAGCTGGACAAGGAACATTTCCGGCTGATCGCGCTACATGCCCGCGACGGCGCCGCCCTCGGCCTGCGCTATGGCCACGTCGTCGCCAATGGCCCGTATGCCGGCGAAGAGGTGCTCAGCGACATCATCAGCAAGCAGGGCAACACCATCGTCGCCCATGCCGGCACCCAGGTCGACCTTGATACCGGCTGCATCCACGCGCTCTGGGAGATTAAGGAGGGAAAGCTGTTGCGTCAGCTGGCCGCCTACGACTACGACGAGCACGGGGACCTAATCCGCGCCCAGGATGAAAACGCGGCCGCCTGGCACTACCAGTACGACCGCCACCTCGTCATCCGCTACACCGACCGCACCGGGCGCGGCATGAACCTCGCCTACGATACCAGCAGCGACAGCGGGCTTCACGCCAAGGCGATCCGCGAGTGGCTTGATGACGGCAGCTACGATACCCGGCTCGAGTGGGACAAGAACATCCGCCTGACCTACGTCCTTGATGCGCTTGGCCACGAGACCCGCTACTACTACGACATCGCCGGCTACACCTACCGGATCGTGTATCCGGACGGGCGCGAGGAATGGTTGTTCCGCGACGACGCCAAGAACGTCGTCCGCCACATCCATACCGACGGCAGCAGCGAGCATTACCGTTACGACGGCCACGGCAACCTGCTCACCCACACCCGCGCCGATGGCAGCCAGGTCCACTTCGAGTATGACGCCCAGCACCGCGTCACCGGTATCCTCGACGGCGCAGGCGGTGCTTGGCGGCGCGACTACAATGCCCAGGGCCACTTGATCGAAGAAACAGACCCACGCGGCAACAAGACCCAGTACGCGTACGACAAGGTCGGCCGACCTATCGAAGTCATCGATGCCAAGGGCGGCGTCAAGAAACTCGCCTATACCCCGGACGGCCAGCTTGCCAGCTACACCGACTGTTCCGGGCACAGCAGCCAGTGGGAATACGACGACCGCAAGCGCTTGGTCAAGAGCATCGACGCCGCAGGCAATATCACCCGCTACCGCTATACGCCGTTAAGTAGCGAAACGCTGGCGCAAGCGCACAGCGAGGGCAGCGGCAACCATCCCGGCCAGCTCGAAGCCGTCATTCACCCCGACGGCAGCCAGGAGCAGTTTCGCCACGACGCCGAAGGCCGGCTGCTGGCGCACACCGACGCATTGCAACGCACTACCGCCTACGGTTATACCGCGGCCGGGCTGATCGCCAAGCGCATCAATGCGCTGGGACACAGCCTGCAGTACCGGTGGGACGCGCTCGGCCGCTTGTCCGCACTGGAAAACGAAAATGGCAGCGTCTACCGATTCCAGTACGACCCAGTCGGCCGCCTGCTGCAGGAACAGGGCTTCGACGGCAAGGCCACCGAATACCGGTACGACGAAGCCAGTGGGGTGCTGGCGGAAACCGCCGAAGCCGGCGTAACCACGCGGCTCGACTTCGACCCCATGGGCCGTCTCGTCCAACGCCGGGCCGCCCTCCTCGGTCAGGCGGAGCAGATCGAAACCTTCGCTTACAACGCCAACGGACAGCTAGCGGAAGCGAAGAACGAGCACGCCAGGCTGCAATGGTTCTACGACCCGGCCGGTAACCTGGTGCGCGAGCACCAGCACTACCAGGGCCCGTTCCATCCCGACAGGCGCACCGCGGTTTGGCACCACCACTACGACGAACTCAACCAGCGCACCGGCACGATCCGCCCCGACGGCCACCGCATCGATTGGCTGACCTATGGCGCCGGCCACGTGCACGGCTTGCTGCTCGACGGGCAAGACCTCGTCTCCTTCGAACGCGACGCGCTCTACCAGGAAACCGGCCGCACCCAGGCCAACGGCCTGCTGCAAACGATGAAGTACGACCCGGCTGGCCGCCTGATCGAACAGCAGCTCGGTGCCATCGCACAGGCGAGCCAGAAGGACCGGTACCCCTACCCCGGCACGTACCGTCCCGACGTCCAGGTCGGCATGCAAGCCGCGATCCTGCGACGCTACCGCTACGACCCATCCGGCCAACTGAGCAGCCTCGAAGACAGCCGACGCGGTCGCCTCGAATACCGCTACGACCTGGTCGGACGGCTGCTGGCGGCAAACAGCGCGTTGGGCCGAGAAACTTTCGCCTTCGACCCAGCCGGCAACATCCAGGCAGCCGATACCGCGCAGCAGGAGCCCATCACCCGCCCTGTCCCGCTGCCGAAACTGCTGGACAACCTGCTCAAGGAATATGCCGGCGTCCGCTACCGCTACGACGAGCGCGGCAACGTCGTGGACCGCACCCAGGACGGCCTTCGGTCCGAGTATGAATGGGATGCGTTCAACCGGATGACCCGCGCAACGACCTGGCATAGCGTCACCATCTTTGCCTACGATCCGTTGGGGCGGCGCATTGCCAAGCACAGCGGGGCGATCGATGGCAAGACCTTCCGGGAGACGGCCCGAACCATGTACGGCTGGGATGGCGACACGCTGGCGTTGGAAAGCAGCGTGCACCGGGGCCATGCAGCGGGCGAACGGACGGTGCACTATGTTTATGAGCGCGACAGCTTCGTGCCGTTGGTGCAAGCCTCCCGAAGCCAGGCGCTTCGCCTGGCGCCCACCACCGATGTGAAGGCGCTGATGGCGGGCAACGATGGCAAGTACGATATTGCACTTGATCCGCTGTGGAACGGTGAGTACGAGCAGGAAGCCGAGCCGTTCGGTAAGGAAGAGATCGCCTTCTATCAATGCGATCATTTGGGCACGCCGCAGGAGTTGACCGACCATGAAGGCAAGGTTACGTGGTCGGCGCAGTACAAGGCATGGGGGCAAGCGAAGGAAGCGATCAGCGAGGCGGCGTACAAGGCCGGGACACGGAATCCTATACGGTTTCAGGGGCAGCACCTTGATGATGAGACGGGGCTGCATTACAACCGGTATCGGTACTACGATCCGGATGGCGCACGTTACATGACGGCGGATCCTATTGGTCTGCTAGGCGGGATGAATGCTTATCAGTACGCGCCTAATCCGACGGGTTGGATAGACCCTTTGGGTCTCCGGAGTAAAAACAAGAAAGCAGCTTGTCCCGTATGTAGTGGAACGCCATGTCGAGGTACGAGAAATCCTTCGCGTGGTGCAGCAGGATTCCAGAGCTCCAATGCCTACCCAAATAAAGATCGCTGGTCAAATGTGATCCTACCTAAAGGAACCACTGTCTACACACTGTATCCTTACGGGCCAAAGCCAGGCGGCTTCTTTGCTGACGAGTCTACTCTTGCTGCATCGAAGAAGTCAATCAATGCATATCATGAGGCGACACAGGTAGGACACGCTGGAAATTCTGAGCACTTCAAGTTCGGCGCAAGACAAAAGGTGCAAGCATTTACAATAAAAGAAGATCTCTGCGTAGGAAAAGCTTACGCGTTAGCTAATGACCAATATGGCCCGGGTGGCGGAACGCAATATTACATCACTGCGAAAGATCGTATGAGTATGGAGAAAGGCCCAATTATGGAGTTGACAGGCCCATGATCAATTTCGTTGAAGGACAAATAAATATCGGCGAGAAAAATATCCTTGCTTTTTCTAATGAAAACTTAAAGGCGCTCGCCGAAGAAGGTTTAATTGAGAAACGAGAAATCGGTGGGGGCAGAATTTACTACTATGTCGAAGCTCAGGCGGATAATATGAGGTTTGGCGTTTTCATCAGTCTGCGAGAGAAAAAGATTGACTGGCTGCGATTGAGCTGGTTGGACAGTCCTGTTAAAGGGTGGGATGACGCAAGTGAAGACACGATGAAAAATGAGTATCGTCTGCTTTCGAATTTCGTAGAAAAGACGGTTGGAAGTCCACCGGACAATAAAGGGAATAGAAAGCGTACATGGCGGTTCAAGTGGGGGGACGTTGAAGTGAGCTATGAGCCACGCGCCTATCAGGCCGACATTTACATGAAACCTCAGTGAGTCGCAAGACAGGAACGTCTTCATAGACGTTATTTGTTGCAACGAGCACGCGCAGGATGGCAATTCCGTTGGAGACCCAAATGTCATTGAAGATCATTACAGTCGGGGACAAAACCGACCACGGCGGCACAGTTGTTAGCGGTTCGCCCAACCACGACATCAGGGGAAGAGCGATCGCCCGACTGGGTGATAAAGTTGATTGTCCGATGCCCTACCCTGGTGGCAAGCCACATGGAGTAAACAAGATCATCACCGGCCACAACATATTGACAGTTGACGGGATGCCCGTTGCGGTCGAAGGATGTACGACGGAATGCGGGTGCAAGCTGATCGGCAGCGTGCCTGCGACGGCCGGATGAGCCCGAATCGCCATGTGTGACGTACTTGTGACGTGACTCCCGATAAGCTACCATTCCTCCCCTTTGGTATGATTGATTGTCGCAGTTGGCAAGCGTTGCACGTCATTGATTAATTATCAGGAAGCCCACGCACGTCGGTGCGTGGGCTTTTTGCATTCCAGCCGCGCTCCCGCCGCCCTCGAAGCAAGTCCAGCCACCTCCCGATCCCTGCCGGCGTTCCGCTCCGTGCCTTTCCGAACAGAAGAGATGGCAAGCTCGGTGTTAGAGTTTCCTGACTTCCCGCAGCGAGGTGTCCAGTGAAATACCTGCAAAGAATCAGCATCCTCGGTTACATCTTCATCGCCCTGCTGTTCTTCGTCTGCGGCTTTTCCCTGATCGTGCTTGCTTCCATGGAAATCTGGTCGGCCTTGTTCAGCGACGGCCACCAGTCGGTGCAGGCGCGCTTCCAGCTCATCCTGGAATGCGTGGGACTGCTGACCATCTCGGTCGCCGCCTTCGAACTGGGCCAGACCATCCTGGAAGAAGAGGTGCAGCGCGAAGTGCATGTGAGTTCGCCGACGCGCCTGCGCCGCTTCCTGTCGCGCTTCCTGATCGTGGTCGTGGTGTCGCTGGGGGTCGAATGCCTGGTCGGCGTCTTCCAGTTCCTGCATACCAAACCCGAGTTGCTGCCGCACGTGGCGTCGATCGGGATCGCGGCGGCCGTGCTGCTGGCAAGCTGGGGCGTGTTCGTGCGCCTGAATGTGGAAGCGGAAAAACTCGAACCGGAAGCGATGCATCAAGCGCAAGAGGAAGACAAACATGTCGAAACCTGAGCTTTTCCCCACGTGCGTGACGCCGGTGCATGGCCGCGCAGGAAATGCTTGGAGAATCGCAAGAGTTTGGCTATAATATCGGCTTCTTCGGGTCGTTAGCTCAGTTGGTAGAGCAGCGGACTTTTAATCCGTTGGTCGCAGGTTCGAGCCCCGCACGGCCTACCAAAGATACATGACAACGCCAGCCTTCGGGCTGGCGTTGTCATTTCCACGTTCGCATTCCATGGCCCAGACCATCGCCAGCGCTGTCCAGCACGAACTGATCATCAAGAAAAGCCGCTTCCTGGCCTGCGTGCAGCCGATGGCCAACCGCGCCGGCGCGCAACAGGTCGTGGCCGCGCTCCGTGCCGAACACCCGGGCGCGGCCCACGTGTGCTGGGCCCTGCTGGCGGGCGGGCAGTCGGCCGCGGTCGACGACGGCGAGCCCAGCGGCACCGCTGGCCGGCCCATGCTCGACGTGCTGCGCCACCAGGACCTGGAAGGCGTGCTGGCCACCGTGGTGCGCTACTTCGGCGGCGTCAAGCTCGGCGCTGGCGGCCTGGTGCGCGCCTATACCGACAGCGTGGCCCAGGCCCTGCTGCAGGCGCAGAAAGTCCCGATCGTCAAGCTGGCCAGCCTGCGCTGCACCGCGCCCTACGCCTTCGAGGGCCTGGTGCGGCGCGAACTCGAGGCGGCCGGCGCCAGCCTGGACGAAGTCCGCCACGGCGACGAGGTCGCGTTCGCCTTCAGCCTGCCCGCCGGCGCCGCCGCGGCCCTCCGCGCGCGTCTCGACGAAGCAGGCCACGGGCGCATCGGCTGGCCGCGCGGCGACACCGGTGTCGCGGGCGGCGAATAAGCGGCGCCTATACCCGTCATCACGACTCGAAAGCGGACGCGGCCGAACCCAGCCGGTATAGTGGCCGATAACGCTAACACCCCACCAAGAACAACACCTGTGATCAAGAAAAGTCTCCTCCCGCTCGCCCTGGGCGGCTTCGGCATTGGCATGACGGAATTCGTCATGATGGGCATCCTGCCCGACATCGCCGGCGGCCTGGCCATCACCATCCCCCAGGCCGGCCACCTGATCACCGCCTATGCGCTGGGCGTGGTGGTCGGCGCCCCCACCCTGGTGAGCCTGTTCGCCAAGCGGCCGCCGCGCAGCGTGCTGGTCTGGTTCATGCTGATGTTCACCGTGTTCAACGCCATGTCGGCCTTCGCACCGAACTACCATGTGATGATGCTGTCGCGCTTCCTGGCCGGCCTGCCGCACGGCGCCTTCTTCGGCGTCGGCGCGGTGGTCGCGAGCCGCCTGGCCGATGAGGGCAAGGTGGCGGCGGCGATGGCCACCATGTTCGCGGGCCTGACCCTGGCCAATGTGATCGGGGTGCCGATCGGCACCTGGATCGGCCACACGGTCGACTGGCGCCTGGTGTTCCTGATCGTGGCCGTGATCGGCTGCGCCACCGTGCTGAGCCTGCGCAAGCTGGTGCCCCACATCGAGGCCAGGCCGAGCGCCGGCTTCGTGAAGGACCTGCGCATCTTCCGCAGCGGCGGCCTGTGGCTGGCGCTGGGCATCACGGCGATCGGCACCGGCGGCTTTTTCGCCTGGTTCAGCTACATCACGCCGCTGCTGACCGAGGTCACCCTGTTCCGCCCGGCCACGATCCCGATGGTCATGACTGTGGTGGGCGTCGGCATGACGGCCGGGGTGCTGGTGGGTGGGCGCCTGGCCGACCGCTTCCATCCGCTGCCGGCGATCCTGATCCTGCTGGTGTCGATGACGGCCCTGCTGCTGTGCAATGGCTTGCTGGCCGATTCGCAACCGGCGATGCTGGTGCTGGCCTTCGCCACCGGCGCGAATGCGCTGGCGCTCGGCCCGCCGATCCAGATGCTCCTGATCGACCACTCGCGCGAAGCCGAGATGCTCGGCTCTTCGCTGGGCCAGTCGGGATTCAATATCGGCAACGCTACCGGCGCCTTCCTGGGCGGCATTCCGCTGACCCTGGGCTATGCCTATACCGCGCCGCAATGGGTGGCGGCGGCCCTGGCCCTGGCGGGCGTCGGCCTGTCCTTGCTGATGCTGGCGCAGCAGCGCGGACGCGGGCGCGCCATGGCGGCGCGTGCACCGGCCGGGCAAGCCGGCATCGTCAGCTGCGAATAGACGGGGTCAGGAAGTCAGACTAACACCGCGTCGCCCATGGCCTGGGCCATCTCGGCGGCTTCGTCCTGGATCTGGCGCAGGGTGTCTTCGTCGAGCACGAAGTCGATCGCGCTTTCGGCGTGGGCCGGCAGCGGTTGCGGCTTGTTGCCGAGAGGCGAGCCCACCGGTGCATACTGGTTGGCCAGCAGCA
This sequence comes from Massilia sp. ST3, assembly GCF_018119405.1. Taxonomy (GTDB): domain Bacteria; phylum Pseudomonadota; class Gammaproteobacteria; order Burkholderiales; family Burkholderiaceae_D; genus Telluria. Next base: position 6,286 of record NZ_JAGPWC010000070.1, on the reverse strand, counting down.
AGGTGTCGAGCAGGCTGCCGGGCGGCATGTTGAGCCAGCCGCCGCGCATGTCGGCGATGGCCTCTGCCACGACGGTGGGGATATGGAGCTTCTTCATCACCTCGGCGCTGACCACGTCCTCGCACAGCTCGCCCCAGTTCTCGACGTCGTCGTCGAGCAGGCCGGGGAACTCGTCGGCGCGCGACAGCAGGTAGAACCCGCCGACTTCGTGCACGATGCCGGCGAACATGGCGGTGTCTGGGTTGACGTAGGTCACGCGGCGCGCCAGCGCATAGGCCAGCGCGGCGACATGGGCCGAGTGCTCCCACAGCTGCTCGGCCTTGGCGCGCAGGCCCGGGTCCTTGATGCGGCTGCCGAACTGGCGCACCACCAGGCCGATCACCAGTGCCTGCAGGCGGCGGTAGCCGATGCGGGTCACGGCGGCGCGCACATTGGTGACCGGCACGCCGCTGTTGCCGCCGAACGCAGCCGTATTCGCCATGGCGACGGTGCGCGCAGCCAGCTGCGGTTCGGACAGCACGAGGCGGATCGCCTCTTCCACGTGGCAATCGGGATCGTCGAGCGCGAGCTGCAGGCGCAGCACGGCATTGACGCTGGTGGGGAAGGTGATTTCACCGCGTACGGCCTGCGCCGCGATGTATCCGAAAGCTTCGAGTTTGTTCACGCGCCGAATTATACCTTGCTGTGTGACTAACTTTCGCGGCCGGCACACCCCCTTTCCCGCTTGATCCGCCTTGCTGTGGCGGTCCGTCCACATCCTGCCAGAATGACAAAGCCCGCATGGGAGCATGCGGGCTCGCGGGAAGGCGCCGGCGGCGCCCCGGCATTACTTGACCTTGATGGTGCTCTTGACGTTGGTCACGCCTTCCACACCCTTGGCCACGCGCACGGCCTTGTCGGCCTCGGCCTTCGATTCAACGAAGCCGCTCAGCATGACAACGCCCTTCTCGGTGTCGACGTCGATCTTCATGCCGCTCAGGTCAGGCTCGGCAACCAGGCTGGCCTTGACCTTGCTCGTGATGGCGGCGTCCGAGGTGTTCTTGGCGGTGCGGTCGCCTGCGTTCGAGGCCATCTGCTTGGTCTTCTCGACGGCGTTCGAGGCCTTTTCCTTGACGTTGGACATGGCTTCGCGGGTGCGCTCGGCCATGGTGGCGCCGGCGCCGGCAGCCACGCCGGTGGTCATGTGACCCTTGTTGTCGACCATGCAGGCGGTCTTGTCGTCGCCGGTCATTTTTTCGCAGCGCTCCAGCAAGGCAGCCTTGGAAGCGTCGCGGTCGCCAGCCGCGGTCTGGCCGGCTGCGCCGCTGGCGCCGACGGCGCTCATGTCGCGGTCGGCCAGGCCGGCCAGCGCCTTGTCGCGCACGTCGTCGGCCTTGTCTTCGCAATCGTCCTGGGCTTCGCCCTTGAGCACTTCGCATTTCTCTTCGGCCAGCTCGTGTTCTGCCTGGATCACGTTGCGGCGGGCGGCATTCATGCGGTCCTTGTCGTGCTTGGTCGCAGCATCGAGCTCGGCGCGTGCACGCTTGAGCTTGGCATCTTCGCGGCAGACGTCGCGCTGGTTGCCGCTGAGCGAGTCGCACTTGGCGCTGGCGGTGCGGTAGTCGGCCTGGGCCTTGTTGGCGGCCTGGTCATAGGCCTTGGTGTCGGCAGCCGACGCCGGCGCGATGGCGAAGCCGGCTCCAACAGCAGTCGCAATCAGGGAAGCGATGAGGGTTTTCATGTTTGGGTCCCTTACATTCAGTTGTTGTGATAGCGTCATTAAACGCTCGGGGTAGCAGGAGCATCTGTGCGACAACGAACGCTGGCGGCCGAAACGCGGCGCCATGCGTCCGCTGCACAAGCATCCGCCCGATCAGTTGGCGATCGCGGCCAGCGCCTTGTCGCGCACGTCGTCAGCCTTGTCCTCGCAATCGTCCTGGGCCTCGCCACGCAGGACTTCGCATTTCTCCTCGGCCACTTCGTGCTCGGCATTGATCACGCCGCGGCGCGCCGCCTTCACGTGGTCCGGCTTGTGTGCGGAAGCGGCCTCGAGCTCGGCGCGGGCACGCTGGAGCTTGGCTTCCTCGCGGCACACGTCGCGCTGGTTGCCTTTCAGCGCCTCGCACTTCTTGCTCGCGGCGCGGTAAGTCGTCTTGGCCTGGTCGACCGCCTTGTCATAGGCCGAGGTATCGGCCGACATGGCCGGCGCGGCGGCGAAACCGGCCGCGGCCGCGACCAGGGAAGCGATGATGGTTTTCATGATGGGCCCCTTTCGTTTGGTGGTGTCAGCACGTCCATTAAACGTCCCTACCGCAAGGCGCCTCTGTGCGGCGGCGAACACTGGCCGGCACAACGCGGCTGCCGGCAGGACAGGACATGCCGGCCCCAAAACGAAAAACCCCGGCGCACCGGGCCGGGGTTGATCCTGATCAGCTAGCGTGAAGCTTATTCGTCGTGCAGCAAGCCTTCGCGCCACACCGTGCTGGCGGCCTCGAAGGGGGTAGCGGCCGAGCTGAACTGCACACCATCTTCCGCCAGTTTCACCCACACGCGGGTATCGTGGCCGCTGCGCGGCACCGCCACATTGCCGCGCACCTTGGCCAGCCAGCCGTGCACACGCGCATAGTCTTGCGGATGGCTGCGCTGGACCCAGGCCAGCGCCACCAGGTCGGCGAAGCCTTCTTCGCGCCGGGTCTCGCGCATGGCCCGCGAGGCCGCCAGCAAGGCGGCGTCCTGCGCCGTCTCGTCGCCGACCTCGACGAAGCCAGCCGGCAGGGCATGCCAGGCGCCCTGGGCGTAGCGCCAGCAGTGCGCCAGCTCATGGGCCGCCATGGCTTCGATCAGGCGGTCCTGCTCGGCTTCCGGCACATCCTTCAGGACGTTCTCCGCGTCCGGATTGCCGCGCATCGAGAACACCAGCTTGCAGCGGCCCTTGTCGAAGCCCATGGCCAGGGGCACGTCGCCGGGACGGGCCTGGGGCTGGACGATGATGTCGACAGGCAGTTTCAGCTGCTGGGAATAGTTCAGCACCGGCGCGGCGGCGTGCAGCCAGCGCTTTTCCTGCGCGGTCAGCTCGGCGGCGTGGAGCGGGAAGGTGGCGGCCAGGGTGATGGCGGCGAGCAGCAAGGGCTTGAACATGGTGATTGCTCCCAGGATTGATGAAATTCCTATCGGCAATTCTAGCCTTGGATCAAGCCCTGCTTTGAAGAAAATATTTCGGGATGTTCAAAACGGCAATACACAGCGCCGGCGGGACAAGAAAAAAGGGCTGCCGCGGCAGCCCTTCGTGGCGATGCTTCCGCTCAGGCGTCGACGCGCTCGGCCGGGCTGCCGATCAGTGCCCGGATGTCGCGTGCGGCCGCGGCCGAGCGCAGGGCCAGCGCATGGGCCTCGCTTGCCTCGACCGCGCACTCCCTGCCCTCCTCGCCCGCGCGCGCCGCCTCGACCGCCGTGTTCAGCGCCAGGATATGGCTCTGGAAGGCGATGGCGTCGATCGTGCCGATCAGGCCGGCGATCTTGTCGGCGGCTTCCGGCGCCGGCTCGAACGCGGTCCGGACCTGGACCGTGGCGCCCTTGCCCTCATGGCTTGCATCCGGCGCCGCCTCCGCCGCGGCGCCCTCGGGCTGGCCCGCCTGGCGCAGGCCGCGCGCCAGGTACCAGGCGGCCAGGGCCGCGGCGCCGATGGCGAGTGCGCACAGCTGGGCGATCCAGCCAAAGAAGCCTTCGCCGGTACGGCGTGCGTCGCCCGCCATTTCGTCGTTGAGCTTTTCCTCGAGGTCGATGAAGCGCTTGACCGTCGCCGACCAGTCCACCAGGGCCGGCGCCGCCTGCTGCGCCAGCAGCGCGCGCGCTTCTTCCACCTGGCCGGAGGCATGCAGTTCGATCACCCGGCCGATCAGGGGCCGGGCGCGGTGTTCCTGGGACAGGATCGCGGCCAGCGCGTCCTTTTCTTCGGGCAGCACGCCGGGCAGCTCCTGGAACAGGGTCGCGAGCGGTTCGGCCGAGCGGGCATAGCTGTCCTCGAGGCTCCTGATCAGGCTGATCGGCGCGGTGGCCGCCGCCGCGTCGGCCGACAGCACGACATCGCGCAGCGCGGTGGCACGGTCATGCACGCTGGCGCGCAGTTCGCTCGCGTAGCGCAGCTTGATCTTGTTGTCGTCGATCTGGTCGAGGACGCTCTTGATCTCGCCCACGCGCAGCATGGCCAGCGCGGTCAGGAGGATCAGCAACAGGAAGACCGCACCGTAGCTGAAGGCCAGCCGGACGCCGAGGGTCGGTTTTTTGGGAATCATGGAGTTCGCTATCGCCGCAAGCAGGCACAAGCGAAGGCTTGGACAGGCGCACGTCGATTTCCGTAAAGCAACGGAAACGAATATAGCACGGCCGTCGTTTCATTTTTGGACAGCCCCGCCGTTTTTACCGACTTTAACGATGCGAGCGTTGTAAGGACGCCAATCGCCTTGCCGTTTGTGTACGCCGCGCCACACTGCGCGGCGTACACGGCACCTGCAGGCTTACTTTCCGGTCAGGCCGGCAGCAGTCACGAAGGCCGGGCGGATGTCGTTCGGCACCGCCTTGAGCTTGTCGAGCGCCTTGCGCACTTCAGGACGGATCACGACGTACTTCTCCATCATCGCCTTCGCACGCGCATAGTCGCCGGTGGCTTCGATGGTGAGGAATTCGCGGTCCAGGTCGGCCACCGCGCCCTTGATCTTCTTGAAGTCGACCGAGAAGGTCCCGTCCGGATGGGCGACGAAGGCGCCCTTGTCCAGCAGGTAGTTCATCTGGATCGCCATGCCGCGCGCGTGCGAGGAGGTCAGGCCGAAGTGCAGGGTGCGGAAAGCCGAGGCCAGGAAGGTGTTGTACATCTTGCGCTCGGCCGCCTCGCCCTGCCCCAGGGTGTCCTTCAGCAAGCCCTTGTCCATCATGTAGCCCAGCGCCCACAAGCCGGTGATGTCGGCCTTGGCTTCCTCGATGGTCGAGTAGGTGTCCTTCAGGTCCTGGCGCGGGGTCGATTCCTTGCCGTCCTTCTTCGTGTGGTGCGGTCCCAGGCCGTGCATGATCTCGTGCGCCAGGATGTGGGTGAAGAAGGAATCGAAGTCCAGGTCCTTCTGGTCCTGGGCGCGCAGCACCTGCTTGCTGATCGGGGTCAGGGTCGACTTGAACTTGGCCTGCTGGACGTTCTTGAGCATCACGCGCTTGGAGCCGCGCTCGCGGATCACGCGCTCGTCGTTGGGCAGGTTGTAGGCGGCGGTCTGCACGCCCATGTTGCCGTCGCCGGCGCCGTAGACCTCGTTCACCACCACCATCGGCGCGATCGCGCCGACCTTAGGGTTGCGGTACTGCTTGTCGAGCGGCAGATTGTCCTCGAGCTCCTGCAGGTGCTTGCCGAAGAAGTTCAGCTTGGCCGTCTCCTGCTCGTCGCGGATGCTGACATAGGCTTCGAAGGCGGCCTTGTAGCCGAACAGTTCGTCGTTATAGGTCTCGTAGGGCCCGATGGTGACGTCGACCGGCGAATCCAGGTCCATCCAGGCGAAGTCCGAAGCCAGGTAGTCGTTCGAGAGGAAGGCGTCGGCGCGCAGGCCGAGGAATTTCTTGAGCGAGGCGTTGTCGGTGGCGGCGGCGGCCTCGCGCAGCAGCTTGGCCAGCTGCTCCAGCTCCGGACGGTATTCGTCCGAATACTTCACGGTGCGGAACTTGCCGTCCTTGTCCGCGCGGATGACGGTGAAGAACCACTGGGCCTGTTCCTTGTCGGCGGCCGGCAAGCCGTTCATCCAGCTTTCCAGGGCGGCCTTGGTCGCGCCTTCCGGATAGAAGTTGGCGCCTTCCGGCTTCTTGGCCGGGATCTTGATGCCCGCGTATTCGGGCGGCATGAAGGAGCGGTTGTCGTCCAGGCCCGACCACGGGCCCTTGTTCAGCCAGAAGGCGTCCAGGCGCGCGCGGCCGAGCGCGCTGCTGTCCTTGCGCAGCGCGGCGTGCAGGGCCTCGTTGCCGGCCCAGCGCTGGCGCAGCTGGAGGGTGTCGACGATCTTGGCGGCTTCGATCAGCTTGGCGATGGCGACGCGGTCGCCCTTGGACAGCCTGGACACGTCGGCCTTCAGTTCGGCCGGGGCGAAGCGCTTGCTCATGGCCTGCAGCTGTTGCGCGGTGGCCGGCGTGGGCGCCTGCTGGGCGCTGGCGTTGAAGGCGGCGCCGACGGCTGCGGCGAGCACGAGTGGTGCGAGGAGGGTCTTCATGGTCTCGTTATGGTTGTTGTGGCAACCGGACCATTGTAAACCGCGTCGGATTGGCGGAGCGAGATTATCGG
>NZ_JAGPWC010000007.1 GCF_018119405.1 Massilia sp. ST3 | reverse complement strand
GGCGCGGCGGCCACCTGGGCCGGCTGGGTGGCGCGCAGTTCGGCCGGGTCCAGCAGGAAGGTGTATTCGCGTACCAGGCGGCCGTTATTCCAGGACAGCTCGAGCAGCATGTCGACGAAGGGCTCGTTCAGCGGCTGGGTCGAGGTGACGCGGATGACCGGACGGCCGCCGCGCTGCTCCACATTGAAGCGCAGCGACAGCAGGGCCGGATTGAATTCGATGTTCGCGGCGCGGAAGGCGTCCGGCGAAGCCAGCTTGACTGCCATGCTGGCCGGGTCTTCGCCCGCGCTGGTCGTCAGTTCGATCTCGGCGCGCAGCGGCTGGCCGAGCGCCGACAGCACCGTCAGTTTTCCTAGCCCGGCCGCGGTGGCGGCGGAAGACAGGAACACTGCACTGGCCACGGCTGCGGTGAGCGATTTCAGCGCAAACGCCATGAGCGGAGGACGGTGGGTAGATTGCATAGTAGGCGACGAAAGAAAGTTGACCAGGGGAAAGGCGGTTTCCCGGGAGTCTCAACATAACATCATGCCCTGGAGCATGCAAGCATCCCGCGCACATCGATGACGCAGTGATAAAGGATGTGTGGCCAGAATGACCGATGCGAGGCGGGTTCGATAGCGTTTGATTACGGACGCTTGTCAATATTGCAGGGGGTGTGGCAAGGCCGGCAACGGAAGCCGCCGGTGCCGGTATTGTAGGGTCGGCGGGTCCTCCCGCCGACGCGTTCAACCAGCGTTTGCCGGTCGAACGGCATGCGTCCGCGAACGCGTCGGCGGCAGAGCCGCCAACCCTACGATCAGCGATCGAGAACGATACGCAGCATGCGGCGCAGCGGCTCCGCGGCGCCCCACAGCAGCTGGTCGCCGACGGTGAAAGCCGACAGGTAGTCGCCGCCCATCGACATCTTGCGCAGGCGGCCCACCGGGATGGTCAGGCTGCCGGTCACCGCGGCAGGCGACAGGTCGCGCACCGAGGCTTCGCGGGTGTTCGGCACCACCTTCACCCACTGGTTGTGCGAGGCGATGATGTCGTTGATCTCGTCCAGGGGCACGTCCTTGGTCAGCTTGATGGTCAGCGCCTGCGAGTGGCAGCGCATCGCGCCGATGCGCACGCACAGGCCGTCCACCGGGATCGACTTCGAACCGAAGGACTCGCCCAGGCCCAGGATCTTGTTGGTCTCGGCGCCGGCCTTCCACTCTTCCTTCGACTGGCCGTTGCCCAGGTCCTTGTCGATCCAGGGGATCAGGTTGCCGGCCAGCGGCACGCCGAACTGCCTGGTTTCTTCCGCGGAGAGACCATGCTGGGTCGCCAGCACGCCGCGGTCGATCTCGAGGATGGCCGAGGCCGGGTTGTCCAGCAGCGGCTTGACGGCCGCGTTGATGGTGCCGAACTGGGTCAGCAGCTCGCGCATGTGCTGGGCGCCGCCGCCCGATGCCGCCTGGTAGGTCATGGAGCTCATCCACTCGACCAGGCCCTTCTCGAACAGGCCACCCAGGCCCATCAGCATGCAGGACACGGTGCAGTTACCGCCGATGAAGTTCTTCACGCCGCGGGTGAGCGCGTTCTTGATGACGTCCTTGTTGACCGGGTCCAGCACGATGACCGCGTCGTCGTTCATGCGCAGCGTGGAGGCCGCGTCGATCCAGTAGCCGTTCCAGCCGCTGGCGCGCAGCTTCGGGAAGACTTCCGTGGTGTAGTCGCCGCCCTGGCAGGAGATGATGATCTCGCACTTCGCCAGTTCGGTGATATCGGTTGCGCTCTTGAGCGTGGTTTCGTTTTTCGCCATCGACGGCGCGGCGCCGCCCGGGTTCGACGTGGTGAAGAACACCGGCTCGATGTGGTCGAAATCGCCCTCTTCCTGCATGCGCTGCATGAGGACCGAGCCGACCATGCCGCGCCAACCTACCAGACCTACGAGTTTCATCATTTTCCCTTGGTTGAATAAATCTTTTATATCGTTAAGCGAGGGCCGCGACGACCGCGTTGCCCATCTCTTCGGTGCCCACCTTGGTGGACCCTGCTTCGTAAATATCCGGCGTGCGCAGGCCCTGGGCCAGCACGCGCTTGACCGCGTCCTCGATGCGCTCGGCCTGGTCCAGGCGGCCCAGCGAGTAGCGCAGCATCATCGCGGCGGACAGGATGGTCGCCAGCGGATTGGCCACGCCCTTGCCCGCGATGTCGGGCGCCGACCCGTGCGAGGGCTCGTACAGGCCCTTGTTGTCGGCGTCCAGCGAGGCCGAAGGCAGCATGCCGATCGAGCCGGTCAGCATGGCGGCGGCGTCGGACAGGATGTCGCCGAACATGTTGCCGGTGACGATGACGTCGAACTTCTTCGGCGCGCGCACCAGCTGCATCGCGGCGTTGTCGACATACATGTGTTCGAGCTCGACATCCTGGTAGTCCTTGTGCACCTCGGTGACCACGTCGCGCCAGAACTGGAAGGTTTCCAGCACGTTGGCCTTGTCGACGCTGGTCACGCGGCTGCCGCGCTTGCGGGCGGCCTGGAAGGCCACGTGGGCGATGCGGCGGATCTCGCCTTCGGCGTAGCGCATGGTGTCGAAGCCCTCGCGCTGGCCTTTGAAAGGACCGTCCGGGCATTCGCGCACGCCGCGCGGCTTGCCGAAGTAGATGTCGCCGGTAAGTTCGCGGATGATCAGGATGTCCAGGCCGGAGACCACCTCGGGCTTGAGCGTCGAGGCGCCCGCCAGTTCCGGATACAGGATCGCGGGACGCAGGTTGGCGAACAGGCCCAGTTCCTTGCGCAGGCCCAGGATCGCCTGCTCGGGGCGCAGCGCGCGTTCCAGCTTGTCGTACTGGTAGTCGCCAACGGCGCCGAACAGCACCGCGTCGGCTTCCTTGGCCAGCTTGAGGGTCGCTTCCGGCAGCGGGTGGCCGTGCGCGGCATAGCCCGCGCCGCCGACCGCCGCGGTTTCCATCTCGAAGGATTCGCCGAGCGCGTTCAGGACCTTGACCGCCTGCGCGGTGATCTCGGGGCCGATGCCGTCGCCCGGCAGGATCGCAATCTTCATCCGCTTTCTTTCTTCTTTTGTTATTAAATGGTGTTGGCCAGCCAGGGCTGGGCCGCCAGGTGGCGCTGCTCGAAGGCGCGGATCTCGTCCGCGTGGCGCAGGGTCAGGCCGATGTCGTCCAGGCCGTTGAGCAGGCAGTACTTGCGGAACTCGTCGATGGCGAAGCCGTACGACAGGCTGCCGTCGGCCGAATCGATGCGCTGGTTTTCCAGGTCCACGACCAGCTTGAAGCCTTCCTGGCTTTCCACGGCCTTGAACAGGGTGTCGACGTCCTCTTCGCCCAGCACCACCGGCAGCAGGCCGCTCTTGTAGCAGTTGTTGAAGAAGATGTCGGCGAAGCTGGGGGCGACGATGGCGCGGAAACCATACTGCTGCAGGGCCCAGGGCGCGTGCTCGCGCGAGGAGCCGCAGCCGAAATTCTTGCGGGCCAGGAGGATGGACGCGCCCTGGTAGCGCGGCTGGTTCAGCACGAACTCGGGGTTCACCGGACGGGTGCTGCAGTCCTGGCCCGGCTCGCCGTGGTCCAGGTAGCGCCACTCGTCGAACAGATTGGGACCGAAGCCGGTGCGCCGGATCGATTTCAGGAACTGCTTCGGAATGATCGCGTCGGTGTCGACGTTGGCGCGGTCGAGCGGCGCCACCAGTCCTTCGTGTACGGTGAATTTGTCCATCTTCCTGCCTTGTTGGTGTTTACTTGCCGCCGGCGCCGGTCACGATCTGGCCGGCGCGCTGCACGTCGCGGCCGATGCCGGAAATGGTGTTGCAGCCAGCCAGCAGGACGGCGATGAGGGAGAGTGCGAATACTTTTTTCATGTTTCAGTGATCAATTACAGAGTTAAAGACCATATAACGCATCAGAGGGCGCGCGCGTCGACAAAGTGGCCCGCGATTCCCGCCGCCGCGGCCATGGCCGGCGACACCAGGTGGGTGCGGCCGCCCTGCCCCTGGCGGCCCTCGAAGTTGCGGTTCGAGGTCGAGGCGCAGCGCTCGCCCGGTTCCAGGCGGTCGGCGTTCATCGCCAGGCACATCGAGCAGCCCGGCTCGCGCCACTCGAAGCCGGCGTCCTTGAAGACCCGGTCCAGGCCTTCGCGTTCGGCCTGTTCCTTGACCAGGCCCGAACCCGGCACCACCATCGCCAGCTTGACGTTGGGGGCGCGGCGGCGGCCCTTGACCACCTCGGCGGCGGCGCGCAGGTCCTCGATGCGCGAATTGGTGCAGGAGCCGATGAAGACCTTGTCGATGGCGATCTCGCCGATCGGGGTGTTGGGCTGCAGGTCCATGTAGGCCAGGGCCTTCTCGATGGCGCCGCGGCGCACCGGGTCGGCTTCCTCGCGCGGGTCCGGCACGCGGCCGTCGATCGAGGTGACCATCTCGGGCGAGGTGCCCCAGGTGACCTGCGGGCGCACGTCCGCCGCGTCGAGGGTGACCACGGTGTCGAACTGCGCGCCCTCGTCGGAATGCAGGGTGCGCCAGTAGGCCACGGCCTGCTCCCACTGCTCGCCCTTGGGCGAGAACGGGCGGCCTTTCACGTACTCGATGGTGGTGTCGTCGACGGCGATCATGCCGGCGCGGGCGCCCGCTTCGATCGCCATGTTACAGACGGTCATGCGGCCTTCCATCGACAGCGAGCGGATGGTCGAGCCGGCGAACTCGATGGCGTAGCCGGTGCCGCCCGCGGTGCCGATCTTGCCGATGATGGCCAGCACGATGTCCTTGGCGGTCACGCCGGGCGGCAGTTCGCCGTCGACCTGGACCAGCATGGACCTGGATTTCTTGGCCAGCAGGGTCTGGGTCGCCATCACGTGTTCGACTTCCGAGGTGCCGATGCCGTGCGCCAGGCAGCCGAAGGCGCCGTGGGTGGAGGTATGCGAGTCGCCGCACACGACCGTCATGCCGGGCAGGGTCGCGCCCTGCTCCGGCCCGATCACGTGCACGATGCCCTGGCGCTTGTCGCGCATGTCGAAATAGGTCAGGCCGAAGCTCTTCGCATTGGCGTCGAGGGTCTCGACCTGCAGGCGCGAGGTCGGATCTAGAATGCCCTGGGCGCGGTCGGTGGTCGGCACGTTGTGGTCGGCCACGGCCAGGTTGCTCGAGGTGCGCCATAGCCCGCGCCCGGCCTCGCGCAGGCCTTCGAAGGCTTGCGGGCTGGTGACTTCGTGCACCAGGTGGCGGTCGATGTAGAGGACGGTGGTGCCATCGGCGTCGGCACGCACGACATGGGAATCCCAGAGTTTGTCGTAGAGCGTTTTTTGCATGGTCGATCTTGAAGGTCGGCGGGCGCTTATCGGGAAACCTTATGCGAACCCGGTTTTTGATTATGCCATATTTGTGCACTGCCGCACCAAGAGGGGGCGTTGCACGATTATGCCAAAGACCTTACCTTCAAGAAAATAATATTTGCAACAATTTTGTAATATGCAAATAAAAAAAGCCTGCATGGAATATGCAGGCTTTTTGTGTGCGCTTTTTGCGTCGAAGCGAACGATCTGTTCGTTTTGCGCCGCACGATGACGTCAAGTTGGCGGCGAAGCCGCCAACTTGACGATTTATGCTGCCAGGCGCACGCTGCTGCGGCAGCCGTCCATCAGGAACGACAGGCCGACCACCAGCACCAGCTCGCCCTCGGCCGAACGCGCCGTGCCGGTGATGCCTTCGACGCTCAGCGCGGTCATCGGCTTGATCACCAGGTCGGCCGTGCCGTCGACGGCTTCCACCGCCAGGATATACGGCTGCGGCGCGTTGATGACGATGCCGACGCGCTCGGGCGCGGCTTCGTAGCCGAGCGACAGCGCCAGCGAGCGCACCGGCAGCGGACGGCCCTGGTCCTTCAGCACCGGGGCGCCGCCCACGCACATGAAGTCTTCCGGCAGCTCCACCACGCGCTCGACGACGGCCATCGGCAGCGCCAGCGAGGCGCTCGAGGTCGACACCAGCATGGTCGGCACGATCGACAGTTCGATCGGCAGGCGGATCGCGAAGCGCGTGCCCTTGCCCAGCTGGGACTCGATGCGGATCGCGCCGCGGTTCTTCTCGACGGCGGTCTTGACCACGTCCATGCCCACGCCGCGGCCCGAGACCGACGACGCCACTTCCTTGGTCGAGAAGCCCGGCAGGAAGACCAGCTGGTAGGCTTCGTCGTCGCTCTGCGCGCTGTGCTCGCCGATCAGGCCCTTGTCGATCGCCTTCTTGCGCAGCTTGGCCGGGTCCATGCCCTTGCCGTCGTCCTGCAGCACGATCATGACGCTGTTCGCTTCCTGCCAGGCTTTCAGCAGGATGAAGGCCTTGGCCGGCTTGCCGTTGGCGACACGCTCTTCCGGTCCTTCGACACCATGGTCGAGCGCGTTGCGCAGCATGTGCACCAGCGGGTCGTACAGGCTGTCCACGACGACGCGGTCGACTTCGGTCTCGGCGCCTTCGATGGTCAGCTCGACGTCCTTGCCGAGGTCCTTGGCCAGCTCGCGCACCAGGCGCGGGAACTTCTGGAACAGGCGGCCCACCGGCTGCATGCGGGTCGCCAGGGTGGCGCGCTGCAGTTCGGCGGAATAGCGCGAGGCGCGTTCCAGGGTCTCGGTGAGGGTCGCGATCAGCGAGGCGGCCTGGCCTTCGAACTTGAACTGCTGCAGGCGTTCCAGCAGTACGGCGGCCTGGTTGGCGGCCTGCACCGATTCGCCCGCCACTTCGAGCAGCGCGTCCAGCTTGACCGCGTCGATACGGATGCTTTCGTCCTTGGCCGGCGCGCTGGCGGCGGCCTTGTTCTCGTTGCCGCGGCGTTCGACGCCGTCCCAGCCGTTCTTGGCCGGCGCTGCAGCAGCAGGGGCTGCGGCAGCAGCGCTAGCCTCGGCCGGCGCGGCGACAGACGCGACAGACGCGGCAGGCGCAGGAGCGGCGGCGGCCGGCGCGGCGGCCACGGCGATGGCCTTGTCGGCCGGCACCACGGCGTTGTACATGGCGGTCCAGTCCAGGCCATCCTCGCCCACCGCGGGAGCGGCAGGAGCGGCGGCGGGAGCGGCTGCCACGACCGGCGCGGCAACCGGCGCGGCCGGCGCGGTGGCGGGCGCCGGGGCGCTCGCGCCCTTGCCCTCGATCGCATCGGTCAGGATGCGTTCCAGGTCGGCCGGCATCTGCGCCAGGCCTTCCGGCGGCGTACCGTTGTTCAGGTCGTTCAGCTGGTCGGCCACGAAGCCCGAAGCCTGCAGCGCCGCTTCGATTGCGAGCGGGGTCACCGGCGCTTCGCCGGTGCGCAGCGCGTCGAACAGGTTCTCGGTCAGGTGGCAGGCCGCGACCAGTGCGGGCAGGCCCATGAAGCCGGCGCCGCCCTTGATGGTGTGGAAGGACCGGAACACCGCATTCAGCGTTTCCTTGTTGTCCGGATCGCGTTCGAGGCGCAGCAAATGTTCTTCAACATTGACTGCCAGGTCCATCGCCTCGACGACGAAGTCCTTGAGCATATCGTCCATTAGAATCCCAGATCGGCGAGAAGATCGTCAACGTTGTCCTGGTCCAGGGCCGCTTCCGGCACCGACGGGCCCTGCATCAGCGCGGCGGGTGCGGCGGCTTCCTGTTCCTTCTTGGCCAGCTTTTCCTTGATGTCGGCCGGCGCGTTGTCGCGCAGCAGCTGGGCCAGTTCCGACTCGACCGTCTGGGTGATCTTGACCACCTTCTTGATCAGCTGGCCGGTGATGTCCTGGAAGTCCTGGGCCATCATGATTTCGAGCAGGCGCGCCTTTTCGGCTTCGGTCGCTTCGTTCACGCTGGCCGCGAACTGGCGCGAATCGCCGGCCAGGGCCTTGAACTCGTCCAGGCTCAGCTTGCCGGAGAACAGATCGGCCCAGCGGGTTTCCATGTCCTTGGCCTGCTTCGACAGCAGGTCCTGGGCCGGCATGCCCTCGTCCAGGGTGTTCAGCACCTTGTTGGCGGCCTGCTCGGTCAGGCTGGCGACGTACTCCAGGCGGTCCTGGGCGTCCACGATCTGGGACGAGGCTTCGGTCAGCGCCTTGTCGTAACCCAGCTCGCGCAGCGAGTCGTGCAGCAGGCGGACGATGCCGCCCAGGCGTTCGAACATCCCGTGCTCGGCGGCGTGCGACTCGGCCAAAGCGGCGGCCGGTGCGGCTGCCGGCGCGGCCACGGCCACGGCCGGTGCGCTGGTCGCGGACACCTGGTCGAACAGCGACTCCAGGTCCTCGTCGTCGCCTGCAGCAGCAGCGGCTGCGGCGGGCGCAGGCGCCGGCTCCGCGGCGGGCGCGGGTGCGCTGGCGCGCTGCGCCGCCACTTCCTCGAATAGTGCGTCGAAATCGTCAGCGGCGTCGGTCATAATCCCTGCTTCTCCATAATGTATAAGTGCGCAATGAGCTTTGCAATTCGGGTTACTGCGTCCATCCGGGCCATTCCTGAGGCCGCATTAACAGATGGTATTGAGTCTGCATGCGAGTGTAGCAGCGTGGTTGCCGTAGGTAAATCTCGGAAACTGGCACGCAACAAAATGGACAGGTAAACTTAATACTGCGACAATCAAATCGCGTGGTTCCTGAATGTTTACACAAGGACGGTGTTGTATTTTGTAATCGCAGGCCCTGCGCAGCACCCATGCCGCCCTTTTTGTTTTGCGCCGGAACAACGGCCGGGATGTTTGATCCAACTCAACAGTTTGCGTTAAAGCAATCGCCGCCACGCCATTGAACCTCCAGAATGGCCTGGCCTTTGGGAGGAGTCATCATGTACCGCAAAATCCTGATCACCACCGACGGCTCGGCCGTGTCGCAGCACACCGCCTGCGCCGGCGTCAAATTCGCGGCGCAGATGGGGGCCGAGGTGCTGGCCCTGTTCGTCGCTCCCGAGTACCAGTATCCAGTGTACGTGGAAATCATCCCGCCTTCCTACCCCAGCGAGGAGGATTACCTGGCCCAGATGCGGCGCATGGGAGAGGAATACATGGGCAAGATCATGCGCTCCTGCGCCGGCGCCAATCTGCAGCATAGCTGCATGACGGCGTTTTCCGACACCGCGGCGCTCAAGATCGTCGACGTGGCGGAGCAGGAAGGCTGCGACCTGATCTTCATGGGTTCGCACGGCCGCAGCGGCTGGGGCCAGCTGCTGCTGGGCAGCGTGACCAACAAGGTGCTGTCGCACACCACGAAACCGGTGCTGGTGCACCGCCTGATCAAGGAGCCGGGCACCTGACCAACCTGCTCCGCATAGTTTGAACACCGAGCATTTTTTGGCAGGACCGGTGTGCTAACCTGAAGCAGTTTGGGCCGCCCGCGGCCGGAAGGATGGATATGGTAAGAATCGTCATTGCCGATGACCACACGATCATGCGCGAGGGCCTCAAGCGCATTCTCGACGGCGCCGCCGACATCGAGATCGTCGGCGAGGCGACCAACGGCTTCGAGGTGCTGGCCCAGGTGCGCCAGGGCGGATTCGACCTGCTGCTGCTCGACCTGTCGATGCCGGGCCGCAGCGGCGTCGACCTGATCCGCCAGGTGCGCAGCGAGGCGCCCAAGCTGGCCATCCTGATTCTCACCATGCACGAGGAAGAGCAGTACGCGGTGCGCGCCATCCGCGCCGGCGCCCAGGGCTACCTGACCAAGGAAAGCGCGGGCACCCAGCTGGTGGGCGCGATCCGCAAGGTCGCGTCCGGCCGCCCCTACATCAGTACCGAAGTGGCCGAGCAGCTGGCCCTGAACATCATGGCGCCCAGCGAACAGCTGCTGCACAAGCAGCTCTCGGACCGCGAGTTCGAGGTGTTTTCCCTGCTGGTAGGCGGCAAGTCGATCACCGAGATCGCCAACGGCCTGCACCTGTCGGTCAAGACCGTCAGCACCCACAAGACCCGCATCATGCAAAAGATGGGCATGAACTCGCTGTCCGAAATGGTCCAGTACGCCGTCGCCCACCGGCTGCTGGCGCCGATGAAAGCGTAGCCGAACTTCTTTTGACCAGTTCCTGAGGTTTTCGTGCCACGCCGGCCCCTGCCGGACGCCCTTCCCGCTGCGCCGAATTTGCACGGCTGTGCTGCGATTTCTTCCCGGTTTCCCTCTGGCGCACGGTGCTGTCAGTCAGAAAATTCCTACACTGACGCCATCTCTCCTACCTACATATTCAGGCATCGCTGATATTCGTGCCGGACTCGTGTTGGCATACTGAATTCAGCGTTTCGACTTGCTTGCGATCCAAGTCACGGCATCAGCCTGGTGGGATCGCTGCCTGAAACCTTAGTCTTTCACCTGGAGAAGAGCATGCAGTCCCAGCCAATGTCAGAACAACGCAATGCCACCCAGCCGACCCTGCATTCGCCGATGGAAGCGGGCCGCCAGCGCCAGGGACGTCTCTGGTCCAACCTGAAAGAAGTCTGCGACCTGCTCCGCATTCCGGCCAGCGTGTCGGTCACGTCCGAAGAATTGCTGTTCCAGCACGTCCAGTTCAAGACCGGCCAGCGCGTGCACACCATCGGCCAGGCCTTCGACACCTTGTACATCGTGAATTCCGGTTTCCTCAAGACGGTGCTGATCGACGAGTTCGGCAACGAGCAGGTGCTGAGCTTCCCCATGAAAGGCGACATGCTGGGGGTCGACGGCATCCACACCCGCCACTACGCCTCCGAGGCGGTGGCTCTGTCCGACTGCGACCTGATCCTGCTGCCCTTCAAGAAGCTGACCGCCCTGGGCCGCGTGCACAACGAGCTCGAGAACATGATGTACGGCGTGATGAGCCGCGAGCTGGTGCGCGAGCAGACCATGATCGGCATGCTGGGCGCCCTCTCCGCCGAAGCCCGTGTGGCGCGCTTCCTGGTGTCCCTGGCCGACCGCTTCGCCGCCATGGGCTATTCGAGCAAGCTGTTCAACCTGCGCATGACCCGCCACGAGATCGGCAGCTACCTGGGGCTGACCCTGGAAACGGTGAGCCGCACCCTGTCGGCCTTCAACGAGATCGGCCTGATCACCGTAGACCAGCGCACGATCGGCATCAAGGATGCGGACGCACTCAAGACCCTGCGCCGCTTGCCGCCGTCGAGGTCACGGACCAAGGGCGCGGCGAAGCAGAAGGCGGAGCTGGAGCAGCCGGGGGATGATCAGGTGTTGGCGACGGTGTAGAGGCCAATAAGAGCGCATACAAAAGAAGAGCAGCGAAGTAAAAGCCGCAAAGCCGATTTCGTTGCCGAAGCCGCCGCCACCGCTCAATCCACCACCATACAACAACGTCATCCCGGCGAAGGCCGGGATGACGGTTTTGCGGCTAGGTGTTTAAAGCAAGTTTGCCTAAGTGCGCACGATTATTGATCCCGCGCCAACACCCCGCCATTCACTCTGACCCTATCCCCCACCCTGAACCCGGGATCATTCTCATACTGGATCGCCTGCGTCGCCCCGCTATTCGCATACCGCACCACCACCTCATAGCGCTGGCTCTTGCGCATGTTCCGCTCCAGCTGGCGCCCTGCCACCGCGCCGCCCACGGCGCCGGCCACCGAGGCCGCCTTGCGGCCGCTGCCGCTGCCCACCTGGTTGCCCAGCAGCCCGCCGACCACGGCCCCGCCGATGGTGCCCAGGTAGCTGCCGTCGCCGCTGACCTCGATCACGTTCACCGCCTCCACGGTCGCGCAGCTGGTGCAGTAGCGGGTTTCCTGCGGCGCGGCCGTGCGCCCGCCGGCCGCCAGCAGCGGCTGGCCCAGCACCGTGGTCGAGTAGCGGCCGTCGGCGCGGATGGTCGCGGTGACCCGGCTGTTGGTCAGGATGCGGTCGGTATTGCGCACCACGTACACGGCGCTGTACTCGCCCTGCTTCACCTCGGGCAGGAAGAACACGCCGCGCGCGCCGTCGATCGCCACTTCCACCCGCGCGCCCGGGGTGCCGAACACGGTGAAGCGCAGCTCGTTGCCGGCGCCCAGGTCGGGACTGCCCTGCACCTCGAAGCGGTCGATGCGGGGCAGGTTGGCCAGCTCGCCGCGGCGGTTCTCGCGGCGCGGCGCGTTGCTGCGCAGGAGCGACTCGGCCAGCACATTGGTCGCCACCTGGTTGCCCAGGCGCAGGTTGGCGGTGACGCCGCTCTCCGGCCGGATGCGGTCGTGGGTGCCGATGGTGTAGGTGCCGCTGTACTGGCCCGGCTCGACCTCGGTCATGTGCACGTTGCGGGTGGCGCCGTCGATGCGCAGGGTGGCGGTGCCGCCGGGGCTGCCATACAGGTCGAAATGCAGCTCCACACCCGGCGCCAGGCGCCCCACTTCCTCGACATTGAAGCCGTTGATCACCGGGCCATAGCTGCGGTTTTGCTCATACTGCTGGGCATGCGCGGGTGCGCTCGCCACCGTCATGAACGGCAGCAGCGCGGCCGCCAGGGTACAGAACAGGGTGCGGAATCGCATGGTTCACCTCCAGGATGGCTATGCCTGGAGACCTTACGCCCGAGCATGAAAGGGGTCGGTACGCTATCGAACGCTGTGGACGGCCTCGCCGGAAGTGACGTAGATGCTGTCGCCCGCCTCCGGCCGGATCGCATGCCCGCCGGTAAAGGAACCGAAGGACGGCAGGATCATCCGCTCGCGTCCGACCACGAAGCAAGGCAGGCGCAGCGCGTCGGAGCGGGTGGCCAGCACATAGACGGGGTGGATGTGCCCCGCCAAGGCGTAGCCCGGCACATCCATGTCCGGGTGATGGCAGAACGCAAACGGCCCGATGGTATACGGCTCGTCGACCAGCGCGATGTCGAGCGCCGCCGCCGGGTCGCCCGCGTGCAGGTCGTGGTTGCCGCGCACCAGGGTCAGGTCCAGGTGAGACTGGCGGTGGCGCCAGGCCAGCATCGCCTGCTGGGTGGAGCTGGCGTGGGAGGCGCGCGCGTGCAGGAAGTCGCCCAGGAACATGATGTGGCGGGTGCCATGGGCGGCGACCAGGAAGTCCAGCCCGGCCAGGTTTTCCGAAGTGGTCCCGCGCGGCACCGGCACCCCCTGGGCGCGGAAGGCGGCCGCCTTGCCGAAGTGGATGTCGGCGATGATCAGCATGCGCTCGGCCGGCCAGAACACCGCCTTCTCCGGCAATAGCAGCAGCTGTTCGCCCCCGACTTTCACCATCGCACCGCTCATGCCGCCGCCGCCTTCTCCAGTTCGCGCACCATGCGCGCCACCCGGTCGGACAGCTTCTCGCTGCTGACCTTCTCGCGGTAGCGCTCCACCATCAGGGTAAACCCGAACGGCGTGGCGCGCTTCACGCCGCACAGCACGATGCGGCGCGCGTGCAGGCCGTTGAGGGTGTCGCGCAGGCGGGTCAGCTCCAGTTCCTGCTCCATCACCTCGCGCTGGGCCTGGGTGAGCAGCAGGTTGCCGGCGTCGTGCTTGCGGAACACCTCGAAGAACAGCGAACTCGATGCCTGCAGCTGGCGCGCCGACTTCGGCTGGCCCGGATAGCCCGAGAACACCAGGCCCGCGATGCGCGCCACCTCGCGGAAGCGCTGCTGGCTCAGCTGGGTCGCGTTCAGGCTTTCCAGCACGTCCTCCAGCAGGGTCGCCGTGTCGAACAGGGCGACCTCGGCCCCGGTCTCGCCCGCGAACACCGCGTCCCAGTCCACGGGTTCGGGCGCCAGCAGCTCGAAGCCGTAGTCGTTGACGGCGATCGAGAAGGTGATCGGCCGCGTGCGCGCGATGCGCCAGGCGAACAGCGAGGCCAGGCCCATGTGCACGGCGCGCCCGCCGAAGGGATAGACGAACACGTGCCAGCCTTCGCGGCTCTTCATGTGTTCGATGACCAGGACTTCGGGCGTGGGTAGCGCCGACCAGCGCTCCTGGATTTCGATCAGCGGGCGCAGCGCCTTCATCTCCGGTCCCTCGTAGACGCCTTGCGAGGCCAGGCGCAGCTCGGCCAGCGCGGCGTTCGCCAGTTCGGCCGACATCGGCAGCTTGACGCCCTGCCAGCGCGTGATGGCCCCGCGCTTGCCGGTGGCGCGCTTCACGAAGGCCGTCATCTCGTGCACCCGCACGAATTCCAGGATGCGCCCGCCGAACAGGAAGTGGTCGCCCGGTTTCAGCCGGGCGGCGAAGGATTCCTCGACGCTGCCGATCCGCCCGCCGCTCATGTACTTCACCTGGATGCTGGAGTCGGACACGATGGTGCCGATCCCCATCCGGTGGCGCCGTCCGATCGTGGCGTCCGGCACGCGGTACACGCCCTCCTCGTCCGGCAGCACGCGCCGGTATTCCGGGTACACGGTCAGGCTCTGGCCGCCGCGCGCGACGAAGTCCAGCGCCCACTGCCATTCCTCTTCGGTCAGGTTGCGGTAGGACCAGGCCTGCTTCACCTCCTCGTGCAGCGCGCGCGACTCGAAGCCGCCGCCCAGCGCCACCGTCACCAGGTGCTGCACCAGCACGTCGAAAGGCTTGTTCGGCACGTAGCGGCCTTCGATACGGCGCGCCGCCACCGCCTTCTTGGCGCCGGCCGCTTCCAGCAGCTCGAGGCTGTTGGTCGGCACCAGGGTCACGCGCGAAACCCGTCCCGGCGCGTGGCCGCTGCGTCCCGCGCGCTGCAGCAGGCGCGCGATGCCCTTGGCGCTGCCCACCTGCAGCACGCGCTCGACCGGTAAAAAGTCCACGCCAAGATCCAGGCTGGCGGTGCAGATCACGGCCTTGAGCACGCCGTTCTTCAGGCCCAGCTCCACCCACTCGCGCACCTCGCGGTCGAGCGAGCCGTGGTGCAGCGCGATCACGCCGGCCCAGTCGGGACGCGCCTCCAGGATGTTCTGGTACCAGATCTCGGACTGGGCGCGGGTATTCGTGAACACCAGGGTCGCCTCGTGCCCCTCGATCTCCTTGATGACGGGCCCCAGCATCTGCATGCCCAGGTGGCCGCCCCAGGGAAAGCGCGACACCGGGTCGGGGATCAGGCAGTCGACCACGATCTTCTTGCGCTGGTCGCCCTCGACCAGCACGCCGTCGTCACCGCCCAGCAGCACCTGGCGCGCCAGGTCGAGGTCGCCCATGGTGGCGGACACGCCCCAGACCAGCAGCTGCGGGCGCCAGCGGCGCAGCCGGGCCAGGGCCAGCTGCACCTGCACGCCGCGCTTGCTACCCATCAGTTCGTGCCACTCGTCGATGATGATCATGTCGAGGTGGCGAAACTGCTCCTGGGCCGCCGCGTGGCTCAGCATCAGCGACAGGCTCTCGGGCGTGGTCACCAGCGCCGCCGGCATGCTGCGCGTCTGGCGCGCCCGCTCGGCGGAACCGGTGTCGCCGGTGCGCGCGCCGACCCGCCATTCGGGCAGCAGCACGGCGGTGGAATCCTCGAGTGCGCGCTGGGTGTCGGCGGCCAGCGCGCGCATCGGCGTGATCCACAGCACCCGCAGGCCGGCCGTGCGCTTGCCGGTCTCCAGCCCCGCGCGCTGCAGGGCCGCGAACCAGACCGCGAAGGTCTTGCCGGCGCCCGTGTTCGCGTGCAGCAGGCCGGAGTGGCCGGCCAGGGCCGCGTCCCAGACGGCGCGCTGGAAGGGAAAGGCCTTCCAGCCCTTCTCCGCGAACCACGCCTTCATGCGCTTGGTCACCTCGTTGGCGCTCATGGCCGGTTCATCCGCCAGCCGCGGCCAGCAGGCCTTTCAGGATGTCGAGGGTGTCGGCTTCCTCCACCGGCTTGTCCTCGCGCCGGCGCAGGATGCGCGGGAAGCGCACCGCGATGCCCGCCTTGTGCCGCGGTGACAGGGCGATGCCCTCGAAGCCGATCTCGAACACCATGGTCGGCTTGACCGAGCGCACCGGGCCGAACTTTTCAATGGTCGTACGCCGGATCACGTTGTCGACCTGGGCGATCTCGGCGTCCGTCAAGCCGGAATAGGCTTTCGCGAAAGGCACCAGGCGGCGCTCCTCGCCCTCCCCGTCCCACACGGCGAACGTGTAGTCGGTGTAGAGCGACGCGCGCCGGCCGCTGCCCGGCTGGGCATACAGCAGCACCGCGTCCACCGTATAGGGATCGATCTTCCACTTCCACCAGGTGCCCACGTCCTTGGTGCGGCCCACGCCGTAGCGCGCCCCGCGCGCCTTGAGCATCATGCCTTCCACGCAGCGCTCGCGCGAGGCAGAGCGCAGCGCCGCCAGCTGCTCCCAGCTGGCGGCGTGGACCAGCGGCGACAGACGCAGCTGCGGCTGCTCCGCCTTTGCCACCTCGGTCTCGAGCAGCGCGCGGCGTTCATGCTGCGGCAGGCCGCGCAGGTCGACGCCGTCCAGCTCGAGCAAGTCGTAGCAGCACAGCACCGCAGGCAGTTCGGCCAGCAGCTTGGCGGACAAGGTCTTGCGGCCGATGCGTTTCTGCAGGTCGGCGAAGGGCGCGGGCGCGTCGGAACCCGGCTGCCAGATCAGCACTTCGCCGTCCAGCACCGTCCCTTCCGGCAGGCGCACCGCCGCCAGCTCCGGAAAGCGTTCGGTGATCAGGTCCTCGCCGCGCGACCACAGGTAGCTCTGGCCGCCGCGCCGCACCAGCTGGGCGCGGATGCCGTCGTACTTCCACTCCACCAGCCAGTCGTCGACTTCGCCCAGCGTCGCGGGCTCGCCCTGCAACTGGTGGGCCAGGAAGAAGGGATAGGGCTGGCCGCCGCGCAGCTGGTGTTCGGCGTCGGTCTGTTCCGCGATCAGGCTGAGGAAGCCGGCGGCGGTAGGCTGCACGCGGCCGTCGGTCCAGCCCATCAGGCGCTGGGCGATCAGCTTGCTGTCCACCGCCGCGATGGCGGCCAGGGCGCGCGTCACCAGGAGGCGCGACACGCCCACGCGGAAGCCTCCGCCGATCAGCTTGATCAGCAGGAAGCGCTCGCGCCAGTCCAGTTCATCCCAGTAGCTGAACAGGGCTTCGCGGATGCGGCTGGGGTCGGCGCCGCGCAGGGGCGCGATGCGCTGCTCCATCCATTCGGCCAGGCCGATGTCGGACTGCCTGGTCGGCGCCGGCAAGATGTGGGCGATGGTTTCGGCGAAGTCGCCCACCGCGTGGTACGACTCGTCGAACAGCCAGTCGTCGAGCGCCGCGTACTCGATGGCGAACTGGCGCAGCAGCTTGGTCGGCACGGCCTGGCGCGGCTTGCCGCCGGCCAGGAAGTACACCGCCCAGGCGGCGTTTTCCGGCGTGGCGCGCGAAAAATACTGCTGCAGGGCGTCCAGCTTGCGGGTGGTGGAGGTGGTCTCGTCGAGGTCGGCGTACAGGCGGGCGAATTCACGCATCGGCTTCGCCTCCCCCGTCCTCCTTCGCTTCCTTCGCAGTTTCCTTATGGGCCGCCGCGCCGGGAGGCGGCGTCGCTTCGTCCTCTTCCTCGTCGCCGTACTCGGTATTAAAGCCCTTGGCGTCCAGCCCGTTCTGGCACAGCCAGCGCACCATGGTCGGAATCGAACCGTGGGTGACGATCACCTGCTCCGCCTCGGTCGCCTTGATGGCGCTCATCAGGCCGGGCCAGTCGGCATGGTCGGACAGCACGAAGCCGCGGTCCACGCCGCGCCGCCGGCGAGCGCCGCGCAGCAGCATCCAGCCGCTGGCGAAGGCATCGCTGTAGTCGCCGAAGCGCTTCATCCAGGGCGAGCCGCTGGCGGATGGCGGTGCCACCACCAGCGCGCGCCGCAGCGCGGCCTTGTCCACTTCGCTGACCATGAGCGTCGGCGGCAGGTCGACGCCTTCCGCGCGGTAGACCTTGTTGAGCGGTTCGACCGCGCCGTGGCAGACGATCGGACCGATCGACGGGTCGAGCCCGGCCAGGATGCGCTGGGCCTTGCCGAAGGCGTAGGCGAAGACCACGCTGCAGCGGCCTTCGTCGGCGTTCTTGCGCCACCAGCGGTTGATCTCGTCCATGATGGTTTCTTCGGTTTCCCAGCGGTAGATCGGCAGGCCGAAGGTCGATTCGGTGATGAAGGTGTCGCAGCGCACCGGCTCGAAGGGCGCGCAGGTCGGGTCCGGCCCCACCTTGTAGTCGCCCGAGGCGACCCAGACTTCGCCGCCGCATTCCATGCGCACCTGGGCCGAGCCCAGCACGTGGCCGGCGGGGTGCAGGGAGATGGTGACGCCGTTATGGGTGATGCGCTCGCCGTATTCCAGCCCGTCGACCGTGATGTCGCCCAGGCGCGACCTGAGCACGCCCACGCCGGAGGCCGCCGCCAGGTAGTGGCCGTGCCCATAGCGCGCATGGTCGCCGTGGGCGTGGGTGATCACGGCGCGGTCGACCGGCCGCCATGGGTCGATGTAGAACTGGCCCGGAACGCAATACAGTCCTTCCCTGCGAACGACGACCATGTCTCCCATGCGTTCCTTTCTCGGTCAGGCCGGTTCCAGAAAATCAGCCAGGAAGGTACGGCTTTCCTGGTCCGGGAATGCCAATGTCACCTGGTCGCCGGCCACGGCGACCACCACGCCTTCGCCATACTTCGGCGCTTTCGCGCGCCCGCCCACGTCGAACTGCGGCCCGCTGGGTTCCGGCTCGGGCTCGCGGTCGAACTCGTCGTCGCGGATGACGATGTCTTCCGTGAGCGCGAGCGCCGGCGGATTCAGGCAGTTGTCGCAGCGGCAGCACTGCTCGAAACCTTCGACTTCATCGCCGAAA
Source organism: Massilia sp. ST3 (assembly GCF_018119405.1). GTDB lineage: Bacteria > Pseudomonadota > Gammaproteobacteria > Burkholderiales > Burkholderiaceae_D > Telluria. The sequence goes on along the minus strand of NZ_JAGPWC010000007.1, from coordinate 83,056 downwards.
TAGTCGAGAAGCAACTTCCAGCGGCAAAAACCGCTTACCGCATAGCCTACCATCTGGTCGAGCGCTTCGCGATCGCGTTCCTGCTTCTGGACATAGACCTGGGCCAGGCCGTCGAAGCTGCCGCTGCGCGGCTCGGTCGCGGTGAGGGCGTACTCCAGCTTGCGGTTCTGGCGCAGCAGCTTGCCGTCCTTGAGCAGCTTGAGGCAGACCTTGATGTTCGCCTCGCTGATCTCGTCCAGCTGGGCCTCGATGCGGTCGGCCGTCACCGGCCCGTCCTCGGCCAGCATACGCACCGCTTCGTAGATCGCGCGCAGTTCCTCGGCGCTCGGATAATGCTTCACCAGGAAGAACTGCTGGATGCGCTTGTCGTCCTGCAGGAACAGCAGGGTGCATTCGGCATCCCGCCCGTCGCGCCCGGCGCGGCCCGACTCCTGGTAATAGGATTCGAGGTTGGCCGGGATCTGCAGGTGGATCACGAAGCGGGTGTCGCTCTTGTCGATCCCCATGCCGAAGGCATTGGTGGCGACCATCACGCGCCGCCCGCCGTTCATGAACAGGTCCTGGTTCAGCTTGCGCTCGGCGCTCGGCAGCTTGCCGTGGTAGATGGTGACCGATTCGCCCGCCTGTTCCAGCACCTCGAGCATCTCTTCGGCCGCCTTGACGGTGGCGGCGTAGACGATGCCCACGCCCGCCGTCTCGCGCACCAGCCGCAGGGCTTCCGAATATTTCTCCTGAGCATTCGTCACCTGGACCACGCGGTAGTGCAGGTTCGGGCGGTAGATGCCGGTGTTGATGACATTGATCCTGGGCCGGTTCAGCTGCTTGCCGATGTCCTCGATCACCTCGTCGGTGGCGGTGGCGGTCAGCGCCAGCACCGGCGGCCGGCCCAGCGCCTCGATGGCGGCCCCGAGGCCGATGTAGGCGGGGCGGAAGTCGTGCCCCCACTGCGAGATGCAATGGGCCTCGTCGATGACGACGATGTCGAGCGTGACCTTGCGCAGCACCGCGATGAACTCGGGCGAGACCAGGCGCTCGGGGGTGCAGAACACGATCTCGCAGGCTTCGGTGGCGATGGCTTCGATGGCGCCCTCCTCTTCCGCGGCGCTCAGGCTGCTGTTGACCTGGACCGAGCGAATGCCCAGCTCTTCCAGCTTCTCCAGCTGGTCCTTCATGAGCGAGATCAAGGGGGAGACGACAATCGTGATCCCCTTGAGCATCTTGGCCGGGATCTGGTAGCACAGCGACTTGCCGCCGCCGGTGGGCATGATGGCCAGGGTGTCCTTGCCGTCGAGGACGCTGTCGATGACGCGCTGCTGTCCCTCGCGCAGGTGTTCGATCCCGAACACGGAGCTCAACAGGCGGCGGATGGTATTGCGGCGCACGGCGAGCAGGCCGCGGTGCAGGAGTGTGGGGTCGTGTCGGGTCATGATGGGAGCGATTCTGGCCCTGGCTCCGCGACTCGACTATAGGACACGACCTACCGCAAACGTAGGAAGCCTACTTTTGGCGGTCCCGGCTTAGCACAAGGTGTATTCCTACAATATGACGGAGAATCCGCCGATGCCTGCTGTCGGGTCGGATCGATAGCATGGAACCATCATCCACAGCAAAACCGTACCCGGGAGAACATCATGGCGCGCCATCATCCAATTACGTGGACCGCAGTCCACCTGGCGCTGGCTACCGCAGCCACCTGGCTGCTGCTGGAAACCGAGGCCCTTCCGGGGGCCTTGCTGGTGTTCTTCCACTAACGAGGTATTGTAGCGTCGGGTGACAATGGGTGGTGTCACCCGTGGTCAATCGTGCGCGGGGTGGTTTTCACAAGCCGGCCAGCCTCCTGCCTTTGAATCTACCGTTAGCCTTAAAACCGTCATTCCCGCGAAGGCGGGAACCCAATTCCCATGCGCAGCGACTACGTAGAATCGTAGTGGTAGAGCACGCAAACTTGGGTTACCGCCTTCGCGGGAATGACGGTCTTGGGGTTGGAGGTCCAAACGAAAGCCGGCGCGGCGCAAACAAAAACGCCATCTCCAATGAGATGGCGTTTTTCAGTTCAACAGCCTTTTAACTTACGCAGCCTCGACCGCCACCGGCTTGCGAATGATGTAATCAAACGCCGACAACGCGCACTTCGCTCCATCCCCCGCCGCGATCACGATCTGCTTGTACGGCGTGGTGGTCGCATCGCCCCCCGCGAACACGCCAGGGATACTGGTCGCACCATGGTCATCCACCACGATCTCGCCGAAGCGCGACAGTTCCAAGGTGCCCTTCAGCCACTCGGTGTTCGGCACCAGGCCGATCTGCACGAACACGCCCTCCAGCGGCACCAGGTGTTCTTCGCCGCTGATACGGTCCTTGAAGCGGATGCCGTTGACCTTCTTGCCGTCGCCGACGATCTCGGTGGTCTGGGCATTGGTGTGGATCGTCACGTTCTTCAGGCTTTCCAGCTTGTTGACCAGCACCGCGTCCGCCTTCAGCTGGTGCGCGAACTCCAGCAGGGTCACGTGTTCCACCAGGCCGGCCAGGTCGATCGCCGCCTCGACGCCCGAGTTGCCGCCGCCGATCACCGCCACCCGCTTGCCCTTGTACAGCGGGCCGTCGCAGTGCGGACAGTAGTTGACGCCGGCGTTCTTGTATTCCTGCTCGCCCGGCACGTTCACATTGCGCCAGCGCGCGCCGGTCGACAGGATCACGGTGCTCGACTTCAGGCTGCCGCCGTTGGCGAAGCGCACCTCGACCAGGCCGTCCGGGGTCGCCGGCGGGACCAGCTGGGCCGCTTCCTGCTGCTGCATCACTTCCACGCCGTAGTGGCGCACCTGGGCTTCGAGCGCGGCCGCGAACTTCGGACCGTCGGTTTCCAGCACCGAGATATAGTTCTCGATCGACATGGTGTCGTTCACCTGGCCTCCCATGCGGCCGGTGGCGATGCCGGTGCGGATGCCCTTGCGGGCCGCATACACGGCCGCCGCCGCGCCGGCAGGGCCGCCGCCGATGATCAGCACGTCGTACGGATCCTTGGCGTCGAGCTTGGCGGCCTCGCGGGCGCCGGCGCCGGTGTCGAGCTTGGCGACGATTTCTTCCACGGTGGTGCGGCCGGAGTTGAACAACTCGCCGTTCAGGAACAGGGCCGGCACCGCCATCACCTGGCGCGCCTCGACTTCCTGCTTGAAGGCGCCGCCTTCGATCACGGTGGTCTTGACGCGCGGGTTCAGGATCGCCATCAGGCTTACCGCCTGCACCACGTCCGGGCAGCTATGGCAACTCAGCGACATGTAGACTTCGAAGTTATACTCGCCGTCCAGCGCCTTGATGGTGTCGATGACGTCCTGCTCGACCTTCGGCGGATGGCCGCCGGTCCACAGCAGGGCCAGCACCAGCGAGGTGAACTCATGGCCCAGCGGCAGGCCGGCGAAGCGCAGCTTGGTATCGCTGCCGGCACGCGCCAGCGAGAAGGACGGCTTGCGCGCGTCGTTGCCGTCGTAGCGCACGCTGATCTTGTCGCTGCGCAGGCTTTGGATGGTGTCCAGCAGGTCGCGCATCTGCTTCGACGTTTCGCTGTCGTCCAGGGAAGCGACCATCTCGAAAGGCTGCTGCACGCGCTGGAGGTAGGCGCCAAGCTGGGTTTTCAGTTCAGGTGTGAGCATCGTATTCTTCCTTCTTTGTCGTTCAGCGTTTGATTAAGCAAAGTAGTGAATCTGCCGGTGAGATCGACTAATTTGATTGCCTGGCCTTTCCAGGCGTAAAAAGCTGCGCCAGAAATGAACCGGGCCGCCGCGGCGGCCCGGACAAACTACGGGATGACGCGATTAGATCTTGCCGACCAGGTCCAGCGACGGGGTCAGGGTTTCGGCGCCTTCGGTCCACTTGGCCGGGCACACTTCACCCGGGTGCGATGCGACGTACTGGGCAGCCTTGACCTTGCGCATCAGTTCCGATGCGTCGCGGCCGATGCCGTTGTCGTGCACTTCCATGACCTTGATCTGGCCTTCCGGATTGATCACGAAGGTGCCGCGCAGGGCCATGCCTTCTTCTTCGATCATGACTTCGAAGTTACGCGACAGGACGCCGGTCGGGTCGCCGATCAGCGGGTAGTTCACTTTCTTGATGGCGTCCGAGGTGTCGGCCCATGCCTTGTGCGCGAAGTGGCTGTCGGTCGACACGCCGTACACTTTCACGCCCATTTTTTCGAATTCAGGCTGGAACGCCGCCAGATCTTCCAGTTCGGTCGGGCAGACGAAGGTGAAGTCAGCCGGATAGAACATCACGACCGACCAGGTGCCCTTGAAGTTTTCTTCGGTCAGGTCGATGAATTTGCCGGCGTGGTAAGCGGTTGCCTTGAACGGTTTGATCTGGGTGTTGATGAGGGACATGTAATCTCCTGTTTTGCGGTTGGTGAGTCAATGAAGAGCAGTGTACCGGGCTGCTCATCGTTTGTGAAATTGATTGAAACGATATTCTTGATTGATTTTACCTATCAGTCAAGTATTCCTCCGCCCGTCGATGAAAACGTCATGGGGGAAAGTGAGCCCGGACAGTGTGGACCAAATGCCAGGCGGGCGCAACCGCGGGCCCGATTGACGCCGTGCGGGGCCGGCAGCGTGGCCGCCGTCCCCGGGGAATCACACGCCGCTGGCGGCTTCGGCGAAGGCTTCCTGTTCGGTGCAGGGGAGGTGCAGGCTGAAGGTCGAGCCCTCGCCCGGCTTGCTGGCCACGCGCAGCTCGCCGCCGTGCGACACCGCCAGCTGGCGCGAGATGTACAGTCCCAGTCCCAGGCCCTTCGGCTCGCCGTTGCGCGCGCCGCGCTCGTAGGGTTCGAAGATGCGCTCGATGTCGGTCGCGGCGATGCCCTTGCCCTGGTCGCGCACGTCGACCTGGACCCGGTCGCCGTCCAGCTGCACGCTCACCTCGACCGGCTGGCCGCCGCCGTAGCGCAGCGCATTGGTCAGCAGGTTGACCACCACCTGCTCGATGCGGAATTCGTCCCAGCACCCTACCACCGGATCGTGCGGCACCAGGGTCAGGGTGGTGCCGGTGGACGCCGCCTGCAGGGCCATGTCGCTGACCACCCGCTCCAGCAGGCTGACCAGTTCGACATTGCAGGGACGAATCGACAACTTCCCGCTGCGCATGCGCGAGACGTCGAGCATGTCGTCGATCAGGCGGATCATGGCCTTGATCTGGCGCTCGTCGCGCCGCACCATCGCTTCCATCTGGTCCGGGCTGAAGGCGGCCGCGTTGCCGCGCCGGATCTGCAGGCTGCGCATCTGGGTTTCCAGGAACAGGGTGTTGAGCGGCGTACGCAGCTCGTGCGCCACCAGCGACATGAATTCGTCGCGCATGCGCAGCGAGCGCTGCAGCTCTTCCTGGGTGGCGTTCAGCTCGCGCAGCAGGGTTTCCTGCTCCTGGCGGCTGCGCTCCAGCGCCGCCATCTGGCGCCGCGTCTCGCGCCGCTGCTGGTCGAGCGCGACGAAGACCTTGACCTTGCCGCGCACCGCGTCCGGGTCGAGCGGCTTGTAGAGGAAGTCGACCGCCCCGCTCTCGTAGCCCTTGAAGGCGTAGTTCAGCTCGCGCCCGGCGGCGGACACGAACATGATCGGAATGTGGCGGGTGCGCTCGGTGCCCCGCATCAGGGTCGCCAGCTCGAAGCCGTCCATGCCGGGCATCTGGACGTCGAGGATGGCCAGCGCGAACTCGTGCTCCAGCAGCAGGGCCAGGGCCTGGTCGCCCGAGGCGGCCTGGTAGACTTCGCAGGGCTCGGTGCGCAGCAGCGCTTCCAGGGCCTGCAGGTTTTCCGGCAGGTCGTCGACGATGAGGATCTTGCTAGGGTCTTGGACGCTCATGGTTTCTCCAACAAGGACAGCAGCGTGCGGATGCCGCTGAGTGGCAGCACCAGGTCCGGGGTGCTGCGCCGGATCGCCTCTTCGGGCATGGTGCTGGCCTGGGCTTCGTTCGGTTCCTGCACGACGGTCAAGCCGCCGCAGGCCTTGATGCGGGCCATGCCGTCGGCGCCGTCGTGGTTGGCGCCGCTCAAGAGGATGCCGGCCATGGCCGGGCCGTAGGCGTCGGCGGCGGATTCCATCAACACGTCGATCGCCGGCCGCGCGAAGTGCACGGGCGGCTCGCAGCTGAGCGAGAAACTGCGGTCGGCTTCGATCGACAGATGATAGCCCGGTCCGGCGAAATACACCGTGCCCCCTTCGAGCGGCTCCTTGTCGCGCGCCTCGCGTACCGGCAGCGCCACGCGCGCGGCGAACAGCTCGGCCAGGCGGCTGTCGCGGTCGGCCGGGATGTGCAGGATGCACACCACGCCGGGGCCGAAGGTCTCGGGCAGCGCCGGCAGCAGGCCGATCAGGGCGTCGACGCCGCCGGCCGAGCCGCCGATGATCACCAATTCGAAGCGGCGCCCCTCCAGCACCCGGGCCATATGCGGATCGGCGCTCATGCCGCCACCTTGCGGAACAGGCGCTCGCGCTTGGCGAGCGGCTCGAAGCGTCCGGCGTAGCTGGAAAAGTCGATCGACTCCTTGCTGCCCAGTCCCATGAAGCCGCGGTGGCACAGCGACTCGTGGAACAGGCCCAGCACGCGGTCCTGGAGCTGGCGGTTAAAGTAGATCAGCACATTGCGGCAGCTGACGAAATGGGTCTCGGAGAACACGCTGTCGGTGGCCAGGCTGTGGTCGGCGAAGGTCACGTTCTCCACCAGCGAGCGGTCGAACTTGGCGCCGTCGTAGGCGGCGATATAGTAGTCCGAGAAGGCCTTCCGGCCGCCGGCCTTCTGGTAGTTCTCGGTATACAGGCGCATGCGCTCGAGCGGGAACACGCCGCGCCGCGCCGCTTCCAGCGACTGCGGATTGATGTCGGTGGCGTAGATGATGCTGCGTTCCAGCAGCCCCTCTTCCTTGAGCAGGATGGCGAGCGAATACACTTCTTCGCCGGTGCTGCAGCCGGCCACCCAGATCTTCAGCGAGGGGTAGGTGCTCAGGAAAGGCGCCACCTGCTCGCGCACCGCCAGGAAGTATTCCGGGTCGCGGAACATCTCGGTGACGGGGATGGTCAGGTATTGCAGCAGCTGGGCGAAGCCGTTCGGCGCGTGCAGGACCTTGGCCTGCAGCGCCGACACGGTGTCGCAGCCCATCTCGCGCATCGCCACCAGGACGCGCCGCTTCTGCGAGGCGCCGGTGTAGTCGCGGAAGTCGTAGTTGTACTTCAGGTAGACCGCCTCGACCAGCATGCGCAGTTCGATGTCGAAATCGCTCGGTGGCTTCGTCATGGCTTCGTCATCGCTTGTCAAATCCGCTCCAGGGCCGGCATCCACACGCGCAGCAGCGAGTACAGCCTGGTCAGGTCGATCGGCTTGGCCAGGTAGTCGTTGGCGCCGGCCGCGAGGCACTGCTCCTGGTCGTCCTTCATGGCCTTGGCCGTGATGGCGATGATCGGCAGGCGCTCGAAGCGCTCATCCTGGCGGATGCGGCGGGTTGCCTCCAGTCCGTCCATGCCCGGCATCATGACGTCCATCAACACCAGGTCGATGCCCGGCACCGCGTCGAGTTTCTCGAGCGCCTCGTAGCCGTTCCGGCCCACCTCGACCCTGGCGCCGCGCTGCTCCAATGCACTGGTCAGGGCGAACACATTGCGCACGTCGTCGTCCACCAGCAGGATGGTACGCCCTTCGAACACGCGGTCGCGTCCGCGCACGGCCTTGAGCATGGTCTGGCGCTCGGACGAGAGCTCGGACTCGACCTTGTGCAGGAACAGGGTCACCTCGTCCAGCAGGCGCTCGGGCGAACGCGCGCCCTTGATGATGATCGAGCGCGAGTAGCGCAGCAGTTCGGCTTCCTCGTCGCGCGTCAGGTTGCGGCCGGTGTATACGATCACCGGCGGGAAGGAGCACAGCTCCTCGCCCGACATCCGCTCCAGCAGTTCCCTGCCCTGCATGTCGGGCAGCTTGAGGTCGATGATCATGCAGTCGAAGATCTCCCTGCGCAGCAGGTCCAGGGCCTCGCCGGCGGTGCCCACCGGGGCGATCTCGACGTCGTCGTCGGCGATCAGCTGCACCACGCTCTCGCGCTGGCGCTCGTCATCCTCGACCAGCAGCACGCGCTTGATCTTCTGGCTCGATTTTTCCTGCAGCTTGCGGAACACCTCTTCCAGCTGCTCGCGCGAGGTGGGCTTCAGGGCGTAGCCGATGGCGCCCAGGTGCAGGGCCTCGCCGCCGTTCTCCATGCTCGACACCACGTGCACCGGGATGTGGCGGGTGGACGGGTTGTCCTTCAGTTGCTGCAGCACCGTCAGGCCGGAGCGGTCAGGCAGGCGGACGTCGAGCAGCACCGCATCGGGCTTCTGGCTGGCGGCCAGGGCCAGGCCCTCGTCGGCCGACTGCGCCACCAGGCAGCGGTATTCCATCTCGTGCGCCAGGTCGTAGAGAATGCGCGCGAACTCCGGCTCGTCCTCGACCACCAGCACGGTGCGGCGCCCGTCCGCCTGTTCGTCGCGGTCGTCCGGGAAGGATTCGGCCGGTTCGAACTGCTGGGCCGGCGCGGCCGCCGGCACAGGCATCGCCGCCACCGGCGCAGGCTGAGGGGCCGGCTCGAAGGCGGAGGCCGGGGCCGGGCTGGCCAGCGCCGGCACGCCGCCGCGCGGCAGCTCCAGGGTGAACACGCTGCCCTCGCCCGGGGTGCTGGACACGCTCACGGTGCCGCCCAGCAGACGGGTGAGGTCGCGCGAGATCGACAGGCCCAGGCCGGTGCCGCCGAAGCGGCGGCTGGTGGTGCCGTCGGCCTGGTGGAAGGCGTCGAAGATCTTTTCCTGCTGGTCCTGGGCGATGCCGATGCCGCTGTCCTGCACGCGGAAGGCCAGCATGCCTTCGCTGCCGAGGGCCACCGACAGGCTGACCGCGCCCTTGTCGGTGAACTTGACCGCGTTCGACAGCAGGTTCTTGAGGATCTGTTCGATGCGCTGGCGGTCGGTGTGCAGGGTGGCCGGCACGTCCGGCGCAATATTGACCTTGAAGTCGAGGTGCTTGTGGCGGGCCAGCGGCTCGAAGGTGCGCGCCAGGCCCTCGACCACGCGCCGCACCGGCACGTCTTCCGGCACCAGGTCGAGCTTGCCCGCTTCGACCTTGGAAATGTCCAGGATGTCGTTAATCAGCTGGAGCAGGTCGTTGCCGGCCGAGTAGATCGTGTGGGCGAAGCGCACCTGCTCGTCGGTGAGGTTGCCGCCGGCGTTATCGGCCAGCAGCTTGGCCAGGATCAGCGAGCTGTTGAGCGGCGTGCGCAGCTCGTGCGACATATTGGCCAGGAATTCCGACTTGTAGCGGCTGGCGCGTTCCAGCTCAAGGGCGCGCTGCTGCAGCTGCTCCTGGGCGCCGGTGAGCGCCGCGTTCTTCATGTCCAGCGCCAGGGCCTGCTCGGCCAGCTGGTCGTTGGTGGTGCGCAGCTCGGCCTGCTGGTTTTCCAGCGCGGTCTGCGATTCTTCCAGGGCGCGCGACTGCTCTTCCAGCTCCTCGTTGGCGGTGCGCAGTTCTTCCTGCTGCACCTGCAGTTCCTCGTTCAGGGTCTGGGCCTCTTCGAGCGCGTGCTGCAGGCGCTGGCGGTAGACCACCGCCGCGATCGAGGATCCGACCGCAGCCGCGATCTGCTCCATGAATTCGCGGTCGCGCTCCGTCACCTCGCGCAGGAAGCCGATTTCGATCACGCCCTTGACCTTGCCGTGGTTGTGCACCGGGGCGATGATCAGGGCGCGCGGCGGGGTATCGCCCAGGCTTGAGGCGACCTTGATATAGCCTTCCGGCAGGTCGCGCAGGACCATCAGGCGGTTGTCTGCGGCCGCCTTGCTGGCCAGCGATTCGGACGGCTGGATCACCTTGGCATGGTCGTTGCCGTCGTAGGCGAAGCCGAAGGCGCCGATGCGGCGCAGCACGCCCTCGTCGTTGCGCACATACATGGAGGCCACCGCGCCGTCGAGGTAGCGGGTGACATAGCCCAGCACCGCCTCGGCCAGCGGTTCGAGGTTGTGGATGCCGGCGCTCTGGGTGGCCAGCTCGGTCTGGCCGGTGCGCAGCCAGGTCTGGTGGCGCAGCTCGGCGTTGTGCTCGGCCTCGTGCTCGAGCACCTCGCGGTAGCTGGTCGACAGGCTCACCAGCTGGCGGCGTCCGAACAGGGCCAGGCCGATGCCGACCGCCACGCTGAACACCAGGAAGGTCGCCACCGACCAGAACACGACACGGCGCGCATTCGCATTGCGCTCCTGGAGCAGGCGCGATTCGACCGTGACGAATTCGCTGTAATTACTGCGCACCTCGTCGGTCAGGACCTTGCCGCGGCCGCTGCGCACCGACTCGAGCACGTCCGCGCCGACACGGCGGCGCGCGATCATTTCGGTGGCGTACTGGTTCCACTGCTTCTGGGCGGCCTGGATCCTGCGCAGGCGCTCGGACTGCAGAGGACTGTCCTTGACCAGCTCCGCCAGCGAGCTCAGGCCGTCCTCGACCCGCTGCGATGCCAGCAGGTAGGGCGACAGGAAGGCTTCGTCGCCGGACAGCAGGTAACCGCGCATGCCCGCCTCCATGTCGGAGGACAGCTTGCTGACTTCGTGGGCGTTGCCGATTACCCGTTCCGAGTGTTCGACCCAGTTGAGGACGTTGATCAGGTAGGCGATCAGGGCGACGAACACGACGGCGCTCAGGACGCTCATTCCCAGCGGCAAAGCTACGTTACGGGTGAGAATGCGGCGAAACTCGTTGTTATCGATGGAGGAGCCGGTCATGCGTTTGAGTGTTTGTTAGGAAAAAAATATCCAAAGTGTAACTCAAACAAGATTTTTGGCGCACACTGGAGAGAGGGGTTAGCACGAGCGTGCTGCTCAGCTGTTTGAAGGGGCGGAAATCTGAATTTTTTTAGTAAATACAAAGAACTACGATCCGTGACCGTAGGGTGGACGGGTCCCCCGTCCACGCGTTCAACCTCCGTATGCCGGCACCGACGCGATAACGAAGCCGATACCTGTCACCGCGTGGACGGCAGAGCCGTCCACCCTACGGGATATGCTTGCGCAGGTAGGGCGCCGTCCGGCTCGTCTTGTTCCTGGCCACCTCCCCCGGCGGACCGCAGGCCACCAGCTTGCCGCCGGCGTCGCCCGCCCCCGGCCCGATGTCGATCACCCAGTCGCTGCCCGCCACCACGCGCATGGTGTGCTCGACCACGATCACGGTATTGCCCGCATCGACCAGCCGGTTGAGCTGCACCATCAGCCGGTCGGCATCGAGCGGATGCAGGCCGGTGGTCGGCTCGTCCAGCACGTACAGGGCGTTGCCGCGCGTGGCGCGCTGCAGCTCGGCCGCCAGCTTGATGCGCTGGGCTTCGCCCCCGGACAGCTCGGTGGCCGGCTGGCCCAGGCGCAGGTAGTCCAGGCCCACCTCGGCCAGCACCTCGAGCGAGCGTTCGACCAGGGGCTCGTCCTTGAAGAAGGCGATCGCCTCCCCCACCGTCATGCCGAGCACCTCGGCGATGTTGCGGCCGCGGTAGGTCACTTCCAGGGTCTTGGCGTTGTAGCGCGCGCCTTCGCAGGTGGGGCAAGGGGCGTACACGCTGGGCAGGAACAGCAGCTCGACCATCACGAAACCTTCACCCGCGCAGTGCTCGCAGCGGCCCTTGGCGACGTTGAAGGAAAAGCGGCCGGCGTCGTAGCGGCGCTTGCGCGCGTCCGGCGTGGCGGCGAACAGCTTGCGCACCTGGTCGAACAGGCCGGTGTAAGTGGCCAGGTTGGAACGCGGAGTGCGGCCGATCGGCTTCTGGTCCACCCGCACCAGGCGCCGCACGCCCTCCATGCCGCTGGCGATGCGGCCTTCCAGCGGCAATTCCTCCTCCTGCTCCAGGCTCGGCTCGCCCGGCGTCTCCTCTTCTTCCACGGGCGCGTGGCCGAGCGCCGCGCTCACCAGTTCCACCAGCACCTGGCTGACCAGGCTGGATTTCCCCGAACCGGACACGCCGGTGACGCTGGTGAGCACGCCCAGCGGGAAGGCAACGTCGATGCCGTGCAGGTTGTTCCGGCGCACGCCTTCGAGCTTGAGCCAGCCGGTGGGCGTGCGCGGCGCGCGTTGGGGCAGCGGCGCCTCGTCGAACAGGTAGCGCCGGGTCTGCGACTTGTCGACCTTGCGCAGGCCGCCAGGCTCGCCGCTGTACAGGATCTGGCCGCCGCGCTCGCCCGCCATGGGGCCGACGTCGACCAGCCAGTCGGCCTGGCGGATCACGTCCAGCGCGTGCTCGACCACGAACAGCGAATTGCCGGCCGCCTTGAGCTGGGCCAGGGCGTCGAGCAGGGCCTCGGTGTCGGCCGGGTGCAGGCCGGCCGAGGGCTCGTCCAGCACGTAGACCACGCCGAACAGGCTGGAACGCACCTGGGTGGCCAGGCGCAGGCGCTGCAGCTCGCCCGGCGACAGGGTCGGCGTGCTGCGTTCCAGCGCCAGGTAGCCCAGGCCCAGGGCCAGCAGCACTTCCAGGCGCGCATACAGGTCGGCCGCGATGCGGCGCCGCACCACCACCTGCTCGGCGTACAGCCCGCCGGTGTCCTTGTCCTTGCCTTCCGCATAGGGACGCAGCAGCGCGGCCAGGCGTTCGAGCGGCATGCGCGAGATCTCGGCGATGTCGGCGCCGGCGAAGGTGACCGACAGCGATTCCTTGCGCAGGCGCTTGCCCTCGCACTCCGGGCAGGCGGTGCTGACCATGTAGCGGGCCACGCGCTTCTTCATCGACGCGCTCTCGGTATTGGCGAAGGTCTGCAGCACGTAGCGGCGCACGCCGGTGAAGGTGCCCTGGTAGCTGGGCGTCTCCTTGCGCCGCAGGGCGGCGCGCGTCTCCTTCGGCGTGAGGCCGGCGTACACCGGCACGGTCGGGCTCTCCTCGGTGTACAGGATCCAGTCGCGGTCCTTGCGCGGCAGGTCGCGCCAGGGCGTGTCGACGTCGTAGCCCAGGGTCACCAGGATGTCGCGCAGGTTCTGGCCGTGCCAGGCCGGCGGCCAGGCGGCGATGGCGCGCTCGCGGATGGTGAGGCTGTCGTCAGGCACCATCGACTGCTCGGTGACGTCGTAGATGCGGCCCAGGCCCGAGCAGCGCGGACAGGCGCCCTGCGCGGTGTTGGGCGAGAAGGATTCCGCGTACAGCAGCTCCTGCCCCGGGGGATAGTCGCCGGCGCGCGAGTACAGCATGCGCAGGGAATTCGACAGGGTGCTGACGCTGCCCACCGAGGAACGGGCGGTCGGCGTGCCGCGCTGCTGCTGCAGGGCGACGGCGGGTGGCAGGCCTTCGATCTCGTCCACTTCCGGCACCGGCATCTGGTGGAACAGGCGGCGCGCATAGGGCGAGACCGATTCCAGGTAGCGCCGCTGGGCTTCCGCGTACAGGGTGCCGAAGGCCAGCGAGGACTTGCCGGAACCGGACACGCCGGTGAACACCACCAGCGCGCCGCGCGGGATGTCGAGGCTGACGTTCTTCAGGTTGTGCTCGCGCGCGCCGCGCACGCGCACATAGCCCTCGGGGGTGGGGTCCTGTCCGGCCTGGTTGTGTTTCTTGTTGGGCATGTGCCCTCCAGCATCATCGACGATGTGGCATTAGAGCGCAGCCAGGTCCCGGCGTCGGTGCGATTCCCAACAGTGGCCCTAGGCCGCGGCCAGGGCTTCCAGGCGGGCGCACAGCGCGTCGATGCCGGTGGGCGCATTGAAGCGCATGCTGGCCTCGCGGCAACCCCGCGTCATCTCTTCCTTCCCGACGACCTGCCCTAAGGCCTGCGCCATGCGCGCAGGCGTCACACGCGCCGCATGCAGGCTGGCCCCGGCGCCGAGGGCCACCACCCGCGCTGCGTTGTCGAACTGATCGTGGGCCAGCGGCACGACCAGCTGGGGCGTGCCGGCGCGCAAGGCCTCGGCCGTGGTGCCGATGCCGCCATGGTGGGTCAGCGCGGCTACGTGGGGCAGCAGGGCCTTGAGCGGCACGTAGTCCTGCCACAGGATGTCGTCCGGTAAGGACGCGGGAAGCTGGTCGCGTTGCGGGGTCAGGAACAGGCCGCGCAGTCCGAGTGTGCGCAGCGCCTGCGCTGCGGCGGCGAAGTAGCGGCCGGCCTGGCGGTTGCCGGTGCCGGGCGTGAAGGCCACGGGCGGCGGCCCGGCTGCCAGGAAGGCTTGCAGCTCGGGGCGCAAGCCGGCATCCGGCGCCGGATCGTAGAGCGGGAAGCCGGTGCGGAACAGGGGCTTCGGCCAGTCCGGCTGGGTCGGCGCGAACCATTCCGGAAACAGGGTGATGGACAGGTCGGGGATGCCGGAGATGTACTCGATGAGCCCGTCCACGGGCGGCAAGCCGCGCTTGGTACGGGCCGCGTTCACGTCCGGCAGTGCGACCGGGTCGATCAGCCGTGCGCCCAGGCTGCGCCAGAGCCAGCGGCGGACGCCATGCGGCACCCAGCGCGGCACGCGCCAGGGGCCGAGCATCAGCGGATCGTGCACGGTGGGCAGGTTCGAAGGCGCCAGGTAGGCGGCCGCGATCTTCAGGCCGGGGTGGGTGGCGCGGCACAGGTCGGCCTCGGGCAAGGCCAGCGGGTGGGCCAGCAGCAGGCGCGCCTCGCCCGGCGGCAGCGCATCCATGAAGGCGGGCAGCTCGGCCATGGCGGGGCGTGTCGCGCGCCAGACGACGGCCAGGCCGCGGGTCGGGTGCCACAGGTCGGGGTGGTCGAGCACCGCCGGGTCGGCGGGCAGGCCGTGGAAAGGCAGGCCGGCCTGGCTGACGTAGGGTGCGTGCTGGGTGGGCCCCAGGAAATCGACGCGGTGGCCGCTCGCGTGCAGGGCTGTGCCTATCCAGAGGAAGGGGAAAAGGTCGCCGGCTGAGCCGATGGTGACGATGATTGCGTGCATGGGCGGCTAGAAGCTCACTGCGGTATTCGCAGCCACCAGCCATAAGACCGTCACCCCGGCGAAGGCCGGGGTCCAAGTTCGTTGCGCGCTGGTGAGCGTGCAAACTTGGGTTCCGGCCTGCGCCGGAACGACGTTCTAATGTCGCGGGACTGGCGTACGGATTTATCCACCTCTTCCGAATCTAGCTGAAGGTCAGCCGCCCCTCGATCGAATCGTCGAGCGTCTTGCCCACCACGGCCCCAACGGCCACCTTGGCCCCGGCCACCGCATCGCCGTGCTTGTTATCCCAGTAGTAGCCGCTGCGCGGCGTCACCTTGATGACCGTGATGCGCGGATCGTCCTCGCCCTCGGTGAACCAGGTGCGTAGCATGAAGTTCCACAGGCGCTTGATCTGGGCCTTGTCCTGCGAGATCTCGGCCTTGCCGTCGAGTTCGAGGAAGCCGGAATGCTTGCTGACCTGGAAGTAGAGCTTCACGTTCGGATCGATCACCAGTTCCTGGTTCTTGTGGCTGTCGATGCTGCTGAGGAACCACAGGGCGCCGTTGTCGTCCGCCTCGCGCACGCTCATCGGGCGCACGCCGCGGCTCGGTCCCAGGCTGGCATTGGTCGAGAAAAAGCAGGTGTCGGCGTCCTTGGTCATGTTCTTGACGCGTTCGATCGCCTCGACGCCGCTCAGGTCACGGCGGTTCTGCTCGGGCTGTTGTTGGTTGATGGAATCCATGAGTCCTCCGATGGCCTACGGCCGATGGGAAGACTCTACGCGGGATCGGTGGCGAGGTATGTGGGAGCACGTACAGACCGGCGCAACGCGCCCGTCAAAGACGGGTCGCCTGGTCGAGCCAGCGGGCCACGACGCTGAGCTCCTGCGGGGTGAAGCCGGCGCTGAGCTTGGCGTTCAGTTCCGCCAGCGCGCCGGTCGCCAGGCGGCTCGCTTCCCTGCCCTGTTCGCTCAGGCGCAGGCGCGTCAGGCGGGCGTCATGGGCGTCGCCCACACGCTCGACCATGCCGGCCGCCTGCATGCGCTTGGACAAATTGGTCACGGCGGCCGGCGCCACGTCGAGCGCCTGCGCGATCTCGCCGATCGCGGCGTCCTCGCGCGAGGCCAGCAGGAACAGCAGCCCGGCCTGTGCCGCGCTGGCGCCTTCCCAGGCTTCGGGACGGCCTTCGATCCAGCGCTGCATGGCGCGCTGGGCGCGGTTGACCAGGGCGACGAAACGCGGTTTCTGCTCAGGCATGCGCCCTCTCTTCCTGGCTGCAGTGCGCCAGCAGCCAGTCGGCGGCCTCCGCCCACAGGCCGGCCTCGCAGCGGCGGCGGAAGAAGCCCATGTGGCCGATGCCCGGCACGCCCGCCTCGCGCGGAGCGACCTCGCGCCGCTGGAGGCGGGCCTGCGGCAACGGCGAGACCAGCATGTCGACCGCCGCCGGGTTGGCCCAGGGGTCATCCGTAAAGCTCAGCACCTGGAGCGGGACGCGCACCTGCGCCATGCGGCGCGCGGCGTCGACCTTGGGGTCGTCGAAGAAATAGCGCCGGCTGGCGCACCAGCCCGACCACTGCAGCATCACGCCGCGCGGCAGGTCCTCGCCCAGGCCGATGCGCTTGCCCGGCATATAGCCCAGCACCCGGCACAGCACCGGCGCCAGCACGCTGAGCACGAAGCGCACCCGCTGGCGCTCGAACCAGCCGCGCACGGTATGGGTGGCGCCGGCATGGGCCGCGACCAGCATGGCGGCGCGCAGCCCGTTGGTGGAGGGCGACAGCGCCAGCGCGTGGCCGCCGACGCTGTGGCCGACGGCGACCAGCGGCAGCTCCGGGAACTGCGACTTCGCCCAGGCGGTAACGGCGGGAACGTCTTCGTCGATCCAGTCGGCCATGGTGACCTCCACGCCGCGCAGGCTGGCCGGGCGCGAGCGGCCGGTGCCGCGGTAGTCGTAGGTGATCACGTTCAGGCCGCGGCCGGCCAGGTAGTCGGCGAAGGCGGCGTAGAAGCCCTGGGTGACGGCGGTGGCGGGGTGGATCAGGACCACGCCTGCGGCGTTGGGCACGGTGCGGCAGGTGGCGGCCAGGGTGGTGCGGGCGACGGGGATGGCGGGTTCGGTGAGCTGCATGGGGCGCTCCGGGATCGTTAACGTGTTAACTAAGTTAGCACGCTGGTTCGTGGCGGGGCAAGGGAGGGATTAGAGGGAGTTGTCGAACGTGGGAGGTGTGCTGCAAACTTGGGTCCCCGCCTTCGCGGGGACCCAAGTTTGCCGGAACAGCCGATAGCGCTACCGATCAGAGAAACCGATCCAGAATCTTCCTGCTGTGCTTATCAATCTTGTACATATCCCGCACCAGGAAGTTGATCCCATGGCTATCCGCCACCAGCAGCGAGGCATCGCCCACCCGCCGGATATCCTCATCCACCTTGAGCACGAACTCGGTCTCCCCGCGGTCGGTCTTCACATACCAGGTGCAGGGCGTCGCGAAGCTCGACACTTCCCTGATGTGCAGGATCTCGGGAATGAATTCGCGTCCCTCGATCTCTTCCTGCACCAGGGTGCGGATCTGCTCCGGCACCTCCGCCAGGTCGTCGATCCAGGCCACTTCCTTGCCCCCGTCGCGCACCAGCGAGATACCCCTGGTCGGCGCCTGGATGGGGAAGGCGCGCACGGGGATCACGCCGACGTGTTCCTCGCCGCCGTCAAGGGTGATCACCAGCTTGCCGAAGGCGTCGCGCCGCAGTTGGAAATTGCTCATCAGTCGTCCTTGTCGTCCATGTCCTGGTCCACGTTGCGCGCCTGCGCTTCGTAGAGGCGGTGGTAGGCGCCTTCGCGCGCCATCAGCTCGTCGTGGTTGCCCTCTTCCACCACCACGCCGCGGTCGAGCACGACCAGGCGGTCGGCGCGATGCAGGGTCGACAGGCGGTGCGCGATGGCGATGGTGGTGCGGCCTTGCACCAGGTTGTCGAGCGCCTTCTGGATTTCCTTCTCGGTTTCCGAGTCCACCGACGAAGTCGCCTCGTCCAGGATCAGGATCGGCGGGTCGATCAGCAGCGCACGCGCGATCGAGATGCGCTGGCGTTCGCCGCCCGACAGGCCCTGGCCGCGCTCGCCCACCATCGAGTCGTAGCCTTGCGGCAGGCGCAGGATGAACTCATGGGCGTGGGCCGCGCGCGCCGCGGCGATGATCTCCTCGCGGCTGGCGCCCGGTTTGCCGTAGGCGATGTTCTCGGCAATCGTGCCGAAGAACAGGAAAGGCTCCTGCAGCACCAGGCCGATGTTGCGGCGGTAGTCGGCCACGGCGAAGGAGCGGATGTCCTTGCCGTCGAGCAGGATCGCGCCTTCGGCCACGTCGTAGAAGCGGCAGATCAGGTTGACCAGGGTCGATTTGCCCGAACCGCTGTGGCCGACCAGCCCGACCATCTCGCCGGCCTTGATCTTGAGCGAGATGCCGCGGTTGACGGCGCGGTTGCCGTAGCGGAAGCCGACTTCGCGCAGCTCGATCTCGCCGCGGACCTTGTCCACCTTGATCGGGTTGGCCGGGTCCGGCACGCTCGACACATGGTCGAGGATGTCGAAGATGCGCTTGGCGGCCGAGGCCGACTTCTGCGTCACCGAGACGATGCGGCTCATGGAATCGAGCTTCACGTAGAAGCGGCCGCTGTAGGCGATGAAGGCGGTCAGGGTGCCCACCGTGATGTCGCCGCGCGAGACCTGCCAGATGCCGAAGCACCAGATCACCAGCAGGCCGATCTCGGTCAGCAGCGAGACGGTCGGCGAGAACAGCGACCAGACCTTGTTCAGCTTGTCGTTGACGGCCAGGTTGTGCTTGTTGGCTTCGCGGAAGCGGGCGGCTTCGCGCTTTTCCTGGGCGAAGGCCTTGACCACCCGGATGCCGGGAATGGTATCGGCCAGCACGTTGGTGACCTCGCCCCAGACCCGGTCGATCTTCTCGAAACCGGTGCGCAGCTTGTCGCGCACCACATGAATCATCCAGGCGATGAAGGGCAGCGGAACCAGGGTGACCAGCGCCAGCCAGGGATTCATGCTGAACAGGATCACGCCCGTCATGATGATCAGGAGGACGTCCGACAGGAAGTCGAGCAGGTGCAGCGACAGGAAGACACTGATCCGGTCCGAGCCGCTGCCGATGCGCGACATCAGGTCGCCGGTGCGCTTGCCGCCGAAGTACTCGAGCGACAGACGCAGCAGGTGTTCGTAGGTGGTCGAGCGCAGGTCGGCGCTGATGCGCTCCGACGCCAGCGCCAGTACATAGGTCTTGCCCCAGCCAAGGGCCCAGGCCAGCATGGCGGCGCCGAACAGGCCGCCCATATATAGATAGACAAGCGAGGTGTCGATGGTCTGGCCGTTCTGGTACGGAATCAGGACGTTGTCCATCAGCGGCTTGGTCAGGTAGGGCGGGATCATGTGCGCCCCGGTGGAACCGAGCATCAGCAGGAAGCCAGCAAGCAGCTGGCCTTTGTACGGCCTGGCGAAACGCCACAGGCGGAACAGGGTCCAGGTCGACGGCGGGGTGTGCAGGACTTTTTCGCAGATCGGGCAGTCTTCCTGGTTCGGCTCCAGCGGCGCCTTGCAACTTGGACAAGTATGCTGCTCGGGCGGCTGCACCGGCACCCCGGTGGCCACGCTCTCGACCTGGTCGGTGAACTGGTCGACCACGCGGATCGCCTGCAGGTTCTGACCCAGGGTAAACCGCCAGGACGCCAGCAGGCTGTGTTCATCCACCAGGTCCAGGTGGCCGACGCCGGCGTGGTCGTGGTGGCGCAGCACCAGGCCGGCGCGCAGCGGCCAGTCGCGCCAGGCGCTCTCGCCCGGGGCGTGGGCCAGCAGGCGGCGGTTGGTCACCACCACCAGGCCCTTCACGAAACGTAATTTCGCGTCGAGGTCAACCTCCACGCTGCTTAAAACGTTTTCCCCTGGTGCAAGCTGTTTCGCGACGTCACTTTGCCAACGTTCAGGCAAAAAACTGGCGGCTACCGCCAGGGACGACGGACGAACAAGTTGTTGAGTTGTCATGTATTGCGCCCGGTAACAGGCAAAAGTTCTGGAGGGATGAGCAAGGCAGACGGCTCGGCAAGCACAAAAGGACTGTCAATGCGCCGCTGCGTGAAACGCTCCACAGAGCGGGTTAACGTTCTCGGCTAACCTTTGGATGACATAGGGCGATACTGGCAGAAAATGTTGCGGCACGGTAAGCTCCGGGCCGGCAAGTATACAGGATGAACGCCGCACAACGGATTTTGGCGGCGGGCATCGCGGATAAGGTAATCGTCCAGGTGAGCAAACGGACACGTGGACATAGATATTGTTAAATGAACAAGAAGAACGACATCAAGTTTCTCCGCGTTAGCTATCTTCGCGGTCCGAACATCTGGACGTATCGCCCGGTGCTCGAGGCCTGGCTCGACATCGGCGAGCTCGAAGAATGCCCCTCGAACACCCTGCCCGGCTTCACCGAACGCCTGACCGCCTGGCTGCCGGGCCTGGTCGAGCACCGCTGCGGCGTCGGCACGCACGGCGGTTTCATCGAGCGCCTGGTGGACGGCACCTGGGCCGGCCACATCCTCGAGCACATCGTGCTGGAGCTGCAAAACCTGGCCGGCATGAAGACCGGCTTCGGCAAGACCCGCTCCACCGGCGACCACGGCATCTACAAGATGGCCTTCCGCACCCGCGACGAAACGGTCGGCCGCGCCGCCCTCGACGCCGGCCACGCGCTGATCATGGCCGCGATCAACGACACGCCCTTCGACCTGCCCGCCACTGTGGCGCGCCTGACCGAGCTGGTCGACCGCTACTGCCTGGGCCCGTCGACCGCGCACATCGTCGACGCCGCCACCGACCGCAAGATCCCGTCGATCCGCCTGACCGAGGGCAACCTGGTGCAGCTGGGCCACGGCGCCGCCCAGCGCCGCATCTGGACCGCCGAGACCGACCGCACCAGCGCCATCGGCGAAGGCATCGCCAGCGACAAGGACCTGACCAAGACCCTGCTGGCCTCCTGCGGCGTGCCGGTGCCGGAAGGCTCGATCGCGCGCAGCCCCGAGGACGCCTGGGACGAAGCCCAGGACATCGGCCTGCCGGTGGCGGTGAAGCCGATCGACGGCAATCACGGCCGCGGCGTGTCGCTCAACCTGATGACCGAGGCGGACGTGAAGGCCGCCTACGAGATCGCCGCCATCGAAGGCGACAGCAAGTCGGTGCTGGTCGAACGCTTCATCCCGGGTAACGAGCACCGCCTGCTGGTGGTCGGCCGCAAGGTGGTCGCCGCCGCCAAAGGAGAGTCGCTGTGGGTCACGGGCGACGGCAAGCTGAACGTCACCGAACTGTGCAACACCCAGATCAACACCGACCCGCGCCGCGGCGAGAGCGAGGAACATCCGCTGGGCCGGGTCAATCCGGCCGACAGCGAAATCCTGCTCGAACTGAAGCGCCAGGGCTTCGTTCCCGACTCGGTGCCCCAGGCCGGCCAGAAAGTGCTGATCCAGCTGAACGGCAACGTCGCCGACGACGTCACCGACCTGGTCCACCCTGAAGTGGCGCATGCCGCCGCGCTGGCCGCGCGCATCGTGGGCCTGGACATCGCCGGCATCGACCTGGTCTGCGAAGACATCTCGCGTCCGCTCGGCGAGCAGCGCGGCGCCATCATCGAAGTCAATTCCAGCCCGGGCCTGCTGGCCCACATCAAGCCCGCCAGCGGCGAGCCGCGCAACGTGGGCGCGGCCATCGTCGACCACCTGTTCGGCCCGAACGAGAACGGCCGCATCCCGGTCGTGGGCGTGACCGGCACCCTGGGCACCAGCCTGATCGCGCGCCTGGTCGGCTGCCTGGTCCACATCACCGGCAAGCACGTGGGCGTGGCCAACGGCGAAGGCCTGTACCTGGATGCGCGCGAAGTCTCGAATCGCGATTCCACCGGTTTCGACGCCGGCCAGCGCCTGCTGATCAATCGCACCGTGCAGACCGCCGTGTTCGAATCGAACGCGCGCTCGATCCTGGCCGAGGGCCTGCCCTACGACCGCTGCACCGTGGGCGTGGTGACCGACATGGAAGGCCTGGCCGACGTGGCCGAGTTCCACATCCGCGACGACGAAGCCTTCCGCAACGTGATCCGCAGCCAGGTCGACGTGATCCTGCCAGAAGGCGCGGCCGTGCTGAACGCCGCCAACGAGGCGGTGGCGGCCCTGGCCGAACTGAGCGACGGCCGCGTGATCTTCTACGCGCTCGACGAGCACAACACGGTCATGGCCGAGCACCGCGCCAAGGGTGAACGCGTGGTGTTCGCGCGCGACGGCCGCATCGTGCTGGCCGACGGCGCGCAGGAAACGCCGCTGCTGGAACTGGCGAAGATGAAGCCGTCGACCGTCAAGCACCCGGAAAGCGTGCTGGCGGCGGTGGCTGCCGCCTGGGCCCTGGGCGTGCCCTCGGACCTGATCTGCGGCGGCCTGCGCGCCTTCGACGCGACCCCGAAGAAAGCAAACAACTAATCTATGCAAACGGCCCGGCAGGCGCCGGGCCCTGGTGTCCGCCTTGGCCCCGGCCGGGGCGGCCCGCGAAAGGACTGACGGTTTATGGAAGTATCACGCGTACGGGCCCTGCGTGGCCCCAATCTCTGGAGCCACCACACTTCGGTCGAGGCGATCGTCTCGTGCACCCCTAGTGAGGAATCGATCGGCGCCCTGTCCGGCTTCGAACAGCGCCTGCGCGCGCGCTTCCCCCGCATCGGCCAGCTGCAGCCGATGGGCCACGACGACACCGTCCCCATGGCGCAGGTGCTCGAACACGCGGCCCTGGCCCTGCAGGCCGAAGCCGGCTGCCCGGTGACCTTCAGCCGCACCACCGCCACCCTGGAACGCGGCATCTACCAGGTGGTGGTCGAGTACAGCGAGGAAGAGGTCGGCCGCCTGGCGCTGGAGCTGGCCCAGGAACTGATCAAGGCCACCGCCGCCGACCAGCCCTTCGACCTGGCCGGCGCCCTGGCGCGCCTGCGCGAACTGGACGAGGACGTGCGCCTTGGCCCGTCGACCGGCGCCATCGTGCAGGCCGCGGTCGCCCGCAACATCCCCTTCCGCCGCCTGACCGAAGGCAGCCTGGTCATGTTCGGCTGGGGCAGCCGCCAGCGCCGCATCCAGGCCGCCGAGATCGATGCCACCGGCGCCATCGCCGAATCGATCGCGCAGGACAAGGAACTGAGCAAGAAGCTGCTGGACGCCGCCGGCGTGCCGGTGCCGCACGGCCGCACCGTGCTCGATCCCGAAGACGCCTGGGCCGCCGCACAGGAAATCGGCCTGCCGGTCGTGATCAAGCCGAAGGACGGCAACCAGGGCAAGGGCGTGACCGTCAACGTCACCACCAAGGAACAGCTGACGGCCGGCTTCCACGCGGCTTCCGAATTCCGCGATGACATCATGGTCGAACGCTACCTGCCGGGCCACGACTACCGCCTGCTCGTCATCGGCGACAAGCTGGTGGCCGCCGCCCGCCGCGACCCGCCGCAGGTGGTGGGCGACGGCAAGCAGACCGTGCGCCAGCTGGTGGAGCAGGTCAACCGCGACCCGCGCCGCGGCGACGGCCATGCCACCTCGCTGACCAAGATCCGCTTCGACGACATCGCCCTGGCCACCCTGAGCAAACAGGGCCTGGACGCCGACTCGGTGCCGGCCGAAGGACAGCGCGTGGTCCTGCGCAACAACGCCAACCTGTCGACCGGCGGCTCGGCCACCGACGTCACCGACGACGTGCATCCGGAAGTCGCGGCGCGCGCCATCGCCGCCGCCCACATGGTGGGCCTGGACATCTGCGGCGTCGACCTGGTGTGCGACAGCGTGCTCAAACCCATCGAGGAACTGCACGGCGGCATCGTCGAAGTCAACGCCGCCCCCGGCCTGCGCATGCACTTGTCGCCTTCGTTCGGCAAGAGCCGCCCGATCGGCGAAGCCATCATGGACACCCTGTACGCCCCTGGCGACGACGGCCGCATCCCGGTAGTGGCCGTGACCGGCACCAACGGCAAGACCACCACCGTGCGCCTGATCGCCCACTTGCTGACCGCATCGGGCCTGCGCACTGGCATGACCAACACCGACGGCGTCTACATCGAAGGCCGCCGCATCGACAGCGGCGACTGCAGCGGCCCGCGCAGCGCGCGCAACGTGCTGCTGCACCCGGACGTGGACGCGGCCGTGTTCGAGACCGCGCGCGGCGGCCTGCTGCGCGAAGGCCTGGCTTTCGACCGCTGCCAGGTGGCGGTGGTGACCAACATCGGCGCAGGCGACCACCTGGGCCTGAACTACATCACCACGCTCGAGGACCTGGCGGTCCTCAAGCGCGTGATCGTGCAGAACGTGGCCGACAAGGGCATGGCGGTGCTGAACGCCGCCGACCCGGTGGTGGCGGCGATGGCCGAAGTCACCCGCGGCGACATCACCTTCTTCGCCCAGGACATCGGCAACCCGATCATGTCGATGCACCGCGCCCAGGGCCGCCGCGTCGTCTTCGTCGAGGACGGCCACCTGGTCTGCGCCCAGGGCAAGCAGCAGGAACGCATCGCGCTGAGCGAGGTGCCGATCACCCGCAACGGCGCGGTCGGCTTCCAGGTCGAGAACGTGATGGCCTCGGTGGCCGCCGCCTGGGCGGTGGGCACCTCGTGGGAATCGATCCGCGGCGGCCTCAAGACCTTCGTGGGCGAGAGCGACAACGCGCCCGGCCGCTTCAACGTGTTCGAGTACAAGGGCGCGACCGTGATCGCCGACTACGGCCACAACCCGGATGCGATCGCCGCGCTGAGCACCGCCGTGCAAGGCATGCCGGCCAAGCGCCGCTCGGTGGTGATCAGCGGCGCCGGCGACCGCCGCGACCAGGACATCTCGCAGCAGACCGAGATCCTGGGCAAGGTGTTCGACGACGTGCTGCTCTACCAGGACCAGTGCCAGCGCGGCCGCGCCGATGGCGAAGTGCTCGCGCTGCTGCGCAAGGGCCTGGATGGCGCCACCCGCACCACCCACGTCGAGGAAATCAACGGCGAGTTCGTCGCCATCGACCGCGCGCTGTCGCGCCTGGAGGCGGGCGATTTGTGCCTGATCCTGATCGACCAGGTTGACGAAGCCCTGGCCCACATCGCCAAGCGCATCGGCGAGGCCAAGCAGGCGGCGTGAATAGCCTGACGGGAGCGGGTCGGGTATCCTGGCCGGATGACTCATCCGCTCCTTCCTCCCTTTGGCCCGCGCATGCTCTTGCGCGCGCTGTTCAAGCGTCCCTCTCGCCACGCCGGCGCTGACATCGGCGCCATCTACATCCTTCCCCATATCGACCAGGCCCATGTGCGGCGCTACAACGCGGCCTTCGGGTTCGCGGGCGACGCCGTGCCCCTGCCCTTCCTCTACCTGCTGGCGCAGCGCGCCCAGCTGGCCACGATGCTGGACCGTCCGACGCTATTCAAGATTCCGGGGCTGATCCACGTCGAGAATACGCTTTCCATGCACGGACCCATCGATCCGGCGCGGCCGCTGGCGATCAGCACGGAGGTGCGCATGCAGCCGCCCGCGGCCAATGGCGCGATTCACTGCCTGCTCGAGACGCGCGCCTTCGATGGCGAACGGCTCGCGTTCGCGTGCAGCAGCAATTACCTGGTCAAGCGGGGCAGGAAAACCGAAGGCAAGTCACCGGCGGGCGAGGCACCGTCCGGGCAGCCCCTGGGCCGCTGGACGCTTGCCATGGACGCGGGCCGGCGCTATGCGGCGCTGTCGGGCGACTGGAATCCGATCCATTTGTGGCCGTGGTCGGCGCGCCTGATGGGCATGCGCGCGCCCATCATCCACGGCGCGCACAGCATGGCGAAAGCCTGCGCCTTGCTGCAGCAGGCATCGGGGCGGACCGTGGAAACGGTCTGGTGCCGCTTCCGCACCCCCGTAGCGCTTGGGGAAGAGCTGGTGCTGATTGCGGGTAGCGCCGAAGGAGAATTCGCGGCCCTGTGCAAGGACCACGTAGCGATGGAAGGCCGCGCCGGTTTCGCTTAAGGACGGCGGCGGCGCGCCGCGGCGAGTCCCGCCAGGCCAAGGGCCAGCAGGCCCAGCGAAGCCGGCTCAGGCACCGGGACCGGATCGTCCGCGCCATTGGTGGTGACGATCAGCTGCGAGGAATAGTATTCCAATGGATCCTGGCGGTTGGTGTCGCCGATGTACAGCGTCCACAGGCCGAACATGTCCAGGCCGTCGAAGTCGCTCAGCATGCCGACCGGACGGAAGCTGCCCGCCTGCACCTGCGCGCCGCGCGCCGCGCCTTCGTCGTCGAAGGTGACCGATACCTGTCCGGCGCCGACGCTGCCCTGGGTATAGGTGCCCTGCGATACCAGGTCGACCGTCACGCCGCCCGGGCTGGTCAGGCGCAGGACGATCTCGTTTTCGTAGGGGGTGCCGGTGCCGACGCAAGCGCCGCCCGCCGCGCCCAGCACCGGGTTGTCGCACTTGGCGAAGGACACTAGGATGTTCAGGTCGGCGATGCTGCCATGGCTGGTCACGTCCAGCGTCCGCAGGCCGTTGGTATTGTCGAACAGCCCATAGGTGTTGTCGGCCGCGACGACGCCGGCATGGGCGTTCACCAAGCAAGAGCTCAATGTGAGCCAGCCGAGCATTTTGATTACATGACGTTTCATTTGGTCCCCCGTTCGATCGTAACTTAAAGCAACAATCACGCCAAGCAACAAAAAGTACATGAAATCAATAACCTAGGTCAACACCCGTTCACCAATAGCAACTTTATGTAAAAAATTCCGACATTCATGCCTCAGGCACCTGGAGTGAACTCCATCATCGCAAAGTGTCGGCCGAGAGGCGTGCTAGGGCCGTATCGACAACCGGTCGACCACTTCCGACATTCCAAGGCGCGCCACGCCGACGCGGGGGTTCATCATCGGCCCGCTTGAGTACAGCACTGTGAGAAAGCATGTACTCGGGAAGCACTGATTTATTCATGGCGGCGGCCTCGGCCACGAGAAAATGCGCCCAGCGGCGTTGCAAATCCTCGCGATACCACCTGGTATCGCTCCGGTTTGTGCCCTGCCGGGCGCCTTTTTCGTGACCGATTCCTACGCGCCAGATAAATCAGTGCTTCCCTGGCGCGATGAGACAACATGTATAAAAAAGAAAGATTGACAGAAGAGCATAATAATATTCGGCATAAGTAATTTTCCAATAACTCTACACAAGCTTCCCGATGCGAACTATTATTCTCCTGCAGCAACCACTTATAACCTCTTATTGGAGACAGCATCGTGCAAGAACTGAACACTAACGAAATTGAAATGGCAAGCGGTGGTAAACTCAGCTGGGACGAGGGCGCAACCCTGATTCTGGCACTCGGAGCAATGGGTGGCCCCGCCACTTTCGCATTCGGCTTCCCGATCGCAGCCGCAATGTTTTACCTGAGCTAATAAGTCTCATACCGGCCTGACACTTGCTCAGGCCGAGTATTGCAACCACAAGTCTGACCTATGGATCGAATCAATCTTGAAGCATCGATGGAAGAAGACAGGCGGTGGTCTTATGTTCGCCCGCCTTCGAATAAAGTAAAATTCGGCGAGCGAGGACTTGCAAAGGAGTTGAGACACTGGCATTGCTTTGATCCGATTCTCGTTTCCGCCCCCGACGCTTCTGGATTTGTTCCGGCAATTTGCCTGCCTGAGTTGTCGCGAAAGCTACACCGCGGCATGCTTCTCCAGCATAAAGCCATTATGCTGATTCTAGCGGTCTCAATCGCATTCATCGGCATGCTGCTGCTGTTCGGCGCGGGCAATGTCGTGAAATTGCGGCAGTTATTGCTTGCTAGCGCTGTATGTTTCGCGTTTTTCTCTTCGGACTACTTCCTGACACTTCGCTCCTTGAAATCGACCCAAGAGCGGTCGATGTTCGTGACTTACATCTATCACCGTCCGAAGCACGTACTTTTTCCATTGATAGCGCTTATGCTGGCTTGCGGCGGCATCCAGATATTCTTGCAAGCAGACGCCAGCGGACTGGAGCCCCTTTTGTACGAGTACGGCCTGGTATTCTCCCGGGCTTCCGATGGCGAGTACTGGCGTTTTATCAGCGGGCCGATGCTGCATTCTGGATGGGCACATTGGGTGGGTAATTTTATCGCACTTTTCATTGCCGGGGCCGTCGCCAGCGCCATCGGCCGACGTACGCTGGTTTTTCATTTCTTTGCATACGTTATTGTATCCGCGCTCGCCGTGAGCGCACTTCCAGACAGCGTTAGACCGGATGCTTTCTTAGGGCTTTCTGGGGGAATTTTTGGACTATTCGGATGGATCGGCGGAGTTTCGCTCAGGACCCCCGAAGATTTTCCAGAACGATTCGCACTATTCGCCATTTCCTTCTCCATTTTGTCCGTCATATTAAGTATTCTGCTTAGTGCGAACAGTAGCAATACGGCACATCTGGTTGGACTGGGAACAGGTTTGGTAGTGGGGCTGACAAAATCAGGGCTGAATTCTCATTTTACTGCCTGGAAATTGATGGACCGGCCCGCCCCATTGAGGAAACGCTGAGCAAGCAGGCCGGCTGCCAAGTTGCATGGACGGCCTTGCATACCATCCATCGTCGATTGCCCGCGACGCTCCAGAAAAGCACTCGTGATCCCGCCCGTTCGGGCACTTCGATCATCAAGATCGAGAGTTTCTCGTCCTTTGACGATACGAGGATGGAGTGTGCAAGCCTTGCCGGCCACTTTTCTCCATTGCCAATGCCATCCGCAGAATCGGTCACGAAAAAGGCGGCCGGCGAGACCTCGCCGGCCGCACACAAACCGGAGCGATACCCCGTGGTATCGCGGGGATTTGCAACGCCGCTTCGCGCATTTCCTCGCGGCCGAGGCGGCCGCCATGAATAAATCAATGCTTCCCTAGTGTCACACGGAAACCAGCATAGGTTTTTTGCAGCATGCGGCCGAGTCGAACGCGGTAAAATGGCAAGCCTTGGCCACACCCGCCCCGCCGTACCGAATTCGACAACATGAACGCCCCCACTGAGATCAACGCAGCCGCCCTCAAGCACAGCGCGACCGAAAAACACACCCCGATGATGCAGCAATACCTGCGCATCAAGGCCGACTACCCGACCATGCTGGTGTTCTACCGCATGGGCGATTTCTACGAACTGTTCTTCGAGGACGCCGAGAAAGCGGCGCGGGTCCTGGGCATCACTCTCACCGCGCGCGGCGCCTCTGGCGGCAATCCGATCAAGATGGCCGGCGTGCCCTTCCATTCGCTGGACGGCTACCTGGCCAAGCTGGTCAAGCTGGGCGAATCCTGCGCGATCTGCGAGCAGATCGGCGACCCGGCCCTGAGCAAGGGCCCGGTCGAGCGCAAGGTGGTGCGCGTGGTCACGCCCGGCACCCTGACCGATTCCGACCTGCTGCCCGAAAAAGCCGAGCGTCCGCTGCTGGCCCTCTACCTGTTCAAGGAGCGCAAGACCGTCACCGCCGGCCTGGCCTGGCTGTCGCTGGCCAGCGGCGCGCTGCGCCTGATGGAATTCTCGGGCGAGCAGCGCACCGTCGAGCAGCGCCTGGCGCACGAGCTGGAGCGCATCGCGCCGGCCGAGATCCTGCGCGCCGACGGCGCGGAACTGTTCGACGAGCCGCCGGTGTGCCACACCCAGCGCGTGCCGGAGTGGCACTTCGACGTGGTCAAGGGCCACCAGGCCCTGCTCGAGCAGCTGGGCGTCGCCACCCTTACCGGCTTCGGCGCGGACGGCCTGGGCGCCGCCTTCGGCGCGGCCGGCGCGCTGCTGCGCTATGCGCTGTCGACCCAGGGCCGCGGCCTGCAGCACGTGCGCAGCCTGACCTGTGAGCAGGAAAACGAATACATCGGCCTGGATGCCGCCACCCGCCGCAACCTGGAGCTGACCGAGACCATCCGCGGCCAGGAGTCGCCGACCCTGTTCTCGCTGCTCGACGGCTGCCGCACCGCGATGGGATCGCGCCTGCTGCGCCACTGGCTGCACCATGCGCGCCGCGACCAGGGCGTGGCCCGTACGCGCCACCAGGCCATCGAATCGCTGGCCCAGGCCGACGCCTGCGGCGGCCTGTCCGCCACCCTGGCCCAGGTGCCGGACATCGAACGCATCACCACGCGCATCGCCCTGCTGTCGGCGCGCCCGCGCGACCTGGCCAGCCTGCGCGACGGCCTGCAGCAGCTGCCGGCCTTGCGCCAGCAGGTGGCGCGCTGCTTCATCCCCGGCGACTCCTGCCTGCTGCGCGAGATCCACGATGATCTCGCCACGCCCGAGGCCTGCCTCGACCTGGTGATGCGCGCCATCATGGAAGAACCCGCGGCGATGGTGCGTGACGGCGGCGTGTTCGCACGCGGCTTCGACGCCGAGCTGGACGAGCTGCGCGCGCTGTCCGAGAACGCCGGCCAGTTCCTGGTCGACCTCGAAACGCGCGAGCGCGCCCGCACCGGCATCGCCAACCTGCGCGTCGAGTACAACAAGGTGCACGGCTTCTACATCGAGGTCACCAACGGCCAGGCCGACAAGGTGCCCGACGACTACCGCCGCCGCCAGACCCTCAAGAACTGCGAACGCTACATCACGCCGGAACTCAAGGCCTTCGAGGACAAGGCCTTGTCGGCCCAGGACCGCGCGCTGGCGCGCGAGAAGCTGCTGTACGACCAGCTTCTGAACGACCTGGCCCCGCACATCGGCTGCCTGCAGACCATCGCGCGCGGCCTGGCCCAGATCGACACCCTCGTGGCGCTCGCCAGCCATGCGCTGCGCAACAACTGGTGCGCGCCGCAGCTGGTGAGCGAGCCTTGCCTGACCATCGTCGAAGGCCGCCACCCGGTGGTGGAGAACCAGATCGAGCGCTTCATCGCCAACGACTGCCGCCTGTCGAACGACCGCCGCCTGCTGCTGATCACCGGCCCGAACATGGGCGGTAAATCGACCTTCATGCGCCAGGTGGCCCTGATCACCCTGCTCGCCTACGTCGGCAGCTACGTGCCGGCGACCAGTGCGACCATCGGCCCGATCGACCGCATCTTCACCCGCATCGGCGCCAGCGACGACCTGGCCAACGGCCGCTCGACCTTCATGGTGGAGATGACCGAATCGGCCGCCATCCTCAACGGCGCCACCGAGCATTCGCTGGTGCTGATGGACGAAGTCGGCCGCGGCACCTCGACCTTCGACGGCCTGGCCCTGGCCTGGGCCATCGCGCGCCACCTGATCGAATCGAGCCGCAGCTTCACCCTGTTCGCGACCCACTACTTCGAGCTGACCCAGCTGCCCGAGACCCACTCGAGCGCGGTCAACGTGCACCTGTCGGCGGTGGAGCACAAGGACAGCATCGTGTTCCTGCACGCGGTGCAGGAAGGCCCGGCCTCGCAAAGCTACGGGCTGCAGGTGGCCCAGCTGGCGGGCGTGCCGCCCGCCGTGATCAAGGCCGCGCGCAAGCACCTGGCGCGCCTCGAGGCCCAGGCGCTGGACACCACGCCCCAGCTCGACCTGTTTGCGGCCCCAGGCGAGGATGTCGAAGACAGCGCGCCCGACACGCTCGCGCCGCCGGCCGACGACGGCTTGCGCGATGCGCTGGCGGCGATCGATCCGGATGCGCTGACCCCGCGCGAAGCGCTCGAACGCCTCTACGAGCTCAAGCGCCTCGCCGCCTGATGCCGATACCCCGCCTGTCGATCCTTCTCTCCTCCCTGCTCGCCGCGCTGCTGCTCGCAGCGCCGGCAGCGGCGCGCGAGAAGAAGAATGCAAAGGACGAGACGGCGCACGAATTCGCCTTCGTCGGCAACAGCGCGGCCAAACTGACCGGAGACCAAGGCGAAGACCGCCTCAAGCGCGCGCTGAAGGAGACCTCGGAAAAGTCGCTGGACTTCGTGGTCCTCACCGGCATCAAGGGCGACAAGGAAAGCTGCGGCGACCGCCTGTACCAGAAGCGGCGCGACCTGATCGAGGGCGCGCGGCGTCCGGTGATCGTCTCATTGGCCGGCAGCGACTGGACCGGCTGCCGCAACTCGCTTGGGCGCACCAATGCCATCGAACGCCTGAACCGGCTGCGCGAACTGCTCTACGGCGAGGCCACTTCGCTGGGCGAGGACAAGCTGCCCGTTTCGCGCCTGTCCACCAGCCCGCGCTTCCGCAGCTATGCGGAGAACGCGCATTGGCAGGTGGGCAAGGTGGTGTACGCCACCATCAACCTCCCCGCCGGCAACAACCACTTCCTGCCCGCGGCGGGGCGCAACAGCGAATACGAAGACCGCATGGTGGCCAACCGCTTCTGGCTGAACCGCCTGTTCGCGATCGCGCGCAACGAGAAGGCGGAAGCCCTGGTGCTGTTCGCCGAGGGCGACGCCAGGCCGCTGCTGCAAGAAGAAGCCAAGGGATTGCGCGGGCTGCTGCGCCGCGAGCCGGCGGTGCAGGACGGGTTCGCCGAGACGCGGCGCCAGATCCAGGCGCGGGCGGGCAAGTTCAAGGGCAAGGTGCTGCTGGTCGACAGCGGCGCGCTCAAGGGCAAGCAGCCGGTGATCGAATGGCGGGGGAACCTGGGGCAGCTTTCGGTTGGGGAGAAGGCTGTGGAGGTGAAGGTGTCGTCGAAGGACGGGGCGGTGTTCAGTGTGGGTGACGCGAAGCGGTAGTCGTTGAGGCTCGCGGCTGCTCAAGCAAACTTGGGTCCCCGCCTTCGCGGGGATGACGGTCTTGGGGCGGGTGGCCTGAAGCAAACGTAAGCTTGAGGCCCGCGCCCTAAAAACGTCATCCCCGCGCAGGCGGGGACCCAAGTTCGTATCTAACCGTTAGCGTGAACCGCAGCCCGTCCCCGTGAACGGAACAAGCCGCAATTCACCAAGCATCACTGCAGCGGCTGGCTACGGAAGTGATCGCCCTCTTCGCTGTCTTCCATCTCTTCATGGCCGTGGTGATGGCCATGCGGGCCATGCACGTGGCCGTGCTGCACTTCTTCCGCGGTCGCGGCGCGCACGTCGACCACCGACAGCTCGAAACGCAGCGCCATGCCGGCCAGCGGGTGGTTGCCGTCCAGGACGACCTTGTCTTCGGCGATCTCGGTCACGGTGAAGATGGTCGGCTCTTCGTCGGCGCCTTCGGCCATGCCTTCGAACTGCATGCCGACTTCGATCGGCTCCGGCAGGCGGTTGCGCTCTTCGACTTTCACCAGCGCGGGATCATAGTCGCCAAATGCGTCTTCCGGTTCCACCTGGATCGTGGACGAATAGCCCGCTTCCTTGCCGTCGAGCTCTTCTTCGATCTTCGGCAGGGTATTTTCATAGCCGCCGTGCAGGTAGACCATCGGCTGCGAACCTTCTTCGATCAGGTTGTTCTGCGCGTCCGACAGTTTGTAGTTCACCGTCACGACCGTATCCTTGGCAATCTTCATCGCACATCCTTTCGTTGTAAGGTGCGGATTATACCCCTAGCCGCGGATACCGCCCCGCTCCGATGGTTATAATGGCGCATGAAAAAATTACAGCTTCTTGGGGATATTACTCCCGCTCAGTTCTTGCGCGATTACTGGCACAAGAAACCCCTCCTCATCCGCCAGGCCATCCCTGGTTTCAAGCCTTTGCTCAAGTTCGACAAGCTGGCCGAGCTGGCTCGCCTCAACCATGTCGAGTCGCGCCTGGTCACCCAGCGCGGCGGCCAGTGGGACATGCAGCATGGCCCGCTGGCCGAGCTGCCGGACCGCGGCGAAGCCGGCTGGACCATGCTGGTCCAGGGCGCCAACCTCTACGACGAGCGCGCCGACGAACTGCTGCGCCAGTTCCGCTTCGTGCCGGATGCCCGCCTGGACGACCTGATGATCAGCTACGCCAGCGACGGCGGCGGCGTCGGTCCCCACTTCGATTCCTACGACGTGTTCCTGCTGCAGGCCCAGGGCAAGCGCCGCTGGCGCATCGGCGCCCAACAGGACCTGAGCCTGGTCGAAGGCCTGCCGCTCAAGATCCTGGCCAACTTCGAGCCGGAAGAGGAATTCGTGCTGGAGCCGGGCGACATGCTCTACCTGCCGCCGCACTACGCCCATGACGGCGTGGCCGAGGGCGAATGCATGACCTATTCGATCGGCTTCCGCTCGCCTTCCTTCCAGGAACTGGGCGAGGCCTTCCTGCAGTTCATGGCCGACTCGATCGACCTGCCCGGCCGCTATGCCGATCCGGGACTGCAGCCGGCCAAGAACCCGGCCGAGATCCCGCGCGAGATGCTGGCCAGCGTCACCGAGGAGCTCAATAAAGTGCGCTGGGACGAGGAAGACGTGACCATCTTCCTGGGCGAATACATGTCCGAGCCCAAGCACAACGTGTTCTTCACCGGCCCGGCCAAGCCGCTGGTCGTGGGCCGCTTCATGGAAGCGGCGGCCAAGCGTGGCGTGAAACTGTCGAGCAAGAGCCTGATGCTCTACCGCGGCAAGCACGTCTTCATCAACGGCGAATCCTTCGCCGTCGGCCGCGCCGACAAGGCGGTGCTGGACGCGCTGGCCAACGAACGCCGCCTGAGCGGCGCCCAGTTCGAGGGCGCCACCGACGACGTGCTGGAAGCCCTGTACACCTGGTACCAGGACGGCTGGCTCGAACTCGGCTGAGTGGCCGGCCAGGGAGCACCATGGACGAACCGCTCACCTTCCGCTTCGACACCCGCCGCGAGTGCGAGGCGCAGTTCCGCGCCTGCCTGGCGGCGTCGAGCACGCTGCTGGAGCTGTTCGATCCGGATTTCGACGTCTTTCCCTTGGGCGCGCCGGACGTGGACGCCACCCTGCGCGCCTTCCTGGCGGACGGCGGCCGGCTGCGCCTGGCGCTGCACGATCCTGCCCACATCGAGCGCCACTACCCGCGCTTCCTGCGCCTGCTGCGCGACTACGGCCACCTGTGCGAATGCCGCCAGACTCCACGCGGCCTGCGCGTGCTGACGGATTCCTTCTGCATCGGGGACGGCAGGCACGTGGTGCGGCGCTTCCACAGTGATCACCTGCGCGGCGAAGCGGTCTTCCATTCGGAGGAGGCCTGTGACGTGCCGGAGCACCGTTTCGCTGCCATTTGGGAAGAATCCCGGGTCGTACTGCAGCCGAGCATCACCGGCCTATAGACCAGAAAATTGCTTAAAAAACAGCGATTTCGCCCGCGGTTGCATCTTGTAACAATATGAAGCTTAACTCTTCATAAAATACTTTCACTGCGGCATGAGTTCGCTATTGCGATTCAGTAAATTTGGCTATAATATCAGGTCAGGAAGGTTCCGTTGCCTATATGGCAGTATTGCTATTTTTGAAGCACGAGAATTCCGCCGAGCAATAATTACCGGTAATTATTATTCGCAACAAGCAGTACTACTTTTAGAAATTAAGGAAAATCATGAAAAAATCCCTGCTGATCGTTTCCCTGATGGCTGTTGCTCTGGCTGCTTGCAGCAAGAAAGAAGAAGCACCGGCAACCCCGGCAACCACCGAAGCTCCGGTCGCCGCTCCGGCTGACACCGCTGCTGCTCCGGCCGCTCCGGCTGCTGACGCTGCTGTCGCTCCGGCTGCTGACGCTGCCGCTGCTGCTTCGCAAGCTGCTTCGGCTGCTGCTGACTCGGCTGCTGCCGCTTCGGCTGCTGCTTCGACCGCTGCTGAAGCTGCCAAGCAGTAATCAGAATTTTTCTGATTCGAAGAACCGGCCTGCGGGCCGGTTTTTTTTCGCCTGTACGTTTTGCGTGGTGCGACATGGGCTGGTTGAACGCGTGGACGGACAAGCCGTCCACCCTACAGCAAGCGCCGCGATGACGCTTCCGTAGGGTGGACGGGGTGATTCGGGCCAGTGGCCCGAATCACGAACGTCCACGCGTTCAACCAGCAGCAATGCAGACGAAAAAAAACCGGCCCACTGGGCCGGTTCTTCATTTGCAGACGAAACCGCGATTACTTCAGCTCGTCATTCAGCAGCTTCAGGATCTTGGCCGCCGTCGGCGACGTATCCGGCTTGCCGTCATTGCTCTGCACCGTCACTTCGCTCACGTTCGCGCCCTGCGCGGCCTTGACCAGCACGCGGTAGCGCTGCGCTTCCTTGGCCTTCTCGTCGTCGCCGAAGGTGAACAGGCGCTTGAAGAAGCCTTCCTTGTTGGTCGCTTCCGGATCGACGTAGCGCACGAAGTAGATGCCCTGCACGCGGTCGCGGTCCTCGACGGTGAAGCCGACGCGGTCCAGCGCCAGGCCGACACGGCGCCATGCGCGGTCGAAGCCCTCGTCCACTTCCACCTTGTCGCCCACCAGCTTGGCGTGCTGCGGCTGCAGCGGCGCGTTGGCGACGGTGGTCTCGGCGCTCTTGACGTCCTTGGTGCCGGTCAGGTGCGCGACCATGCGGCCCAGGAACTGCGATTCCAGGCCCGGATCGTTCGGACGCACGGTCCAGACCGTGGTTTCCTTCTGGGCGCCGGTCAGGACTTCCTCGGCGCCGCGGTGGCTCACGTAGATCTCGGTGGAGCCGTCCGGCAGGCGCTCCAGGCGGGTGCGGAACTTGTCGCGCTCGCCGGTCGAATAGGCGCGGTCGAACACCTTGCCGATGGCGTTGCGCAGGAAGTCCTGCGGGATCTTCGAACGGTTCTCGACCCAGTTGGTTTCCATGGTGCCGGTCGCGGCCGACTCGGACTCGATGGCGAAGCCGTTGTCTTCCCAGAACTGGCGCAGTTGCGGCCAGAGCTGTTCCGGGGTCTGCTTGACCACCAGCCAGCGCTGGTCGCCGGCGCGCTCGATGCGCACCGCATCGCTCGAGACCGGGCCGACGGCTTCGGTCGCGCCGGCCACCGGGGCCGCGGTTTGCTGGCCGCGCGACTGCTGGAAGCCGGAGGCGGTGGCGACGCCCTTGGCGTCCGGGACGGCGTAGCGGTTGTCACGCTGCAGCTGGGTCAGGTCGGGCGGTACTTCCAGCGCCGCGGCCTTCTTGGCGCCCCGGTAATCCACCTTGTCCGATTCGAACACGGTGGTGCAGGCTGCCAGGCTGAGTGCGAGCGCGGTGAGCGTCAGCGCGCGGCCGGCGGCGGGAGCGGAAACCAGGGTCGTTTTCTTGCGAATAGTCATGTCGTTCGATGTCAGATACTAGGAACCCGAATCCTTGCGGATTCAGGACTGTGGATGGACGCCTGCGGCCACCAGGGCGGCGCGCACGGTCTCGTGGTATTGCGCGGACAGCGGCGCGAGCGGCAGGCGCAGGCCGGCCGGCATCTTGCCCATCTCGGCCAGCGCCCACTTCACCGGCACCGGATTCGGTTCGATGAACAGCTTGCCGTGCAGGTCCAGCACGCGGTTGTTGATCTCGATGGCGCGCGCGATGTCGCCGACCATGGCAGCCTTGCACAGCTCGTGCATGGCGCGCGGGGCGACGTTGGCGGTGACCGAGATGTTGCCGGCGCCGCCGCAGAACAGCAGGGCCATGGCGCTCGCATCGTCGCCCGAATAGACGCCGAAGGATTTGTCCACCATGCGCAGCAGTTCGATGCCGCGGCCGATGTTGCCGGTGGCGTCCTTGACGCCGACGATGTTGTCCACCTGCGCCAGGCGCGCGATGGTGTCGTTGGCCATGTCGGCCACGGTGCGGCCCGGCACGTTGTACAGGATGATCGGGAGATCGACGGCTTCCGCGATGGTGCGGAAGTGGCGGTACATGCCCTCTTGCGTCGGGCGGTTGTAGTACGGGACCACCTGGAGCGAGGCGTCGGCGCCCACGTCCTTGGCGTGGCGCGTCAGCGCGATCGCTTCCGCGGTCGAATTGCCGCCGGTGCCGGCGATGACCGGGATACGGCCGGCGACGTGGTCGACCGCCAGTTTCACCAGTTCGCAGTGCTCTTCCGGAGAAACGGTCGCCGATTCGCCCGTCGTGCCGACGATGACGATGGCGTCGGTGCCTTCCGCGATGTGCCAGTCGAGCAGTTTGCGCAGGGAGTCGCGGTCAAGACTGCCGTCTTCGAACATCGGGGTGACGATTGCTACGATGCTGCCCTTAATCATAATCTTTGGACCGTGCCGGTAAATAAAAGCCTGATTGTAGCGGATCGCCCGCCGTCATGGTTCATTCCTGACCACAATATGGTCGAGCCTCGCTTCGGATTTCCCGAATGCCGGGCCGGCCGCACACAGGCGCTGCACCTGGGCCGGATGCGGCGCCTCGACGTGGCCGTCTTCGTAGGCCAGCACCTGCAGGCCGCCACCCGCCGCCAGCGCCAGCAGTTCGCCAGGCCCCAAGAGGAAATCCGGGTTCGAAGGCTTGCCGTAGACCTGGTTCCCCTGGGCGAAGGTTTCGTAGATCAGGACGCCGTCCGGACGCAGGCTCGCGGCCAGCTGCGGGAACAAGGGGCGGTACAGGTAATTGGTGACGACAATGGCGGCGAAGCGCCCCGCCGCGAAGGGCCAGGGCGAACCGTCCTCGAGGTCGTACTCCATCGTCGTGACGCCGGGGCCGGCCGCCGCGGCCAGCGCCTCGGGCTTGCGGTCCAGCGCCAGCACCGGGTGGCCGAGCACCGCCAGCAGGCGCGTGTGGCGTCCCGTGCCGCAGGCCAGGTCCAGCACTTCGCCTGCGGGAAGGATGGGCGCGAAGCGCGCCACCCATGGCGAGGCCGGCAGGTTCATCATGTTGATTGGCGAATTGACTGTCATGTGTAGGCGAGCCCCATCGCTTCGCGCACGTCGCGCATCGTTTCCTGGGCCAGGCGGCGCGCCTTGTCGCAGCCGTCGGCCACGATCGCGCGCACCAGGGTCGGGTCGTCCAGGTAGGGCTGGGCGCGTTCGTGCATCGGTTCCTGTTCCGCCAGCACGCCGTCGATGACCGGCTGCTTGCACTCGATGCAGCCGATGCCGGCGCTGGTGCAGCCCTTGACCACCCAGTCGCGGGTGGCGCCGTCCGAATACACCTCGTGCAGCTGCCACACCGGGCAGCGCTTCGGATCGCCCGGATCCGTGCGGCGCACCCGCGCCGGGTCGGTGGGCATGGTGCGGATTTTCTTGACCACGCTGTCGCGCTCCTCGCGCAGCGCGATCGCGTTGCCGTAGCTCTTGGACATCTTGCGCCCGTCCAGGCCCGGCAGGCGCGAGGACTGGGTCAGCAGTGCTTGCGGCTCGGCCAGGATGATGCGGCGGCTGCCTTCGAGGTAGCCGAACAGGCGCTCGCGGTCGATGTTCGACAGGCTGCCCGCATCGTCCAGCATGGCGCGCGCCTGCTCGAGGGCGTCCACCTCCCCTTCCTGGTGATAGGCGGTGCGCAGTTCCAGGTACAGCTTGGCGCGCTTGCTGCCCAGCTTCTTGACGGCCGCGATGGCCTTCTCTTCGAAGCCCTTTTCCTTGCCGTAGATGTGATTGAAGCGGCGCGCCACCTCGCGCATCATCTCGACGTGCGGCAGCTGGTCCTCGCCCACCGGCACCATGCTGGCGCGGTAGATCAGGACGTCGGCCGCCTGCAGCAGCGGGTAGCCCAGGAAACCGTAGGTGGCCAGATCCTTGTGCGCGAGATTGTCGATCTGGTCCTTGTAGCTGGGGACCCGTTCGAGCCAGCCGAGCGGCGTGGCCATCGACAGCAGCAGGTGCAGTTCGGCGTGCTCCGGCACTTTCGACTGGATGAAGATGGTCGCCTGCGAGGGGTCGATGCCGGCGGCCAGCCAGTCGACCACCATGTCCCAGGTGCTGCGCTCGACGATGCCGGGATCGTCGTAGTGCGTGGTCAGCGCGTGCCAGTCGGCGACGAAGAACAGGCAGGGATGCTCGGCCTGCACCCGGATCCAGTTCTTCAGCGCCCCGTGGTAGTGCCCCAGGTGCAGCGCGCCGGTCGGGCGCATGCCGGAGACGACGCGGTCGGGATACATGTCAGCTCAGGAGCAGGTACAGCGGCGAGGCGATCAGCTTGAGCAGGATCTCGCCCAGCGCCATCACCGGGATCACCCAGAACGCCAGCAGCTTGAAGAAGATCAGCGCCAGCACGATGAAGAAGCCATACGGCTCGATCGCCGCGAATTTATAGGCCAGGCGGTGCGGCAGCAGGCTGGTGACCACGCGCCCGCCGTCCAGAGGCGGAATCGGGAACAGGTTGAAGGCGAACATCAGCAGGTTGGTGAACACGCCGGCCTGGGCCACCTTGTGCGGGAAGGCCTCGTCGACCTGGAAGGCCACCAGCAGCGCCGCCAGCACCAGCCACAGGAAGGCCATCAGGAAGTTCGCCGCGGGACCGGCCAGCGCCACCCAGGCCATCTGCTTCTTGGGATTGCGCAGGCGGCCGAAGTCGACCGGAACCGGCTTGGCGTAGCCGAACACGAAACCGCTGGTCAGATAAAGCGCGATGGGAATGACGATGGTGCCGAGCACGTCGATGTGCACCAGGGGATTGAGGCTCATGCGCCCCTGTGCATAGGCGGTGTTGTCGCCGAAGTACTTGGCGGCGTAGGCGTGGGCAGCTTCGTGCAGGGTAATCGCAAAAAGAACGGGCAGTGCATAGACTGCGATGTTACGTATTAGTTCAGCATCCATGGGGGGATTCTAACAGAGCGGCCGCCGGGCGGCCGGTGGGAGGAAGACGGCTTCAGAGGCCGAAGACGGACGGGTCGCCCCTGCCCTCGCGCACCAGCTCGGGCGAGGGGCCGGTGAGATCGACCACGGTGGTCGGCTCCAGCGTACCGGCGCCGCCGTCGATCACCAGCTCGATCTGCTTGCCGAGGCGCTCCTGGACCTCTTCCGGATCGGACAGCATGTGGTCGTCGCCCGGCAGCTGCAGGGTGGTGCCGATCAGCGGCTCGCCCAGTTCCTCGAGCAGCGCCAGGGTGATGCGGTTCTCCGGCACGCGCAGGCCGATGGTCTTGCGCGAGGGATGGGACAGGCGGCGCGGCAGTTCGCGCGTGGCTTCCAGGATCACCGTATAGGGTCCGGGCATGGTGGCCTTCAGCAGCCGGTACTGCGAATTGTCGACGCGCGCATACAGCGCGATCTCGGACAGGTCGCGCGCCAGCAGCGTCAGGTGGTGCTTGTCGTCGACGCCGCGGATGCGGCGCAGCTTTTCCACGGCCGCCTTGTCGTCCAGGCGGCAGACCAGCGCATAGGCCGAATCGGTGGGAATGGCAATGATGCCGCCTGCGCCGACGATTTGCGCGGCCTGCTTGATCAGGCGCGCTTGCGGGTTCTCGGGATGGATCTGGAAATATTGGCTCATCAGGGCTCAAGTGTAGCGGATCAGCGCAGCGACTGGAGCGCGGCGATGCGCTGCTCCATCGGCGGGTGGGTCGAGAACAGGGCGCCCCAGCCGCCGCCGCTGCCGGAAATGCCGGAGGCGGCCATCGACTGCGGCAGCGCGCCGGGGGCCAGGCCGCCGAGGCGGGCCAGCGCATGCTGCATCGGCACCGGGCTGCCCAGCAGCTTGGCCGAGCCGGCGTCGGCGCGGAATTCGCGCTTGCGCGAGAACCAGGCGACGATGATCGAAGCCAGGATGCCGAAGGCGATCTCGCACACGAACACGGTCACCATGTAGCCGATGCCCGGGCGGTCGCCTTCGCTGCGCAGCAGGACCTTGTCGACGAAGTAGCCGACCACGCGCGCCAGGAACACGACGAAAGTATTCACCACGCCCTGGATCAGGGTCAGCGTGACCATGTCGCCGTTGGCGATGTGGGCCACCTCGTGCCCCAGCACCGCTTCGACCTCGTCGCGGTTCATCCCCTGCAGCAGGCCGGTGGACACGGCCACCAGGGCGGAATTCTTGAAGGCGCCGGTGGCGAAGGCGTTCGGCTCGCCCTCGTAGACGGCGACTTCCGGCATGCCGATGCCGGCGCGCTCGGACAGGCGGCGCACGGTGTCGACCAGCCACATCTCGGTCGAGTTGGCCGGCTGGTCGATGACGCGCGCGCCGGTCGACCACTTGGCCATGGGTTTGCTCAGCAGGAGCGAAATGAAGGAGCCGGTGAAGCCCACCACCAGCGAAAACACGGCCAGCGCGCCGACGTCGATGCCCTGCCCGGTCACGGCCCGGCCCACGCCGAGCAGGTTCAGCACGAGCGACACCACCAGCACCACGGCGAGGTTGGTGGCAAGGAACAGGACGATGCGTTTCATGGGTCGGTCTCCTGGCGGCGTGGATGACAGGCTGCCAAGATTGGGCTGCAATACGGAAAAATCAAGGGCCTGGCGGCAGCGCTGAGCTCATCCGTGGTGCGACAGGAAGAAACGCAGCATTTCGGCGGACGCGGACGGTCCCGCGGCATCGGTATGCGAACCGGCCGGATTGCCGCCGGACCAGGCGTGGCCGGCGCCGTGCAGCTGCCAGTGTTCCACCACGGAGCGGCCCGCGCTGTCGCGCCAGGTGTGGCGGGTGCAGCGGCGTCCCGCATGATCGTGTGCCTCGGTGTGCTGTTGCAGCTCGGCGCCCTGCGCCCTCAGGAACTGGGCCAGCACGGCCTCGCCGTTGCCGGGATTGACCAGATGGTCGGCGTCGCCGTGGAACACGATGGCCGGCACGCCCTGTCGCAGCTTGCGGCCCTTGCCCGGTTCGCGCATCGCCTTCAGCCCCGACATCATGTCCTTCGCGCTCCCGGCCGGCAAGCCGGAGTGGATGCCGACCGCCGCGTACAGCTCGGGATAATCGGCGCCGAGGATGGCCGCCATCGCGCCGCCGGCCGAGAGCCCGGCTGCATATACGCGCGCAGGATCGCCCCCATGCTCGCCAATCACCTGGCGGGTCATGCCGGCCAGGATGGCGGGTTCGCCACGCTCCCGGCCCTGGTGGGCCGGCTCGAACCAGTTCCAGCAACCGTTGTGGTTCGCGCCCTTGTCCTGCTCCGGGTAGAGCACCAGGCAGCCATGCTCCTCGGCCAGCGCATTCATGGCGGTGCCGGTGGCGAAGTCGTCGGGGTTCTGCGTGCAGCCGTGCAGCATCACGACCAGGGGACGCGGCCCCTGCGCCGGCCGAGCCGGGATGTAGAGCTTGTAGCGGCGGGCGCCCGCGGCGCAGCTGAAGCTGCCGCCCACGAAGCGTCCCGGCGCCTGCGCGTCCGCGTTTGCGCGATGGCGGGAGGGGTGCGGCGCATGCACCGCGCCGCGGCCATGGCGGCGGCTGGTGCCCGCACGCCAGCCGGGCGCCTGGTTCAGGTCGACGAAGGGCGCCGCCGGCGCCATTGGCGCCTGAGGCAGGCCTCCCTGCGGCAGCAGGCCGGATTCGGCCAGCGCCTTCTGGATCAATGCCGTGGCTGCCGACGCGTCCTGCGTCTGCGCGAGCCGGGCCGACTCCACCATCTGGGAGATAAAGCGGTCTAGTGGTTTCATGCCTGTCCTTCTAAGTATGGATGCGGTCCGCCAGGGCTTCCCTGGCGGCGGGGGGCGCCACGAAGGCGCCAAGTACCTGGACCGAGGCGATGGCAGCGCGGGCCAGTTCGGCGTCGACGTCGTCCTCGATCACGGCCAGTCCCAGCACCTGGATGTCCAGTTGCTGGCCACTGGCCACGACCTGCTCGAGCTCGCGGCGCGAATAGCGGTGCATGCCCATCACGTAGCGCTTGCGCACCACGGTTTGCCGGATGGTTTCCGCATGCACCTGCAGCAGGTTGCGGATTGCGGTGCGCACGAAATCGGTGCGGTTGGAATAAAACCCTTCGTCGACCAGCAAGTCGAGCTGGGCCAGGTCGACGAGACCGACGTTGACGGTCACCTTGTCACTGTCGGGCAATTTTTGTTGCGATGTTACGAGCTTCATGTTTGACTCCCTCCCAATCCATACTCCAGATGGAGTATATGCGGAGTATTTCAAGCGAAATTTTTGAGATTTCGCCTGTGCGTCCTTCGAAAGGGATGACGCGTACCATGGAGATCCGTATCGCCGAGCCCCGGCAGGAGTCCCATGGAGATCGCCCACTGGTTTGTCCTGGTCGGCAGCCTGATGCTGGCGCGCGGCCTGTGGGGCTCCACCATCGCCCACTTGCCCTTCACCTCCGCCAGCATCTACCTGGTGATCGGCATCGTGCTCGGACCGGCGGTACTGGGCGTCTTTGCCTTCGATCCCTTGCGCGAGGCGTCCTTGCTCGAGAGCCTGACCGAAATCGCGATCCTGATTTCGCTGTTCTCGGCCGGGGTCAAGCTGCCCGTGCCCTTCAGCTTGCGGCGCTGGACCGTGTCGCTGCGCCTGGCGGTGCTGGCGATGGGCATGTCCGTGGCCTTGTGCGCGGTGTTCGCCACCGCCGTCCTCGGGATGTCGCTGGGGGCCGGCATCCTGCTCGGCGCCATCCTGGCGCCGACCGATCCGGTGCTCGCCACCGACGTGCAGCTGCGCCATGCGGGCGACAAGGATCCCTTGCGCTTCGCCCTGACCTGCGAAGCCGGCATGAACGACGGCACCGCCTTCCCTTTCGTGATCCTGGGCCTGCTCCTGATCGGCGCGGATGCGCCCGACCTGGCGCGCTGGCTGTGGCGCGACGCCCTGCTGGCCAGCCTGAGCGGGGTCGGCATCGGCCTGCTGTGCGGGGCCGGGATGGCAGGCTGCAGCTATCTGATCCGGCGCCACCACCCCAGCCATCAGCTGCTCGACGACCTGCTTGGGCTGGGACTCATCGCCCTGGCCTATGGCATCGCCCTGCTGGCCGGCGGCTGGGGCTTCCTGGCCGTGTTCTTCGCCGGCGTGGCCCTGCGCCAGACCGAATGGCGGCTGACCGAAGCGCCGCCGGATGGGCATGGCCTGGTGCACGGCGACGCCGGCGCCAGCGGCCAGGCCACGGTCAGCCAGGGCAGCCTGGTGTTCAAGGAGCACCTCGAGCGCCTGTCCGAGCTGGGGCTGGTGCTGCTGCTGGGCGGCGCGATGACGCCGGCCCTGTTCTCGCTCCAGGCCTGGCTGACGGCGGCCTTCCTGATCTTCGTCGCGCGTCCGCTCAGCGTCGTGCTGAGTCTTGCGGGCTCGAGGAGCGGCGCGCG
This sequence comes from Massilia sp. ST3, assembly GCF_018119405.1. Classification (GTDB taxonomy): domain Bacteria; phylum Pseudomonadota; class Gammaproteobacteria; order Burkholderiales; family Burkholderiaceae_D; genus Telluria. The sequence continues at coordinate 38,257 of NZ_JAGPWC010000007.1, read as the reverse complement.
CGAGACCGCCATCGTCGCCTGGTTCGGCGTGCGTGGGATCGGATCGATCTACTACCTGATGTACGCCATCAACCACGGTGTGCCCTCGGCGCTGGCGCGCGAGCTCGTCACGATCACGCTGGCCGTGATCATCCTGTCGATCGTCGTGCACGGCACCAGCGTCAAGGCCATGCTCGACCGGTACTGGGACTGAAAACGAAAAAGCCCGCCGAGGCGGGCTTGTTGTCGCCCGGACGCTGGAAGCATCCGGCGGCGCCTGGATCTTAGATCGGGCGGATATTGCTGGCCTTCTCGCCCTTCGGGCTGGCGGCGCGTTCGAAGGACACGCGCTGGTTTTCGGACAGGCTCTTGAAGCCTTGGGCCTGGATGTCCTGGAAGTGGGCGAACAGGTCGCCACCGCCGGCGTCAGGCGTGATGAAGCCGAAGCCCTTGGAATCGTTGAACCATTTGACGGTGCCGGTTTGAGTAGTCATGTTGAATATACCTTGAGTGAATTGGGCAAAATGCCGGAATGCACGTCCAAGCAAGCGGGTACGAAGAAGAGAATCAAACAGGACTGCCCAAGGGCAAGACGGGAAAGAGACCAACGAAGACGACTTGATGTAGTGCCCGATTGAAGATACAGGACACCCGGCGTTTTACCTAATGATTTCGAATGTATTTTCGCCGCGGTGCAAAAGTGTGCGGAACTTGCCGGATACACATATGTGCTCAGGTCCAGTCGTGCCAGACCGGTGTCAGCCCGGCGGGCAGCGGCGGCAGCTCGGCGAACTCCACCCGCGATTCACCCGGCGCATGGAAGTCGGTGCCGCGCGAGGCCAGGAAGCCGTAGCGCCGCGCCAGCTCGGCATAGGTGGCGTACTGGTCGGGCGTGTGGCTGCCGGTCACAACCTCGATGGCGTTGCCGCCCAGCTGGCGGAATTCGTCGAACAGCACGCCTTGCGCGGTGTCGCTGAACTTGTAGCGCCCCGGGTGGGCGATCACGGGAATGCCGCCGGCGCCACGGATCCAGCGCACCGCGTCTTCCAGCGAGGCCCAGCGGTGCGGCACATAGCCCGGCTTGCCTTCGGTGAGGTAGCGGCGGAACACTTCCGGGGTCGAGCCGCATACGCCGATCTCGACCAGGTAGCGCGCAAAGTGGGTACGCGAGATCAGGTCGGGGTTGCCGACGTAGTTGAGCGCGCCTTCGTAGGCGCCGGCAATGCCGGCCTGTTCGAGCTGGGCGGAGATTTCACGGGCGCGCGCCTCGCGGCCGTTGCGGGTGGCGCTCAAGCCGTCGACCAGGGCGCGGTTGTCCTCGTCGATCTGCAAGCCGACGATGTGCACGGTCTCGTTGGCCCAGGTGACGGAGATCTCGACGCCCGCCACGAACCGCATGCCCAGGTCTTGCGCGGCCTTGCGCGCCGCCTTGATGCCGCCCACTTCGTCGTGGTCGGTCAGGGCCCAGACGTCGACGCCGCTCTTGCGCGCGTAGGCCGCCACGGCGGCGGGAGCGAGCACGCCGTCGGAGACGTTGGAATGGCAGTGGAGATCGACTTTCAACATGGGCCGGCAAACGGAGGATGCGTTCTAAAGCAAAGCATTGTACGCGCTTTGCCGGCGTCCGTCGGCGTCAGTAGGACTGCAGCATGGAACGCACCGTGCCCTCTTTCGCCAGCACGTAATCGTGGCCGGCGAGGACCAGGTTGGTGGTGGGCTGGATCACCTTCATGTTGATGAAGATGGCGTCGCGCGTCTCGGCATACGAGCCGACCACGACCGCCTGGGCGTTGTGGGTGCTGGCCACTTCGCCGATCTCGCGCGTGAGCATCAGTTCGCCCTGGTTGCGCTTGAGATAGACGCTGTTGCGCAGCTTCATCTCGAGCATCTTCATGCCGCCCTGGGCCAGTCGGGTCGAGACCTGCTCGGACACCAGGCGCCCCAGCATCGAGGTCTGCTCGAGGGCGTCGATGTTGACGACGGTGGCCATGATCAGGGGCTTGTCGTCCGCCAGCTTGCCCTTGAGCTGGGCCGCCAGCGCGTCGGCCGCGCGGTAGTTGGCGGCTACGAAGGCATTGGCGGAGACGGAGGTGTAGTTGGTGTCTTCCTCGGTGCTGGCGCAGCCGCCCAGCAGCAGCGGCAGGGCCAACAAGGCGGCGCAAATCGGTTTCGGCAGGCGCATGATGGTTCTCAACGGTCGCGGACGGCGAAGGTCTTGGTCGGCTGGAAAGCGGCGTCGTAGAGCGCGCGGTCCGCGTCGACCGTGTAATAGACCGAGGTGGTACGGGCATAGTAGCGCTGGTCGTCGGCCACCGACAGGGTCACGATGATCTCGGTCCTGGGCGTGGCGCCGGTCGCGAACTGCGAGCGGAACCAGCTGTAGGCGTCCTCGGTTGCGATGGCGGCGCTGGCCAGCCATTCGATCGTGTGGTCGATGCCGGTCAGCACCCAGGCGCCCGCCACCAGGGCGGTGCGCTCGCCGGCGAACTTGTATTGCGGGCGCTTGGCGGAGAAGGCCACCACCTGTGTGTCGAGCTCGACCTTGAGCGCGCCCGGATCGGGGTTCTTGACGACGGTATAACCCTCGTTGACCAGGGCGGTGACCAGGTGGGTGGCGACGGCCTGGTTGAAGGTCGAACCCTGCTGGGGCGCCACATAGAAGGCGCGGCGCGCATTGACCTTGAAGGTCGGGCCCATTTCCTTGGCCATGTGGCGCGCGATCACACCCCAGTGCGCGGCCGCCTGGAGCTTGGCCTGCTGGGTGCTGGGGAAATTGGTGGCCACGGGGGCCGGGCTGTAAGGGACGGCGCACGCTGTCGTCAAGAGTGCACCGGCGAGCGCGAGGCCGGCTCGAATACCCATGGTCTATCCTGTTCAGTCTGAATGATTGCGCGGCCGGGATGCGCGCGGTGGGGTGGACTGTAGCACAGGCGTTGCCGGTGGGCAATTTAGGGGTGGGGTGGATGCAACGGAGTTCGTGGTGTGCGAGCAAACTTGGGTCCCGGCCTTCGCCGGGACGACGTTGTTTGAGTGCACCTATAACCCGAAGACCGTCGTTCCGGCGAAGGCCGGGACCCAAGTTTGTGTGATGAGTAATAGCCTTAGCTTTCACCACCCACCAAAAACTCCTCGACCATCCCCGCCAGCATCTCCGGCTGATCATGATGCAGCATATGCCCCGCCTCCGGCATCATGCGCGCCCTCACCTCGCGCAAATGCCCCATGCGCCGGTCGATCTCCGCCCTCGCCTGTTCCTTGGGCCCCATCCAGCGCCACATGTCGGTTTCCTCCGCCTCGACCCACAGCACCGGCGCCGTGATCGCACTCCAGCAGGCCATGATCTCCTCGACGTGGTACAGCAGCGGCCCGTGCATCTTGTGCGCCGGATCGGCCAGGATGCGCCACTGGCCATCCTCGCCCTGCGCCGACCAGTGCCCTGCCAGGAAGGCGGCGCGCTCCTCCGACAGGCGCGGATTGGTCTTGCGCAGACGGCCCGCCACGTCAAGCAGGCTGGCGTAGCCGCGCATGGCGGGCGGGCTGCGCACTTCGTCCAGCCACTTCGCCACGCGCCCCGGATACTGGCCCGGCCGCGTGGCCGGCAGGCCGAAGCCTTCCAGGTTGACCAGCTTGCCCACCCGCTGCGGGCGCACGCCGGCGTAGATGCCCGCGATGTTGGCGCCCATGCTGTGGCCGAGCAGGTTGACCGCTTCGCCAGGCGCGTAATGGTCGAGGATGGCCTCCAGGTCGGCCACGTAGTCGGGGAACCAGTAGGTGTCCGAATGCGTCGCCTCGGTCAGGCCGAAGCCGCGCCAGTCCGGCGCGATCACGTGCCAGTCGCCCTGCAGGCAATCGACCACGAACTGGAAAGAAGCGGACACGTCCATCCAGCCGTGCAGCATGAAGAGCTTGGGCGCGCCTTCGCGGCCCCAGTGGCGGACATGGGTGCGCAGGCCGCGCACGCTGAGGAATTCGGATCGGGACGGTGTCATGCTGCCTCAAGAAATAGTACGGTCGTTCGCATGATTATATCGGGGAACCGTTGATTTCGCTCGCCCCGCCCCCATCTGCCGCCAGTCGGACGATGCGATAGCGCAGGAGTTAAAATAGCGGTATTTCAACCCTCCGCGAGCACATCCATGGCGATTTACCAGCTGGGCGAGCATGCGCCCGAGATCGATGCGTCGGCTTTCGTGGCCGATTCAGCAACCCTGGTCGGCAAGGTGACCCTCGAGGCGAACGCCTCGGTCTGGTTCGGCGCCACGATCCGCGGCGACAACGAGCGTATCACCATCGGCGAGAACAGCAATGTCCAGGAGGGCACGGTGATGCACACCGACATGGGTTACCCGCTCACGATCGGCAAGAACGTGACCATCGGCCACCAGGCGATGCTGCATGGCTGCACGGTGGGCGACGGCTCGCTGATCGGCATCCAGGCCGTGGTGCTGAACGGCGCGAAGATCGGCAAGGGTTGCCTGGTCGGCGCCGGCGCCCTGGTCACCGAAGGCAAGGAATTCCCGGACCACTCGCTGATCCTCGGTTCGCCCGCCAAGGTGGTGCGCACCCTCACGGAAGAAGACGTAACGCGCCTGCAGGGCAGCGCCGCCAGCTATGTGGCGCGCGGCCAGCTGTTCAAGGCGCAGCTCAAGAAAATCGGATAAAGAATGACGACTCAAGACACCAGGGACACCCTGCAAAAATTCATCTTCGACAACGCCGCCGTGCGCGGCGAGCTGGTCGAGATTTCGGACACCTGGCGCGAGATCCAGGCGCGCCACGCCTATCCCAAGGCGGTGCGCGCGGTGCTGGGCGAGATGGTCGCCGCCGCTTCCCTGCTGTCGGCCAACCTGAAGTTCAACGGCGCCATCGTGATGCAGGTGCATGGCGACGGCCCGGTGCGCCTGCTGGTCGTCGAATGCGACGCCCAGCTGCGCATGCGCGCCACCGCCAAGCTGGCCCCGGACGCCGAGGTGCCGGACGACGCCAGCCTGCAAGACCTGTTCAACGTGCACGGCAAGGGCCGCTTCGTGATCACGCTCGATCCGGCCGACAAGGTGCCGGGCCAGCAGCCCTACCAGGGCGTGGTGCCGCTCGACGGCGGCGACATGGCGACCGTGATCGAGAACTACATGCTGCGCTCGGAGCAGATGGACACGCGCCTGTGGCTGGCGGCCGACGACAAGATCGCGCGCGGCCTGCTGCTGCAAAAGCTGCCGCGCCACAGCGGCGTGGAAGGCCAGACCAAGCAGGCCACCGAAGCGGAAGACCTGGAAACCTGGAACCGCGCCGTCATGCTGGGCCGCACCCTGAAGCGCGAGGAGATGCTCACCACCGGCATCCAGACCCTGCTGCAGCGCCTGTTCTGGGAGGAGACCATCCGCGTGTTCGACCCCGCGCACCCGGAGTTCCACTGCAGCTGCAACCGCGACAAGGTCGGCAACATGCTCAAGATGCTGGGCAAGGAAGAAGTCGATTCCGCGCTCGCCGAGCTGGGCGAGCTGGGCATCAACTGCGACTTCTGCGGCAAGCACTACTCCTTCGACAAGGTGGACTGCGCCCAGCTGTTCAGCACCGAAAGCCCGGTCCAGACCCTGATGCCGCCGAGCGGCAGCACCCACTGACAGGGCCTTGCCGATGCGTGACACACCCCGTAGCGCCTTCGCCCACGTCCTCGCCATGCCGACGCGCTGGATGGACAACGACAGCTACGGGCACGTCAACAACGTCAACTACTACAGCTTCTTCGACACGGCGGTGAACCGCTACCTGATCGAACAGGGCGTGCTCGACATCCACAAGGATACGGTGGTGGGGCTGGTGGTGGAGACGGGCTGCTCCTACTTCAGCTCGATCTCCTTCCCGGACACGGTGCACGCCGGGATCCGGGTGGCGAAGCTGGGCAATTCGAGCGTGCGCTACGAGATTGCGCTGTATCGCAACGATAGCGATGTGCCGGCGGCCGCCGGGCATTTCGTGCACGTGTATGTGGACCGGGAGAGCAATCGGCCAGTGGCGATTCCGACGCCTGCAAGAGTAGTGCTCGAAGGTCTGATCGTCCCACAGTAATCCGCATACCGCCTCCGCATTTCTGCCCCGCCCCCCCCCCCAAGACCGTCATACGCGCCACTGGCGCCTATGACTTCCGGCGAAGGCCGGAATCCAAGTTTGCTAGCGTGCCGGCTACGTTCGAGAACAACGGGACGCAACGAACTTGGGTTCCGGCCTTCGCCGGAACGACGTGCTGGGGCTGCGGGCCAAAGCACACACTCCTCGGCCCGCTATTGAACCGGGACACCTCCGGCAAAACCTCCGCCCCAGTGCTAAGCTGTTAGTTCTTCGACATCAAGGAGGAAGCACGATGGACATCGATATCGGCATCAGCACCGACGACCGCGCGAAGATCGTGGAGTCGCTCTCGAAAGTGCTGGCGGACAGCTACATGCTCTACCTGAAGACGCACAACTTCCATTGGAACGTGACCGGGCCCATGTTCCAGACCCTGCACGTGATGTTCCAGGAACAGTACACCGAGCTGTGGAACGCGCTGGACGACATCGCCGAGCGCATCCGCGCCCTGGGCCACTATGCACCGGGCACCTACAAGCGCTATGCGGAACTGTCGAGCATCACGGAAGAACCGAGCGTGCCGGACCCACGCGAGATGATCCGCCAGCTGGTGGAAGGCCAGGAAATCCTGATCCGCAGCCTGCGCGCCGGGGTCAAGATCGCGGACGAGATCGACGATTTCCCGACGGCGGACATGCTCACCACCCGCATGGAGGTGCATGAGAAGAATGCGTGGATGCTGCGCGCCTTCCTGGAGCATGGGAAGGGGCATATGCAGGGGGATGCGTCGTCGCCATAACCGCGTGAGCAGGAAACGGTGCGGCATTCATGAGCCGCTTGGACGCGTGGACGGGTTCCCCGTCCACGCGTTCAACCAGCTTTAGAACAGCCGTTCAGTCAGCGCCAGTCCGGCCACCCGACATATGAAGATCAACCACCTTCATGATCTCCAGCGTGAGATCGAGATCGAACTCGCCCGACGCCAGCGCCTCCTGCAACTGCTCGCGCGGCATGCCGACCGCGGCGGCCAGGCCCGGCAGGGCCGGCGCCTTCGACACCGCCAGCAGCGCGGAAGCGATCAGCTGGCCGTCGCCGTCTTCGAAGGCGTCCGCCAGGCAGTCGGCGATCGCGTCGAGCGAATCGAGGGCGGCGGGATCGATGGGAGTGTTTGGTGAAGTCATGAGCGGTTCCGAAGCCTTCAGTGCTTCGGCTTGTCCTTGTCCTTCGGCTGGGGCGGAGGCGGCGGCTCGGTCATCGAGACCGCGGGCTGCTCGTCCTTGCGCAGCACCTGCACGAAGATTTCGTTCTGCTTGATCATGCCCAGCTCGTAGCGCGCCCGCTCCTCGACCGCGCCGGTTCCCTCTTTCAGGTCGCGCACTTCGGATTCGAGCTTGCCGTTGCGGGCCTTGAGCTGTTCGGTCTTGAGGCGCACGGCCTCGACCTGTCCGCGCATGTCGGCCACGGACAGCCAGCCGCCCTTTCCGATCCAGAGTGGATACTGGATCATCAAGAGCAGGGCGGCAAGGGCGATGGTGATCAGGCGCATAACGGGTCAACTACGCAGGTCAACTGCGGCAGGGGGCCGGCCGGAAGGGCCGGCCGGCCCGTGGGATTACTTCAGGTTGTAGAAGGCGTCGCGTCCCGGGTAGCTGGCGACGTCGCCCAGGTCTTCCTCGATGCGCAGCAGCTGGTTGTACTTGGCCATGCGGTCCGAACGCGACATCGAGCCGGTCTTGATCTGCAGGGCGTTCAGGCCAACCGCGATGTCCGCGATGGTCGAGTCTTCGGTTTCGCCCGAGCGGTGCGAGATCACGGCGGTGTAGCCGGCGCGCTTGGCCATCTCGATGGCGGCGAAGGTCTCGGTCAGGGTGCCGATCTGGTTGATCTTGATGAGGATCGAATTGGCGATGCCCTTCTGGATGCCTTCTTTCAGGATCTTGGTGTTGGTGACGAACAGGTCGTCGCCCACCAGCTGCACTTTCTTGCCCAGGGCGGCGGTGAGGGTCGCCCAGCCTTCCCAGTCGCCTTCGTGCATGGCGTCCTCGATCGAGATGATCGGGTACTTGTCGCACCAGGTGGCGAGCATGTTGGTGAAGTCGGCGCTTGAAAGCGACAGGCCGCCCTCACCTTCCAGCACGTACTTGCCGTCCTTGTAGAATTCGCTCGCGGCGCAGTCCAGGCCCAGGGCGATGTCCTGGCCCGGCACGTAGCCGGCCTGCTCGATCGCCTGCATGATCAGCTTGATCGCTTCTTCATGGTTGGCGACCGACGGAGCGAAGCCGCCTTCGTCGCCGACGGCGGTGTTCAGGCCCTTCGCGTGCAGGATCTTCTTCAGGGTGTGGAACACCTCGGCGCCGTAGCGCATGGCTTCCTTGAACGACGGGGCGCCCACCGGGATGATCATGAATTCCTGGATGTCCAGGTTGTTGTCGGCGTGTGCGCCGCCGTTGATGACGTTCATCATCGGCACCGGCATCTGCATCGCGCCCGAACCGCCGAAGTAGCGGTACAGCGGCAGGCCGGCTTCCTCGGCCGCGGCCTTGGCCACGGCCATCGACACGGCCAGCATGGCGTTGGCGCCCAGGCGGCTCTTGTTCTCGGTGCCGTCGAGATCGATCAGGGTGCGGTCCAGGAAGGCTTGCTCATTGGCGTCCAGGCCCATGATCGCTTCGGAGATCTCGGTGTTGATATTTTCGCAGGCTTGCAGCACGCCCTTGCCGAAGTAGCGCTTCGGATCGCCGTCGCGCAGTTCGATCGCTTCGCGCGAGCCGGTCGAGGCGCCCGACGGGACGGCGGCGCGGCCCATCACGCCCGATTCGAGCAGGACGTCGCATTCCACGGTCGGGTTGCCGCGCGAGTCGATGATTTCACGGCCGATAATATCAACAATAGCACTCATGTAAACACTCTCCGATAAGGGGTAAAAAACGTGAAGAGGCGCGCCCAGCCGCAGGGCGCGCCTCATAGATGCTGTTACTTGAAGTCGGCTTCCAGGAAACCGGTCTTCTTGACGATGCGGTCGATCTCGACGAGGGTGGTCAAGAGTTCCTTCATGCGGCCAAGCGGCACGGCGTTCGGGCCGTCCGACAGCGCATTGGCCGGATCAGGGTGGGTCTCCATGAACAGGCCGGCGATCCCCGACGCCACGGCGGCGCGCGACAGGACCGGGATGTGCTCGCGCTGGCCGCCGGACGAGGTGCCCTGGCCGCCCGGCAGCTGCACCGAGTGGGTCGCGTCGAACACCACCGGGCAGTTCGATTCGCGCATGATGGCCAGCGAACGCATGTCCGAGACCAGGTTGTTGTAGCCGAACGAGACGCCGCGCTCGCAGGCCATGAAGTTGTCTTCGTTCAGGCCCGCTTCGCGTGCCGCGGCGCGCGCCTTGTCGATCACGTTCTTCATGTCGCCGGGAGCCAGGAACTGGCCCTTCTTGATGTTGACCGGCTTGCCCGAACGCGCGCAGGCGTTGATGAAGTCGGTCTGGCGGCACAGGAAGGCCGGGGTCTGCAGCACGTCGACGACACTCGCCACCACCGGGATTTCTTCCTCGGTGTGGATGTCGGTCAGGACCGGCACGCCGATCTGCTTGCGCACCTCGGCCAGGATCTCCAGGCCCTTCTCCATGCCCGGACCGCGGAAGGACTTGCCCGACGAGCGGTTGGCCTTGTCGAAGGACGATTTATAGATGAAGGGAATGCCCAGCGCGCTGGTGATTTCCTTCAGCGTGCCTGCGGTGTCCAGCGCCATCTGGCGCGATTCGATCACGCAGGTGCCTGCGATCAGGAAGATCGGCTGGTCGAGGCCGACGTCGAAACCGGCGAGTTTCATGCTGCATCTCCTTGCAGTGCCGGCGCTTGTGCGTTCGCCGCCACGTTGGTGTTGGCCGACTGGTGCGCCAGGGCGGCCTTGATGAACGACGTGAACAGCGGATGGCCGTTACGCGGGGTCGACTTGAACTCCGGGTGGAACTGCACGCCCACGTACCATGGGTGCACGTCGCGCGACAGTTCCATGATCTCGAGCAGGTCTTCGTTCGGAGTGCGCGCCGCGACCACCAGGCCGGCCGCTTCGATGCGCGGCAGGTAGAAGTTGTTGCCTTCGTAGCGGTGGCGGTGGCGCTCGGTCACGACGTTGCCGTAGATCTCGGCCGACAGCGTGCCCGGATTCACCGCGCAGGTCTGCGCGCCCAGGCGCATGGTGCCGCCCAGGTCGGAATTGCTGTCGCGTTTCTCGACCTTGCCGTCATGGTTCTGCCACTCGGTGATCAGGGCCACGACCGGCTGGTCGGTGTCCGGATCGAACTCGGTGGAGTTCGCGTTCGGCAGGCCGGCCACGTGGCGGGCGTACTCGATCAGCGCGACCTGCATGCCCAGGCAGATGCCCAGGTAAGGGATCTTGTTTTCGCGGGCATAGCGGGCGGCCTGGATCTTGCCTTCCACGCCACGCTTGCCGAAGCCGCCCGGCACCAGGATGGCGTCGTACTTGGCCAGGTGCGCGCAGCCCTTGTTCTCGATCTCTTCCGAGTCGAGGTATTCGATGTTGACGCGGCTCTCGGTGTGGATGCCGGCGTGGCGCAGGGCCTCGGTCAGGGACTTGTACGATTCGATCAGGTCGACGTACTTGCCCACCATGCCGATGGTGACTTCGCGCTTCGGGTTCTCCAGGGTGTGGATCAGCTTGGTCCACATCGACAGGTCGGCCTTCGGCGCTTCCAGGCCGAGGGCTTCCAGGATGATGTCGTCCAGGCCCTGGTCGTGCAGCACCTGCGGCACCTTGTAGATGGTGTCCACGTCCCACACGCTGATCACGGCCTGCTCTTCCACGTTGGCGAACAGCGAGATCTTGGCGCGCTCGTCGTCCGGGATGCGGCGGTCGGCGCGGCACAGCAGCGCGTTCGGCGAAATGCCGATCTCGCGCAGCTTCTGCACGCTGTGCTGGGTCGGCTTGGTCTTGAGTTCGCCGGCCGAGGAGATGTAGGGAACCAGGGTCAGGTGCACGAAGGCCGCGCCCTTGCGGCCCTGGCGCAGCGACAGCTGGCGCGCCGCTTCCAGGAAGGGCAGCGACTCGATGTCGCCCACGGTGCCGCCGATCTCGACCAGCGCCACGTCCACGCCTTCGGCGCCGCGGCGGATGTAGTCCTGGATCTCGTTGGTGATGTGCGGGATCACCTGCACGGTCTTGCCCAGGTATTCGCCGCGGCGTTCCTTGCGGATCACCGATTCGTAGATCTGGCCGGTGGTGAAGTTGTTCACCTTCTTCATGCGGGTGCTGATGAAGCGCTCGTAGTGGCCCAGGTCCAGGTCGGTCTCGGCGCCGTCGTCGGTGACGAACACTTCGCCGTGCTGGGTCGGGCTCATGGTGCCCGGATCCACGTTGATGTACGGGTCGAGCTTGAGCATGGTGACTTTGAGGCCGCGGCTCTCGAGGATCGCGGCGAGGGAGGCGGCCGCGATCCCTTTGCCCAGGGAAGACACGACGCCGCCAGTGACGAATACGAATTTGGTCATTGTGCAGATAGGTGCCGGACGGCACGCGCGGGAAATTGAAATTATACCTTAAACGCGCAAAGTCTTCTGTCCAACAAGTCAACTTCCTGGGTGAAGCGGGACGCTTGTCGGAAAAAAGGCAAGCCGATACACGTTCCATAACCCAACATGCATTAACTATTTGCTATCGACCGGATAGCGCTTATGATGCCCGCACTCTTCGTTATTCCTGGCTTGCCATGATCCTCGCACCAGATGCCGTTTCCTCCGCCGCGCAGGAGTTTCCCGCGCCCCCTCCCCTTGCCCGCGCCGAGCCCGCGCCCGGGGTGCAGGCCGCCGTGCAGGTCCACGTTCCCGTCTTTACGGGCAGCGGCCAGGAGTATTTCCGCATCTGGGTCGTCAACCTGCTCCTGAGCCTGGTCACACTGGGCATCTATTCGGCTTGGGCCAAGGTGCGCCGCCTGCAGTACTTCGACCGCAACACCCGGCTGGCCGGCGCCTGCTTCGACTTCCGCGGCGATCCCAAAGCGGTCCTGCGCGGCCGCCTCCTGGCCCTGGTGCTGCTCGCCGGCTACCACTACGCTTTCGGCTTCTCGGTCGCCTTCGGCGTGGTCGTGGTCGGCGCGATCCTGGCAGCCCTGCCCTACCTGATGCGCGGCGCGCTGCGCTTCCGGCTTGCCAACACAGTACCGCGGCTTGTGGCTGGGCTTTTCCGGCTCCGTGTCCGAGGCCTACCGGTGCTACACGGCGCCGGTGGCGACCTTCCTGCTGCCCGGCCTGCTGCTGGCCGTGTTTCCCGAACAGCCGGCGTGGGGCGGGCTGGCGTCCCTGCTCTACATCGGCTGGCCGCTGATGCATGGGCAGATGAAGGCTTACCAGCATAGCCACCTGCTGTTCGGGAACCGGGCCGCCGCCTACGAGCTGAGCCCGTGGCGCTTCTACCGCCCCTACCTGGTGGCCGGCGGTCTCGGTCTCGTTCTCATGGTCGCCGTCGGCATTTTCGCCGCGGGCGTGGTCGCCGCCATGGGCCAACGCGACGGGGTCATGGTAACGCTGCTGCCGATGGCCATCGCAGCCTTGACGGGCTACCTCGCGTATCTGCTGGCCGGCCCTTTCATGCAGGCGCGCCTCGCCAACCTGGCCTGGTCGCACACCCTGTTTTCCGGCGTGCGCATCGAATCGAACATTCCGGTGCGCGGTTTCGTCTCCCTGCAATCGAAGAACCTCCTGCTGACCGTGTTTACGCTCGGCCTCTACCGCCCCTTCGCCGTGGTCGCGGCCTACCGCTACCGGCTCGAACATATCCGTGTCGAAGTCGACGGCGATGTCGAGGCCTCTGCGCGCGCCGCCCAGGGCCGCAACAGCGCCGCCGGCGACGGCGCGGCCGATGGACTCGGCATCGATTTGTCCTGGTAACCGACACATGACTACAGCGTATTTTTTCGACGGCGTCAGCGCGCGCCTGCACACGGTCGATCTCACCGCCGGCAGCGCCGGCCTGCGCCTGCGCGGCGCGGTCGAGCGCGACTATCCGCTCGCCGGCACCACCCTGGCCGAACCCTTCGCCGGCGCCCCGGCCGTGCTCTACTTCTCCGACGGCGCACGCTGCGAAGTGCCTTCGCCCGCCGCGGGCGCCGCGCTGGCCGGCCTGCTCGGCTACCGCAAGCCGCTGGCCGTGCGCTGGCAGGAACGCATCGGCGCGGCGCTTGCCTGCCTGGTGCTGCTGGTGCTGCTGCTGGCGGCGACCGTCCATTGGGGCATCCCGGCCGCCACCGAACGCATCGCCGCCGCCTTGCCCGAGGAAGTCGACCGGACCCTCGGCGCCTCCGCGCTGGCCGCCCTCGAACACCAGGACCTGCTGCTGCCTTCGCGCTTCAGCGAGCAGCGCGTGGCGCAACTGGAAGCGCTGCTGGAATCGGTGGCCCCGGGCGACAAGCGCCTGCGCCTGCTGGTGCGCGACGCGCCGCAGATCGGCCCCAATGCCATGGCCCTGCCCGACGGCAGCATCGTGCTGACCGACCAGATGGTGCGCATGGTGATCGGCGACGGCGACTTGACCGAGGAAGCCTCGGCGGCCCTGGCCGGCATCCTGGCCCATGAAGCAGGCCACGTGCGCCTGCGCCATTCGGCGCGTTCGCTGACCCGCGCCTCGCTGATGGCGGCGCTGTCGGCCACCCTGTTCGGCGACTTCAGCGCCGTGGCCGCCGGTGCGCCCGCGCTGCTGATGGACCTGAAATTCTCGCGCGCCATGGAACTGGAAGCGGACGACCATGGCCTGAAGCTGATGCTGGAACATGGCATCCCGGTCGGGCCGCTCGCCACCCTGTTCGAAACGCTGGGCGAGGACGAACCGGAAGAAAGCTGGATCGATGTGACGTCCGGGTATATCTCGACCCATCCCGCCAGCCACGAGCGCGCAGAGCGCCTGCGCAAAGCCGCCGGGATTGAGTAGACAAACTGGCAAGGGTGTGCCTGAAACGCTACACAAAGTCACAAATTTAAAGCGTTAACATTGCCGTTCGGCAATAATCTATGCTTTCCGACTTTCCGTGCCCGACTTCTATCGCTCCTGCCGTCTGACGGCGGAAGCGCCAGCGCCCACTCTTCCATCATGAGCACCTTCAATAAACTGAATATCGGCACGCGGCTCGCCGCAGGCTTCGCACTGACCCTCATCTTCACCGGCCTGATCGCCGCCGTCGGCGTCTGGCGCCTCAACCAGGTGGCCGACGAAACCCGCGAGATCCTTGCCCAGCCGCTGGCCAAGGAACGCATGATCGCCGAGTGGTATACCCAGATCTTCGCCGCCGTACGCCGCACCGCCGCCATCGTCAAGAGCAGCGATCCGTCGCTGGGGGCCTACTTCAAGGAAGATGCGGCCGCCACCGGCAAGCTGTCGGCCGACCTGGTCAAGCAGATCGAGCCGCTGATCGGCGGCGAGGATGAAACCGCCCTGTTCAAGGCGGTCATGGAACACCGCAAGGCCTACAGCGCGGCGCGCGACAACGCCGTCAAGGCCAAGGCCGAAGGCAACGTCGAACTTGCCGACCAGATCCTCGAGCAGCAGTTCACCCCGGCCTCGAAGGCCTACCAGGAAAAGGTGCGCGAACTGCTCGACCTGCAGCACAAGCGCATCGGCGCCAGCGCCGCCGAGATCGACGCCGCCGCCAGCCGCGGCAAGCTCCTGATCGCCTCGCTGGCCGCGGCCGCGCTGGCGCTGGGCGCCGTGTTCTCGTGGCTGCTGACGCGCTCGATCACCGTGCCGCTGCGCGAAGCCGTGCGTGCCGCCGAAACCGTGGCGGCCGGCGACCTGACCCACCGCATCGACACCACCAGCGGCGCCGAGACCGGCGCCCTGCTGCGCGCGCTGGGCAACATGAACGACAGCCTGGCGCGCATCGTGAGCGAAGTCCGCACCGGCACCCAGGCCATCAGCGGCGCGTCGAGCGAAATCGCCGCCGGCAGCTTCGACCTGTCGAGCCGCACCGAGCAGCAGGCCGCCTCGCTCGAGGAGACCGCCGCTTCGATGGAAGAACTGACCGGCACCGTACGCCAGAACGCGGACAACGCGCGCCAGGCCAACCAGCTGGCGATCGCCGCCTCCAATGTGGCCAGCGAAGCCGGCGCCTCGGTCGAGCAGGTGATCGCGACCATGGGTTCGATCAACGAATCCTCGCGCAAGATCGTCGACATCATCGGCGTCATCGACGGCATCGCCTTCCAGACCAACATCCTGGCGCTGAACGCGGCCGTGGAAGCGGCGCGCGCCGGCGAGCAAGGCCGCGGCTTCGCCGTGGTGGCCTCGGAAGTGCGCAGCCTGGCCCAGCGCTCGGCCTCGGCGGCTAAGGAGATCAAGCAGCTGATCGGCGACTCGGTCGAGAAGGTCGACGCCGGCGCCAAGCTGGTCGACCATACCGGCGTCACGATGCAGGAAGTGGTGAGCTCGATCCGCCGCGTGACCGACATCATGGGCGAGATCAGCTCGGCCAGCCAGGAGCAGATCCAGGGCATCGACCAGGTCAACCAGGCGATGTCGCAGATGGACGAGGCGACCCAGCAGAATGCCGCCCTGGTCGAGGAAGCGACCGCCGCCACCAGCTCGCTGCAGCAGGAAGCGGCGCGCCTGGCGCAGGTGGTCGACGTGTTCAAGGTCGGCCACGATGCGGCGCAGCCGGTGACACGCGCCGCCGCCGCCAAGCTGGCGGCGCCGCGCGCAGCGGCGCCGGTCAAGCGTCCGGCTCCCGTGTCCGCACCGGCCAAGGCCTCGCGTCCGGCCGCGAAGGCCGCCGCGACCGTCGGGGACGAGTGGGAACAGTTCTGATTGCGCTGCCAGCCATGCCTGGCTGCATTCACCCGCGGCCTAAGAGCCGTGGGGGGGGGGGGGGGGGGGGGGGCGGGGGGGGGGGGGGGGGGGGGCCGCCCCCCCCCCCCCCCCCCCCCCCCCCCGCTACAGCCACCGCCAGCGCATCCGGTAGGGTGGACGGGTCTCCCGTCCACGCGTTCAAGCAGCTGATGTGTTGTCGAAATGCATCAAGCACGCAGCCGCGCCAGCACGCCATCCAGGATATCCAGGTCGGCGAAGTCGATGATCAGCTGCCCCTTCCCTTTCGCGCCCATCTTGAACATGACCGGCGTCGCCAGCTTGTCCGAGAGCTCTTCTTCCAGGCGCACGATGTCGCCCGGCTTTTCCTTGGCGCGCGGCGCCGCGGCCGGGGCATTTTGTTCCTCGATGGCGCGCGCCACCAGCTTTTCGGTCTCGCGCACCGACAGGCGCTTGGCGATCACGTGGTTCGCCAGGGCGATCTGGTTCGCGCTGTCCACCGCCAGCAGGGCGCGGGCGTGGCCCATGTCGATATCGCCCGCCATCAGCATGGTCTGCACCGGCTGGGCCAGGTTGATCAGGCGCAGCAGGTTCGAGACCGCGCTGCGCGAACGGCCGACCGCGGCCGCCGCCTGTTCGTGGGTGAAATTGAAATCCGAGATCAGGCGCTGGATGCCCTGGGCTTCCTCGAGCGGGTTCAGGTCTTCGCGCTGGATGTTTTCGATCAGGGCCATCGCCGCGGCGGCCTGGTCGTCGACGTCGCGCACCAGGACCGGGATCTCTTCCAGGCCGGCCATCTGCGCCGCGCGGAAGCGGCGTTCGCCGGCGATGATCTCGTAGCCCGCGGCCGAGCCAGCCGGCAGCGGTCGCACCAGCACCGGCTGCATGATGCCCTGGGTCTTGATCGAGGACGCCAGCTCGCTGAGCGAGCCTTCGTCCATGCGGGTGCGCGGCTGGTACTTGCCGGCCTGGATCTGGCCGACCGGCAGTGCCGACGGATTGTTTGCCGCCGGCGCCGGCTCGCTGTCGCCGCCGAGCAGCGCGTCGAGACCGCGGCCGAGTCCTTTCAGTTTTTTGGTTGCCATGTTGTTCTAGCTCTAAGTGATTACATTGTCTTGATGCGCTCGACCATCTCGGCGCCGAAGGCGATGTACGCCTGCGCGCCCTTCGAGGACGGATCGAACACCACGCCCGGCATGCCGTAGGACGGCGCTTCGGCCAGGCGCACGTTGCGCGGGATGATGGTCTTGAAGACCTTGTCGCCGAAGTGCTGCTCGAGCTGGCTCGAGACCTGCTGCGACAGGGTCATGCGCGGATCGAACATCACGCGCAGCAGCCCGATGATGCGCAGGTCGGTGTTCAGGTTGGCGTGCACCTTCTTGATCGTGTTGACCAGGTCGGACAGGCCTTCGAGCGCGTAGTACTCGCACTGCATCGGGATGATCACGCCGTGCGCGCCGCACAGGCCGTTCAGCGTAAGCAGCGAGAGAGCGGGCGGGCAGTCGATCAGGATGAAGTCGTAGTCGGCGTCGACCTTGGCCAGCGCTTCCTTCAGGCGGCGCTCGCGGTTATCCAGCGCCACCATCTCCACTTCGGCGCCGGCCAGCTCACGGTTGGCGGGCAGCACGTCGAAGCGCCCGGATTCCGAGCGCAGGCGCGCCGCGGACACGTCCGCCTCGCCCAGCAGCACCTGGTAGATCGATGCCTCGAGCTCGGCCTTGTTGATGCCCGCCCCCATCGTGGCGTTGCCCTGGGGGTCGAGGTCGACCAGCAGCACGCGCTGGTTCAGCTTGGCCAGGCCTGCCGCCAGGTTGACGGAGGTTGTGGTCTTGCCGACGCCCCCTTTTTGATTCGCAACGCAAAATATCTTCGCCATCTATTCTTTCCGTGAACGCGACAACAAGACGCTATACCGTTCATATCATACAAACCATTGCAACGATTTATAAGGAATAAACGGTATAAACTATTTATACTCTTTATACTCGGTATACTGTTTAAACGCTTCTCTCGATGAACACGAGGTGGCGTTCCGCTCCCAGCCTCGGCACCTGCAGGGGCTGCAAATTCGTCACTTTCCACTGTGCCGGCAGCCGCTCCCGCTCCTCGCTCGGGGCCACCCCTTTCAAGGCGATGAATTTGCCGCCCTCCGCCAACAGGTGTCCCGACCACTCCACGAAATCCGACAGGTCGGCGAAAGCGCGCGAGGTGATGACGTCGAATTTGTCGCTTACCTCCAGTTCCTGCACCTTCTTCGTGTACACGGTGACCTTGGCCAGGCCCAGCTCCGCCTTCACCTGGGTGAGGAAGGCGGTTTTCTTGTGCACGGTGTCGATCATCGACACCTTCATGTCCGGGCGGGTGATCGCCAGCACGATGCCCGGCAAACCGCCCCCTGCCCCCACGTCCAGCACATTGCGCGCGCCCGCGAAGGCGGGCACCGCGGCCAGCGAATCGAGCAGGTGGTGGGTCACCATCTGCATCGGGTCGCGCAGCGAAGTCAGGTTGTAGACCGAATTCCACTTGGCCATCAGCTGGACATAGTCCATCAGCTGCGTCTGCTGTTCCGCCGGAATATCCAGCTTCATCTCGCCGATACCCTCGACAAGGACTTTTTCCAGTGCGCTGCGGTCGAATCCCCTCATTGCGCCTGCTCCGCCGGTGCGTTGGTAAAGCCCTTGGCGCCGCGCTTTTTCAGGTGCACCAGCAGCAGAGAAATCGCCGCCGGGGTCACGCCCGAGATGCGCGAAGCCTGGCCCAGGGTTTCGGGCCGCTGCTTGTCCAGCTTCTGGCGTACCTCGATCGACAGGGCTGCGATCTCCAGGTAGTTCAGGTTCTCGGGCAGCTTGAGGTTTTCGTAGTGCTCGTGACGCTCGACTTCGCGCGCCTGGCGGTCGATGTAGCCGGCGTACTTGATCTGGATTTCCACCTGTTCCTTCACGGCCGGATCGTCCACGCCTGGGCCGGCCAATGCCTGCCCCTCGCTGCCGGTCATGGACATCAGGGTGTCGTACTCGACGCCGGGACGGCGCAGCAGGTCGGCGAGGTTGTACTCGCGCTCGATCGCCTGCCCCACTACGCGCTCGGATTCGGCGGCGGCCAGGATGCGCGGGTTGACCCAGGTGGAACGCAGGCGTTCCAGCTCGCGGGCCACGGATTCGCGCTTGGTCTCGAAAGCCGCCCATTGCGCGTCGCCGACCACGCCCAGCTGGCGGCCGATTTCGGTCAGGCGCATGTCGGCGTTGTCTTCGCGCAGCGAGAGGCGGTATTCCGCGCGGCTGGTGAACATGCGATAAGGCTCGGCCACGCCCTGGGTGGTGAGGTCGTCGACCAGCACGCCCAGATAGGCTTCCGAGCGGCCCGGGGTCCAGGCATCCTTGCCCTGGGTTTGCAGGGCGGCGTTGAGGCCGGCCAGCAGGCCCTGGGCCGCGGCTTCCTCGTAGCCGGTGGTGCCGTTGATCTGGCCCGCGAAGAACAGGCCCTTGATCGCCTTGGTTTCGAGCGAGGCCTTGAGGCCGCGCGGATCGAAGTAATCGTATTCGATGGCGTAGCCGGGACGCAGGATGAAGGCGTTTTCCAGGCCGCGCATGGAGCGCACCAGGTCCAGCTGCACGTCGAACGGCAGGCTGGTCGAGATCCCGTTCGGGTAGAACTCGTTGGTGGTCAAGCCTTCAGGCTCCAGGAAGATCTGGTGCGATTCTTTCGATGCGAAGCGGTGGATCTTGTCTTCGATCGAGGGGCAATAGCGCGGGCCCACGCCTTCGATCACGCCGGTGTACATCGGGCTGCGGTCCAGGCCGGAGCGGATGATGTCGTGCGTCTTTTCATTAGTGTGCGTGACCCAGCACGGCACCTGGCGCGGGTGCATGGCGGCATTGCCCATGTATGAGAACACCGGCACCGGGTCGAGGTCGCCCGGCTGCTCGGACAGGGCCGAGAAATCGATGCTGCGGCCGTCGATGCGCGGCGGCGTGCCGGTCTTCAGGCGGCCCTGGGGCAGCTTGAGTTCCTTCAGGCGCGCGGACAGCGAAGACGCGGGCGGGTCGCCGGCGCGGCCGCCGGAATAGTTCTGCAGACCGACGTGGATCTTGCCATCGAGGAAGGTGCCAGCGGTCAAGACCACGGCACGAGCGCGGAACTGCAGGCCGATCTGGGTGACGGCGCCGACCACGCGGTCGCCCTCCACCACCAGGTCGTCTACCGCTTGCTGGAACAGCCACAGGTTGGGCTGGTTTTCCAGGCGCGAACGGATCGCCGCCTTGTACAGCACGCGGTCAGCCTGGGCGCGGGTGGCGCGCACGGCCGGTCCCTTGGACGAGTTCAGGATGCGGAACTGGATACCGGCTTCATCGGTCGCGATGGCCATGGCGCCGCCAAGGGCGTCGACTTCCTTGACCAGGTGGCCCTTGCCGATGCCGCCGATGGATGGGTTGCAAGACATCGCCCCGAGGGTTTCGATGTTGTGCGTGAGCAGCAGGGTCTTTTGACCCGTGCGCGCTGACGCGAGTGCGGCTTCGGTTCCGGCATGGCCGCCGCCGACGACGATGACGTCGAATTCAGTAGGAAATAGCATGATGGGAGTAAAGCGAGGAGACTAATGCGCGATTATAGATTCTTTTTTCTTGTGGGACTCTCAACCGGTCCGGAAAACGACGAATTTTGTTCCACGTGAAACACTACTCGACAATATTGTCAGTTGGTTCCACGTGAAACAATCAATAAAAAAGCCGGGACAAACCCGGCCTCATTGTTTCACGTGGAACAGCCTTACCAGCCGATCTTGATAAATGCGTCGTAGGCCGTCTTCAGGATCAGTCCTGTCACCACGCACAGGAAGAGCTTGCGGACAAAACCACTGCCGTGCTTCAGCGCCAGCTTGGTGCCGATCAGGGAGCCGACGATCTGGCAGCCCGCCATCATCAGGCCGATCTGCCACAGCAAATGGCCGCTATACCCGAACCACAACAGGGCCGAGAGATTGCAGGCCACATTGACGATCTTCGCCGCGGCCGACGCGCTGAGGAAGTCGAAGCCAAAGAAACGGACGAACAGGAAGATCAGGAAGCTGCCGGTGCCGGGGCCAAAGAAACCATCATAAAAACCGATGGCAGCGCCGATGCCGATCGCCCAATAGCGTTCGGCCATGCCACTGTGGACCGGCGCGTGGACGGAACCGAGATCCTTCTTCCTGAAGGTGTAGACGGCGACCGCCACCAGGACGATCGGCAGCAGTGTACGTACAAAGTCGGCCGGTACGTGCGTGACGGTCCAGGCGCCGGCAAAGGACAGCACGAAGGCGGCAAGGGCGGCGGGCGCCGCGGTGCTCCATGCGACCCGCACGCGGCGTGCGTAGTTCACCGCCGCTGTGCTGGTACCGAAGATGCTGGCCAGTTTGTTGGTGCCGATCAGGGTGGCCGGCGCTTCCTTCGGCAGGATGGAAAAGATGGCGGGAATCTGGATCAGGCCACCGCCGCCGACCACGGCGTCGACCAGCCCGGCGGCGAACGCGGCGGCGCCGAGCCATACGAAGTCAATCATGGGGAACTTTCGGATTGGTGCTGAGCCAGCATTTTAAGCCAAGCGCACTTCCCCAGTGCAAGTCCAACCCGCGGCGAGGATGAGGTAAGCTCTAGGCACAACACCACGGAGACCAGCATGACCGCTTTCGCCTTCAGCACCGTCGCCAGCATCCTGTCCGAACCGGGCGCCAGCGCCAGGCTGGGAACCCTGATCGCCGAACGCTTTCCACGATCGAGGCGCCCTCTCCTCGTCACCGACGCCGGCTTCCTGCGCACAGGCCTGATGGAGCCCGCCCGCGCGGACCTGCAGCGCCAGGGCATGCTGCCCGCCGTGTTCGCCGAGGTCGTCGCCGACCCACCAGAAGCCGTCGTGCTGCAGGCCGTGGAGGCCGCACGCCGGCACGGGGCCGACCTGGTAATCGGCTTCGGCGGCGGCAGTTCGATGGATGTCGCCAAGCTGGTCGCGGTGCTTGCGGAGAGCAGCCAGGCCCTTGCGGATATCTACGGCATCGGCAAGGTCAGCGGAAACAGACTGTCCCTGGTCCAGGTTCCAACCACGGCCGGCACCGGTTCGGAAGTGACCAACATCGCCATCGTCACCACCGGCGCCACCACCAAGACCGGTATCGTGGCGCCCCAGCTCTACGCCGACCTCGCCGTGCTCGACGCCAGCCTGACCCTCGGCCTGCCGCCGAAAGTCACGGCCGCCACGGGCATCGACGCCATGGTGCATGCGATCGAGGCCTATACCAGCCGGCACAAGAAGAACCCGCTGTCCGACGCACTGGCCCGGGAGGCCTTGGGGTTGCTGTCACGCAATCTGCTGCCCGCCTGCGAACGCGGCCACGACTTGCAGGCGCGGCAGGCCATGCTGCTGGGCGCGTGCCTGGCCGGACAGGCGTTTTCGAATGCGCCGGTGGCGGCAGTCCACGCGCTGGCCTATCCGATTGGCGGCATCTTCCACGTGCCGCACGGGCTGTCGAACTCGCTCGTCCTTCCTCACGTCCTCGCATTCAACCTGCCCCAAGCTGAATCGAGCTACGCGGAACTGGCGGACATCGCCGTTCCCCATGCAAGCGGCAGTCATGAAGCGCGGGCGCACGCCCTCATTGTTGCGGCGCAACAAACAGCGGAGAGGACGGGGATCGAGACCAGCCTGCGCCAGGTTGGCATCGCCGAATCCGACCTCGACCGGCTGGCGGACGATGCGATGCTGCAAACCAGGCTATTGGGAAACAACCCGCGCGAAATGACGCGCGAGCATGCGCGGGCGATCTATGCGGCCGCGCTATGAGCGCGCGCCGGACAGGAACTCGATCAGGAGCGCATTGACCTTGTCCGTGGCGGACAGCTGCATCCAGTGCCCCACGTTGTCCAGGCGCTCATAGCGGAATCCGGCGCGGCAGTATTCGGCGGAATCGAGCATCTGCTTTTCGCCGAGCGCCGGGTCGCGGTCGCTCCAGACGCCCATCACCGGCACTTCGACCGGGCTCCAGCGGCGCGCCGAGCCCAGCTTGAGGTTGGCGCGGTAGTAGTTGAGCGCCGCAGTCAGGCGCCCTTCCGGCTCGAGCGCCGCCAGCCATAGCTGCTGCTGTTCCTTGTTGCGCGTCAGCTGGCGCAGGAAGAACCAGTCGTTGGCCTTGATCGCCTGCTCGGCGACGACCGGCATCAGGAAGCCCTGGATGTACCAGAAGCGCATCTGCTGCTCCACGCCCGCGTTGGCGATCGCCGCCGGATGGCCGGTCGACAGGGCGACGAAACGCTCGACGCGGTGCGGCGCATCCATGCAGACCTGCCAGCCGACCAGACCGCCCCAGTCGTGGCCCACGAGCGTGGCCTTCTCGATCCCGAGCACGTCCATCAGGCCGAGCACGTCGGCGCGCAGGAATTCGATGGCGTAGGCGCCGGTACTGGACGGCGCTTCGGTCTTGCCGTAGCCGCGCAGGTCGGGCGCGATGACCCGGAAGCCGGCCGCGGCCAGGGCCGGGATCTGCTTGCGCCAGATGATGTGGGTATCAGGGAAACCGTGGAGCAGCAGCACGGGCGGTCCTTCCCCCATGCTCACGTAATGCATGTCCAGACCGTTGACCGTGGCGTGATGCGATTCGAAACCCATGCTTTTCCCGAAGCAGCGCGTGGAGACCAGGCTGCTCAGGCGTTCGCTTTGGGCTTCTTGGCGAGCAGAGCAGCAATTTCTCCCACAATACCACGGCGGAACGAGAGGACACAGACAATAAAGATCAGGCCGGTGACCATCCCGACCGACTCGCCCAGCGCGCCGAACCAGGCGATCCCGAGCGACTCCGACAGCCAGGCGCCGAGGTCGCCCAGCTTGTTTTCCAGGGCGATGATGAGGAAGGCGCCGAGCACCGGCCCGGCAAGCGTTCCCATGCCCCCTACGAGCGTCATCAGGACCACCAGGCCCGACATGGTCCAGTGCACGTCGGTAAGCGTCTCGAAGCCCAATACGACCGTCTTGGTGGCGCCTGCGAGCCCTGCCAGGGCCGCGGACAGGACGAAGGCCAGCAGCTTGTAGCGGTCGACCTCGTAGCCCAGGGAAACGGCGCGCGCCTCGTTCTCCTTGATCGCCTTGAGCACCTGGCCGAAGGGCGAGTGCACGGTGCGCAGGATCAGCGCGAAGCCGGCCGCGAACAGCGCCAGCACCACGTAGTACATGACCAGGTCATTCGACAGGTCCAGCGCCCCGAACAGGCGCCCGCGCGGCACGCCCTGCAGGCCGTCCTCGCCATGGGTGAAGGGCGAGCGCAGGGCCGCAAAATACACCATCTGGGCCAGCGCCAGGGTGATCATCGAGAAGTAGATGCCCTGCCGGCGGATCGCCAGCGCCCCGATCACCAGGCCGAGCAGGCTGCTGGCCAGCACGCCGAGCACGATGCCGAGTTCGGTCGGCAGGCCGACCACGGTCAGCATGTGCCCGGTCACGTAGCCTGCGCTGCCGAAAAAAGCGGCATGGCCGAAAGACAGCAGGCCGGTGAAGCCGATCAGCAGGTTGAAGGCGCAGGCGAACAGGGCGAAGCACAGCAGCTTCATCAGGAACACGGGATAGGCGAAGTAAGGCGCCGCCAGCGCCGCCGCGAGGAAGACCAGGTAGACGATTTTCTTGTTCATCTCATTTTTCCTTGCCGAACAGCCCGGCCGGGCGCAGCAGCAGCACGATGACCATCACGACGAACACCACCACTTCCGAGCCTTCCGGATAGAACACCCGGGTCAGCCCCTCGATCACGCCCAGCCCCAGGCCGGTGAGGATGGAGCCGAGGATCGAGCCCATGCCGCCGATCACGACCACGGCGAACACGACGATGATCAGGTTCGAGCCCATCAGCGGCGTCACGTTGATCACAGGCGCCGCCAGCACGCCCGCCAGGCCCGCCAGCGCCACCCCGAAGCCATAGGTTAGGGTGACCATCAGCGGCACGTTGACGCCGAAGGCCTCGACCAGCTTGGGGTTCTCGGTGCCGGCGCGCAGGTAGGCGCCCAGGCGGGTCTTTTCGATCACGAACCAGGTGCCCAGGCAGACCACCACCGAGGCGACGACCACCCAGGCGCGGTAGTTGGGCAGGATCATGAAGCCGAGGTCGGTAGCGCCGGCCAGCTGTTCCGGCACGTCCAGGGTCTGGCCGGAGACGCCGAAGAAGGAGCGGAACACGCCTTCCAGCAGCAGGGTGATGCCGAAGGTCAGCAGCAGGCCGTAGAGGTGGTCGAGCTTGTACAGCCAGCGCAGCATGCTGCGCTCGACCAGGATGCCGAAGGCGCCCACCAGCAGCGGGGCCAGCAGGAGCATCATCCAGTAGTTCAGGCCGAAGCTGGACACGCCGATGTAGGCGGCGAAGGCGCCCACCATGTACAGGGCGCCGTGCGAGAAGTTGATGACGTTGAGCAGGCCGAAGATGACGGCCAGGCCCAGCGAGAGCATGGCGTAGAAGGAGCCGTTGACCAGGCCCAGCAGGAGCTGGCTCATCAGGGCTTGGAGGGGGATGCCGAAGATTTCCATGGAGTTGCTTCTATGAGCGCTGCGGGTGTGCTGGGAAACTTGGGCCCCCGCCTGCGCGGGGGTGACGTTTTTACGCTAACGCTGCAATGAGCGTTAGCGAAACGCTTACTTCCACAAAGAGCACTTGGTTTCGGCCTTCTTGGTGTAGGCCTGGTCGCCCGGGATGGTGGCGACGACCTTGTAGTAGTCCCAGGGGTACTTCGATTCCGCCGGTTTCTTGACCTGCATCAGGTACATGTCGTGGACCATGCGGCCGTCCGGGCGGATGCTGCCGTTCTTGGCGAACATGTCGTTGACCGGGGTCTTCTTCATGTGGGCGATCACCTTGTCGGCGTCGTCGGTGCCGGTGGCCTTGACCGCGTTCAGGAACTGGGTCGCGGCCGAATAGTCGCCCGCCTGCAGCATCGAGGGCTGCTTCTTCATCTTGGCGAAGTAGCGCTTCGACCAGGCGCGGGTGTCGGCATTCATGTCCCAGTACCAGCCGTCGGTCAGGTACATGCCCTGGGTGGTGTTCAGGCCCAGGGTGTGGATATCGTTGATGAACACCAGCAGGCCGGCCAGCTTCATCTTCTTCGACAGGCCGAACTCGTTGGCCGCCTTGACCGCGTTGATCATGTCGCCGCCTGCGTTGGCCAGGCCCAGCACCTGCGCCTTGGACGACTGCGCCTGCAGCAGGAAGGACGAGAAGTCCGAAGCCGACAGCGGGTGCTTGACGCTGCCCACCACGGTGCCGCCGTTGGCCTTGACCACGTCGGCGGTGTCCTTCTCGAGCGACTGGCCGAAGGCATAGTCGGCGGTCATGAAGTACCAGGACTTGCCGCCCTGCTTGAGCATGGTGGCGCCGGTGCCGCGCGCCAGCGCCACGGTGTCGTAGGCGTAGTGCACGGTATAGGGCGTGCACTGCTCGTTGGTCAGCTGGGCCGTGCCCGAGCCGATCGCGATGAAGACCTTTTTCTTTTCCGCCGCGACCTTGGCCATGGCCAGGCTGGCGCCCGAGTTGGTGCCGCCGATCAGGAGATCGACGCCCTGCTGGTCGAACCATTCGCGCGCCTTGGAGGCCGCGATGTCGGGCTTGTTCTGGTGGTCGGCGGTGATCAAGTGGATCTTCTTGCCGTTGATGGCCCCGCCGGCGTCGGCGATCGCCATCTGGATCGCTTCGATGCCGCCCTTGCCGTCGACGTCCGAATACACGCCGGACAGGTCGGTGATGAAGCCGATCTTGATCACGTCGCCCGAGATCTGGGCCTGGGCGGGCAGGGAAACGCCGGCACTGGCGGCGAGGGTGAGGGCCAGGGGGATGGCACGCAGTTTCATACTTGTCTCCGTTCTGTTCTGAGAAATCACACACCCAGGAGCTCGGTCAGCACCGGCATCCTGGCTTCGAGTTCGGCCGAGGCGATCGTCTCGACGACCTGGCCATGCTCCACCACGTAAAAACGGTCCGCCAGCTTGGCCGCGAAGCGGAAATTCTGTTCCACCATGACGATGGTGTAGCCCTTGGACTTGAGGGTCGTGATCATGCGCGCCAGGGCCTGCACGATCACCGGCGCCAGCCCTTCCGAGATCTCGTCCAGCAGCAGCAGGCGCGCGCCGGTGCGCAGGATGCGCGCCACCGCCAGCATCTGCTGCTCGCCGCCGGACAGGCGGGTGCCCTGGCTGTGGCGGCGCTCGTAGAGGTTGGGGAACATGGCGTAGATCTCGTCCACGCTCATGCCTCCCGCGCTGCCGCTCAGGCGCGGCGGCAGCATCAGGTTTTCCTCGGTCGACAGGGACGAGAAGATGCCCCGCTCTTCCGGGCAATAGCCGATCCCGAGGTGGGCGATGCGGTGGGTCGGCAGGCCGATCGCCTCCACCCCATTAACCCGGATCGCGCCGCTGCGCCGTCCCGTCAGGCCCATGATGGCGCGCAAGGTGGTGGTGCGGCCGGCGCCGTTGCGGCCCAGCAGGGTGACAACTTCGCCCGGGTTCACGCTCAGGCTGATGCCGTGCAGGATGTGCGATTCGCCGTACCAGGCGTGCAGGTCGCGGATCTCGAGTGCGGGGCTCATCCGTGCGCTCCCTGCAGCTCGGCGTCGGTGGTGCCCATGTAGGCCTCCATGACCTGCGGATTGCGCGCCACCTCGGCGTAGCTGCCCTCTGCCAGCAGCGCCCCGCGCTGGAGCACCGAGATGCGGTCGCAGATGCCCGACACGACGTTCATGTTGTGCTCGACCATCAGGATGGTGCGCCCTGCCGAGACCTTCTTGATCAGTTCGGTGACCCTGTGGACATCTTCATGGCCCATGCCCTGGGTCGGCTCGTCCAGCAGCATCAGTTCCGGTTCCATGGCCAGGGTCGTGGCGATCTCGAGCGCCCGCTTGCGGCCGTAAGGCAGGTCGGCCGTCAGCACGTCCGCGTAGCCCTCCAGGCCGACCTCGGCCAGCAGTTCCATGGCGCGCCCGTTCAGGCTCTCCAGCGAGCGTTCGCTGCGCCAGAAGTGGAAGCTGGTGCCGAGCCGGCGCTGCAGGCCGATACGCACGTTCTCGAGCACGCTCAGGTGGGGAAAGACGGCCGAGATCTGGAAGGAGCGGATCACGCCCATGCGGGCGATCTGGGCGGGACGGGCGCCCGTGATGTCCTTGCCGTTGAACAGGATATGGCCGGAACTCGGCACCAGGAATTTGGTGAGAAGATTGAAACAGGTGGTCTTGCCGGCGCCATTGGGGCCGATCAGCGCGTGGATATGGCCGCGCTGGACCTTGAGGTTGACGTTGCTAACTGCCGTGAATCCCTTGAATTCCTTGGTCAGATCCCTTGTCTCCAGGATGACGTCCGCCATTGGCTCTCCCAGGTACTACTGTGAAGGCAACATTGCTCAACAAATAATACCCACAAGGCCAGGCGCTCACAATACGCCAGCGCTAGCGTGTGCATGTTTCATGCCCCAAGGGCACGCAAGCCGGGTGTGCAGTTTTGCACAGGCAATCCCCGGGCTATGCACGCATTTATGCACAGACTTATTCACGTCTCCTGCGCAAGATTGCCCAGTATGTCGGCGGCCGCCTTTTCGGCGATCATGATGGTGGGCGAATTCGTGTTGCCCGAGGTGATGAAGGGCATGATCGAGGCGTCCACCACGCGCAGCCCGCGCACACCGCGTACCCGGAGCCGGCTGTCGACCACGGCCAGCGGATCGCCGGCGCTGCCCATGCGGCAGGTGCCGACCGGGTGGAAGATCGTGGTGCCGATCATGCCGGCGGCCCGGGCCAGCTCTTCTTCGGTCTGGTAGGCCGGACCGGGCAGGTATTCCTGCGGCTGGTAGCGCGCCAGGCCGGGCGCGGCCACGATGCGGCGCGTCAGCTTGAGGGCGGCCGCGGCGGTCTGGCGGTCGGCCTCGGTACTGAGGTAGTTCGGCGTGATCTTCGGCGCCGCGTAGCTGTCGCCGGATGCGATGCGCACATGCCCGCGCGAGGTCGGCTTCAGGTTGCACACGCTCGCCGTGAAGGCGGGAAAACGGTGCAGCGGGTCGCCGAACTTGTCCAGCGACAGCGGCTGGACGTGGAATTGCAGGTCCGGCGCCTGCATTCCGGGCCGCGAGCAGGCGAATGCGCCCAGCTGCGACGGCGCCATCGACATCGGACCGCTGCGCATCAAGGCGTATTCGAGGCCGATCCATGCTTTGCCGAACCAGTTGCCGGCCCGCGTATTCAATGTCGGCGCGCCCTTGATCTTGAAGATCATGCGCAACTGCAGGTGGTCCTGCAGGTTCTCGCCCACGCCCGGCGCATCGACCAGGGGCGCGACACCGTGTTCGTGCAAGAGCGCCGCCGGCCCGATGCCCGACAGCTGCAGGATCTGGGGCGAGCCGATCGCGCCCGCCGCCAGCAGCACTTCGCGCCGGGCCGAAGCGGTGAAGGCGCGGCCGCCGCCGGTGAACTGCACGCCACTGCAAAGCTTGTCCTGCTCCGTGTCCCCGAACAGCAGGCGCTCGACGTGGCAGCCGGTCATCACGGTCAGGTTCTCGCGCTGGGCCGCCGGCGTGAGGAAGGCACGCGCCGTATTGAGGCGGATGCCGCGGCGCTGGTTGACCTCGAAATAGGCGGAACCTTCGCCGCCGCCCGCGTTCAGGTCGCCGATCTTGGGAATCCCCTCTTGTTCGGCAGCATCGCGGAAGGCGTCCAGGATCTTCCACGACAGACGCTGGCGCTCGACCCGCCATTCGCCGCCGGCGCCGTGGACCTCGCTGGCGCCGCCATGGTGGTCTTCGCTGCGCTTGAACAGCGGCAGCACCTGCTCCCAGCGCCAGGATGGATCGTCCGTCACCTCGGCCCAGCGGTCGTAGTCGGTCTTCTGGCCGCGCATGTAGATCATGCCGTTGATCGACGAGCTGCCGCCCAGCACCTTGCCGCGCGGGTAGATCAGCGAGCGGCCGCCCAGGCCGGCATCCGGCTCGGTCCGGAACAGCCAGTCGGTGCGCGGATTGCCGATGCAGTGCAGGTAGCCGACCGGGATGTGGATCCACAGGTAGTCGTCGCGGCCGCCGGCCTCGATGAGCAGAACCTTGAGCTCCTTGTTCGCCGTGAGCCGGTTGGCCAGCACGCAGCCGGAGGTACCCGCCCCGACGATGATGTAGTCGTAGTCGCCAGCCGACTCCATGCGCCTACGCCGTCCGAATGCGCATGCCGCCGGGCTCCGGCATGCAAAAAACGGGCGACAACGATAGCGCAGCGAAGTCCAAACTTGCCTCCGACCGTGGTTCGATGGATGGAGCTTACCAGATCGACACCGGAAGTCTAGAGCTCATCTGTGGATAACAGGCTTGATATCCACAGGTATCGTTTGTGTAAAACTCGGCTTTTCTACACAGGCAAAAATCTTGTCCAGATTTGCCACCAAGAACTTTGTGCAGCAGTGCACCGGCTTATCCGGCGCGTAAACCGCTGATTCTTTGCGCGTTAACCGGTTTGTCCACAGGAAGGGGCCGCCGTTAACCACTACTACCAACGTGGTATACAGATCTGGTTGTAAACCCGAGTAGCTTCCGAAAAATTTTTTTTTATGCTCGGCTGTTGCAACTTTGCACATCCCTGCATCTTCATTTGCCAGTTTCGCGAACCTCTCAGCCAACTCCCTCGATGCAAGTAAAAATCGCCCGAGCCTGCACGCTCTGTGGAAAACAGCATGCATATCCACAGGATCGAATGTGCAAAAACGGCGGTTTACCAAGACCGCCCGATTTCTATCCACGTTTCCTACAACGCAAAGACAAGTCTTGTCCCGCAGGTTAACGCGGCCGTAAACGGTTGATCTTGTGGAAAAAACCGGGTTTATCCACAAACGATGGGCCGTTTACTATCACTACCAACTTTGTATACATACTTTTAGATACAACAACAAAAGCATTCCGCTTTCGTGTCCCTGGTCCAAAAACCGCAACGGCATCTCGAACAAAAAACGTCTGCCAAAAAAAGAAGCATGCGCTGTCGGTCTTTGGCTGAAGCGCAGACAGCCGCCAATCCGTTTTGCTGCTGGTCGTCCGAACTCGATCGCGCTTCCCCAGGTCTGCAGCCCATAACACGCGGCTGCGTGATCAGCGCTGTGGAAAAGCTGCTGCATATCCACAGGATCAGATGTGCAGAACAAGCGCTTCGAAGACATGGCCGTTTTTTGTCCACGTTTCGTGCAAGCCAGGCGCAAGTCTTGTCCAGCAGGTAAACGGACGCGTAAACGATTGATACTGTGGAGTAAACCGATCTTATCCACAGAGACTTGGCCGTTTACTATCACTACCAACTTTGTATACACATTCTTTAGGTAAACAACAGAAGCAAAAGCCGCGCAAACAGCCGCCAGGACGATGTGCTTCTGCTAATCTCCGAGGCTAAGTCACCACGCCGAGTCTCCACATGACCACCATCAAGCGCTGTACAAGCCCGGAACAAGCCGGCTGGCTCGCGCTGCGCATGGCCTTATGGCCTGCGGATAGCAGCGAACACCTGCCTGAAATGCGGGACTGCTGTGCACAACCTGCGCGTTATGCACAGTTCCTTGCCTATTCCGACACCGGCGAAGCCCAGGGACTGGTCGAAATCGCGCTCAGGAGCGATTACGTGAACGGCACCGACAGCTCGCCGGTTGGTTTCCTGGAAGGCTTGTACGTCGCTCCAGGCTTCCGCAAGCAGGGTATCGCCCGTCTATTGGTCGAAAAAGCCCAGCAATGGGCGCGCGAACAGGGTTGCAGCGAGCTGGCGTCCGACGCGCTGCTGGACAATACGGCCAGCCATGCCATGCACCTGGCGCTGGGATTCGCCGAAACCGAACGCGTGGTGTACTTCCGCAAACCGCTCCAGACCACCGATAAAGACGAAAAAACATGCGATTAGGGATCATCAGCGCACTGCACGAAGAACAGGCAGGGCTCGTAGAAGCCATGAGAGGGCCCTCCAGGCTCATCCATGGCATGCGCGACTACGTTGCCGGACAACTGTGGGAAATCGACGCTGTGTGCGTTTTATCGCGAATTGGAAAGGTTGCGGCCGCCATGACCGCGACAACGCTTGTGGAGAAGTTCGGAGTTACCCACATCCTCTTCACCGGCGTGGCCGGCGCGGGGGACAAGACGGTGCAGGTGGGCGACATCGTGGTGGCGGAATCGCTGGTCCAGCACGACATGGATGCGAGTCCCCTGTTTCCCCGCTTCGAAGTGCCCTTGACCGGGCAAACCCACTTCCAGCCCGATGCGCCGCTGTCGATGCGCCTGGTGGGGGCGGCCCAGGATTTCCTCGAGCTGGACTTCCTCGACGCGGTCGGCGAAGGAGAACGGCGCGCCTTCGGGCTCGCGCGGCCGCGCGTGCACCGCGGCCTGGTGGCCAGCGGCGACCAGTTCGTGAACGACCGGCTGCGCCTGGAAGCGATGAACGGCGCCCTGCCCGGGCTGGTGGCGGTGGAGATGGAAGGCGCAGCCGTGGCCCAGGTATGCCATGAGCTGGGTGTGCCCTGCGCCGTGATCCGGGCGATTTCCGACAACGCCAATGAAAACGCGGCGCCCGATTTCATGCGTTTCGTGAAATCGATCGCCGCGCAGTATGCCTTCCACATCACCCGGCGCCTGTGCCGGGATTTGAAAGAGGCGCCGCTTCAGCCCAGGAGCGATTCGGCCGGCACGTAGTCGTAGCCCAGGTCGCGCGCCACGGCCTCGTAGGTGACCTTGCCTTGGCAGACGTTCAGGCCATGGCGCAGGTGGACGTCGTCCGCCAGCGCCTTGCGCCAGCCTTTGCTGGCCAGCGCCACGGCGTGGCCGATGGTGGCGTTGTTCAGGGCGAAGGTGGAGGTGCGCGCCACCGCGCCCGGCATGTTCGCCACGCAGTAGTGGATCACGCCGTCCACCACGAAGGTCGGATCGGCATGGGTGGTGGCGTGCGAGGTCTCGAAGCAGCCGCCCTGGTCGATCGCCACGTCCACGATCACCGCGCCCTTCTTCATGTGCGCCACCATGTCGCGGGTGACCAGCTTCGGCGCCGCGGCTCCCGGCACCAGCACGCCGCCGATCACCAGGTCGGCCGACAGCACCGCTTCTTCCAGCGCGTGGGCGTTCGAGTACAGGGTCGAGATGCGGTTGCCGTAGACCAGGTCGAGCTGGCGCAGGCGGTCGACGTTCTTGTCCAGCACCGTCACGCGCGCGCCGAGGCCGACCGCCATCTGCAGCGCATTGGTGCCGACCACGCCGGCGCCGATGATGACCACGTGGCCGGCTTCCACGCCCGGCACGCCGCCCAGCAGCAGGCCCATGCCGCCTTTCGACTTTTCCAGGTGGCTGGCGCCGGCCTGGATGGACATGCGCCCCGCCACTTCACTCATCGGCGCGAGCAGCGGCAGGCCGCCGCCGGAACCGGTGATGGTTTCGTAGGCAATGCAGATGGCGCCCGACTTGACCAGCGCGGCGGTCTGTTCGGGATCGGGAGCCAGGTGGAGGTAGGTGTAGAGCAGCTGGTCCTTGCGCAGCATGGCGCATTCGGCCGCCTGCGGCTCCTTGACCTTCACGATCATTTCCGCGCGCTCGAAGATTTCCTTCGCCGTCTCGACGATGGCGGCGCCGGCCGCCACGTACTGTTCGTCGAGCAGGCCGATCTCCGCGCCCGCGTTCTTCTGCACGAGCACCTGGTGCCCGCGCGCGGTGAGTTCGCGCACGGACGGGGGCGTGAGGCCTACCCGGTATTCGTGGTTCTTGATTTCCTTTGGAACGCCAACCAGCATGTCTACCTCCAATTGTAAGGAGCTATTCGTAGGGTCGGCGGGTCTCCCGCCGACACGATGATCGTTACCGGCGGATCTGCCACCAGGGCCGATCCTGCGACACGTGTCACCGCGTCGGCGGCATAGCCGCCAACCCTACAGCTCTCGTTGTAATACCTCTTTTGCTACCTCGCTTCTTTATTGCGTTGATACATCGTCGATTCTTACAGCCCCAGCGTCATCAGGCTTGCGTTGCCGCCAGCCGCCGTCGTGTTGACGCACACGGCCCGCTCGGCCACCAGGCGCCACAGGTCGATCGCCTCGCCGGCGCTGGTATCCACGATACCCACGATCGCGCCGGGACGCGCGGCCAGCTGCGCGCGCAGCGAGCCGGCCAGCCCGCTCTCCAGCATCGCGACCTGGAATTCTTCCGCGCCCAGTTCCGCCTGGCCGACGAAGCGCACGCGCTCCTTCACCAGCACTGGCAGGTTGGCGGGAATCTCCTGCGCACCGGCCAGCACCAGCGCGCGGTTGCCCGTGGCCAGCGCCGCGGCCAGCTGGTTGAGCAGGCCGGCCGCGGTAGCAGGGGCGCACAGCACCGTGCCGCGCGGGGTGAAGGACAGCTGGTTGCGCTCGCCCGTCGGACCCGGCAGGTCGATGGTCACGCCGGTCAGCGCGGAACGGCCATAGCCTTCGGCCAGCGCCGCGATGTCCTGGTGGCCGCTGCCGCGCAGCCAGCCGAGCAGCGCTTCCAGGCCGGCTTCGGGAGCGCGCTGGTGCTGCATCAAGGGCGCGGCGGCGCGCTGCAGCCGCTTCAGGTAGAGCGGGCCGCCGGCTTTCGGGCCGGTGCCGGACTTGCCTTCGCCGCCGAAAGGCTGCACGCCCACGACCGCGCCGACGATATTCCGGTTCACGTAGATGTTGCCCACGTGTGCACGCTCGACGATGAAGTCGATGGTCTCGTCGATCCGCGAGTGCACGCCCAGGGTCAGGCCGTAGCCGGTGGCGTTGATCGCGTCGATCACCTGCGGCAGCTCGGCGCGGCGGTAGCGCACGACGTGCAGCACCGGGCCGAAGACTTCCTGCTTCAGTTCCGCCAGCGAGGCGATTTCGAGCACGGTCGGCGGCACGAAGGTGCCGCCCGCGTTCACGTCGGCCGGCAGCGCCAGCGCGAAGTGGCTGCGCGCGGTGGCCTTCATGCGCTCGATGTGGGCCAGCAGGTTGCGCTGGGCCTCGGCATCGATCACCGGGCCGATGTCGGTCGCCAGGCGGTCCGGGCTGCCGACAACCAGTTCCTGCATCGCGCCCTTGAGCATCTTGACGGTCTTGTCGGCGATGTCGTCCTGCAGGAACAGCACGCGCAGGGCCGAGCAGCGCTGGCCGGCGCTGTCGAAGGCCGAGCTCAGGACGTCCTGCACCACCTGCTCCGGCAGCGCCGAGGAGTCGACGATCAGGGCGTTCTGGCCGCCGGTCTCGGCCACCAGCGGAATGTCGATGCCTTCTTTTTCGGCACGCGCGGCCAGGGTGCGGTTGATCAGCTGCGCCACTTCGGTGGAGCCGGTGAAGATCACGCCGCGGATGCGGGTATCCGCGGTCAGCGCCGCGCCGACCACTTCGCCGCGGCCTGGCAGCAGCTGCAGGGCCGCGCGCGGGGCGCCCGCTTCGAGGAACAGCTCGACCGCGCGGTGCGCGATCAGCGGGGTCTGTTCGGCCGGCTTGGCCAGCACCACGTTGCCGGCCACCAGGGCGGCGGCCACCTGGCCGGTGAAGATCGCCAGGGGGAAGTTCCACGGGCTGATGCAAGTCACGGGACCGAGGGCGCCGGCAGCTTGCGAGGCGCGCGCCTGCACCGCGTAGTAGCGCAGGAAGTCGACCGCTTCGCGCAGCTCGGCGATCGCGTTCGGCAGCGACTTGCCGGCTTCGCGCACTGCCAGGGCCATCAGCTCGACGCCGTGTTGCTCGAACAGGTCGGCGGTGCGTTCCAGGATCGCGGCGCGCGATGCGGCCGAGGTGGCGGCCCAGTCGCCGGCGAAGGCGGCGGCGGCGGCCAGCGCGGTCTCTACCTCGGCGCGCGAGGCTTCGCGCACGGTGCCGACGATGTCGGCCGATTGGGCCGGGTTGACCACCTTGGCGGTCTCACTGCCTTCGCTGCCGTCGATACTGCCCGCGACCAGCGGCGCGGCCGCGTGCTGGCGCTGCAGGGCCAGGCCTTCGGTCACTTGGCGCAGGATGTCTTCGTTGACCAGGTCGTAGCCGGCGGAATTCTTGCGCTCGGCGCCGAACAGGTCCAGCGGCAGGGCGATCGCCGGGTGCGGACGGGCGCCGTGCAGGCGCGCCTGCTCGAAGGGATCGGCCAGCAGCGAGTCGATCGGCACGCTTTCGTCCACGATCTGGTTCACGAAGGACGAGTTGGCGCCGTTTTCCAGCAGGCGGCGCACCAGGTAGGCGAGCAGGGTTTCGTGCGAGCCGACCGGCGCATAGATGCGGCAGGCCTTGTCCAGCTTGTCCTTGCCGACCACCTGGTCGTACAGGGTCTCGCCCATGCCGTGCAGGCACTGGAATTCGTAGTTGCTGACGCCTTCGGCCTTGGCCCAGGTGTAGATCACCGACAGCGAGTGCGCGTTGTGGGTGGCGAACTGCGGGTAGATCAGGTCGGCGGCGCCAAGCAGCTTGCGTGCGCAGGTGAGGTAGGACACGTCGGTGTACACCTTGCGCGTGTAGACCGGATAGCCCGGCATGCCGTCCACCTGGGCGCGCTTGATCTCGGCGTCCCAATAGGCGCCCTTCACCAGGCGCACCATGAACTTGCGGCCGCTGCGCTTGGCCAGGTCGACCACGAAGTCGATCACGAAGGGGCAGCGCTTCTGGTAGGCCTGGACCACCAGGCCGATGCCTTCGAAGCCGGCCAGGTCAGGGTCGAAGGCAAGTGCTTCCAGCATGTCGAGCGAGATCTCGAGGCGGTCGGCTTCCTCGGCGTCGATGTTGATGCCGATGTTGTACTGCTTGGCCAGCAGGACCAGGCTGCGCACGCGCGGCAGCAGTTCGCCCATCACGCGGGCGTACTGCGCACGGCTGTAGCGCGGGTGCAGGGCCGACAGCTTGATCGAGATGCCCGGGCCGTCCTTGATGCCGCGGCCGTTCGAGGCCTTGCCGATCGCGTGGATCGCGGTTTCGTAGGAAGCGTAGTAGTTCTTCGCATCGCTTTCCGTCAGTGCGGCCTCGCCCAGCATGTCGTAGGAGTAGCGGTAGCCGCGCGTTTCGTTGTCCCGGCTGTTCTTCAGCGCTTCGTCGATGGTCTGGCCGGTGACGAACTGGTTGCCCAGCATGCGCATCGCCAGGTCCACGCCCTTGCGGATCAGCGGTTCGCCGCCCTTGGCGATGAGGCGGGTAATGGCCGAGCCCAGGCCTTTTTCGCTATTCGTGTTCACCAGCTTGCCGGTGATGAGCAGGCCCCAGGTCGCGGCGTTGACGAACAGCGAGGGCGATTCGCCCAGGTGCTTGCGCCAGTCGCCCTTGCTGATCTTGTCGGCGATCAGGCGGTCGGCGGTTTCGCTGTCTGGGATGCGCAGCAGCGCTTCGGCCAGGCACATCAGCGCCACGCCTTCCTCGGACGACAGCGAGAACTCGTGCATCAGCGCGTCCACGCCCGAGGCGCGGGTGCGCTTTTCGCGCACGCTCGAGACCAGGCGGTGCGCCAGCATGTAGGCGTCGCCGTTGGCGCTGGCGCCCTGGGCCAGCAGCCAGTTCACGGCTTCGGTTTCATCGCGGCGGTAGGCGCTGGTGATGGCGGCGCGCAGCGGCGACTGGTCGCGCTTGACTTCGGCCTGGAGCGCATCGAACGGAACAAAGGTGGAGGCCGGGGAAGCGGCAATCTGCATGGTGACTCTTCAATCGAAAAAGGACATCGGGACCACCGCGCAGCAAAAGCGCCGCACCGCAAGGAGGGCGGCCGGCGCATGTCATGACACGGTGAAATGATTCGATTGTAGAAGGAATTCTTCTGGATTAATTCTGTTTTTACGACAGACTAGCAATAGATAGTTTTTGGTGCGACAATCTGACCGAATAATATTTATAACGGAGAGAGACCGATGCTGGACAAGATCAGTAAGAAAATTCTGGCCGAACTGCAGAATGACGGGCGAATCAGCAACGTCGAGCTGGCCGCGCGGGTGAATTTGTCGCCCGCCGCCTGCCTGGAACGGGTGCGCAAGCTGCACGAGTCCGGTTATATCCAGGGCTATACGGCCCAGCTCAATCCCCAGCTGCTGGATGTGTCGCTGCTGGTCTTCATCGAGGTGGTACTGGATCGTACCACTCCTGAGGTCTTCGATGCATTCAAACAGAGCGTGCAGATGATTCCGGAAGTGCTGGAATGCCATATGGTGGCCGGCGGCTTCGACTACCTGGTCAAGGCGCGGGTCAAGGACATGGCGGCTTACCGCGAGTTCCTGGGCAAGACCCTGCTGCAGAAGGGCGTGCGCGAGACGCATACCTATGCGGTGATGGAAGAGGTCAAGAATACGACCAAGCTGCCGATTCGTTGAGCAGCTAACACCGATATGTCGTAGGGTTTGGGGGGGCGCCCCCCCCCCCGCCCCCCCGCCCCGGGGCGGGGGGCCCCGCCCGGGGGGAAACACCCCCGCCCCCCCCCCCGCCC
>NZ_JAGPWC010000069.1 GCF_018119405.1 Massilia sp. ST3 | reverse complement strand
CGGCGGTGGCGGCGGAGGCGGTGCGTCGATCAGCGCCGCGCCGGCGCTCCGGGGAGCGCTGTCGGCCACCATGACCAAG
Source organism: Massilia sp. ST3 (assembly GCF_018119405.1). Classification (GTDB taxonomy): domain Bacteria; phylum Pseudomonadota; class Gammaproteobacteria; order Burkholderiales; family Burkholderiaceae_D; genus Telluria. The sequence goes on along the minus strand of NZ_JAGPWC010000069.1, from coordinate 27,741 downwards.
GCCGGCGCCGGGGAGGAAAGCGCAGACTCGGCGGGTTCCGCCGCCTGGGCCAGCATGGCCGGCGCCGGCCCGTTGTCGGCAGCCAGCCAGGCCAGGGTCGCCGTCAGCGCAATCGCGAGCGCGGCGCCCGCGCCGTAGCCGAACAGCCGCAGCGGCGCGCGTGCGCCCTGGCGGCGCGCGGGGTCGCGCTCGAGCTTGGCGAGGATGCTGTCCTCGCCCGGACGCCCAAGGCTGGGGCGGGACGCCGACATCAGGTTGGGGCGCGTGGAGGTGGCTTGATGTTCGTCTGAAGGACGCACGGCAGGACTCCTAAGATGGGCTTTCCTGGTTCTGATTAGAAACAATTTAGGGAGTCCCGATGCTGATTTTTGTCGCCCTTCTGTACGTTTGCCTCGCTTCGGTCCTGATCTGGCTTGTGCTTTTTCCAACCGGGCGCACGATGCTGGCGCGCAGCGTGCAAGGCTTGCGCCAGCGCCTCGAGCAGCGCACCCATGCCTGGCGCTATGCGGGCGAACGCTATGCCGTGACACTGCACGCTAGCACGGGGCCGGAGCTGCGCGAGCGGCTCCTGGGCCTGGTCCGGCGGCACAAGGTGGCCTTCGCGATCGGCACGCCCCTGGTCCTGATTCCGCCGCTGCTGGCGCTGGCCCTGAGCGGCCCGAGCATGCTGCCCGTCTACGAGAGCGCCGAGGCCTTGCCTGACGCTCAGGTTGCGGCCCTGCTCAAGGGCGAGCACCTGGTGCCGCCGGTGGCGCTGCCGCCGATGGTGTTCGCCACGCGCGAAGTGGAACTGGTGCGGCCGATGCTGGCCGACGCCAGCCGCAACTGGGGCCTGCTGCATCCCGACTTCAGCCAGCGCCTGCTGCTGGCCTTCAAGATCATGCGCGAACAGCATGGCTACGAGATGGCGCTGCTGGAAGGCTACCGCAGCCCGGCGCGCCAGGACCAGCTGGCCGCAGCTGGCGGCCACGTGACCAATGCACGCGCCTTCCAGAGCTGGCACCAGTACGGCCTGGCCGCCGACTGCGCCTTCCTGCGCGAAGGCAAGCTGGTGATCTCCGAAAAGGACCCGTGGGCGATGCGCGGCTACCAGCTGTACGGCCAAGTAGCCGAGTCGCTCGGCCTGACCTGGGGCGGACGCTGGACCATGATGGACTTCGGCCATATCGAATTGCGCATGCGCGGCGTGATGCGGCGCTGAAGGGGCTTCCCAGCCATCCGGCATGGTCTTTTGCGTCTGTTGCGCAGTCTCAAGCAGGCGCCAGCGCAAGCGTGCGAGCATTTCCTGTAGGATTTATTCCGCAACCCTCAACCCTATCCCGTCATGGCACGACTCTGGCAGTTCCTGACCGACAGGCGTGTGCTTGTCGCGACCGGTGTGGCCGCGCTTGCGGCAATCCTCGTGGCCGGCGCCGAAGCGATCGGCGCCGGGATGATCTGGGCCGCGATCGCCGGCCTGGTCCTGCTGGCCTGCTGGGGCAGCTGGTGGGGCGTGCGGCGCTACCTGCGCGGACGCGAAGCGCGCCGGCTCGGCGAAGCCATCGCCAGCGGCGAGGGCGGCCCCGGCAGCACCGGCGACGCCGGCAAGGACGAGGTCGCGGTGCTGCGCAAGAACCTCGCCGAGGCCATCGCCACCATCAAGACCTCGAAGCTGGGCCTGAACCGCGGCGCCGCGGCGCTCTACGAGCTGCCCTGGTACATGATCATCGGGAACCCGGCGGCCGGCAAGAGCAGCGCCATCGTCCATTCCGGCCTGACTTTCCCGATCCCCGGCAACAAGGCCCTGCAGGGCGTGGGCGGCACCCGCAACTGCGACTGGTTCTTCACCACCGACGGCATCCTGCTCGACACGGCGGGCCGCTATTCGGTGCAGGAAGACGATCGCGCCGAGTGGTTCAGCTTCCTCGACCTGTTGAAAAAACACCGCAGCCGGGCGCCGATCAACGGCATCCTGATCGCCGTGAGCGTGGCCGAGCTGGTGGCCGGGCCGGCCCAGGCCTCCCACGAACTGGCCAAGAACCTGCGCACCCGGGTGCAGGAGCTGACCGAGCGCCTGGGCGTGCATGCGCCGGTCTACGTGGTCTTCACCAAGGCCGACCTGGTTGCCGGCTTCCTTGATTTCTTTCATGGCCTGGAATCGGCGGAGCGCGACCGCATCTGGGGCGCGACCCTGCGCTACAACCGGCGCAGCGCGCCGCAGGACGTGCTGGGTTTCTTCGACGAGCATTTCGACGAGCTCCACGACGGTCTCAAGGAAATGAGCCTGGCCAGCATGGGTAGCGGCGCCGGCGCCGTCCGCGGATCCGGGATGCGTCCGGGCGTGTTCACCTTCCCGCTGGAATTCGCCGCCATCAAGACGCCGCTGCGCGCCTTCCTGGCCACCCTGTTCGAGGAAAACACCTACCAGTTCAAGCCGGTGTTCCGCGGCTTCTACTTCACCAGCGCGCTGCAGGAAGGCAGCGTGCAGGACCTGTCCAGCCGGCGCGTGGCCAGCCGCTTCGACCTGGCCCTGCGCGAGCAGCAGTCCGGCGCGCAGCGCCCCGAGGAGCAATCCGGCTACTTCCTGTTCGAGCTGTTCCGCAAGGTGATCTTCGCCGACAAGGACCTGGTCAAGCGCTACACCAACCCGGCGGCCAACCGCTGGAAGATCGCCGCCTTCTTCGGCGCCACCGTGCTTCTGGGCGCGGCGATGGGCGGCTGGTCCTGGTCCACCATGGGCAACCGGCAGCTGGTGGCCAATGTGCAGTCCGACCTCGACAAGGTGAAGAAGCTGCAGGCCGGGCGGATCGACCTGCAGGCGCGCCTGGAAGCGCTCGACATCCTGCAGGACCGCATCGAGCAGCTGGACCGTTATGGCCAGGACCAGCCCTGGGCGCTGGCCTTCGGCCTGTACCAGGGCACGGCCCTGGAGCGAAAGCTGCGCGACGAATACTTCGCGGGGGTGCGCGCGGTGATGGTCGAGCCGGTGACGGCGGCCCTGGAAGCCATGCTCCAGGAGGTCAACAGCAACGCCGTCCGGCTCGAGCCGGGAAGCCAGGGAACGGACCTGGCCTCGGCGCCGGCCGCGAAGCCGGGCCAGCCCTACCAGGACGTTTCGCCCACCAATGTCGGCGACGCCTACAACGCCCTCAAGACCTACCTGATGTTGGGCGACAAGCGCCACGCCGAGCCGGGCCACCTGAACGACCAGCTGACGCGCTACTGGCGCAACTGGCTAGAGGCGAACCGCGGCGCCATGCCGCGCGAGCAGATGATCCGCAGCGCCGAGCGGCTGCTGACCTTCCACCTGGCGCAGATCCAGGATCCGGCCTGGCCCCAGATGGCGCTCAAGCTGAGCCTCCTGGACAGCACCCGCGAACACCTGCGCCGCGTGGTGCGCGGCACGCCGGCGCGCGAGCGGGTGTATGCCGACATCAAGACCCGCGCCGCGACCCGCTTCCCGGCGGTGACCGTGGCGCGCATCGTGGGCGAGCAGGACCAGGGCCTTGTGGCCGGCAGCCACGCGGTGAGCGGCGCCTTCACCCTTGCGGCCTGGGACAAGTTCGTGCTGGGTGCGATCCGCGACGCCTCGAACCGCGAGCTGAACACGGTCGACTGGGTGCTCAAGACCGCCGCCAAGGACGACTTGACCCTGGAGGGCAGCCCCGAGCAGATCCAGAAGGCCCTGATCGACATGTACAAGGCCGACTATGCGAAGGAGTGGATGAAGTTCGTGCAGGGCGTGGCGATCGCCGACCTGAAGGGTTTTGAGGGCAGCGTGCAGGCCATGAACCGCCTGGGCGACCCGCAAACCTCGCCCATCGCCAAGCTGCTGCAGACGATCTACCAGGAGACCGCCTGGGACAACCCGGGCGGGGCGCAGGTCAAGCTGGGCAAGACCGAGCGCGGGCTGGCGCAGTGGTTCAAGGAAGTGGTGCTGCGCCGCGCGCCTTCGGACGCGCGCACCCTGGCCGACGCGGTCGATCCGGCCCAGCTCATTGCAGCGCAACAGCAGGGCGCGGGGCCGATCGGGCGCGAATTCGCGGCCGTCGCCCGCCTGGTCGGCGCAAGGGAGAAGGAAGCGTCCCTGATGACGGGCTACCTGGACGCGCTGTCGCGCCTGCGCACCCGCCTGAACGGGCTCAAGAACCAGGGCGACCCCGGCCCCGGCGCCAAGCAGTTCATGCAGCAGACCCTGGAAGGAAATGGTTCCGAACTTGCCGACGCGCTGCGCTATGTCGACGAGCAGATGCTGACCGGGATGAGCGACAGCCAGAAGGCCGCGCTGCGCCCGCTGCTGGTGCGGCCCCTGGTCCAGACCTTCGCGATGATCGTGCTGCCGTCCGAGGCCGAGATCAACAAGACTTGGCAGGCGCAGGTGGTGGAACCCTTCCAGCGCACCCTGGCCAACAAGTATCCCTTCGACGCGGCGTCGAAGGTGGAGGCCAGCGCGAGCGAGATCGGCCAGGTCTTCGGCCCGGAAGGCGCGGTGGCCAAGTTCGTGACCACCGCCATGGGGCCGCTGGTGGTGCGGCGCGGTGACGCACTCGCGGCCCGCACCTGGGCCGACATCGGGATCAAGCTCGAGCCGCAGGCGGTGGCCGCCTTCCCAGGCTGGGTGGCGCCCTTGTCGAGCAACGGCGTGGCGACGGCGGCCGCCGACCAGACCGTGTTCCAGCTGCTGCCCCGTCCCGGCCCGGGGCTGCTGGAATATACGATCGAGGTCGACGGCCAGCAGCTGCGCTACAAGAACACTCCGCCGGCATGGACCAACATGGTCCATCCGGGACCGCAGGGCGCGGCCGGCGCGCGTATCACGGCGGTGACCTTCGACGGCCGCACGGTGGAGCTGTTCAACGAGCCCGGGCAGTTCGGGCTGAAGCGCATGGTGGGCGCGGCCCAGCGCAAGCGCAAAGATGACGGTTCCTTCGAGCTGCGCTGGACGGTGGGGAATACGGCCGTGGCGGTCGACCTCAGGATCGTCAGCAGTCCCGACGCTGGCGGCGCGACGCAGGCCTCCAGTAAGGGCTTCCACGGCCTCCGCCTGCCGCCCACCATCGTGGGGCGCGAGATCCAGTCGCAGCCGCCGGCGGTGGCCAGCCTGAACGGAGCGCAGTGATGCGGACCGACCGCATCGGCTATTTCGGCAAGATCCCGGCGCGCGCCGATTTCGTCAAGCTGGCGCACGACCCGGCGGCGATCGGCATGCTGGACCAGTGGCTGGCGCAGGTGATGACCTTGCTCCCTTCGGACGCGCGCTGGCGCATCAACTACGACGCCATGGCCCCGGTCAGCTTCGCCCTGGTGGGGCCGGCACGCCGCCATGCGGTGGCCGGGCACCTGGTGCCGAGTCATGACCAGTCGGGCCGGCGCTTTCCTTTTCTCGCTAGCCGTACCCTCGAGGTGGCCGACCCCGCGGCCTTCGTGGCGCGCTGTCCGCTGGCCTTCGGTCCGCTGTGGATGTTCCTGGAGCAGACCTGTCCCAAGGTCCTGGGCGCGGACGATCCGGCGCCTTGGCTGCAGGCCATTGCCGACAGCGCCGTCGCGATGGGCGACGAAGACGCGCTGGGACAACTGCTGCGCGAGGGCACGGTCGGCTCGCTCGACGCCATGCTCGGACGCAGCGGCGCAGCGCGGCTGGTGGTAGCCCTGGGATTGCTGCTGCAGCCGGTGATGCACAGCCAGCCGGCCGAGCTGCACAAGAGCCTGGTGCTGCCGCTGCCGGCGGGCGTGCCGGCGCGCCATGCGGTGGCGGCCCTGTGGCTGGAACTGATCGCGCCTTTCCTGCGGCGCTCGGGCTTCGACCTGGCCCTGTTCCTGACCCGGCAGAACGAATCCCCGGTGCTGGTGGTGGGCTTTTGCGGGGCGCTGGCCCAGACCCTGCACGCGTTGATCGACCCGCTGGTCGCCCTGGAGCTGCAGGTGAGGCTGGAGGACACCGGGTGGATCGACGAGCAGCTCCAGTTCGACAGCGACGTGCGGATGCTGGCCAGCCACCTGGCCCAGCCCGACCTGCCGCTGTCCCTGGCGCGCGAACTGTTCATGAAGACGTTCATTGGAGGCGCGGCGTGAAACTGCATCGCATGTTGCTGCTGTTGTCCCTGGCCGCCAGCGTGGTCCAGGCCCAGGTCCAGAGCGAGGCGCCGGTGGTGGTGAGCGGGACGGTGGCCGACGAGGCCAGCAAGGCGGCCCTGCTGGAGCGTCTGCGCAGCCTGTACGGCGCCTCGCGCGTGGTCGACCAGCTGGCGATCGGCACCGTGTCGACGCCGGCCAACTGGAACGAGTACGTGCAGCGTCTGGTGGGGCCGAACCTGAAGCTGGTCAAGGGCGGCCAGCTCAAGGTGGACGGCAACAACGTCAGCCTGCGCGGCGACGTCGAGAGCGAGGAGCAGCGCCAGAAGATCGCCGGCGACATCGCGGCCAGCCTGAATCCGACCTACACCGTCAACAACGGCCTGCGGGTGGCCGTATCGCAGCAGAGCGTACTGGACGCGGCCCTGGCCAACCGCATCATCGAGTTCGAGTCGGGCAAGGCCGCCCTGACGCCGGCGGGCATGGAAGTGCTGGACCAGATGGCGGCGGCGATGCTCAAGCTGAAGGGCGTGAAGGTCCAGGTCATCGGACATACCGACAACGCCGGCTCGCGGGCCAGCAATTTGTCGCTGAGCCAGGCGCGGGCGGAGGCGGTGAAGGCGTATGTGGTGGCGAAGGGTATTCCCGAGGAGTCGGTCGCGGTGTCGGGGGAGGGGCCGGACAGGCCGGTGGCGGATAACCGGACGGCGGAAGGGAAGGCCAGGAATCGGAGGATCGAGTTCAAGGTGGTGCAGTAAGCAATGGGCCGATAGCTTCAACACCGTCGTCCCGGCCTTCGCCGGGACGACGTTGACAGGCGCGTAGCAGGGATCACGGCAAGGTAATCGTCACATTCGCCGCCTTCGGCGGCAGCTTCACCAGGTCGTTGTACTGTGCCATGGCCATTTCGGTATCCCTGGCCAGCACCGTGCGAAAGCCCAGGTAGCCCCCCAGCGCCGCCACGGTGAACACCGCCGTCAAGACCCACAGGGATAGATCGCTGCGCAGCCGGTTGACGATCTGGTCCGGCCGCTCGGCATGCGGCGCGAAGCCGCGCGTGCGGCCACGGATGCGGGCGATCTCGTCGCCCAGCCGGGCGATCAGGTAATCCAGCTTGTCGCGCCCGTCGAGCGCGTAGCGGCCCTGGAAGCCGAGCAGCAGGCACATATGGAAGACCTCGAGCGCCTCCACGTGCACCGCGCCCTTGGCGCGCAGGTCTTCCAGCCGGTGGAAGAAGTGCTCGCCCGCCAGCTGGTCGCCGAACACCCGCAGCTGCAGCGGCCGTGTCTCCCAGGCTTCGCGCACTTCGTAGCTCGAGCCCAGGATGATCTCGTCCACCGCCGAGCAATAGGCGTACTTGGCGGCCGTCACATCCTCGGCCGCGATGCCGTGGGCCTTGGCGTTGCGGTCGACGTCGCCCAGGAACTGGGTCATGTTGTCCGCGAAGGCGCCCTTGTCCTGCGGGCCGCAGCCGTTCTTCAAGAGGAACAGGGCGTAGAAACCCTCGACCATGATGTCGACCAGGCGCGGGACCCGGGCGGCTGCGCGCTGTGGCGCCGCGCGGCGCTCGACGAAGGCGCTCATGCCGCCACCGCGATCAGTTCGAGACGCAGGTCGCGCAGTCCGGTCGGGACATAGATCGAGATCGCCTGCGACTTGAGCATGGCGTCGTACAGCGCGCCACGGTTTTCCAGCACGAAGTAGTAGGTATCGGGCCGCACCGGCAGCGCCGGCGGCACCTGGGGTGCGTGCACCAGCTTCACGCCCGGCAGCGCCGAGAGCACGAACTTGTCGACGTCCTGGGGCGCGCCCAGCTTGAACTGGAGCGGCACCACCTCGACCAGTTGCAGCGCCGGCAGGTCGGCGGATACCGCCAGGTAGAGCGTGGCCTGGGCGTCGATCTTGCCCGAGTCGAGCCGGCCCTGGTAATACGAGCTGCGCTCGTGACGCAGTGGGATCGTGAAGTAGCGCGAGGAGATCACGGTGTCGAGCAGTTCGCGGATGATGCCGTCCAGCCGCGCAAACTGCGGCCCGGGGTCGGCGTGGACGTAGGAGGGCAGGTCCTCGAGCTTGACCGAACGCGAATAGGTCATCAGGCCGCCGGCCAGCGCCAGCATGGCCTCGAACAGGCGCTCCGGATGCAGCTCGCGGTGCTGCAGGAAATGCGACAGCTGGGCGTAGCCGGTGCTGGCCGTGTGCAGCAGCCAGAACGAAGACATGTCTCCGCCGCGGATCTCGACCACGTTGCGGCTCGGCTCGCGCAGGTGGCCGTAGAGGGCGTTCACCTTGGCCAGCGTCTTTTCCATCAGGCGCGCCAGGCTCGCATGCAGCCCTGAGACGGCGTCGATCGCCAGGCAGGGCGGCAGGAACGACGGGTCGATCTCGAAGCCGCCGGTGGCCACCCGGCGCAGGCGCACCAGCGGGAAGCTCTCAAAGGCTTCGAGCGCCTCGGTATCGGGCACCAGGCGCAGCGTCTTGCGCAGGTAGCTCACCGGCGCCTCCGCGGCCTGGGTGTACAGGTCCTGGGTCTCGCGGTCGTGGCGCGCATACCGGACATCGTGGATGTCTTGCGGTTCACGCGGGTCGCCGCTCTCGTCACCGACGGCGCAATTGTCGCCATGGGCCTTGAGCGCAGGCAGGGCGGCGTGGAAGGTCAGCGACTGGGCCGAGGCCGGCAGTTCGCCCAGGCGCACCTGCAGCGGCAGCACGTCGCCGCCGGGGGCGCGCACCACTTCGCCGTCCGGGAAGAGCAGCGATATTTCCTCGACGCGCAGCAGGTCGTTGCGCAGGGCGTCCTGGTCGATCACCAGCTTGCGCACGCCCCAGGCGTAGGGATGCAAGGCGCTCGCGGTCTGGTTCAGGCGGGCTTCATGGTAGCGGTCCTGCTGCTGGAAATGCTGGGGGCGGAGGAACAGGCCCTCGCCCCACAGCACCTTCGATGGCATGCTCACGTGGTCCTCGCGATGGTTGACTTAAAAAGTTCGTAAGCAACTAGCTTGCAGGAAACTACGCGAAATTTATTGACAGCGCGCAGAGCCGAGCATGGCCGCCGCGCCGCCGACTGTCATGGCGCAGGCGTGGAGGCCGACCGTGACGCCGCTCCGTTCGGCCTCCTGCGTATTGAAGGCGGCGCGCCAGCGTCCTTCGGCGGGACGGTGGAACAGGGCCACGATGCCCAGGTGGCCCGCCTCGCGCGCCACCTTTTCCGTCACTTCGTAGCGCTGTCCAGGCACCAGCATGATTTCGCGCACCTCGATCAGGTCGGCCCCCAGGCTCTCGCGCTCCAGTTGGGGATTGAGGAAGGCGGCGTAGGGCATCTGCTCGAAGGCCGCCTTCTGGCGCAGCTTGTACAGGCGCACCGCCAGTGCCAGCGGCTGGCCGCGGCTGTCCGCATTCAGCTTGCCGGCCGCATGCAGGCGCAGCGGCACCTTGCGCGGCGGCTGTTGCGACTCCGGCAGCTCAGGCGCCTTGCGCAGCCCGACTGCCTCGAGCGCGGCGCCGCCGCAAGCTGTCAGCATCGCTGATAAGCAAAGGGACAACAGGACACGAATGGCGGACATGCTTTCTCCCAGGAACTGGCGCTGAGTGGATTTGAACCGCAATGCCGCCGGCATGGCCTGCGCGCGCGCAAGTTTCACGCGGATCAGGGCGGGGCCGGCCCAGCCCGCGCCACCGCATCAAAAATTGACAGCGCACAACTTCGTCAGGGCAGCCATACGAATAATGGTGGCTTGTTCACAGTCTTGGAGAACACGCATGTACTACCGATTCCTGATGCCCCTGGTGGTCGCGGGCGCCCTGGCCGGATGCGCCACGCATGGCGGCGCCGGCGCCCGTGTCGCCACCGTCGCCGCCGACACCGCCTTCGCCGAAGCCGACGCCGCCCTGGCCGCCGGACAAAGCGACAAGGCGGTCTCGCTCCTGAAGTCGGTGGCGGCGAGCCACCCGGTCGACAAGAAGCCCTGGGTGCGCATGGCCCAGATCCGCTTCGACGCCAACAACTACGGCGAAGCCATCACCCACGCCCAGGAAGCCCTGGAGCGCGACCCCGACGACACGCTGGCCTACAGCATCCTGGCCGTCAGCGGGCTGCGCGTGGCCAGCAAGGCGCTGGCCGACCTGACCCGCAAGAACAACCTGCAAGGCTCGGTGCGCAGCGAGGCCCAGGACCTGGCCAAGCTGCTGCGCACCAGCCTGGGCGAGGACGTGCTGGTGCAGCAGCGCCAGACGCCGCGCAAGGAGAGCACCCGCAGGCAAAGCGCCCCGGCGCCGGCGCCTTCGGTCTCGTCCGCGCCGCGCGCCCAGGCCAAGTCCGACAAGGACCCCTTCGACATACTGAAGTAATCCTCGCGTTCCGCTATCCCCCACCCCAGGAGTCGCCATGCCCAAGAGTGAAAGCGTGCAGAAGCGCTTGCAGAAGGTGCGCGCCCCGCGCGTGCAGATGACCTATGACGTCGAGATCGGCGACGCCATCGAGAACAAGGAACTGCCGTTCGTTGTCGGCGTCGTGGGCGACTTCGGCGCCGACCCCGCAGCCGAGAAGAAGCGCCTGAAGGACCGCAAGTTCGTCAACGTCGACGCCGGAAATTTCGACGAGGTGCTGGGCGGCGTGGCGCCCAAGACCAGCTTCAAGGTGGACAACCACCTGAGCCCCGAGGGCGGCCAGATCGGCGTGACCCTGCAGTTCCGCGAGATGGCCGACTTCCGCCCTGAGGCTGTGGTGAAGCAGGTGGCGCCCCTGGCCGGCCTGCTGGAAGCGCGCAACAAGCTGGCCGACCTGAGGAACAAACTAGCCGGCAACGACAAGCTCGAGGACATCCTCAGCGAAGTACTGGGCAATACCGAGAAACTCGACAGCCTGCGCAAGCAAGGCAAGGAGGGCTGAGATGTCGGCGGTACTCGATACGTCAGACAATGCGCCGGCGGGCGGCGCCGCGGCGGTGGAACTGGACACCTCGCTGCTCGACCAGATCGTCGAAGAGAGCCGCGTCGCCAAGTCCAGCAGCGAACACGAACGCGCGCGCGACATCATTTCCGAACTGGTGACCCAGGTGATGCAGGGCACGATGGTGATCTCGTCGAACCTGTCAGCCACCATCGACGCGCGCCTGGCGGAACTGGATCGCATGATCTCGGAGCAGCTCTCCGCCGTCATGCATGCGCCCGAGTTCCAGAAACTCGAACGCAGCTGGACCGGCCTGCACTACCTGGTCAAGAACAGCACCACCAGCGCCAGTCTGCAGATCCGCATGCTCAACGCCACCAAGCGCGAGCTGGTGAAGGACTTCCAGTCGGCCATGGAATTCGATCAGAGCACCATGTTCAAGAAGGTCTACGAGGAGGAGTTCGGCACCTTCGGCGGCGCTCCCTACGGCACCCTGATCGGCGACTTCGAGATCTCGCGCCAGCCAGAGGACATCTACTTCCTCGAGCAGATGTCGCACGTGGCCGCGGCCAGCCACGCGCCCTTCATCACCTCCAGCGCGCCGGAACTGTTCGGGGTCGAGAGCTTCGGCGACCTGGGCAAGCCGCGCGACCTGGCCAAGGTATTCGACACGGTCGAATACGCCAAGTGGAAGGCCTTCCGCGAGTCGGAGGATTCACGCTACGTCGGCGTGACCCTGCCGCGCTTCCTGGGCCGACTGCCTTACCACCCGGTGGACGGCGTGACCACCGAGGGCTTCAACTACGTCGAGGACGTGGACGGCAGCGATCACTCCAAGTACCTGTGGTGCAACGCCGCCTACGCCTTCGGGGCGCGCCTGACGCGCGCCTTCGAGGATTACGGCTGGTGCGCGGCGATCCGCGGCGTCGAGGGCGGCGGCCTGGTGGAGAACCTGCCGACCCACACCTTCAAGACCGACGAGGGCGAAGTGGCGCTGAAATGCCCGACCGAGGTGGCGATCACCGACCGCCGCGAAAAGGAATTGTCCGACCTGGGCTTCATCTCGCTGGTGCATTGCAAGAACACCTCGTATGCCGCCTTCTTCGGCGCCCAGTCGGCCCAGAAGGCCAGGAAGTACAACACCGACGCGGCCAACGCGAATGCCGTGCTGTCTTCGCAGCTGCAGTACATCTTCGCGGTCTCGCGCATCGCCCACTACATGAAGGCCATGATGCGCGACAAGATCGGCAGCTTCGCGGCGGCCTCGAACGTCGAGGATTACCTGAACCGCTGGCTGACCCAGTACGTACTGCTGGACGATAACGCGAGCCAGGACCAGAAGGCCCAGTTCCCGCTGCGCGAGGCCTCGGTGCAGGTGTCCGAGGTGCCGGGCCGGCCGGGCGTGTACCGCGCCGTGTCCTTCCTGCGTCCGCACTTCCAGCTCGACGAGCTGTCCGTTTCGCTCCGTTTGGTCGCGGAGTTGCCGCAATCGACCAAGAACTAGTCGTTTTCCCCACACTTGAATGGAGTAGAACATGGCAATTGACGTGTACCTGCAGATCGACGGGATCAAGGGCGAATCGCTGGACGACAAGCACAAGGACTGGATCGAATGTACTTCGGTGGCCTGGGGGGTGTCGCAGCCGCGCTCCGCCACCGCCTCCACCGGCGGCGGCCACACCGCCGAACGCTGCGAGCACCAGGAGATCCAGCTGACCAAGCTGGCCGACCTGTCCTCGCCGATCCTGCTGCAGACCTGCTCGGCCGGCAAGACCATCCCCAAGGCCAAGCTGGAATTCATGCGCGCCGACGGGCAGGGCGAGCGCATCAAGTACTTCGAGATCGAACTGGAAAACGTCCTGATCGGCGGCGTCAGCCCCAGCGTGGCCGAGGGCAGCATCATCCAGGAGAGCGTGGGCCTGAAGTTCTCGAAGATCAAGTGGAAGTACACCCAGCAGAAAATCAACGGCGGCTCGGGCGGCAATACCTCCGGCGGCTGGGATCTGGCGGCCAACAAGACCGCCTGAGGCGGGACGCTTCCCGCAGCCTCGCCCCACGTGAGCGACGGGGCAGGCGCGGCCCGGCAGCACGGGCCGCGCCATTGAATTCTCCGGAGACCCCATGAACGGCTTCACACCAGGCCTGCTCGACCGGCTCATGGACGAGCGCACCCTGGCGGGCAACCCCGGTGCGCCGGGCGCGCCTGTCAGCCTCGAGCAGCTCAAGGACAGCATCGCGCGCGACCTCGAAGCGCTGCTCAACACCCGCCTTGCGCTGCCTGCCGGCGCGCTGCTTGGCTACCCGGCGGCGCGCGCTTCGATCCTGCACTACGGCGTGGGCGACTTCGCCGCCTTTTGCCTGGGCAGCAGCGTCGACCGCGCCCTGGTGTGCGCCAGCCTGAAGGATGCGATCGAGACGCACGAACCGCGCCTGCGCGAGGTCAGCGCCGAGCTGGTTCCGGAAGATGGGAGCGTCAACCGCCTCGGCTTCGTGATCCATGCCCGCCTGGCGCCAGCCGCCGCCGGCGACCCCCTGGCCGAGCCGGTCAACTTCAGCGCGGTGCTGCAGCCTTCGTCGCTGCGCTACGCGATCAAGCGCGCGACGCGGCCGTCCAAGGCCTGAGCCTGCGCACCATTCGACAGATCACCACGAGGACGCGACACGATGGACATCAATCTCAAGACCCTGATCGGCAAGCTGAACGACACCACCCGCGCCGCCGCCAGCCGCGCCGCGTCCATCTGCGTCGGACTGGGGCACTACGAGGTCGAGATCGAACACCTGTTCCTGGGCCTGATCGAACAGCCGGACAGCGACCTGGCCGTGATCGCCCGCCAGTGCAACATCAGCCTGACCGGCCTCGAGACCGACTTGCGCAAGGAAATCGCCCGCTTCGCCACCGGCAACGCGCGCACGCCGGTGTTCTCGAAGCACCTGCCGGCGCTGTTCGAACACGCCTGGCTGATCGCCTCGCTCGGCAGCGGCCACCCTAACCAGATCCGCAGCGCCCACCTGCTGCTGGCGCTGCTCACCGAACCCTCGCTGGCCCAGCTGGCGCAGCGCGCCTCGCGCGAGTTCGCGCGCTTCCCGCTCGACCGCCTCAAGCACGACCTGGAGCGGCTGACGCGCGGCTCGCGCGAAACGCCGGCGCTGGCGGCGCAGGGCGCGGGCTGCGATTCCGCTACGGCCACCGATGCGGCGACCGAGCTGACGCAAGCCCCGGTGCGCGGCACGCCGGCGCTCGACCAGTACACCACCTGCCTGACGGCGCGCGCGCGCGAAGGCAAGGTCGATCCCGTGATCGGACGCGACGCGGAGATTCGCCAGGCGATCGACATCCTGATGCGCCGGCGCCAGAACAACCCGATCCTGACCGGCGAGGCCGGCGTGGGCAAGACCGCCGTGGTCGAAGGGCTGGCCCTGCGCATCGCGCAAGGCGAGGTGCCGGACGTGCTCAAGGGTGTCGAGATCCACACCCTCGACATGGGCCTGCTGCAGGCCGGCGCCAGCGTCAAGGGCGAATTCGAGAACCGCCTGAAGAACGTGATCGACGAGGTCAAGAAAAGCCCGCACGCCATCATCCTGTTCATCGACGAGGCCCACACCATGATCGGCGCCGGCGGCCAGGCCGGCCAGAACGACGCCGCCAACCTCTTGAAACCCGCGCTGGCGCGCGGCGAGCTGCGCACCATCGCGGCCACCACCTGGGGCGAGTACAAGAAGTATTTCGAGAAGGACGCCGCGCTGGCGCGCCGCTTCCAGGTGATCAAGGTCGAGGAGCCGAGCGAGGACATCGCCTGCGCCATGCTGCGCGCGATGGCGCCGCTGATGGAGCGCCACTTCAACGTGCGGGTCTACGACGACGCCATCACCGAGGCGGTGCGCCTGTCGCACCGCTACATCGCCGGACGCCAGCTGCCGGACAAGGCGATCAGCGTGCTCGACACGGCCTGCGCCAAGGTGGCGCTGGGCCAGAGTGCGACGCCGGCCCTGCTGGAAGACTGCAGCCGCCGCATCGAACGCATCGTCGCGCGCATCGCCGCCCTGGAGCGCGAGGCCAGCGCCGGCGGCCAGCATGGCGAGGCGCTCGGCGAGCTGCGGCGCGCGCGCGACAGCGCGACGGACGAGCAGCAGACCCTGCGCCACCGCTGGGAACAGGAGCAGGCGCTGACGGCGCAGATCGGCCAGCTGCGCGCCGGGCTGGAAGCGGGTAGGTCGCAGGGCGGCGATGGTGCCGAACCGCGCGCCGAATTGTGCGCTCTAATCGAGCGGCTGCGCGCCCTGCAGGGCGAGTCGCCGCTGGTGCCGGTACAGGTCGACGGCCATACGGTGGCCGAGATCGTCGCCGCCTGGACCGGCATCCCGCTCGGCCGCATGGTCAAGGACGAGATCCGCACCGTGGTCAAGCTGCAGTCGATGCTGGACCAGCGCATCCTCGGCCAGCAGCATGCCAGCGGCGTGGTGGCGCAGCGGGTGCGCACGGTGCGCGCCAACCTGGACGACCCGAACAAGCCGAAGGGTGTATTCCTGTTCGTCGGCACCTCGGGCGTGGGCAAGACCGAGACCGCGCTGGCCCTGGCCGACATCCTGTACGGCGGCGAGCGCAAGCTGGTCACCATCAACATGAGCGAATACCAGGAAGCGCACAGCGTCTCCGGCCTGAAAGGCTCGCCGCCGGGCTACGTCGGCTATGGCGAGGGCGGGGTGCTGACCGAGGCGGTGCGGCGCAATCCCTACAGCGTGGTGCTGCTGGACGAGGCCGAGAAAGCCCACCCGGACGTGCTCGAGCTGTTCTTCCAGGTCTTCGACAAGGGCGTGATGGACGATGCCGAGGGACGGCAGATCGACTTCCGCAACACCATCATCATCCTGACCTCGAACCTGGGCTCGGGCCAGCTGATGCAGGCCTGCCTGAACAAGCCGGCCAGCGAGCTCCCGGCGCCGGACCAGCTGTCCGAACTGCTGCGGCCCGCGCTCATGAAGCATTTCAAGCCGGCCTTCCTGGGTCGCCTGACGGTGGTGCCCTTCTACCCGATCCGCGACGAGGTGCTGTCCAATATCATCCGGCTCAAGCTGGACCGCATCGGCGCGCGCATCCAGGACAACCACCGCGCGCATTTCGAGTACGACGACGCGCTGGTGACGGCGGTCCTGAACCGCTGCACCGAGGTCGATTCGGGCGCGCGCAACGTCGACAAGGTCCTGAACGGCAGCTTGCTGCCCGAGATCGCGGACAGCGTACTGGCGCGCATGGCCGAAGGCGGCGGCATCGCCCGCGTGAAGGTCAGCGCGACCAAGGCAGGCAAGTTCAAGTACACGGTGGAAGCCACGGCATCGGCATAAGGAGGAGGTTCCATGTTCAACATCGACGCGCTGCTTGCCCCCATCGCCCCGGACGATCCCTGCGGCGAAGACCTGGCGTTCTCGCCCGAGGTCGACGAGATCGCGCGCGCCCGCCTGGCCGATGATCCGTCGCTGGAGCAGGGCGCCTGGGTCACCACGCTCAAGGAAGCCGACTGGAAGTTCGTCGGCAAGCGCTGCGCGCTGCTGATCGAGGCGCGCAGCAAGGACCTGCAGCTGGCGGTATGGCTGGCCGAGGCCAGCGCCAGGACGGGCGGCTTGCGCGGCCTGGCCGAGGGCCTGCGCCTGGTGGCGGCGCTGTGCGAACGCTATTGGGACGGGCTGCATCCGCTGGCGGACGAGGATGGCTTCGAGCGCCGCATCGGCAACCTGGCCTGGATCGCGGCGCGCATCTCGTCGCTGGCCAAGGCCGTGCCGGTGCTGGAGAACGGGGCCAGCATGCTGCAGTGGGAAACCAGGCATGCGCAGGGCGGCGATGGCGAGGCGGCCGAGCTGGAAACGGCGCGCGCACGCAGCTCGGCCGCCTTCTTCGCGGGGGTGGCGGCGGACGCCGACGCCTGCCTGGCGGCGCTCGACGAGCTGGAACGGGCGGTGGATGCGCGCCTGGGCGCCGATGGCCCGAGCTTCAGCGTGGCGCGCGCGGTGCTGCGCGACGTGAAGGATTTCGTGACGCCGGCGGGCGGCGCGGTGGCGGTCCAGTCCGCGCCTGCGGCTACGCTCGGAACCGCGGTCGTGCGCGCGGCGGCGCCAATCGTGCTGGCCGAAGGGCCCCTGCAGCACCGCGAGCAGGCCCTGGCCCAGCTGCGCCAGGTGGCGGAATTCTTCCGGCGCACCGAGCCGCACAGCCCGGTGGCCTACCTGGCCGAGAAGGCGGCGCGCTGGGGGGAGCAGCCGCTGCATGCGTGGCTGCGTTCGGTCATCAAGGACGATGCCTCGCTGGCGCGGCTGGAGGAGTTGCTTGGGATTGAAGCGGTGGAATGAACGATGGCTTCGCCGCCCACGCGGTGACGGGCTCCGATATCGCGCCGGATGATTTTGGCGCGAACTATCACCGCGTGGACGGGGAACCCGTCCACCCTACGTTTTATCCGGCGTTCGCCTGGTCCGGCGTCTTGTTGGTGCCCGGATTGACCATCTGCGTGGCGCGCTCGAACTGCGCCTCGACCGTCTGCACGGCCTGGCGCGTCGCCTGGGTCACCTGCTCGTAGCCCTTGAAGGCATTGTCGATCGCGGCCTTGATGATCTCGACGGCGTTCTCCTGTCCCGGCTTGACGTGCTCGGTCACGTCGTAGATCAGGGCCGACAGGGTGCTCTTGGCCTCGGCCGCGTGCGAATCGGCGGCGTGGCGGAACTCCTCGTGCATTTCGTCGATGATGGCCTTGAGCTGGGCCCGGTATTCGGTGGCGTTCATCATGCCCGGCTGCATGCGGGCCTTGAGGGCATCCATGGCCGCCTTGGGATCGGTGGCCTGGCTCATGTCACGCCCTGTTTGCAGCGTTCCGGCCATCGTGTCCTTGGCGGCGTTCATGTTCAGCGCCACGACTTGTTCCACGCCCTTGACCGTCTTGCTGGCCAGGGCGTTGAAGGTCTGCATCTGGAGATCGAACAAGGTCTTGGTGGCGTTGGCAAACTGTTCCGGGCTGGTAAACATTCTGTCTCCTCAGTGGATGCTCAGTGAATGCGCTTGACGGACGCGCGGCGCGCTTCTAAACCATTACTTGCTGCATTATTTAACAACAATAAGTTTTTCGCAATGCGCGTCCCGATACGGACCGCTCGCCTTGACCCAGCCTTCGCCGAGCGGCGTCTGGGAACAGGCAAGGGCGCCGTTGAGCGTGCTGCGCCATTGGTAATAGGGCGCGGGCGCGGCGAAAGCGCTGTGCCCGGCGAGGACGAGGGCCGCAAGGGCGATGGCAATCCGATGGAAGATCATGGTCCGTCCAGCTTAACCCTACCATGGGGCAAGTCAAGCACGGCTTGACCTTCCTATCGTGGGAAGGTGTATTCTTCGCCGGGATTACAACAGGAGAGCATGATGGACACCTCCCAGGCTTCCACCTTGAACATCGGCGAGGCCGCGCGCGCCTCGGGCGTATCGGCCAAGATGATCCGCCACTACGAATCGATCGGGCTGATCGGCGCCGCGCGCCGCACCGATGCCGGCTACCGTGTGTATACCGGCCAGGACGTGCGGGTGCTGCAATTCGTGCACCGCGGCCGCGCCCTCGGCTTTTCGCTGGACCAGATCCGCGACCTGCTGGCCCTGTGGCAGGACAAGGGGCGCGCCAGCGCCGACGTGCGCGCGCTGGCGCGCAGTCATATCGATGAGCTGAACCGCAAGATCGCGGAGATGGAAGCGATGCGCCGCACCCTGGAATCGCTGGCCGATTCCTGCCATGGCGACGCGCGTTCGGATTGTCCGATCCTGGACGACCTGGCCGCGCACTGAAAGAAGGGCAGGTAAACGCAAAACGCCGTAACCCTTTGACAAAGGCTACGGCGTTTTGCGGAACAAAACACGTTCAATCCGGTAGAGTTTGGTGCCCACGGAGGGACTCGAACCCCCACACCTCGCGGCACATGGACCTGAACCATGCGCGTCTACCAATTCCGCCACGTGGGCACTGACACAACATCAACTCTTACTGCGTACAACAAGGTAGCTTTGGTGCCCACGGAGGGACTCGAACCCCCACACCTCGCGGCACATGGACCTGAACCATGCGCGTCTACCAATTCCGCCACGTGGGCATACAAACATCAACTACCGAGCTAGCAACCTGGTGCCCACGGAGGGACTCGAACCCCCACACCTCGCGGCACATGGACCTGAACCATGCGCGTCTACCAATTCCGCCACGTGGGCACTGCACCTGCTAACTCTGCTACAATATCAGGCTTTGTCATTTTTCGCTAGATCAACTTTCGTTGTTCACTGCGCCAGACGCACTCCTGCTACTGCTGCGTTCTTCGCTCCGGCGTTGCCGTCGTTGCTGAAGAGACCGAGATTATAGCGGATGAATTTCAAAAGTCAAAGACCCTGCCGAGACGATTGCAGGCATTCCCGCAGACGAATCGCGTTAGGCGAATCGCGCGGACCTCCGTTACACTACGCCTGTCAAGCTGTCAACGAAACCAAGGCGCTGCCAGCGTTGCCGATCCGGCGCCGCCACTACTAAGAAAAAGAAACCGATTTGAAGCAACCTACACATACCATTCCAAGCCGCGAGGAAATCCTCGCCGTGTTTCGCGACGCCACCGAGCCGCTCGACGCGGCCGCGGTAGCGCGCGCCCTGAAGGTCAAGCCAGCCGCCCAGGAAGTCCTCGGACGCCGCCTCAACGCCATGGAGCGTGACGGCCAGATCCGCGCCGACCGCCAGACCGGCACCTATATGCTGACCGATCACTCCGGCTTCGTGGCCGGCCGTGTCAGCGCGCACCGCGATGGATTTGGGTTCGTGATTCCGGATAACGGCGGCGACGACCTGTTCCTGTCCGACCGCGAAATGCAGAAGGTGCTGCACGGCGACAAGGTGATGGCGCGCGTGACCGGCACCGACCGCCGCGGCCGTCCCGAAGGTTCGATCGTCGAAGTGGTCGAACGCGCCAACACCCATGTAATCGGCCGCCTGCTCAACGAAGGCGGCGTGTGGATCGTGTCGCCCGAGGACCAGCGCATGAGCCAGGACATCCTGGTGGCCGGCTCGCCCGGCAAGGCCAAGGCGGGGCAGGTGGTGAGCGTCGAGCTGATCGAGCAGCCCGGCCGCTTCCAGAAACCCACCGGCAAGATCGTCGAGGTGCTCGGCGAACTGGACGACCCGGGCATGGAAATCGAGATCGCCGTGCGCAAGTTCGGCGTGCCCCACGTGTTCTCGCCCGCCGCGCTCAAGCAGGCCAACAGGCTGCCGAACGAAGTCATCGATGCCGACCTGCTTGACCGCGTCGACCTGCGCGACGTGCCCCTGGTGACGATCGACGGCGAAGACGCGCGCGACTTCGACGACGCCGTGTACTGCGAGCCGGTCAAGATCGGCCGCGCCAAGGGCTACCGCCTGCTGGTGGCGATCGCCGACGTCAGCCATTACGTGAAGCCGAACGACGCGCTCGACGTGGACGCGATCGAACGCAGCACCTCGGTCTACTTCCCGCGCCGCGTGATTCCCATGCTGCCCGAGAAGCTGTCCAACGGCCTGTGCTCGCTGAACCCGGCCGTGGACCGCTGCACCCTGGTGTGCGACATGGTCGTCACGCTCGAGGGCGAAGTCACCGCCTACCAGTTCTACCCGGCCGTGATGCACTCGGCCGCGCGCCTGACCTATAACGAAGTGGCCGACATCCTGGGCAATACCAAGGGACCGGAAGCCCAGCGCCGGCCGGGCATCGTGCCGCACCTGCTGAACCTGAACGAAGTGTTCCGCGCGCTGCTCAAGGCGCGCCAGGAACGCGGCGCGATCGATTTCGAGACCACCGAAACCTATATCGTCTGCAACCCGCTGGGCAAGATCGAGAAGATCATCCCCCGCACCCGCAACGACGCGCACCGCTTGATCGAGGAGTGCATGCTGGCCGCCAACGTGTGCGCGGCGGACTTCCTGATCCGCCACAAGCACCCGGGCACCTTCCGCATCCACGCGATCCCGACCGAGGAGAAGCTGAACCAGCTGCGCACCTTCCTCAAGCAGGTGGGCCTGAACCTGGGTGGGGGCAGCAAGCCGACGGCGCGCGACTACGCCGCGGTCATGCAACAGATCAAGGAGCGCCCGGACGCGGCCCTGCTGCAGACCATGCTGCTGCGCTCGATGCAGCAGGCGGTCTACAGCCCGGACAACGTCGGCCACTTCGGCCTGGCCTACGAGGCCTATGCCCACTTCACCAGCCCGATCCGCCGCTACCCGGACCTGCTGACCCACCGCGCCATCAAGGCCCTCCTGCTGGGCAAGCGCTACGAGCCCAAGGGCATCGAGCTGGGCAAGCTGAACACGACGCTGTCGAATTCGGCGCGCAAGCAGGCCGCCAAGGACAAGGCCGAAGGCAGGCAGAAGGCCGAGAAAGACCTGACCATCTGGGACGCGCTCGGCGTGCACTGCTCGGCCAACGAGCGCCGCGCCGACGAAGCCTCGCGCGACGTCGAGAACTGGCTCAAGTGCTACTTCATGCAGAACAAGCTGGGCGAGGAATTCACCGGCACCGTGTCCGGCGTGACCCCGTTCGGCATCTTCGTCACGCTCGACGAGCTCTATGTCGAGGGCCTGGTGCACGTGACCGAACTGGGCCAGGATTATTTCCAGTACGACGACGCGCGCCACGAGCTGCGCGGCGACCGCACCGGCAAGCGCTACCAGCTGACCGACCGCGTGAGCGTCAAGGTCGCCCGCGTCGACCTGGAAGCGCGCAAGATCGACCTGGTGCTGGGCTCGGGCTCGCCCGACGCCGCACAGGGGCCGGCCGATGCATCCGTGCCGGCGCCGCTCGAGCGCGCCCGCCAGGCGGCCCAGGAAGCGCTGGAACCGAAGCCGCCCAAGTCGCGCAAGGCGCGCGCCAAGGCCCAGGCCGGCGAACTGCTGGGCGCCGCGGCCCCGGCGCCTTCCTTCGAGGAGGAGGAAGCGGAAGAAGACGTGGTATTCGTCCCGCCGCCGCGCGCACCGCGCGGCCCGGCCAAGACAGCGTCCAAATCCGCGCCCAAGACTGCGGCGAAGAGCGCTGCCAGGCCGGCAGCCAAGGGCGCGACCAAGAGCCCCGCCAAGAAAACCGCAGCAAGCAAGAGCACCAGCAAACAAGGTGCACCCAAAGCGGCTACCAAGACCGCATCCAAAACTAGCAAAAAGAAGTAAAGCATGAAAAACAAAATGATTTTCGGGTTCCACGCGGTGACCTCGCGGCTGCGCCATGAGGCTTCGTCGGTGGAAGAGATCTTCGTCGACGCCGAACGCAACGACCGCCGCATGCAGGACCTGGTCGCCGGCGCCAAGGCGGCCGGCGTGCGCGTGATGCCGGTGGAATCCTCGCGCCTCGACAAGATCGTCGGCACCCGCCGCCACCAGGGCGTGATCGCCTTCGCCAGCCAGCTGGCGCTGGCGCGCAACCTGGACGAGCTGCTGGATGCGATCGAAGGTCCGCCGCTGCTCCTGATCCTGGACGGCATCACCGACCCGCACAACCTGGGCGCCTGCCTGCGCGTGGCCGACGGCGTCGGCGCGCATGCGGTGATCGTGCCGAAGGACCGCGCCGTGGGCCTGAACGCGACCGCCGCCAAGGTGGCCAGCGGCGCGGCCGAGACCGTGCCCTACATCACCGTCACCAACCTTGCGCGCACCATGCGCGAGCTGAAGGAACGCGACATCCTGCTGATCGGCACCTCGGACGACGCGGACCGCGGGCTGTACCAGGCCGACTTCACCGGCCCGGCCGCACTGGTCATGGGCTCGGAAGGCGAGGGCATGCGCCGCCTGACGCGCGAGACCTGCGATGTGCTGGTGAGCATCCCAATGCTGGGCTCGGTCGAGAGCCTGAACGTGTCGGTGGCGTCGGGCGTGTGCCTGTATGAGGCGCGTCGGCAGAGGCTGGCGCGGGAAGGCTGAACCTCGTTACGGTATCGGTTTTCACGCAAACTTGGATCCCGGCCTTCGCCGGGATGACGTTGGTAAATGCGGGGCGAAATCAGCGTAAGCGTTTTCGGACACGTACTTAAAAACGTCATCCCGGCGGAGGCCGGGATCCAAGTTTCCTTGCACAGCCACTACGCATAAACGCTCCCCCCACCTTGACCCCACATAAGCAAGCCACCCCAACATACGCTACCATGGGTGTGGCCCTGTACTGACACCGATTATGTTTCCCAAGTTGCGCGAAGATATCAAGAGCATCATCGAACGCGATCCCGCCGCCCGCAACGGCTGGGAGGTGCTCACCTGCTATCCGGGCCTGCACGCGGTCATCATGCACAGCTGGGCGCACGCCTGCTGGAAGGTGAACCTCAAGTGGCTCGGCCGCTTCATCTCCTACATCGCCCGCGTCATCACCGGCATCGAGATCCACCCCGGCGCCATCATCGGCCGCCGCGTCTTCATCGACCATGGCTTCGGCGTGGTAATCGGCGAAACCGCCGTGGTGGGCGACGACTGCACCATCTACCAGGGCGTGACCCTGGGCGGCACCACCCTGGTGGCCGGCACCAAGCGCCACCCGACCCTGGAGCGCGGCGTCATCGTCGGCGCCGGCGCGCAAGTGCTGGGCGCCTTCACCGTGGGCGAATACGCCAAGGTCGGCTCGAATGCCGTGGTGGTGAAGCCGGTGCCCTCCGGCGCCACCGCGGTCGGCAATCCGGCCCACATCATCCGCAAGGAAGCCCAGTCGCGCAGCGCGCACCTGTTCGCGGCCTACGGCGTCACGCCCAACGGCGACGACCCGCTGTCCAAGGCCCTGCGCAACCTGATCGACCACGTCGCCCGCCAGGACGAACAGATCGAGCGCATGGCGGCGTCCATGAAAGCCGCCGGCCTGTGCTGCCCGAACATGAAGGAGGGTGATAAACTCGATTCGGAACAACTGAACCGCCTGGTTGACTAAGGAACCGCATGACGAATGAAACGACCGGCGGCGGCGATGCCGCAGCCGCAGCCGTGCTTGACCCGATCGAACTCCGCGTGCTCGCGGTGCTGGCCGAGAAAGAAGCGCTCACCCCCGACAACTACCCGATGTCGCTCAACGCCATCGTTAACGGCTGCAACCAGCTGTCGAGCCGCGACCCGGTGATGCAGCTCACCGACGAGGTGGTGCTCGACACCCTGCAGCGCCTTACCGAACGCAAGCTGGTCAACGGCATTTCCCAGGCCGGCGCGCGCGTGGTCAAGTACGAACACCGCATGCGCATCAAGTGGACGCTGGAACAGGACAAGCTGGCCGTGCTCACCGTGCTGATGCTGCGCGGCCTGCAGACGGCCGGTGAGATC
Source organism: Massilia sp. ST3 (assembly GCF_018119405.1). Lineage (GTDB taxonomy): Bacteria > Pseudomonadota > Gammaproteobacteria > Burkholderiales > Burkholderiaceae_D > Telluria. The sequence goes on along the minus strand of NZ_JAGPWC010000069.1, from coordinate 3,495 downwards.
CGCACCCGTACCGGGCGCCTGCACGAATTCAAGAGCGTGGCGGACGTCGAGACGGCGCTGCAGTTCCTGATCGATAAATACCCGCCGCTGGTGGCGCGCCTGGAGCGCGCGCCCGGCACCAAGGAGCCGCGCTACGGCCAGCTGCTGGGCGGCGAGATCACCATCGTGGCCGGCGCCGAGCAGCTGAACAGCGCGGCCGCCGGGATGACCCAGGGCGGCCGCATCGGTCAGCTGGAGCAGGAAGTCGCCGCCTTGCGCGGCGAGCTGGAAGACCTCAAGGGGCAGTTCGAGGCGTTTCGCCAGCAGTTCCAGTAGCGGTTTCCGCGAAGCTCAGTTCCACCACCGCCTCGTCGCTCCATTCTGGCGAGCCCAGCGGCACCTCGAGGGACGAGTCCTTCGGCTTCAGGTCCAGGCTGCGTTCGCCTTCGCGCAGGACCGCGCCGGTGACCGGGCCGTCGGCGTGGAAGCCGAAGCGCGCCTGGCGCTTCTCGTCGAAAAAGCTGCACCAGTCGCTGGTGAGCATCACGGTGTTGATCGCCAGCACCCAGAACAGCGGGATTTCTTCCTTGGCGATCGCCACCGTCACCTTGCATTCCAGCCGCAGGTCGCCGAGGCGGCGCTGGCTGGCCGGCAGGCCCGGCGTCCTGATGTCGGGGTTGACCCGGTAGGCGCGGCGCTTGCGGTTCAGCTCCAGTTCGCTCTCCGCGCTTGCCGCCGCATCGCTGCGCGGCACCACGAAGCGGCCGCCAGCGTCGATGGGAAGCGCCAGCGAGAAGCCGTCGTCGCCCACCAGGCGCGCCGCCAGCTGGTCCGGCGAGGCGTCCGGCTTGCGCGCCGTGGCGCGGAACTCCAGCCGCTCGACCGCCGGGGCCAGCTTGTGGTGCCGGTCGAAGGCGTCCAGTCCGGCCAGGATCGCCTTGTACTTGCGGATTTCCGGATCGCGCATCGCATTCACGTGCACGGGTTCGAGCTCACGGGCCGGCGCAGTGTCCGCGGCGCCGGCGACGCCGCAGAGCATGACGCTGCCGAGGAGGAGCGCGGGGAGGGCGCGCATCGGCTTAACCTTCATCGCGCCAGCGGCGCAGGCGCATCGCAGCGAAGATCATCGCCGCGCCGGCCAGGGCGCCCAGCCACACACCCGGGGTCGCCAGCGCGCCGTAGGAGTGGGCCAGCAGGATGCCGCCGTTCAGGCCTTCGCCCACTTCGGCCAGGGACGAGTTGTCGAGCTCGGCCAGCCAGATGCCGGGCAGCAGGCCCATCAGGCCGCGCAGCACCACTTCCTGCACGAACCAGTCGACGTTCAGGGTCAGGTTGGCGAAGCGGCCGATGATGAAGTCGACCCATTTCAGCACCACGATCGACACCAGCGGCGTGCCCACGGCCCACAGGAAGACCTTGGAGCGGGCCCAGGCCGAGACCATCAGCAGCCAGCCGACGGTCGGCAGCGCGAACAGGATGTAGAGCGGCAGGAAGGCCAGCAGGTAGAGTGGCGACAGGTAGAGGTTGATGTCGGCCAGCACCGGCGCAACCAGGTTCAGGCCCTTGGCCGCGGTACCGATCAGGCCGACGATCAGCAGCGTGAGCGAAGCGGCGATGCCGACCGCGATCGTGATCATCGGGGCGACCACCAGGGCGGTGACGACCTTCGACAGCACGGTCTCCTGGTCCGACACCGGCAGCGATTTCCAGAACAGGATGCTGCGGTCGCGGCGGTCGTCGTAGAGGGCGGCCAGGCAGTAGAAGAACACGATCACGGGCAGCATGATGAACAGCGGCAGGGCCGCGCCCAGGTAGCTGGAAGCGATGACGTCGGCCAGCTTGCTGCGCATCTCGTGCGGAATGCCCTGGATCGACACCACGTGGGCGCCGTCGACCTCGATGTTGGCCATGTCGGTGGTGACCATGCCGTAGACGAAACCGCCGCCGATGAGCAGGACGAGCGCGGCCGCGACCACGATCGGCGCCCAGAAGAACGCGCCCTTGTGCTCCCAGATTTCGCGCTGGAGCATCCACTTCATCGTTTTCATGCGTAGGTTCCTTTCATGGTGGCGACGAACAGGTCGGCCACGCTGGGGTTGCGGGTTTCGCCGAGCGCGGCCAGCTGGTCGCGCGAGACGCCGGCGCGGTTGGCGTCGAACAGCATCACGGACTTGCCGAACACGGTGCGCTGGTCCAGCGGCTGCAGGGCGTTGGCGGCCGGGATCTTCTCGGCCGGCACCATCACTTCCATGTAGCGCTCGCCGATCTCGTCCATCGTGGCCGAGAGTACGATCTTGCCGTCGCGGATGAAGAGCAGGTCGGTCAGGATGTGCTCGACTTCCTCCACCTGGTGGGTGGTGATGACGATGGTCTTTTTCTCGTCGAAGTAGTCTTCCAGCAGGTTCTGGTAGAACTGCTTGCGGTAGATGATGTCCAAACCTAGCGTCGGCTCATCCAGCACGAGGAGGCGGGCGTCGATGGCCATCACCAGCGCCAGGTGCAGCTGGACGATCATGCCCTTCGACATTTCCTTGACCTTCATGGTCGGGCGCAGCTTGGTATGGGCGATGTAGCGCTCGGCCTTGGCGCGGTCGAAGCGCGGATGCACGCCGGCCACGAAGTCGACCGCATCCTTCACCCGCAGCCAGCGCGGCAGGATGGCGACGTCGGCGATGAAGCAGACGTCCTTCATCAGCTCGTCGCGCTGGGTACGCGGATCGAAGCCCAGCACCGACAGCTCGCCTTCGAAGGGCACCAGGCCGAGGGCCGCCTTCAGGGTGGTGGTCTTGCCCGAACCGTTGGGACCGATCAGGCCGACGATGCGTCCGGCCGGGATATCGAAGTCGACGCTGTCGACTGCGATCCGCTTGCCGTAGCGCTTGGTCAGGCCGCGCGCGGAAAGCACGGTGCTCATGCCGCACCTCCCGGACTCGGCGACGCATCTGGCGACACCGCGGCGGCGCGCAGCAGCTGTTCCAGGTTCAGGCCCAGGCGGCGGATGCGTTCCACCATCGCCGGCCATTCCTCGCGGATGAAACGTTCGCGTTCCGTGGACAGCAGTTTCTCGCTTGCTCCTTCGGTGACGTACATGCCAATTCCCCTTCGCTTTTCCACTAAGTTCTCGTCGACCAGTTCCTGGTAAGCCTTCGATACGGTGATCGGATTCAACTGATATTCGGCCGCGATCGAGCGGACCGAGGGCAGGGCGTCGCCGGCCTTCAGCACGCCGTCGAGCATCATGCCCACCACCCGCTCCTTGAGCTGGCGGTAAATCGGGGTGTTATCGTTCCAGCCGACTGACATCGTGGGCCTCCCTGGGGTTGCGGCGCAGCGTGGTGATCATCCCTGCCTCCTTGTTGGTGATGTGATGAAGTGGTGTTGTAGTGGAGTATAACAGCGGTTTTGTAAGTGTCAACATGCATACGCGAGATTGTAGGGTTGGCGGCTTAGCCGCCGCCGCGGTGAGCGGTAGCGGCAAGATCATCCGGCGCGCTACCGGAGCCTGCAACCATCACG
>NZ_JAGPWC010000068.1 GCF_018119405.1 Massilia sp. ST3 | reverse complement strand
GGGGGTATTTGCCCCGTTGGGGGGGGGGGCGCCCCCCCCAACCCTACGCTTTCTTCAACTGCCCGCCGATCGGCAATTTCCTGATCCGCTGCCCGGTCGCCGCGAACACGGCATTGGTCAATGCCGGCGCAATCCCCGAGGTCCCCGGTTCGCCGATACCGCCCGGGTCGTCGCGGCTGGTCACGATGTGCACTTCCACCGACGGCGACTCGTTCATGCGCATCACCCGGTAGTCGCCGAAATTCGACTGCTGCACCCTACCCTTGTCCAGGGTGATCTCGCCCCACAGCGCCGCGCTCAGGCCGAACACGATGCCGCCTTCCATCTGGGCCGCGATGGTGTCCGGGTTCACCGCCTGCCCGCAGTCCACCGCGCACACCACGCGGTGCACCTTCACTTCGCCGTCCGGCCCCACCGAGATCTCGCAGACCTGGGCCATGTAGGTCCCGAAGGCGAACTGGCAGGAGACGCCGCGTCCCATGCGCCGCCCCGCGATGGGCTTCAGAGGCCGTCCCCAGCCGGCCTTCTGCGCCGCCAGGTTCAGCACGCCCAGGGTGCGCGGCGATTTTTCGAGCAGGGAGCGGCGGTAGGCAACAGGGTCCTGCTTCGCCGCGTGCGCCAGTTCGTCGATGAAGCTCTCGACCACGAAGATGTTGTGGGTCGGCCCCACGCCGCGCCAGAAGGCGGTGGGGATCGGCGGCTCGTGGCGCACGTATTCCACGCGCAGGCCGGGAATCGCATACGGCAGGTCGCGCGCGCCCTCGACCGCGTCCGGATCGATGCCGTCCTTGACCGCCGGCGGCGCGAAGCGCGCCATGATCGACGATCCCGTGACGCGGTGGAACCAGGCCTGCGGCCGGCCCTTGTCGTCCAGGCGCGCGGACAGCCGGTCCACGTAATAGGGGCGGAACATGTCGTGCTGGATGTCTTCCTCGCGCGTCCACACGAACTTCAGCGGCTTGCCGCTCCTGGCCGTCTTGGCCAGGGCCACGGCCTGGGCCACGTAGTCGACCTCGAGCCGGCGCCCGAAGCCGCCGCCGAGGTAGAAGTTATGCACCCTTACCTGCCCTTCTCCCAGGCCGGTGATCCTGGCGGCAGCGGCCTGGGCCAGCACCGGCACCTGGGTGCCGCACCAGATGTCGCAGCCGTCGTTCTTCAGGTCCACGGTGCAATTCATCGGTTCCATGGTCGCGTGGGCGAGGAAAGGCGCCTCGTAGATGGCGTCGATCCTCCGCCCGCCTTTGTCGTCGAGCTTGCGCAGCGCCCCGCCTTCGTCGCGCGCCACCGCGCCCTCCGCATCCGAGACCTTCATCATGTCGGCCACGATGGAGGCCGTCGTCACATTGCCGTTCGGGCCGTCGTTCCAGGTCGGCGCAGCCGCTTCAAGGCCCTTGCGCGCGGCCCACATGTGCTCGCCCACCACCGCCACCGCATTGTCGATCCTGAGGATCTCGCGCACCCCGGGCACGGCCAGCGCCTTGCTCTCGTCGACCATGGCCAGCTTGCCGCCCACCACGGGCGAGGCGGCGACCGCCGCCACCAGCATGCCGGGCAGGCGCGCGTCGATCCCGAACAGGGCCGTGCCGTCGCACTTCGAGGGCGAATCCAGGCGCTTGTGCGGCTTGCCGATCAGGGTGAACTGGGAAGCATCCTTGAGCGCCGGGTTCTTCGGCAGCTCCATCCTGGCCGCCGCGTCCACCAGCTGGCCGAAGTGGGCGCTGCGGCCCGAGGCGTCGTGGGTGACCGTGCCCGCCACCACCGCGCACTCGCCCGCGTCCACGTTCCACTGCTTGGCGGCGGCCGCCACCAGCACGCTGCGCACCATGGCGCCTGCCTCGCGCAGCGGCTGCCAGGCGCCGCGCACCGAGGTCGAGCCGCCCGTCACCTGGCCGCCCAGCAGCGGGTCGGCGTACAGCTTGTTGTTGGCGGGCGCCTGCTCCAGCCTCACCTTGGACAGGTCGGCGCCCAGCTCCTCGGCCAGCAGCATGGGCATGGCTGTGAAGGTGCCCTGGCCCATCTCGACCTTGTGCACGATCAGGGTGACGATGCCGTCGCGCCCGATGCGGATGAAGGCGTCCTGGGCCAGCCCGGCCGGCTGGGCCGAGGCGCGGTCGGTGGCGTGGCCGACCGCGCTCTCGGACGGTTTCTCCTGGCGGCTTTCGTCCTGGCGCTTGCAGCCGAACAGCGAAAAGCCGAGCAGCAGTCCTCCGCCGGAGGCCGCGCCCAGGCGCATGAAGCGCCGCCTGGCCTCGGAATCCGGCATGCCGGGTGCTTGCGCGAGCGCGGTGACCGCTTGCTTGAGCCCTTCCATGGCGCCCTCCTCAGCCCGCCGCGGCGATCGCTAGCGCGCACGCCTTGATCGCCTTGCGGATCCGGTTATAGGTGCCGCAGCGGCAGATGTTGCCGGACATCGCATTGTCGATGTCGGCGTCGCCCGGCTTCGGCATCGCCTTGAGCAGGGCGGTGGCCGCCATGATCTGGCCGGACTGGCAATAGCCGCACTGGACTACGTCCACCTCCCGCCAGGCCGCCTGGACCTTCGCCCCGACCGGGTCCTTGCCGATCGCCTCGATGGTGACGATCTTCTTGCCCGCCACGCTGGCGACCGGGGTGACGCAGGAACGCACCGGCTGGCCGTCGACGTGCACGGTGCAGGCGCCGCACAGGGCGACGCCGCAGCCGAACTTGGTGCCGGTCAGGCCGGCCACGTCGCGCAGTGCCCACAGCAGGGGCATGTCGTCGGGAACGTTGAGGGTGGTCGTGGCGCCGTTGATATTGAGCACTGGCATGGCTGGCTCCTTCCGGGGGATGGGGCGACTATAGGCCAAGCTCCGGCCGCGCGGCGCACTCGTGCATGGACGGCCGGACCACCTCATTTGTACCGCATTTGTACATATCCTGCCTGCATCAAAATCAGGCATCCGGGCTTTTGGTGTATCCTATGCCCATCGTAACAACGGCTTCACGCCAACTATGCCCGAGTATCCCAGTGACGTCCGATCGGACGCCAAACCCCACCGGTCGCTGTTCGAACGGCTGACCGCACTCATCTCCCCCGAGCCAGAAAATCGCGCAGAACTCCTCGAAGTCCTGCACGAAGCCCACGAACGCAACCTGATCGACGCCGATGCGCTGTCCATGATCGAAGGCGTGTTCCAGGTGTCCGACCTGTCCGTGCGCGACATCATGGTCCCCCGTTCCCAGATGGACGTGGTCGACATCACCAAGCCGATCGAGGAATGGCTGCCCACCGTGCTGGAAACGGCCCACTCGCGCTTCCCCGCCATCGAAGGCGAGCGCGACAAGGTGGTCGGCATCCTGCTGGCCAAGGACCTGCTGCGTTATTACGCTGAAGAATCATTCGACGTGCGCGACATGCTGCGCCCGGCCATCTTCATCCCGGAATCGAAGCGCCTCAACGTGCTGCTGCGCGATTTCCGCGCCAACCACAACCACATGGCCATCGTGGTCGACGAATACTCCGGCGTGGCCGGCCTGATCACCATCGAGGACGTGCTCGAGCAGATCGTCGGCGACATCGAGGACGAGTACGATTTCGACGAGGAAGAAGACAACATCCTGTCGATCAAGGAAGGCCAGCTGGGCCCGCGCTGGCGCGTCAAGGCGCTGACCGAGATCGAGCAGTTCAACGAGGAAATCGGCGCCGACCTGCCCGAGGACGACGTCGACACCATCGGCGGCCTGGTCGCCAGCCACCTCGGGCGCATGCCCCACAAGGGCGAAGTGTTCGACCTGCAGAACCTGCGTTTCGAGGTGCTGCGCGCCGACGCCCGCCAGATCCACGTGCTGCTGGTCGAAAAGCTTCCGCTCGCCGACGACGACCACGACTGATGCTGCGCCGCCGTACCAAGCCCGCGGTGGCGCCCGACCCTGCCGCGCGCGGCACCCGCCCTTCCGCCCTCGCCCTGGCCGTCGCCACCCTGGCCGGCCTGAGTTCCCTGCTCTCCTTCGAGCCCTACGGCTGGTGGCCGGTGCAGTTCCTGGCCCTGGCCTGGCTGTTCTACCAGGTGGGCATGGGCAGCTCGCCGCGCCGCGCCGCCCTGCTCGGCTGGGCCTTCGGCTTCGGCTGGTCGGTGGCGGGCATGCACTGGCTGTACGTGTTCATGACCCGCTTCGCCCACCTGCCGGTCGCCCTGGCGACGGTCGGCGTGATCCTGCTCGGCCTCTACATGGGCCTGTACGGCGCCTTCGCCACGGGCGTGGCGGCCTGGCTGCGCAAACGCTGGTCGCTGCCGGTGAGCGCCTTCCTGCTGCTGGTGCTGCCGGTCACCTGGGGCCTGTCAGAATGGCTGCGCGGCTGGGTATTCACGGGCTTCCCCTGGGCGGCCTCGGGCTATGCCCACGACACCGCGCCCCTGGCCGGCTACGCGCCCCTGCTCGGCGTCTACGGCATCGGCGTGCTGGTGGCGCTGTGCGCCGCCTGCATCGTGATGCTGACCCAGCGCGCGCGCTGGCCGGCGGTCGGCCTGCTAGCCGCCGTGCTGGCCGCGGGCGCCGGCCTGCGCACCGTGGCCTGGACCGAGGAAAGCGGCCAGCCGATCACGGTACGCCTGCTGCAGGGGAACATCCCGCAAGACCGCAAGTTCGACCTGGCCTTCCTGAACAGCATTCTGGAACGCTACCGCGCCATGATCACCCAGGCGCCGGCCGACCTGATCGCCACGCCGGAGACGGCGCTGCCGGTCTTCCCGCACCAGCTGCCCGACGGCTACCTGGACGGCCTGCAGCAGTATGCGACGGCCACCGGCAGCACCCTGGCCCTGGGCATGCCCCTGCTCGATGGCCCGCAGCAGTACGCCAACAGCGTGATCGCGCTCTCGCCCCAGCCCCAGTCCTACCGCTATGACAAGGCGCACCTGGTGCCCTTCGGCGAATTCATCCCGCCGGGCTTCCGCTGGTTCACCGACATGCTGAACCTGCCCCTGAACGACGCCACCCGCGGCAAGGCGCTGCAGGCGCCCTTCGCGGTGAAGGACCAGCTGGTGCTGCCCAACATCTGCTACGAGGACGTGTTTGGCGAAGAGATCGCCTACCAGCTGCGCAAGGCGCCGCGCCCGGCGACCCTGCTGCTGAACGTGTCCAACCTGTCCTGGTACGGCCAGTCGGTGGCGATCCCCCAGCATTTGCAGATCTCGCGCATGCGCACCCTCGAGACCGGACGTCCGATGCTGCGCTCGACCAACGACGGGGCGACGGCGATCATCGACCACCGGGGCACCATCAGCCACCTGCTGCCCTTCTATGAAGGCGGCATGCTGTCGGCGACCGTGCGCGGGACCAGCGGGTTCACGCCCTATGTCCGCGTCGGGAACGCGGGTTTCCTGGTGCTGGGCGCGCTGGCGCTGGCCGGGGCCTGGTTCGCCGGACGCCGCTACCGCAACAAAACGTAGGGTTGGCGGCTTCGCCGCCGACGCGTCGAATGGTAGCGGCGCCGATCTCGCGCCGGATGATCTTGCCGCCATCTATCACCGCGTCGGCGGCATAGCCGCCAACCCTACCTTCCACCCAATTCGAATTGCCGAGTCAAATCACCCCGAGAGGCGTGAAAAAATTCAGTACAATTGGTCATTTGGCAAACTTACCCCGTGCGCGGCACCCTTCCCGCGTCGCCCATTCGAGATGCTCACATTCCAACAAATCATCCTGACCCTGCAGACCTACTGGGACAAGCAGGGCTGCGCACTGCTCCAGCCCTACGACATGGAAGTCGGCGCGGGTACCTTCCACACCGGCACCTTCCTGCGCGCGATCGGCCCGGAGCCATGGCGCGCCGCCTATGTGCAGCCTTCGCGCCGCCCCAAGGACGGCCGCTACGGCGAGAACCCGAACCGCCTGCAGCACTACTACCAGTACCAGGTGGTGCTCAAGCCCGCCCCTGAAAACATCCTGGACCTCTACCTGGGCTCCCTGGAAGCCCTGGGCCTGGACCTGAAGAAGAACGACGTGCGCTTCGTCGAGGACGACTGGGAAAGCCCGACCCTGGGCGCCTGGGGCCTGGGCTGGGAAGTCTGGCTGAACGGCATGGAAGTCACCCAGTTCACCTACTTCCAGCAGGTCGGCGGCCTGGACTGCAAGCCGGTGCTGGGCGAGATCACCTACGGCATCGAACGCCTGGCCATGTACCTGCAGGGCGTGGAAAACGTCTACGACCTGGTCTGGACCGAGTGGGAAGAGAACGGCGTGAAGAAGTCGCTGAGCTATGGCGACGTGTTCCACCAGAACGAAGTCGAGCAGTCGACCTACAACTTCGAGCACGCCAACACCGAGCTGCTGTTCCAGGCCTTCGCCAACCACGAAGCCGAGGCCAAGCGCCTGGTCGAGCTGGCGCTGACCCTGCCGGCCTACGAGCAGATCATGAAGGCCTCGCACAGCTTCAACATGCTGGACGCCCGCGGCGCCATCTCGGTGACCGAGCGCGCCGCCTACATCGGCCGCGTGCGCACCCTGTCGCGCCTGGTCGCCCAGGCCTATTACGACTCGCGCGAGAAGCTCGGCTTCCCGATGCTGCCAGCCGCTGACAAAGCCGCAGCTTGAACAGACAAGAACAGACCATGAACCAGACTCTCCTCGTCGAAATCCAGACCGAAGAACTGCCGCCGAAAGCGCTCGTCAAGCTGGGCGCCGCCTTCGCGAACGGCATCGCCAATGGCCTGAAGGCGCGCGACTTCCTCGAAGCCGGCAGCGTCGTCACGACCCACGCCACCCCGCGCCGCCTGGCGGTCACGATCACCAACGTCCGTGGCACCTCGCCCGACAAGCAGATCCGCGAAAAAGTCCTGCCGGTGTCCGTCGCGCTGGACAAGGACGGCAACCCGAGCGCGCCCTTGGCCAAGAAGCTGGCCGCGCTGGGCTTCCCCGACCTGGCCATGGCCGACCTCGAACGCGCCCAGGACGGCAAGGCCGAATCCTTCTTCTACACCTACACCGCGAGCGGCAGCGCGCTGGCGGGCGCCCTGCAGGACGTCCTGCTTGATACCGTCGCCAAGCTGCCGATCCCTAAGGTCATGAGCTACCAGCGCCCCGACGGCGCCACCGTGCAGTTCGTGCGTCCGGTGCACCTGCTGCTCGCCCTGCACGGCGAGCAGGTGCTGCCCCTGTCGCTGCTCGGCCTGGACGCCGGCCGCCACACCATGGGCCACCGCTTCCTCTCGCACGGCGGCCAGATCGCCATCCCGCACGCGGACAACTATGCCGCCGTGCTGGAAAGCGAAGGCAAGGTGCTGTCCAGCGCGGAAGCCCGCAAGGACAGCATCCGCCGCCAGCTGCTCGAGAAAGCCGGCGCCGACCAGGTCCTGATGCCCGAGTCGCTGCTGGACGAAGTCGCCGCGCTGGTCGAATGGCCGGTGGTGTACGAGTGCCGCTTCGAGGAGGAATTCCTGGCGGTGCCGCAGGAATGCCTGATCCTGACCATGCAGACCAACCAGAAATACTTCGCGCTGACCGACGCCAACGGCAAGCTGCGCTCGCGCTTCCTGATCGTCTCGAACCTGGCCACCGATGACCCGAGCGCCATCGTCGGCGGCAACGAGCGCGTGGTGCGCCCGCGCCTGTCGGACGCCAAGTTCTTCTTCGAGCAGGACAAGAAGAAGACCCTCGAGTCGCGCCTGCCGCACCTCGCCAGCGTGGTCTATCACAACAAGCTGGGTACCCAGCTTGATCGTACCGAGCGCGTCACCATCCTGGCCAGCAACATTGCCCGCCGCCTGGGCCATGACGTGCCGCTGGCGGAACGCGGCGCGCGCCTGGCCAAAGCCGACCTGCTGACCGACATGGTGGGCGAGTTCCCCGAGCTGCAAGGCATCATGGGCACCTACTACGCGCGCCACGACGGCGAGCACGAGGAAGTGGCCCTGGCCGCCTCCGAGCACTACCAGCCGCGCTTCGCGGGCGACGCCCTGCCCTCGACCAACACCGGCCTCACCGCCGCGCTGGCCGACAAGCTGGAGACCCTGGTCGGCATCTGGGCCATCGGCCTGCAGCCGACCGGCGAGAAGGATCCGTTCGCGCTGCGTCGCCACGCCCTGGGCGTGATGCGCATGCTGGTCGAGAAGCGCCTGCCGCTGTCGATCTCGGCGCTGCTGGCCGATGCCGCCGCCGTGTTCGAGGGTCAAGCGGCCTTCAACGATCCTCGCGCCGACGTGACCGTGTTCATGCTGGACCGCCTGCGCGGCATGCTGCGCGAGCGCGGCTTCTCGCCGAACGAAGTGGAAGCCGTGCTGGCCCAGAACCCGGACCGCGTCGACGACGTGGTGCAGCGCCTGGAAGCGGTGCAGGCCTTCGCCGCCCTGCCCGAAGCCGAGTCGCTGGCCGCCGCCAACAAGCGCATTACCAACATCCTCAAGAAGACCGACGCCGCCATCGGCGAGGTACAGGAATCGCTGCTGCAGGAACAGGCAGAGAAGAACCTGGCCGCCGCCATCGTGCGTGTTCGCCCAAGTGTGGACGCCGCCTTCGCGAGCGGCGACTTCACCGGCACCCTGAAGACCCTGGCCCAGCTGCGCGACGACGTGGACGCCTTCTTCAACGACGTGATGGTGATGGCCGAGGACCCGGCCCTGCGCAACAACCGCCTGGCGCTGCTGTCGCAGCTGCACGGCATGATGAACCGCGTGGCCGACATCTCGAAGCTCGCGGCGTAAGTTTGTAAAGGCAGTCCCATGAAACTCATCATCCTCGACCGGGACGGGGTCATCAACCACGATTCGCCCGACTTCATCAAGTCGCCGGCGGAGTGGATTCCGATCCCCGGTTCGCTGGAGGCGATCGCCCGCCTGAACCAGGCGGGCTACCGGGTCGTGATCGCCTCGAACCAGTCCGGCATCGCGCGCGAGCTGTTCGACATCACGACCCTGAACGCGATCCACCAGAAGCTGCACGCCAGCGCCCAGCTGGTGGGCGCCGACATCGACGCCATCTTCTTCTGCCCGCACGCGGCGATCGACAACTGCGACTGCCGCAAGCCCAAGGCCGGCATGTTCGAGGAGATCGCCAAGCGCTTCAAGCTGAGCCTGAAAGGCGTGCCGACGGTCGGCGACTCGCTGCGCGACCTGCAGGCCGGCTTCCTCATGGGCTGCACGCCCTACTTGGTCCTGACCGGCAAGGGCGAGAAGACCAACGCCACCGGCGGCCTGCCCCCGGGCACCCAGGTCTTCCCCGACCTGGCCGCGATGGTCGACGCCCTGCTCAAGTCCAGCCCCCAATAACACATAACAAGAACACGTCCGGAGCCCCTTTGCGACACTTCACCCTGTTCCTGCGTTCCCTGCTGTTTACGATCGTGATGGTGGTGGCCACCGTCGTCTGGGCCTGCGTCTGCTTCCTGGCCGCGCCCCTGCCCTACAACAAGCGCTTCTGGATCACCTCGCGCTGGAACGTCTTCATCATCTGGTGCGCCAAGGTCATCTGCGGCATCCGCTACCAGTTCAAGGGCTACGAGAACCTGCCGGACAGCCCGGCGATCGTCCTCTCGAAGCACCAGTCGGCCTGGGAGACCATCTTCCTGCTGCCGAACCTGACCCACCCGCTGGTCTTCGTCTTCAAGAAGGAAATCCTGTACATCCCCTTCTTCGGCTGGGGCATGGCGCTGCTGCGCATGATCCCGATCGACCGCAAGCAGGGCAAGAACGCCTTCGCCCACGTCGTCAAGCACGGCCGCCGCCGCCTGGCGGACGGCCAATGGATTATCATGTTCCCGGAAGGGACGCGCATCCCGGTGGGACAAAGGGGCAAGTACAAGAGCGGCGGCACGCGCCTGGCTGTGGAAACCCAAAGCGTGGTCGTACCGATCGCGCATAATTCCGGCGAATGCTGGCCCAAGAACTCCTTCATCAAGCGCCCCGGCCTGATCACGGTCTCGATCGGCAAGCCGATATCGCCGGAAAACCACACTCCAGACAGCCTGATGCAAGAGGTCGAAAATTGGATAGAATCAGAAATGCGCGTCATTTCGCCCCACGTCTACAAAGGTGGCTAAGCGACATCAGCGCCCAGATCAGGAATTCGAAACCGCAGCACACCATGACCTCCTCCAAGATCGACGGGCACCAGCTGGAACTGTTTGCACAGGACTTCTTCGCGGCGCTCAAGCCTTCCGACAGGCCGGCGCCGCCCAGTCAACCGCTGTTCAAGGCGCCGCCCGCGCCGCCCCGCGTTAAGCTTCCCTCGCCGCCCGTCGGCCCCCTTGACCCTCCCCTCAAGCGCATCGTGCTGGGCCACCATACGGTGGACTATCTGCTCCGCCGCTCCTCGCGCCGCTCGATCGGCTTCATGATCGACGACGACGGCCTGCGCGTGACCGCGCCGCGGCGGGTGACCCAGATCGACATCGACAACGCGATCCGCGCCAAGCAGCGCTGGATTGTCACCAAGCTGCTGGAACGCGGCGAGCGGCGCGAACAGCGCCAGCAGCGCCCGCCCATCGACTGGAAGGACGGCGCCCGCCTGCCTTACCTGGGCGGCGAGATCACCCTGCGCCTGGAAGAAGCGGCGCGCAGCCACTGCCAGTACGACGCGGCCAGCCGCGAATTGTGGATCGGCGTGGTGCCGGGCCTGTCGGAGTGGCAGCTCAAGGAACGCATCAAGCTGTGGTTCCAGGCCGAGGCCAAGCGCCTGTTCAAGGAGCGGCTGGACCACTATGCGCCACTATTGGGGGTGAGCTACAGCGCCTTTACCCTGTCCTCGGCGGGTTCGCGCTGGGGGTCGTGCACGGTGCAGGGCGCGATCCGCCTGAACTGGCGGCTGATCCACTATCCGCTGGCGCTGGTCGACTATGTCGTGGCGCACGAGCTGGCGCACCTGCGCGAGATGAACCACAGCCCGGCGTTCTGGGCGGCGGTGGGGGAGATCTATCCGGATTACGACGGGGCGCGGCTGGCGCTAAGGAAGCAGTCGCATGAGATGCCGGTGTTGTTTGCGGAGTGAGACAGGCTAAAAGTCTGCGTTCACGGCTGCTCGCCGAACTTGGGTTCCGGCCTTCGCCGGAACGACGTTTTAAGGCTAGCGCGTAATCACGCACCACCCCGGCGAAGGCCGGGATCCAAGCTTGCGCGAACTGCCACGAACTACCAAAGCATCTCAGCGCACACTCAACTCATGCCGCGCCGCCGCCAGCTGCCGCATCACCCCCTCCTGCGCCTCCGACAGGCACCTGAACGGAATCGGCAGGGTCCCCCGCTTGAGCACCATCATGAACCCGCGCGAATAGGTGCGCACCGCGCTCACGTCGTCCCAGTCGATCAGGGTCACGCCCCCGCTAGCGCGTACGATGCCGTGTTCGTCGATGGTGAATTCGTAGGTGCGCCGGCCGCGCCCCAGCATGATGAAATTGACGGCCGCGCCCAGGGTGCTTTTCAGGCGCAGGAACAGGCTGGCGGGCCAGCGGATGCGGCGCCGGCGAATCAGGTAGCCGCCGTGCTGCCACATGAAGCTGGTGTACTCGCCCAGCGTGTAGCGCACGAAGAAATGCAGCTCCCCGAGCGGAAATGCCCCTGCCACCAGCGGTGGAACCGAGAGTTTATCCGGCCCAGCAGTCGCGCTCGTCCCCTTCTCGTCGGCCGGTTGTTGCTCAACCAACACCCCGACGGGTTTGCCGCTGCTGAGCGGTCTCGGGTGATTAAACGACAACATGGCGCATCCCCTTTTTGTTTTACCGAGCTCAGTTCGGAATGGTAACAAAACCTATCCGATAATCTGTCGCAAGAGTTCAACAGTGCGCAGGGTCGCTCCCCGGTGCCGTCCGGCGAAGGCCAGCGCGGCCTCGCCCATCGCGGCCCGCGCTTGCCCGTCGCGCAGCAGGCGCGCCGCCTCCGCCGCCAGGGCCGCGGCGCCGGGGACGCGCAGGGCGCCGCCGCTCGCCACCGCATCCTCGGTGGCGTCGGCGAAATTGAAGGTATGCTCGCCCACCAGCACCGGCTTGCCCAGCGCGCAGGCTTCGATCAGGTTCTGGCCGCCCAGCGGCAGCAGGCTGCCGCCGATATAGGCGCAGTCGCAGGCCGCGTAATAAGCGAACATCTCGCCCATCGAGTCGCCCAGCAGGACCTGGGCCGCGCCGACGCCTGCCCCGGGTTCATCCGACAGGGCCGAGCGGCGCACCAGGGCCAGGCCCTGGGCCTCCACCAGCTTCGCCACCTCGTCGAAGCGCTGCGGATGGCGCGGCACGATCAAGAGCAGCGCATCCTCCGGCTTGCCCGCATGGCGGGTCCAGGCGTCCAGGATCAGGCTTTCCTCGCCTTCGCGCGTGCTGGCGCACAGGAACACCGGGCGCCGGCCGATCCGCTCGCGCAGCCAGGCGCCCTTCTCCAGCGCCGCGGCGGGCGGCAGCACGTCGAACTTGATGCTGCCCGTGACCGCCACCTGCGGGGCGCCGAGCGAGCGGATGCGCTGGGCGTCGAGCTCGGTCTGGGCCGCCACCAGGGTGATGGCGCCCGCGGCCTCCAGCATCAAGGGCCCCATCTTGCGGCCGCGGCGCAGCGAGCGTTCCGACAGGCGGGCGTTCGCCAGCACCACCGGCACCCCGGCCGCGGCGCAGCCGTGGATCAGGTTCGGCCAGACCTCGGTTTCCATCAGGATGCAGGCGCGCGGGCGATGGCGGCGCAGGAAGCGCGCCACCATGAAGCCGGTGTCGTAGGGCAGATAGGATTGCACCACGCGCTCGCCGTAGTGGCCGAACAGGGCGCGCCCGGTGGCGCGCCCGGTCGGGGTCATGTGGGTCAGCAGGATGCGGCAGCCGGGGTAGTGGTCGAGCAGGGCCTCGACCAGGGGTTCGGCGGCGCGGGTCTCGCCGACCGACACCGCGTGCACCATGATCGTCATGCGTTCGCTGGAGGTGGGCCCTGCGGCGCCGAGGCGTTCGCCCCAGTGTTCGCGGTAGCCCGGCTCCTTGCGGCCGCGCCACCACAGGCGCCCCAGCACGGCCGGCAGCGCCAGCCACCACAGCGCCGAGTACAGCGGCCGCTTCATGGACGCTGTTCCAGCAGGCGGCGCGCGGCCGCGATCACTTCATCGCTGGACGGCGGCGACCCCAGGTCGCCCAGGTTCACGATGCGCCCGGACCAGTTGCCTTCGGTCTTCCACTTCGGCGAATCGCAATAGATCTCCACCGTCGGCCGCACGAAGGCGGCGGCGATATGGGTCAGGCCGGTGTCGACGCCGACCGCCAGCGCCGCGTGCTGGGCCACGGCCACCGCGTCCATCATCGACAGCTTCGGCAGCACGCGCGCATTCGGGATGTGCGCGGCCAGCGCCTGGGCGTCCTCGTGCTCCTGGGCCGAGCCCCAGGGCAGCAGCACGGGCAGCGGCGCCAGCGCGTGGCCCAGGGCGATCCAGTTGGCGTCCGCCCACTTCTTGGCGGCGCGCGCGGTGCCGTGGAAGAACACGGCGTAGTCTTCCGCCGGCAGGAAGGCCGGGCGCGAATCCGCCCGCGGCGCCGGCAGGCCGAAGTCCGGCGCGCTGTCGACCGCGTAGCCGAGCGCCGCGCCGGCCACCATGCGGCCGCGGGCCACCGCGTGGGTGCGCGGGTCGAGCGGGATGCTGTCGGTGTGGAAGATGCGCGAGACGCCTTCGTAGCCCGAACCTTCGCTGCCGTTGGCCAGGCCGACCTTCTTGCCGCCCTTGCGCACCCGCGCCGCGCCCATGATCACGCCGGTCTTGAGCAGGCCCTGGGTGTCGAACACATAGTCGTATTCCTCTTCGCGCAGGTTGCGGAAGAAGGCCTTGATCTCGGCCCGCGTCGCGGCCTTGCCCAGGCTCTTGCGCCAGCGGCGCAGGGCCCAGGGGAAGATCTTGCGCACATGGGGGTTGAGGCGCACCAGGCTGACGTAGCCCTCCTCCACCACCCAGTCGATGGTGGCGCCGGGATGGCGCCGCAGGATGTCGGCCACCATCGGCAGGTTGTGCAGCACGTCGCCCAGGGACGACACGCGCACCAGCAGGATCTTCAAGCGTCTTCCCTTAGAACGGCAGCTCGGCGTCCGGCTTGGCCGCCAGGATCACGCGCTTGAAGTCGGCCTGGATGCGGGCCAGGGCGTCCGGCGTCTCGGCTTCGAAGCGCAGCACCACGACCGGCGTGGTGTTGGAGCCGCGCGCAAGGCCGAAGCCGTCCGGGTACTCGACGCGCAGGCCGTCGATGCCGACGATGCGTTCCGAGCCCGGGAAGGTGGCGTTCTGGCGCAGGCTGTCGATCAGCACGAAGTTCTCGCCTTCCTGCAGGTGCAGGTGCAGTTCCGGCGTGCTGCTCGCGATCGGCAGGCCGTTCAGCAGCTTCGAGGGATCCTGCTCGCGGGTCAGGATCTCGAGCATGCGCGCGCCGGCGTACAGGCCGTCGTCGAAACCGTACCAGCGGTCCTTGAAGAAGATGTGGCCGCTCATCTCGCCGCCCAGCGGGGCGCCGGTTTCCTTCAGCTTGGCCTTGACCAGCGAGTGGCCGGTCTTCCACATCAGCGCGCGGCCGCCGTGCTGCTCGATCCAGGGGCCGAGGTGGCGGGTGCACTTGACGTCGTACAGGATCTCGCCGCCCGGGTTGCGCGACAGGACGTCGGCCGCGAACAGCATCATCTGGCGGTCCGGGAAGATGATCTGGCCATCCTTGGTGACGATGCCGAGGCGGTCGCCGTCGCCGTCGAAGGCCAGGCCGATCTCGGCGTCGGTGTCCTGCAGCGACTTGATCAGGTCCTGCAGGTTTTCCGGGTGCGCCGGGTCCGGGTGGTGGTTCGGGAAGTGGCCGTCCACTTCGCAGAACAGCTCGACCACCTCGGCGCCCATGGCGCGGAACAGTTCGGGCGCGAAGGCGCCGGCCACGCCGTTGCCGCAGTCGACCGCGATCTTGATCGGGCGCGCCAGCTTGACGTCGCCGACGATGCGCTCGATGTAGGCGGCGCGGATGTCGTGGGTGGCATAGCCGCCGCGCTCCGCCGCGACCTTGCCGTCATACCTTGCGATGCTGTCGTGCAAAGCCAGGATGGCGTCGCCGTAGATCGCTTCGCCTGCCATGACCATCTTGAAACCGTTGTAATCCGGCGGATTGTGGCTGCCGGTGACCATGATGCCCGAGCGGGTGTCGAGCACGTTGGTGGCGAAATACACCATCGGGGTGGCGACCATCCCCAGGTCGACCACGTCCACGCCCGCATCGCGCAGGCCTTCGGCCAGGGCCGCGGTCAGCTCCGGGCCCGACAGGCGGCCGTCGCGGCCGATCACGACCTTGCGCTCTCCCTTGACCAGGGCGGCGGCGCCGAATGCGCGGCCGATGTGGCGCGCAATGCCGGCGTCCAGCGTCTTGCCGATGACGCCGCGGATGTCATAGGCTTTGAAGATCGTTTTGGAGAGTGCAACCATGTTCTTCCTTGGAATACGGGGGCGTGCATGCGCGGCGTCGGGGCCGTCGTCACTGCCGGTGTTGGGGGAATGACAAAAATGCTTGCTATTGTAACGGCAAGCGGGGCGCCATGGGTGCGAGCCAAAGGAAGCGAGGCAGCCTGCAAACGAACTTGGATTCCCGCCTTCGCGGGAATGACGTATTGAAGTAGCGGACTACGGAGTGGTCTCCAGCCTGCTCTTTTAGCACGTCATTCCCGCGAAGGCGGGAACCCAAGTTTGCAAGCGCAGCGACAAATCATTCGCAGCCGCGCACAAAGAAAACCGCCGGCTTAGGCCGGCGATTCAATCAAACACGCAGCTTGTCGATCGACTGGCCGCCTTCCACCCATTCCTTGACCCATTTCGGCTGGCGGCCGCGGCCGGTCCATTGCTGCGATGCGTTGTCCGGGTGACGATAACGCACGGCGACGGTATTACCCTTGCTGCTGCTGCGGCCGCTAGTGGCAAGCAGGTCTTTCAGGGGAACGCCGACGCTTTGCGCGATGGCCAGGATCTGCTCGCGCGCCTTTTGCACTTCCTGTACTTCGCGCTTCTTCATCTCCTGCTTGATTTGTTCCTGCAGGTTGCGCAAATCGCCAACAGACATATTCGACAGATCCATCATCGTTCCCTCGTACGTTAAGATTAAAAATAACCGCGGCGAAAACTCACCAAATGTCGCAATATACTAACATCAATACGTTTATGCTAGTCTCTCTTGTGA
Source organism: Massilia sp. ST3 (assembly GCF_018119405.1). GTDB lineage: Bacteria > Pseudomonadota > Gammaproteobacteria > Burkholderiales > Burkholderiaceae_D > Telluria. Next base: position 12,112 of record NZ_JAGPWC010000068.1, on the reverse strand, counting down.
AAAAAAAGCCAGCGCGGAGACTTAAATCGAACAATACGTGCATACAACCAGAGGTAACTGATTATAAACAACAAGCAGAAGAACATTAGCATCACCGTGTTTTTCCAGAACACGGTGGCGGGAATCACGGCCATCAGTGAAAACAGCCATAAATAAGGCGAGGTACGCGCATTGCGTTTCATCAGAGCGCGTGCTTCGCGCCGCCCTACCGTCCAGCGCACGACACGACGAAATATCAGGCTGTGCAGGTGAATTCCATCCGGCATGGCAGGCGACTTACCGCGCACGAACATGCGGCGATAGGCCGAGAATATCGTTTCAAAAGCTGGATATATTAATAGCAATGCCGCATACCAGGTGGACACATCGGGATTACGGATTACCAGCATCAAGGTCAGTTCCCCCAGCAGGAAACCGATGAAATAGGCTCCGCCATCACCCAGGAAGATCAGCCCCACCGGATAATTCCAGACCAGGAAGCCCGCGGTGGCGCCGGCGACGATGAGGGCCGCCACCAGTACGAACATATCCCCTATCTGAAATGCCACATATGCCAGCGACATCAGCATGCAAATGCTGACCATGCTCGCCAGCCCATTAAAGCCGTCGATAATATTCACGGCATTCGCGATTCCCGCCACCGCCAGCACCGTCAGCGGCAAGACAATCCAGACCGCCTGCAAGGACATCGGTCCCCACGGCAAATCGATACGATCGATGCGCGCATGCAGCAGCCAATAAGCGAGCAGCGCGGCGAGCATCGTGAGCAGCAGCCGGCGCGATGGCGCGACCTGTCCCGTATAGTCTTCCACGATGCCGCCGGAAAGCGCGACCACGCCGCAGGCGATCAATGCGGCGAGCCACGGCCCCATCGCGGGCTCGCGGATCACCGATATCGCGGACGCGGCAATCACCGCGAGACAGATGGGCACCCCGCCAATGCGGGCGACGACATGGCTATGGAATTTCTGGACACCATCGATATCACTATCGAGCGCCATACCGTGTTTTTTGGCGAGCTTAATCACCAGCAGGGTCAGCACTGCGCAGGACAGGAAGCTGACGAAAAAAGAGAACATTTTTACCTATTTTTCCGGTGCACTTACGTGGAATAACCCGCTTCCGTTGACGGGGATTGAACTGCCACGGCACTCTTATCAAAGAGGAAATACTAACCCATTTTACCGGAATGGCCGAGTTATTCCTGCGCACACGCCTAAACATGCTCGGCCGGGTAGAAATAAGTCAAAAGAAGTGCGTTCGGAAAGCTAGCGCATGCACAGCGCAAGGTCGTCGCGCCAATCGGGAAGGCGGCAAAAACGATGGGTGAGTTTGGTGCAGTCCAGGCGCGAATTGCGCGGACGCGCAGCCGGCGCCGGATAGTCGCTGGATGCGATCGGGACGACACGGCAGTCCAATGCCCCCTCTTCCATGATTGCCCGGGCAAAACCGGCCCAGCTGGTTTCGCCCTGGGCGCTCAGGTGATAGGTGCCGCGGTTGTCGCGCCACCATTTAGCGCCGCCCAGCTGGGCCTGGACCAGGATATGGGCCGTGGTCTGGGCCACGGTGCGGCTCCAGGTCGGCGCCCCGAGCTGGTCGTCGACCACGCGCACTTCGCCGCGCTCGCCGGCAAGGCGCAGCATCGTGCGCAGGAAGTTATTGCCGCGCAGGCCGTACACCCAGCTGGTGCGCAGGATCAGGTAGGGCGCGCCGGACGACACGATGGCCTGCTCGCCCAGCAGCTTGGTCTCGCCATAGACGTTCAGCGGCCCGGTGCGGTCGCCTTCCGTATAGGGCGCGTCCTTGTCGCCGCTGAACACGTAATCGGTGGAAAAGTGGACCAGGGCCGCGCCGATCTCGCGCGCCTGCAGGGCCATCACGCCGGGTGCCTGGGCGTTGACGCGCAGCGCCAGCTCGGACTCGGTTTCCGCGCGGTCCACGGCCGTGTACGCGGCCGCATTCACGATCAGCTCGGGCTGGACGCTGCGGATGGCGTCGCGCACCTGGTCGAGGTCGGCCAGATCCAGGCGCTTGCGGTCACAGGCGACGATCTCGCCCAGGCCCTGCAGGCAGCGCAGCAGCTCGTAGCCGACCTGCCCGTCCGCGCCGGTGAGCAGGATCTTCACCGGAACACCTCGGCCTGCGCGAAGGGCGTGCCGACACGGTCCTTGGCGGACAGGATGGGCTCGCCTTCCAGGGGCCAGGCGATGCCGAGCGCCGCGTCGTTCCACAGCAGGGTGCGCTCATGCGCCGGCGACCAGTATTCGGTGGTCTTGTACAGGCATTCGGCTTCCTCGCTCAGGGTCAGGAAGCCATGCGCGCAGCCAGGCGGTACCCATAGCTGGCGCCGGTTCTCCGCGGAGAGCTCGGTACCGGTCCAGCGCCCGAAGCTGGGCGAGCCGGCGCGCAGGTCGACCACCACGTCGAACACGGCCCCGGCCACCACCCGCACGAGTTTGCCCTGCGGCACCTCGACCTGGTAGTGCAGGCCGCGCACGACGCGGCGGTGCGAGCGCGAATGGTTGTCCTGCACGAAGACAGGTTCGAAGCCAGTGGCCTCGCGGAAGCGGCGTGCGTTGTAGCTTTCGAAGAAGAAGCCGCGCTCGTCGCTGAAGACCTGCGGCTCGAGCAGCAGGACGCCGTCGAGCGCAGTCGGGATACATTTCATTTCGGAACCTTATCCCCCAGCACGCGCAGCAGGTACTGGCCGTAGCCGCTTTTCTTGAGCGGCTCCGCCAGCCGCTCCAGGGCCTCGGCGTCGATGTAGCCGCGCCGGTAGGCGACTTCTTCGGGCACGCCGATCTTGAGGCCCTGGCGGTGCTCGATGGTCGCGATGAATTGCGAGGCGTCGAGCAGCGAATCGCAGGTGCCGGTATCGAGCCAGGCAAAGCCGCGTCCCATCACCTCCACCTGCAGCCGGCCGGCATCGAGGTAGGCGCGGTTGACGTCGGTGATTTCCAGCTCGCCCCTGGCCGAAGGCCGGATCGAGGCCGCGATCTCGCTCGCCTGGCCGTCGTAGAAATACAGGCCGGTAACCGCATAGTTCGATTTTGGCTGGGCCGGCTTTTCCTCGATCGACAAGGCCTGGTAGTGGGCGTCGAACTCGACCACGCCGTAGCGCTGCGGATCGAGCACGTGATAGGCGAACACCGTGGCGCCCTGCTCCTGGGCGGTGGCGGCGGCCAGGCGCTGCTCCAGGCCGTGGCCGTAGTAAAGATTGTCGCCCAGGATCAGGGCCGACGGCCCGCCGTTCACGAAGTGGCGCCCGATCAGGTAGGCCTGGGCCAGCCCTTCCGGCGCCGGTTGTTCGGCATACTGCAGGTTCAGGCCCCACTGGCTGCCGTCGCCCAGCAGTTCCTGGAAGCGCGGCAAGTCCTGGGGAGTGCAGATGACCAGGATGTCGCAGATACCCGCCAGCATCAGGGTCGTCAGCGGGTAATAGATCATCGGCTTGTCGTAGACCGGCAGCAGCTGCTTGGACACGGCCACCGTGATCGGATACAGCCGGGTGCCCGAGCCGCCCGCCAGGATGATGCCGCGGCGCTTCGCGGCGCTAGTATTCATGGCGCTTCTCCCCGCTGGCCGTAGTTGCGCTCCACCCACTCCAGGTAGGCCCCGCTCTGGACATGGGCGACCCAGTCCTGGTGCGCCAGGTACCAGCGCACCGTGTCTTCCAGGCCGGCGGCGAAATCGCGGGCCGGGCGCCAGCCCAGCTCGCGCTCGATCTTGCGCGCGTCGATCGCATAGCGCCGGTCGTGGCCGGGGCGATCGGCCACGAAGGCAATCTGTTCGCGCCGGCTCCTGGCGGCGGGCCTGAGCCGGTCCAGGATATCGCACAGTGTGCCGACCACGTCGAGGTTGGCCATTTCGCTCGCGCCGCCCACGTTGTACACCTCGCCCGGGCGTCCCGCTTCGAGCACGCGCCGGATCGCGGCGCAATGGTCGCCCACGTACAGCCAGTCGCGCACCTGCCGGCCGTCGCCATACACCGGCAGCGGCTTGCCCGCGAGTGCATTGGCGATCATCAGCGGAATCAGCTTTTCCGGGAACTGGTAAGGGCCGTAGTTGTTCGAGCAGTTGGTGGTCAGGGTCGGCAGGCCGTAGGTGTGGTGGTAGGCGCGCACGAGATGGTCCGAGGCGGCCTTCGAGGCCGCGTAGGGACTGTTGGGCGCGTAGGCCGTGGTTTCGCTGAAGGGCGGGTCCTGCGGACCCAGGGTGCCGTAGACTTCGTCGGTCGACACGTGCAGGAAGCGGAAATCCGCCCGCGCGGCCCCGTCCAGCGTGGCGGCATGGACGCGCGCGGCCTCCAGCAAGGACAAGGTGCCCTGGACGTTGGTCTGCACGAACTGGCGCGGCGCATGGATCGAGCGGTCGACGTGGCTCTCGGCGGCGAAGTGCAGGATCGCGCGCGGCTGGTAGCGGCGCAGCAGATCGGCCACCAGCTCGCCGTCGCCGATGTCGCCGCGCACGAACACGTGGCGCGCGTCGCCCTGCAGGCTGGCCAGGTTTTCCAGGTTGCCCGCATAGGTAAGCTTGTCCAGGTTCAGGACCGGCTCGTCGCACCGGGCCAGCCAGTCGAGGACAAAGTTTGCCCCGATAAAACCCGCACCGCCAGTGACCAAAATCATTTAGTATCCGCCAAAGCAATGAGTTTACCGGCAATTCTACGTGAACTCGCCCCCAACCATAGCCTAGAACAAGAACATGAAGACCTATGCCATCGGCGACCTGCAGGGTTGCGCGCACGAAGCCCAGCTCCTGCTGGAGTGCATTCGCGAGCATGCGAAAGGCGACGCGCGCATCCTGTTCGTGGGCGACCTGATCAACCGCGGCCCGGATTCGCTCACCGCGCTGCGCCGCATGAAGGCCTTGTCCGAAGCCAGCGAGGGCCGGATCGAGGCCCTGCTCGGCAATCACGACCTGCACCTGATCGCGGTGGCGGTGGGCGCCCAGCGCACCAGCCGCTCCGACACCCTGGACGCGATCCTGGCCGCCCCCGACCGCGACGAACTGATCGACTGGCTGCGGCGGCGGCCGCTGGCGCTGTTCGTCGACGCCCACCTGCTGGTGCACGCCGGCGTGGCGCCGCAGTGGGACGTGGCCCAGACCATGGCGCTGGCCGGCGAAGTGGAAGCCGTGCTGCGCGGCGAAGGCTGGATCGACTTCCTGCGCCAGATGTACGGCAACGAGCCGAACCGCTGGGACGACAGCCTGGCCGGCATCGACCGGCTGCGCTGCATCGTCAATGCGCTGACGCGCATGCGCCTGTGCCAGCCGGACGGCAGCATGGATTTCCTGCACAAGGAAAGCGAGAACGGGCCGGGAGGATCGGGACTGGTCCCGTGGTTCGACCTGCCCGAGCGGCGCACGCAGAACGTGACAGTGGTGTTCGGGCACTGGTCGGCGCTGGGGCTGGTGCTGCGGCCGAACCTGGTGGGGCTGGACAGCGGCTGCGTGTGGGGCGGGAAGCTGACGGCGGTGTGCCTGGACGACCGCTCGCTGCTGCAGGTGGATTGTCCGGAATATCGGGAGCATGGCGGCAAGAAGTGATGCGTCGATCGGCCGCTATCGGCGCGTGGACGGCAGAGCCGTCCACCCTACAGCATGTGATGTAGGGTGGACGGGGTATTTCAGGCCAGCGGCCTGAAATACGAACGTCCACGCGGCGATAGTTACCGGCCGAACAGCCATTGCGGCCGATCTCGCCCCGCCTATCCCCGCGTCGGCGGCGAAGCCGCCAACCCTACCGTGATCGCATCCTGCGCGGCTTGCGCCAATTCGCGCCGGTGCGCGCCTGCGCCATCGAGCGGCGCCAGGCAGGCCAGGCGCGCCCGCACCGGCGGCCCTTGCAGCACCGCGAACAGGCTGTCGACGAAGGTGACGTCGCCCACGTAGTCGATCGACGGATGATAAGCCCCCGCCTCGTCCACATAGGCCAGCGCATACGGCTGCACCGCCACCTTGGCATCGATCGCCGCCTCGAACAGGTTGGCGTGAAAAGGCAGCACCTCGCCCTGCCGGGACACGGTCCCCTCCGGGAAGAACGCCACCCGCTGCCCCTGTTGCAGCACCTCGACCAGGCCCTTGAAGATGTGGCGCAGCTCGCGCCGGTTGCCGCGCGCGATGAACACGGTGCCGGCGGCCGCGGCCAGCCAGCCCAGCACCGGCCAGGCGCGGATCTCGGCCTTGGCCACGAAGCGGCAGGGGTGCAGCGCGTTGATCACGAAGATGTCGAGCCAGGACACATGGTTGGCCACGATCAGGGCATGCTCCAGCACCGGCGCGCCGGGCGCCTGCTCGACCTCGATGCGGCATTGCCTGAGCAGGCGGCGCGACCAGGAACGGGTCAGGCGCTCGCGCAGGCGCTGCGAGGCCAGCGGGAATACGAGCGCGGACGTGGCCAGGCCCTCGAGCAGGTGGACGACGACGCGCGCAAGGCGCCAGGCGAGGCGGATCTTCAAGACAGGAAACGGTGAAAACGGCCACGCGGACGCCAGGTCCGCGTGGCCATGAACGGATCAGCGCTGGAAAGCGAGCTGTCCGCGCACGATGGTGGTCTTGACCTGGCCAGCCAGCTCATAACCGAGGAAAGGCGTGTGCTTGCCCTGGCTGGCCAGCGCGGAGCGCTCGACCTTCCAGCGCAGGTCCGGGTCGAACAGCACCACGTCGGCCGAGGCGCCCACCGACAGCGTGCCAGCCGGCAGGCCGGCGATGCGCGCCGCGTCATGCGTCACCTTGGCGACCGCGCGTGACAGTCCATCGGCGCCGCGCTGGTCCTCCGCCCACTTGAGCATCAGGGCGAGCAGCAGTTCCAGGCCGGTGGCGCCGGGCGAGGCTTCGCCGAAAGGCAGCAGCTTCTCGTCGTCGTCGACCGGGGTGTGGTCGGAGCAGACCGCATCCACGGTCCCGTCCAGCAGGCCCGCATGGATCGCGTCACGGTCGCGCTGGGCGCGCAGCGGCGGGGTGAAGCGGGCGTTGGAATCGAAGAAGCCGATGTCGGCGTCGGTCATGTGCAGGTGGTGCACGCCGACGTCGCAGGTCACCGGCAGGCCTTCCTTCTTGGCGGCCCTGATCAGTTCCAGGCCGGCGGCGGACGAGATGCGGCACAGGTGCACGCGAGCGCCCGTGGCGCGCATCAGTTCGAAGATGGTGTGCAGGGCGATGGTCTCGGACATCACCGGCACGCCCGACAGGCCCAGGCGCGAGGCCAGCGGGCCGCTGTGGGCCACGCCGCCGCGGCCGATGTGCGGGTCCTGCGGGCGCAGCCAGACGGTGTAGCCGAAGGTCTTGGCGTACTGCATGGCGCGCAGCAGGACGGTGGTGTCGAGGACCGGTTCCTCGGCCTGGGCGAAGCCGATGCAGCCGGCTTCGGTCAGCTCGGCCATCTCGGTCAGGGCCTGGCCCTTGAGGCCGACGGTGAGCGCGCCCAGGGGGTGCACATGGGCCTGGTTCAGGATGCGCGCGCGGTGCTTGAGCATTTCCACCAGGCCCGGTTCGTCGAGCACCGGGTCGGTGTCGGGCGGGCATACCAGGGTGGTCACGCCGCCCTGCATCGCCGCCTGCATTTCCGATTCCAGGGTGGCCTTGTATTCGTAGCCCGGCTCGCGCAGGCGGGCCGAGAGGTCGACCAGGCCGGGCGCGACCACCAGGCCGTCAGCAGCTATGGTGTGGTCGGCCTCAAAGCCCGCGGGGGCCGTGCCCACGCCGGCGATCTTGCCGTCCGCAATGAAGAGATCCCTGGTTTCGTCGATGCCGTTCGCCGGGTCGACCAGGCGCCCGTTCTTGATATGAAGTTTCATCCGTGGGTTCCTGCCAAAATGCTCATCACTGCCATGCGTACCGCGATACCGAAGGTGACCTGCGGGAGGATCACCGCCTGGCTGCCGTCGGCCACCGCCGAATCGATTTCCACGCCGCGGTTCATTGGCCCCGGGTGCATCACGATGGCGTCCGGCTTGGCCAGCGCCAGGCGTTCCGGGGTCAGGCCGTAGCTCTTGAAGTATTCCTGCGCCGAAGGCAACAGCGCGCCGCTCATGCGTTCGTTCTGCAGGCGCAGCATGATGATGACGTCGACGTCCTTCAGGCCTTCGTCCATGTTGGTGAACAGGCGCACGCCCATCTGCTCCAGGCCGCCCGGCAGCAGGGTGTGCGGGCCGATGGCGCGCACTTCCGGCACGCCCAGCGTGGTCAGGGCATGGATGTCCGAGCGCGCCACGCGGCTGTGCAGGATGTCACCCACGATGGCCACGCGCAGGTTGGTGAAATCCTTCTTGTAGTGGCGGATCGTGTACATGTCGAGCAGGCCCTGGGTCGGGTGCGCGTGGCGGCCGTCGCCGGCGTTCACCACGTGCACGTGCGACTGGCCGCTCTCGTTCAGGTGCTTGGCGATCAGGTAGGGCGCGCCCGACTGCGCGTGGCGCACCACGAACATGTCGGCGTGCATGGCCGACAGGTTGTCGATGGTGTCGAGCAGCGACTCGCCCTTGGTGGTCGACGAGGCCTGGATGTTCAGGTTGATGACGTCGGCCGACAGGCGCTTGGAGGCGATCTCGAAGGTCGTGCGGGTGCGGGTCGAGTTTTCGAAGAACAGGTTGAACACGCTCTTGCCGCGCATGAGCGGAACCTTCTTCACTTCGCGGTCGGAGATGCCGACGAAGCTCGACGCGGTGTCGAGGATGTGGTCGATGTGCGACTTCTTCAGTCCCTCGATGGTGAGCAGGTGCTGCAGCTCGCCGTGTTTGTTCAATTGCGGATTAAGCATGTTCTTCTTCGATGGTGAGCGAGAGCTGGCCGGACGCATCGCGCTGCAGGCACAGGGACTGGTTGGGCGCGAGCGTGGCGCGGGTGCCGACGAAGTCGGCGGCCACCGGCAGCTCGCGGCCGCCGCGGTCGGCCAGGGCCGCAAGCCTGATGCAGGCCGGGCGGCCGTAGTCGAACAGGACGTTGATCGCGGCGCGCGTGGTGCGGCCGGTCTGCAGCACGTCGTCGACCAGCACGATGGTGGCGCCATCGACCGGGAAGCGGATGTGGGTCGGCTTCACGTCCGGGTGCAGGCCCTTCTTGGCATAGTCGTCGCGGTAGAACGAGACGTCGATCGAGCCCAGGCGATTGGTCAGGTCGAGGTCGCGCGCGAGGCGTTCCGCCAGCCAGGCGCCGCCGGAATGGATGCCGACGATGGCGGCGTCGGATACGCCGTCCAGGCCGGCCCGGACCTGGGATAGCAGCTCGCGGTAGAGCGCCTCCGCATCGAAGTCGTGGTTAGATGTTGGCATGATCGTCAAAGTATTGTTGCAAAATGATGGCGGCCGCCTTGGCGTCGATGACTTCGCCGCGCTTGGCCTGGATGACGGCGGAGGAATAGCGCTCGTCGATCAGGTCGACTGGCAGGTTGAAGCGGCCATGAAGCTGGTTGGCGAAACGCCGGCTGCGCAGGGTCATGTCGTGCTCGGCGCCATCCGGATGGCGCGGCTCGCCCACGATGAGGCGCGCCGGGCGCCATTGTTCGATCAGTTCGCCAATGACCTGGAAGCGGGTCGCGTTATCGACCGCCTTGATGACGGTCAAGGGCTGGGCCTGTCCCGTCAGTGTGTTTCCCATTGCAATGCCGATCCGCTTGACGCCGAAGTCGAACCCGAAAACGATGTCAACCATGTAGATCGAGCACCTCGAAAAACCGGCCGTCAAGCATGGCCGGCTTCGGTTGCGAGCATCAACGGGTCGATTCCCAGGAGTTTGATGGCGGCGGTATAGCGTTCCTCGATCGGCAGCTCGAACAGCACGCGCGCGTCGGCGCCCACGGTCAGCCAGCCGTTGCGGGAGAGTTCTTCCTCGAGCTGGCCGGGGCTCCAGCCGGCGTAGCCGATGGACACCAGCATGCGCTTGGGCCCGGCGCCGCTGGCGACGGCCTCGAGCACGTCGATCGAGGTGGTGAAGGCGACTTCGTCGGTGACGTTGAGCGAGGACGAGTAGCGCCCGCCCGGCGAATGCAGCACGAAGCCGCGGTCGTCCTGGACCGGGCCGCCGAACATGATCGGCTCTTCGGTCACGCTCGAGCGCAGGCCTTCGGCCAGCTTCAGGTCGATGCGGTCGAACAGCACGTCCATGGTCATGTCGGTCGGCTTGTTGATGACCACGCCGAGCACGCCTTTCTCATTGTGCTCGCAGACGTAGACGACGGTGCCGCCGAAGATGGGATCCTGGATCGATGGCATAGCAATCAGGAAATGATTGGCCAGGTTCAGGCCCGAGGGTGCGGGACCGGGCCGCGCCTGCGTATCGTCCTGCGGCGGCATGCCGGGCATCGGTAGAGTTTTGCCAACTTTGCTTTTTTTCATACGCGTACTCTCACAGGGCTCACTCTGGTTGAACGATCGCTCGGTATCCAGGCTACAACATTAAGCTTTTCGTTAGTTTACACTGAATTGGCCGGACAGCTCTTGAAGCGTCTCCACCCGGGTGCTGTCAGACATTCCCGCAGCGGCCGATCCGCTCCCGCTCTGACCGAACACATGATGATGAAAATAAGCAATTCCTTGGTCTGGTTCCGCCGCGATCTGCGCGCCTTCGACCACGCCGCCCTGTATGAGGCACTGGCCGGGGCACGGGCCGGGGCGGCCCATGTCTACTGCGCCTTCATCTACGATACCGACATCCTGGATGCCCTGCCGCGTGACGACGCCCGCCTGCGCTTCATCCATGCCAGCCTGGCCAGCCTGGACGCCGGGCTGCGCCGTCTGGGCGGCTGCCTGATCGTGCGCCATGGGCGCGCGGTCGAAGCGATTCCCGCGCTGGCAAGCGAGCTGGACGTGGAAACCGTCCATGTCAACACCGATTATGAGCCCAGTGCCGTGGAACGCGACGCACTGGTGGCCGAGCAGCTGGCCCGGCAGGGGAAAAGCTTGCTCAGCCACAAGGATCAGGTGATTTTCGAGAAGGACGAGGTGCTGACCCTTGCCGGGCAGCCATTCTCGGTCTTTACCCCGTACAAGAACGCCTGGCTCAAGCGCCTGGCCGCCAGGCCCGAGACCCTGGCGGCCTATCCGGTCGACAGCCTGGCCCACGCGCTTGCACCGGCGCCGGGCCCGTCCGCCCTGCCCCCGCTCGCCGCCATCGGCTTCGAGGACGGCGCGCCCCCATTGCCGGCCGGCATGGAAGGCGCGGAACAGCTGTTCGAGGCCTTCCTGGAAGACATCGCCGATTACGGGCGCGCGCGCGACTTCCCGGCCGAGGACGCGACCTCGCGCCTGTCCGCCCACTTGCGCTTCGGCACCACCTCGATCCGCCACCTGGTGCGCACGGCGCGCCAGCTGATCGATGCCGGCGCGGGCGGCGCCGGGGCCACCACCTGGCTGTCGGAACTGATCTGGCGCGACTTCTACGCCATGATCCTGGACCGCCATCCGCGGGTAGCGACGCGCGCCTTCAAGCCGGCCTTCGATGCCGTGCGCTGGGAGGAAGGGCCGGAGGCGGAGGAACTGTTCGCGGCCTGGTGCGAGGGACGCACCGGCTATCCGCTGGTGGATGCGGCCATGGCCCAACTGAACCGCACGGGCTTCATGCACAACCGCCTGCGCATGGTGACGGCCAGCTTCCTGGTCAAGGACCTCGGGATCGACTGGCGCCGCGGGGAGCGCTATTTCGCGCTCAAGCTGAACGATTACGACCTGGCCTCGAACAACGGCGGCTGGCAGTGGGCGGCCTCGACCGGGTGCGACGCGCAGCCGTGGTTCAGGATCTTCAATCCGGTGACGCAGTCGCAGAAGTTCGACGCCAAGGGGGAGTTCATCCGGCGCTGGGTGCCGCAGCTGGCCAGGCTGGATGCGAAGGAGATCCATGCGCCGTGGGCGCTGGCGCCTGAAAAGCTGGCGGAGAAAGGGGTGGTGCTGGGGGAGAGCTATCCTTGGCCGGTTGTCGATCATGACAAGGCGAGGAAGCGGACGCTGGAGAGGTTTGGTGTGGTGAAAAAAGAGAGTTAGTGGTGTGCGGGCAAACTTGGGTCCCGGCCTTCGCCGGGACGACGTTTACACGCAACGAACCACGATCACATTTTTCGGCCCGCCCCCTTCGAACGTCGTCCCCGCGCAGGCCGGGACCCAAGTTCGTCGAGCAGCCG
>NZ_JAGPWC010000067.1 GCF_018119405.1 Massilia sp. ST3 | reverse complement strand
TTTTTTTTTTTTTTTTTTTTTTTTTTTTTTTTTTTTTGTTTTTTTTTTTTTTTTTTTTTTTTTTTGGGGGGGGGGGGGGGGCGGCCCCCCACCCTACGGCTGGTGGCCGGGCAGCGCTGGCTGGGCCCGTGGAGGGAGGAGCCGTCCACCCTACGGCTGATTGCCGAGCGGGCGATGTCTGGGAGCCGCCCATCCTGTGGTGGTGGCCGGGAGGAGGCTGCCTGGGCGCGAAGCTGGCGCGGCCAGTCTATATATATAGTATCCGGGCCGGGCTCGAGGGCTCGGAGAGCGAGAGCGACAGGCCGGATGCGGGCGCCAGTGAAAAACCGGCGGCATGTGCCGCCGGGTGGGCGAGGGCGGGAAGCCGAGCGCTGCGCCGCTCAGCGGCCGCGCTTTTCGCGGCGGCACTCAAGGAAGCTGACCACGTGGCCGCTCGGGTCTACGGTTTCCAGTTTCACATCGAAGCCCCACAGGCGGGCGACGTGCTTGAGCACTTCCTGGGCCTGCTGGTTCAGCGGACGCCGGTTGAATTGCGTGTGGCGCAGGGTCAGGGCGCGGTCGTCGCGTGTATTGACTTGCCAGACCTGGATATTCGGCTCGCGGCTGCCCAGGTTGTACTGCTCGGCCAGCTTCTGGCGCACGTAGCGGTAGCCCTGGTCGTCATGGATGGCCGAGATCGTCAGCTTGTCGTTGCGGTCGTCGTCCAGCACGGCGAAGAAGTGGAAGTCGCGGATCAGCTTGGGCGACAGGTACTGGGCGATGAAGCTCTCGTCCTTGAAATTGCGCATCGCGAAGTCCAGGGTCTTGAGCCAGTCGCTGCCGGCGATGTCGGGGAACCAGGTCCTGTCCTCGTCGGTCGGGTCTTCGCAGATGCGCCGGATATCGGTCATCATCGCGAACCCCAGGGCATACGGATTGATGCCGCTGTAGTAGGGGCTGGTCGCGGGGGGCTGGTAGACCACGTTCGTATGGCTCTGCAGGAATTCCAGCATGAAGCCGTCGCCGACGATGCCTTCCTTGTACAGGTCTTGCAGGATCGTGTAGTGCCAGAACGTGGCCCAGCCCTCGTTCATTACCTGGGTCTGGCGCTGCGGATAGAAGTATTGCGAGATCTTGCGCGTGATCCGGACCAGCTCGCGCTGCCAGGGCTCGAGCAGGGGCGCGTACTTCTCGATGAAGTAGAGCAGGTTTTCCTCAGGCTCGGGCGGGAAGCGGACCGGCGCGGTGTCCGCGATCTGCTCCTCGCGCCGCGGCAGCGTGCGCCACAAGGCGTTGATCTGGGACTGGGCGTATTCCTCCCGCTCCTTCTGGCGCGCCATTTCCTGGGCCACCGAAAGCTTGGCCGGCCGCTTGTAGCGGTCCACCCCATAGTTCTGCAGCGCATGGCAGGAGTCGAGCAGCTCCTCGACCGCGTCGATGCCGTAGCGCTGCTCGCATTCGGCGATGTAGTTCTTGGCGAAGACCATGTAGTCGACGATGGCGTCGGCATCGGTCCAGGTGCGGAACAGGTAATTGCCCTTGAAGAAGGAATTGTGGCCATAGGCCGCGTGGGCGATCACCAGGGCCTGCATGGTCAGGCTGTTTTCCTCCATCAGGTAGGCGATGCAGGGATTCGAGTTGATGACGATCTCGTAGGCCAGGCCCATCTGGCCGCGGCGGTAGCTCTTCTCGGTGGAGAGGAAATGCTTGCCGAAGGACCAGTGGTTGTACGACACGGGCATGCCCACCGAGGTATAGGCATCCATCATCTGCTCGGCGGTGATGATCTCGAGCTGGTTGGGGTAGGTATCCAGGCCGTAGCGCTTGGCCACCCGTTTGATTTCCTCGTGCGCCTGCTCGATCAGGTCGAAGGTCCACTCCGACTGTTCGGGCAGGGCGCGCGGGTTGGTGCGGTCATCTGGCATGTGGGCCTCCTTCTACTTGGCCTGTTTCTTGAACAGTTCCCGGAATACCGGGTAGATGTCGGCCGGTGTCACGATCTTCTGCATCGCGAAGTTGCGGTGCTGGGCGGCCACTTCGCAATACTGTTCCCACAGGTTCTGCGGCGGGCCGTCGGTAATCTCGACATAGGTGTAGTACTGCACCCGAGGCATGATGCCGCTGCCCAGCAGCTGCTTGCACAGCACCGAGTCGTTGTCCCAGTTGTCGCCGTCCGAGGCCTGGGCCACGTAGGCGTTCCAGTCGGCGCTGCCGTAGCGCTCGGCCAGCACTTTCTGCAGCAGGTGCAGGGCCGAGGACACCACCGTGCCGCCCGACTCGCGCGAATGGAAGAACTCGTTCTCGTCGACCTCGGCCGCGGCCGTATGGTGGCGGATGAAGACCACTTCGATCTTCTCGTACACGCGCTTGAGGAAGAGGTAGAGCAGGATGAAGAAGCGCTTGGCGGTGTCCTTGCGGGTCTCGTCCATCGAGCCGGACACGTCCATGATGCAGAACATCACGGCCTGGGTGCTGGGCTTGGGCACCTTGATGCGGTTCGAGTAGCGCAGGTCGAAGGGGTCGATGAAGGGAATCGCATTCAGGCGGATGTGCAGGTGGTGGATGCGGTCCTTGAGCTCGACCACCATCTCGTCGTCCGAGGGCGCGCCCGCGTCGAGCAGGGCCTGCAGTTCTTCCTCGGCTTCCTTGAGCTGGCGCCGGGCGGGACCGCCGACGGCGATGCGGCGCCCGAGCGCGCCGCGCAGCGAGCGCAGCACGTGGATGTTCGAGGGGGTGCCGGACACGTTGTAGCCGGCGCGCTGGCTCTTGTACTCGATGGTCTGGGTCAGCTGCGTCTTGACCATGTTCGGCAGCTCGAGATCCTCGAAGAAGTAATTCATGAATTCTTCGCGCGACAGCTCGAAGATGAAGTCGTCCTCGGTGGTCTGGTCGCTGTTGCCGGCCCGTCCACGTCCGGAGCCGCCGCCACCGCTGCGCGGGCGGTTGAACTGGTCGCCTTTCTGGTACTCGGTATTGCCCGGGTTGACCGTTTCCCAGACGCCACCGTGAGCGTGGCCAAAATGAGGTTCGTTCACGTCCTTGACGGGAATGGAGACCTTTTCGCCGTTCTCGATGTCGGTGATCGAGCGGCCCTTGATCGCGCGGCCCACCGCGTCCTTGATCTGCGCCTTGTAGCGGCGCAGGAAGCGTTCGCGGTTGACCGCTGACTTGTTCTTGCCTTGCAAGCGACGGTCGATGAGGTAAGTCAAAACAGGCCTCCTGCTGAAAGTGCGCGGGACCGGACAGCGCCCCGGCGCGGGGCCGCCGCATCTGCGGCACCCTTATCTTAATACGCTGCGCAATCGGGCGTGCACGGCACGTGCGGAATCGGGTCCGCGTTCGCGCTGCCTGCAACATCCCGCAGGTCCGGCTGCGCTCCGGCACGGCTGGCGGCCTGCGGCCAGCCTGCGCGGAGGGCGGCCACCGCGTTACGAAGACTTACGTACGCGCAGGTACCATTCGCACAGGAGCCGCACCTGTTTCGGCGTATAGCCCTTCTCGACCATGCGCGCCACGAAGTCGGCATGCTTGTTCGCATCCTCGGCACTCGCTTTCGCATTGAACGAAATGACAGGCAGAAGTTCCTCGGTATTCGAGAACATCTTCTTCTCGATCACGCTACGGAACTTCTCGTAGCTGGTCCATGCCGGATTCTTGCCGGCATTGGTGGCGCGGGCACGCAGGCTGAAGTTGACGATTTCGTTTCGGAAATCCTTCGGATTCGAGATGCCGGCCGGCTTCTCGATCTTCTCCAGTTCGGCGTTCAGCGATTCGCGGTCGAAGCTCTCGCCGGTGTCCGGGTCGCGGAACTCCTGGTCCTGGATCCAGAAGTCGGCGAAGGTAACGTAGCGGTCGAAGATGTTCTGGCCATACTCGGAATAGCTTTCCAGGTAGGCCGTCTGGATCTCCTTGCCGATGAAATCGACGTAGCGCTGGGCCAGGTGCTCCTTGATATAGGAGAGGTAGCGCTGTTCGGTCTCCGGCGGGAACTGCTCGCGCTCGATCTGCTGCTCGAGCACGTAGAGCAGGTGCACCGGATTGGCCGCCACTTCGGTATTGTCGAAGTTGAAGACCTTGGACAGGATCTTGAAGGCGAAGCGGGTCGACAGGCCGTTCATGCCTTCGTCCACGCCGGCGTAGTCGACGTACTCATGCAGCGACTTGGCCTTGGGATCGGTGTCCTTGAGGTTTTCGCCGTCGTACACCAGCATCTTGGAATAGATGCTGGAGTTCTCAGGATCCTTCAGGCGCGACAGCACGGCGAACTGGGCCATCATGCGCAGGGTGCCGGGCGCGCAGGGCGCCTTGTCGAGCGAGGAGTGGCGCAGCAGCTTGTCGTAGATCTTGACCTCGTCCGACACGCGCAGGCAATAGGGCACCTTGACAATGTAGATACGGTCGAGGAAAGCCTCGTTGTTGCGGTTGTTGCGGAAGGTCTTCCATTCGGACTCGTTCGAGTGCGCCAGCACGATGCCTTCGAAGGGGATCGCGCCGAAGCCCTCGGTGCCCTTGTAGTTGCCTTCCTGGGTGGCGGTCAGCAGCGGGTGCAGGACCTTGATCGGGGCCTTGAACATCTCGACGAATTCCATCAGGCCCTGGTTGGCCAGGCACAGGCCGCCGGAGTAGCTGTAGGCGTCCGGATCGTCCTGGGCGAAGTCCTCGAGCTTGCGGATGTCGACCTTGCCGACGAGGGAAGAGATGTCCTGGTTGTTCTCGTCGCCCGGCTCGGTCTTGGAGATCGCGACCTGCTTCAGGATCGACGGGTAGCGCTTGACGACGCGGAACTTGTTGATGTCGCCGCCGAACTCGTGCAGGCGCTTGACGGCCCAGGGACTGGGGATGGTGCGCAGGCAGCGGCGCGGGATGCCGTAGTCTTCCTCGAGGATGGTGCCGTCCTCTTCCTCGTTGAACAGGCCCAGCGGCGACTCGTTCACGGGCGAGCCCTTGATCGCGTAGAAAGGCACGTGCTCCATCAGGCTCTTGAGCTTCTCGGCGATCGACGACTTGCCGCCGCCGACCGGGCCCAGCAGGTACAGGATCTGCTTGCGCTCTTCCAGGCCCTGGGCAGCGTGGCGGAAATAGGAAACGACCTGTTCGATCACTTCCTCCATGCCGTAGAACTCGCGGAAGGCGGGGTAGATCTTGATGACTTTGTTGGCGAAGATGCGCGAGAGGCGCGGATCGAGGCGGGTGTCGACCAGGGTCGGTTCGCCGATCGCCGCAAGCATGCGCTCCGGGGCGCTGGCATAGGTCAGCGGATCCTTCTTGCACAGCTGCAGGTACTCCGTCATGGAGTACTCCTCTTCCCGGGTGCGCTCGTAGCGGGCTGCGTAGTTGTCAAAGATGCTCATTTGTGTGTCCTTTAATGTGCTAACAACGATCACTGTCATGGCAACCCGTCATCGAAGGCTGCCTCAAGCCCCGGTTTCTTTTTTGGCGTACTCCTTGTCGGTCGCACCATGCGCGGAGCCGGGATCGCCGGCGCCGTCTTCCTGGCGCGATTTATTGTTGTCCCGGTGTGGTCCTGAGCGGCCCTGTCCGGTTCTCCCGCAGGTTGGAGAGCGTCTTTTTTTGCGTTTGTGAAATTTATTATGTGCCTATTAGTTCCCGAAGTCAAAGCAGTGTGTCGTGGTCTGGTGTGGCTGATTCAAGTGCTTGATTCATTAGGCAAAATTGCCGTTTTTGCAGCGCTGCGGCAGCGCGTTTCGCAGGCTGCCGGGACGCCGCGCCAGAGCGGTGGGGAAGGCGGATCGGCCGCGTTTCCATGCTCCGCTTTATCGTCATTTTCTTCCTTACATTGTGAGCCGATATTGCACGATCTGCTCAACATGTGGCGCACGCGAACCAGGCGTGCGCGGGCCCGCTTTTCACTCTGGCGAAGGGGGCGGCGCGCATGCGTTACACTTGTCGGCCGGGTCCTACCTGACCACTCATGAATTGTTAGATTGCCGGAGAAAACCATGCTCGACGAACGTCTGCGTACGCTCCTGACGGGAATGCCCAAGGCGGAATTGCATATCCATATCGAAGGATCGCTCGAGCCCGAACTGATCTTTGCGCTCGCGCAAAGGAACGGCGTGCCGCTGGCCTATTCCTCGGTCGACGCGTTGCGCCAGGCCTACGACTTCAGCGATCTGCAATCTTTCCTCGACATCTATTACGCGGGCGCCAGCGTGCTGCTCGAGGAAGAGGATTTCTACGACATGACCGCCGCCTACCTGGCGCGCGCCCATGCCGACAACGTGCGCCATGCCGAGATCTTCTTTGACCCGCAAACCCATACCGCGCGCGGCGTGCCCTTCGAGACCGTCATCAACGGCATCTGGCGCGCCTGCCAGGACAGCCCGGTGAGCGCCAGCCTGATCATGTGCTTCCTGCGCCACCTGTCCGAGGACGAAGCCATCGCCACCCTCGAGGAAGCGCTGCCTTTCCGCGACAAGCTCGTGGGCGTGGGCCTGGATTCCTCCGAGGTCGGTCATCCGCCGGAAAAATTCGCGCGCGTGTTCGAGCGCGCGCGCCAGCTCGGGCTGCACCTGGTGGCCCACGCGGGCGAGGAGGGGCCGCCAGCCTACATCGAGAGCGCCCTCGATGTGCTGAACGTCGAGCGCATCGACCACGGCGTGCGCTGCCTGGAAAGCCCGGAGCTGGTGGAGCGCCTGGCGCGCGAGCAGATGGCGCTGACCGTGTGCCCGCTGTCGAACATCAAGCTGCGCGTGTTCGACGTGATGGACACGCACAACCTGCGCCGCCTGCTCGACGCCGGCCTGGCCGCCACCGTCAATTCGGACGACCCGGCCTATTTCGGCGGCTACATCAACCAGAACTTCCTGGCCGCCTTCGCCGCGCTGCCGCTCGACGAAAGCCACGCGCGCCAGCTGGCGCGCAACAGCTTCGCGGCTTCCTTCGTCGAGCCGGAGCGCAAGCGCGCCTGGCTGGCCGAGGTCGACGCCTTCTTCGCCAACGCATAAGGTCCGCCCATGTTCACCCAGGCCCTTCGCATGACGGCGCGCGACTGGCGCGCCGGAGAGCTGCGCTTCCTGCTCGTGGCGCTGATCGTCGCCGTCTCCGCGCTGTCGTCGGTCGGTTTCTTCATCGACCGCCTGCGCACCGGCTTGAACCGCGACGCCCACCAGATGCTGGGCGCGGACCTGCTGGTCAACGCCGACAACCCGGTGCTGCCCGCGTGGCGCGAGGAAGCCGCGCGGCGCGGCCTGCTGCTGGCCGATACCGTCAGTTTCCCCAGCATGGCGCAGGCGGGCGAGGGCGAGGATTCGCGCGCCCAGCTGGCTTCGATCAAGGCCGTCTCCAGCGGCTATCCGCTGCGCGGGCAGCTGAGCATCACCACCAATCCCGACGACGCCGGCGCCGCCATCGGCCGCAAGACGCGCGCCACACCGCAGCCCGGCACGGTCTGGGTCGACGCCAACCTGCTGCCGGCGCTGCAGGCCAAGGTGGGCGACACCATCCAGCTAGGCGAGAGCCGCCTGCGCATCGCCCAGCTGATCGCCGCGGAACCCGACAAGGGCGCCAACTTCGTCAATTTCGCGCCGCGCGTCATGATGGCGCTCGAGGACCTGAAGGCCACCGGCCTGGTCGACGACTTCGCCCGCGTGACCTTCCGCATGCAGGTCGCCGCGGCCTCGGCCAACGACGTGGCGCCCGTGCGCGACTACGAGCGCTGGCTGCGCGCACGGATCAAGGACGGCAACGTCAGGGGGGTGCGCATCGAGACCCTGGAAAACGGCCGGCCCGAGATGAACGCCACGCTCGACCGCGCCGACCGCTTCCTGTCGCTGGTCGGCCTGCTGTCGGCGATGCTGGCCGCGGTCGCCGTGGCGATGGCGGCGCGCCGGTTCATGCAGCGCCACCTGGACGCCTGCGCCATGCTGCGCTGCCTCGGCATGACCCAGAACCAGGTCGGCGCCATGTACCTGCTTGAGTTCGCCCTGGTCGGCCTGGCGGGCAGCCTGGCCGGCGTGCTGGTCGGCTTCGCGGCCCACTTCGTGCTGCTCCAGCTATTGGGAAGCATGATCCCGACCGAGCTGCCGCCGGTGTCCTTCCTGCCGGCGCTGCAGGGTGTCGCCACCGGCATGCTCCTGCTGGTCGGCTTCGCGCTGCCGCCGGTGCTGCAGCTGCGGAACGTGCCGCACAACCGCGTGATCCGGCGCGAGCAGGCCGCGCCCCGCCCGGCCGCGCTGGCTACCTACGGCCTGGGTGTGGGCGTGTTCCTGGCGCTGCTGCTGTGGCAGGCGGGCGACCCGATGCTGGCCCTGATGACAGCGGGCGGTTTCATCGGGGCCTTCGGCGTGTTCGCGCTGGTGGCCTGGCTCGGCTTGCAGCTGCTGCGCCGCCTGCGCGGGAGCATCCGGCACCAGGGCTGGCGCTTCGCGGTCACCTCGCTGCAGCGTCGCCCCGGCGCCACCGTGGTGCAGGTGGTGTCACTGGCGCTGGGCTTGATGGCGCTGCTGCTGCTGACCGTGGTGCGCGGCGACCTGATCGACGCCTGGCGCGTGGCGACCCCGGTCGATGCGCCGAACCGCTTCATCATCAACATCCTGCCCGAGCAGAAGACCGGCGTGGAGCAGCAGCTGCGCGCGGCCGGCGTCAGGGAGCCGGTGCTGTACCCGATGATCCGCGGGCGCCTGACCGCCATCAACGGCAAGCCGGTCACGCGCGACACCTACCAGGAAGACCGCGCGCGCGGCCTGGCCAACCGCGAATTCAACCTGTCCACGATGCTGGCGGCGCCGCAGGGGAACGAGATCGTCGAAGGCAGCTGGTACAAGGATGCGCCGGGCGTGGCCGAGGCCTCGGTGGAGCAGGGCATCGCCAAGACCCTGGGCCTCAAGCTGGGCGACGTGATGCGCTTCGACATGGGCGGCCTGCCGGTGGACGCGAAGATCACCAGCCTGCGCAAGCTGGAGTGGGGTTCGATGCGGGCCAACTTCTTCGTCATCATCAATCCAAGCGCGATGGCGAACGCACCGACCACCTACATGACCGCCTTCCACCTGAAGCAGGAAGGCGCCGTGGGCAGCCGCGTGGCGAACAGTCTCACGCGCGCCTACCCGAACCTGACCGTGATCGACGTCTCCGGCATCATCCGCCAGCTGCAGGACGTGCTCGACCAAGTGGTGACGGCGGTGGAATTCCTGTTCCTGTTCACCCTGGCCTCGGGCGTGCTGGTGCTGTACGCGGCCCTGATGGGATCGCAGTCCGAGCGCACCCGCGAGGCCGGCCTGCTGCGCGCGCTGGGCGCCACCAGGCAGCAGCTGGCCCAGGCCCAGCGCATCGAGTTCCTGCTGGTGGGCGGCCTGGCCGGCCTGCTGGCCGCGAGCGGCGCGGCGGCGCTGGGCTGGGTGCTCGCCACCTACCAGTTCAAGTTCCCCTGGGTGTTCGAGCCGGGCGTGTGGCTGGCCGGGCTGGTGGTGGGCGCGCTGTGCGCGATCGTCGGCGGCTGGCTGGGATTGCGCGGGGTGCTGCGCCATCCGCCGCTGCAGACCCTGCGCGAAGCCTAAGAGCAACACTTCCGCAGCCGCTGTGGCCACGGGCCGCGGCGGCTGCGCTATCATGGCGGCATGTCTGAACCGCAAACCCTGTACGAAGTCATCGGCGGCGCCGAGCGCCTGCGCGAACTGGTCGACCGCTTCTACGACCTGATGCAACTGGAGCCGGAATTCGCCGGCATCCACGCGATGCACCCCCAACCCAACGACAGCTCGCGCGAGAAGCTGTTCATGTTCCTGTCCGGCTGGATGGGCGGGCCCGATTTGTTCGTCGAACGCTACGGCCACCCGCGCCTGCGCGCACGGCACCTGCCGTTCGCGATCGGCACCAGGGAGCGCGACCAGTGGCTGCGCGCCATGGCCCTGGCGATGGAAGACCTGGGCTGGGACGACGAACTGCGCCTGCGCCTGATGCAGTCCTTCTACCAGACCGCCGACTGGATGCGGAACAAGGCTGACTAAGCACCATGACGATTGCTGAATTGCTGCTCCTGCTGGGCGTCGCCGTCGTAGCCGGCCTGCAGCTCATGCTGCTGCTGCGCGCGCGCGCCGGCAACGACGATGGCCGCCACTTCGAACGGGTCGAGCGCGAGCTGCGCCTGGAGCTGCAGTCGAGCGCCCAGGGCACGCGCCAGGAACTGGCCTCGCACCTGGGCCAGTACCACGCCGCCACCGTCCAGCAGCTCGACAGCATGCGCCAGCAGATGCAGCTGCATTCGTCGAGCGGCCGCGAGGAGCAGGCGCGCGCGCTCAAGCGCTTCGCCGACACCATGCAGCAGACCCTGGCGAACCTGACCGAATCGAACGCCCAGCGCATGCTGGAGGTGCGCGGCACCTTGGAGAGCAAGATCCGCGACCTGCAGAGCGACAACGCCAAGCGCCTCGAAGAGATGCGCCAGACGGTCGACGAGAAACTGCACGCGACCCTCGAGACGCGCCTGACCGAATCCTTCCGCCAGGTGTCGGAGCGGCTGGAAAAGGTGCACCAGGGCCTGGGCGAGATGCAGCAGCTGGCGATCGGCGTGGGCGACCTCAAGCGGGTGCTCACCAACGTCAAGACGCGCGGCACCTGGGGCGAAGTCCAGCTCGAGATGCTGCTCGAGCAGGTGCTGACGGTGGAGCAGTACGCGAAGAACGTCGAGACGGTGGCGGGATCGAACGCGCGCGTCGAGTTCGCGATCAAGCTGCCGGGCGTGGTCGATGGCGGTCCGCCGCTGTGGCTGCCGATCGACGCCAAGTTCCCCAAGGAGCAGTACGAGCGCCTGCTGGAAGCGGCGGAGTGCGCGGACCATGAAGGCGTGACCCGCGCCGGTGCGGAACTCGAGCGCGCGGTGCGCGGCGAAGCCAAGACCATCTGCGAGAAATACGTGTCGCCGCCGCAGACGACCGACTTCGCGATCCTGTTCCTGCCGACCGAGGGCCTGTATGCGGAAGTGATGCGCCGGCCCGGGCTGGCGGACGAGCTGCAGCGCAGCCTGCGCGTGACCATCGCCGGGCCGTCGACCTTGACCGCGCTGCTCAACAGCCTGCAGATGGGCTTCCGCACCCTGGCGCTGGAGAAGCGTTCGTCGGAGGTGTGGCAGGTGCTGGGGGCGGTCAAGACCGAGTTCACCAAGTTCGGCGACGTGCTGGCGACCACCAAGGCGACCCTGGAGAAGGCGGCCAAGAACATCGAGACCGCCGAGGTGCGCAGCCGGCAGATGGCGCGCAAGCTCAAGTCGGTGGAGGCGCTGCCGAGCGAGGCGGCGCAGCTGATGTTGGGTACGGAGGGTGGGGAATAACCCGTGCCACCGCATGCGATGGTTGAACGCGTGGACGGGGAACCCGTCCACCCTACGATCATTGGTAACCTTTGCTGTAGGGTGGACGGCTCTGCCGTCCACGCGTCCAACCTGCTTCCGCGTCACTCCAACATCATTCCACGCGCGGCATCCGTCCCTCCCCAATCCACCGGATAAATCTCATTCCGCACGTAACGGTGAAACGTCGAATGCGGCCATGCCGCTACTTGGTCGACCAACCCATGCTTGACCGGGTTGTAATGAATGTAATCGACATGGCGTTCCAGGTCCGCTTCGTCCCGTATCGTGTGTTCCCAAAACCGACGTTGCCAGATCGCGGATTCGCCCCGGCGCTGGTTTGACTTGGTCTGCGCGAAGTCGCCGTACCGCTCGCGGCATAGGTAAGACACATGATGCTTGATCTGCGCCCAGCGTGACGAATAGTCGACATCGTCCTCCGGCAGCGTCCAGATGCAATGCAGATGATCCGGCAGCAGCACCATCGCATCCACCGTAAACGGCAGGCGAGCCCGGGTCCGCACCAAGGCATCCCGCAGCGCGTGACGGACGGCGTCGTCGCACAAAATGGGACGCCGCCGGAAAGCAATCACGGTAAAGAAGTAGGTCGACCCGTAACGGGTGCGGCGGAAAGTGGACATTCCGCCATCGTAGTAGGCGCCGCGCAGCCGCCGGTGAGGCAGATCAAGCGCAGCCGCTCAGACCAGCCCCTCGAAGGGCAGGATATCCACCATGTCCCCCGCCGCCACATTCCCCTGTTCGTCATGCAGCACCACCATGCAATTCGCTTCCGACATCGAGCGCAAGATGCCCGACCCTTGCGACCCGGTGATGCGCACCTCCGGCGCCCCATCCTCGCCGCGCGCGACGATCCCGCGCTGGTACTCGGTCCGTCCCGGCTTCTTGCGGATCGCCCCGGCGGAGCGCGCCTTCAGCAGCGGCAGCGGCGCATCGGCCCCCATCATGCGCAGCAGCGCCTCGCGTGCGAAGAAGTAGAAGGACACCATCACCGCCACCGGATTGCCCGGCAGCCCAAAGAGGAAGGCGCTGCGCCCGTTCGAGCTGACGCGCCCGAAGGCCAGCGGCCGCCCGGGTCGCATGCCGATCTTCCAGAAGGTGACGTCGCCGAGGCGCGCCATCACCTGTTTGGTGTAGTCCGCCGCACCCACCGACACGCCGCCCGAGGTGACGATCGCGTCCGCGTTCTCGCAGGCGCTGCGCAGGGCTTCTTCCAGCGCCTCCGGATTGTCGCGCACGATGCCCATGTCGATGATGTCGCAGCCGAGCCGCTGCAGCATGCCATAGATCGTGTAGCGGTTGCTGTCGTAGACGCAGCCATCGTCGAGGCCTTCACCGACGGAGCGCAGCTCGTCGCCGGTCGAGAAGAAGGCCACGCGCAGGCGGCGCTGCACCGGCACCTCGGCCATGCCGAGCGAAGCGACCAGGCCCAAGTCGGCCGGCCGCAGGATGCGCCCCGCCTTGAGCGCCGGGCTGCCCAGTTTCAGGTCCTCGCCTGCGAAGCGCCGGTTGTCGCCGGGCTTGATCACGCCGGCGTGCAGCGTGATCGCGTCGTCGCTTTCCTGCTCGAGGAATTCCTGCGGCAGCACGCTGTCGCAGCCCTCGGGCATGACGCCGCCCGTCATGATGCGCACGCATTCGCCAGGCCCTGGCACGAGGCCGGAAGGCTTGCCCGCATAAGCCACGCCGATCACACGCAGGGTGGCGAGTCCGTCGGAAGGCAGGTCGCCGCCGCGCAGCGCGTAGCCGTCCATGGCCGAGTTGTCATGCGCCGGCACGTTGATCGGCGAAACCAGGTCGCGCGCCAGCACGCGTCCGAGGGCCGCACGCAGGGCGACCATCTCCACCGAACGCACCGGCTGCACGAACTCGCGGATGATGCGCTGCGCCGCGCGTACGCTCAGGGCCTCCGGGTCGTAGCCGTCGATGCAGCTCGCCACCTTGGCCAATGTGGGCGGAAGCCTGTCGTCCAGGGCCTGCAACTCTTCCAGCGTGTTGATGTTGCGGAAGGCAGCGGCATCCTCGAAGATCACCTCGACCGCCTTCAGCTCCTTGTACCAGCCATCCACGCGCCGGCCGCCTTCAGCGAGATAGCTGGAGAGCACCGGCAGCCGGCTGGTCCTGACGAGGCAGAACACCGGATGCGGCTGGCTGCGCATGCCGGGCTCGCGGGTGGCGGCGAAGGCGACGTCGGCGCCGTTCTCGTCCAGGGCCGCAAACAGGCGCTCGGCCAGGTCCGCAGGCAGGAAGGGCGAATCGCAGGGCGCCGCCAGCATGTAGGGCGTGCTGCAGTGGCGCAGGCCCGCTTCCAGCCCGGCCAGTGGCCCGGCGAAGTCCGGCGTCTCGTCGGCCCAGACGGGCACGCCGAGCGCGGCATAGGTGTCGAGGTTGCGGTTGGCGTTGATGGCCACGGCGCCGACCTGGGGCGCGAGCCGCTCGAGCACCCGCGCCACCATCGTCGTGCCCTGGAAGGCCTGCAGGCCCTTGTCCACGTTGCCCATGCGCGAGCCGCGCCCGCCGGCCAGGACCAGGCCGCTGATGTCGTTCTTGTTCATGCTGGTGTCGATCTCATCCGCCGATATACGACATTTCAACCTTGCGTGCGCCCGTCGCCAGTCCGCTGGTGTCCACGGTGCGCAGCTCCGAATAGCGGTCGGCGCGGACCTTCCACAGCTGGGCGATGGCGCCGGCGATCTCGGGGTCGGAGCGGCCTTCGCGCAGCAGTGCGCGCAGGTCGTGGCCGCGGGTGGCGAACAGGCAGGTGTAGAGCTTGCCCTCGGTCGACAGACGCAGGCGCGTGCAGTCGCGGCAGAAGGCCTGGGTGACGCTGGAGATCACGCCGATCTCGCCGCCGCCGTCCAGGTAGCGCCAGCGCGCGGCGGTTTCGCCGCTGTAGTTTGGGTCGACGGGGACGAGCGGCAGTTCGGCGGCGATGCGGCGCACGACTTCCGCCGAGGGAATCACCTCGGCCATGTTCCAGCCGTTCGAGGCGCCCACGTCCATGTATTCGATGAAGCGCAGGATATACGGCGAGCCCTTGAAGTGGCGCGCCATCGGCAGGATCTCGCCGTCGTTGGTGCCGCCCTTGACCACCATGTTGATCTTGATCGGGCCTAGTCCCGCGTCGTGCGCGGCGTCGATGCCGTGCAGGACGTCGGCCACCGAGAAGTCGACGTCGTTCATGCGCCTGAACATGGCGTCGTCGAGCGCGTCGAGCGAGACCGTCACCCGGTCCAGGCCCGCATCCTTCAGCGCGCGCGCCTTGCGCGCCAGCAGCGAGCCATTGGTGGTGAGCGTGAGGTCGAGCGGGCGGCCGGAAGGTGTCGGGATCGCGCGCAGCATGGCGACCAGGCGCTCCAGGTCCTTGCGCAGCAGCGGTTCGCCGCCGGTCAGGCGCAGCTTCTCCACGCCATGGGCCACGAACAGCCGCGCCACCCGCGCGATCTCCTCGAACGAGAGCAGGGCGCTGTGCGGGAGATAGGCGTAATCCTTGTCGAACACCTCTTTCGGCATGCAGTAGACGCAGCGGAAATTGCAGCGGTCGGTGACCGAGATGCGCAGGTCGTGCAGGGGCCGCCCGAGCGCGTCCAGCAGCAGTCCGCTGGGGGCGTCGGGCGCGCCAGGGACCGCCAGCGCTTGCGAGCGCAGGTCGTTGATCGGGACAATTTTTTCAGCCATGCCAATACGATAGCACGAGCCCCGCCAACGCACAGGCGGCAATCAGCCTGATCGGCCCGAGCTTGAAGCGCAGCAGCGCCACGCTGGCCGCCGCGCCGATGGCGATGGCGGCCGGCTGGGCGCGCCCATCGGCGAAGAACACGTGCTGGCCGAAGAACACGGCCAGGCTGGCGATGACGCCGACCACGGCGGCCGAGATGGCGGTGAGCGGCGCGCTCCAGTGCAGCTTGCCGCGGCCCGACTCGACCAGCGAGCCGCCGGCCAGGATGAAGACGAAGGAGGGCAGGAAGGTAAACAGGCTGGCGACCAGGGCGCCGGCGACGCCGCCCAGGGCAGGCGCTTCCGGGCCGAACAGCGCATGGGTCCAGCCGCCGACGAAGCCGACGAAGGCGACGATCATGATCAAGGGGCCGGGCGTGGTTTCGCCCAGGGCCAGGCCGTCGATCATCTGGTGCGCGCTCAGCCAGCCGTAGTGGTCGACCGCGCCCTGGACCACATAGGGCAGCACGGCGTAGGCGCCGCCAAAGCTCATCAAGGCGGCCTTGCCGAAAAACCATCCCATGTGCGCCAGCGTGCCGTCCGGCCCGGACAGCAGCGCCAAGGCCAGCCAGGCGCCGACGGCGAGCAGGCAGCCGGCGGCGCTCGTCCGGAGCAGGCGGCCCGTGCTGAAACGCGCGTGCTCCGGCGTGGGGGTGTGGTCGTCGATCAAGGCGGGGCCGGCAGCTTCGCGCCCCGCCTGGTGCGCGCCGCCAGCCTGGAAGTATTGCGGCCACAGGCGGGCGCCCAGCAAGCCGGCGAGGGCCGCGCCGAGCACGATCAGGGGGAAGGGCGTGTCGAAGACGGCGATCGCAAGGAAGGCGGCGACAGCGATCGCGGCCAGTAGACCGTTGCGCAGGGTGCGTGAGCCGATGCGCCAGGCGGCGGCGATCACGATGGCGACCACGGCCGGCTTGATGCCGTCCATGATGCCGGCGATCACGGCCAGGTGGCCGAAGGCGAGGTAGATCCAGGACAGGGCGATCAGGAGCACCAGCGAGGGCAGGATGAACAGCAGCCCGGCCGCGATGCCGCCTGCCGTACGATGCAGCAGCCAGCCGATGTAGATGGCCAGCTGGGTGGCTTCGGGGCCGGGCAGCAGCATGCAGTAGTTGAGGGCGTGCAGGAAGCGCTGCTCGGAGATCCAGCGGCGGCGCTCCACCAGTTCGCTGTGCATCAGGGCGATCTGGCCGGCGGGGCCGCCGAAGCTGGTGAAGCCGAGCTTGAGCCAGTAGAGCAGGGCGGTGCGGAAGGGGATGGGTGGGGGCATTGCCGTATTTTAGGAGCTTGGTGTTTCGGTAAGATTACTGGCGGAGCGAACCTGGATTCCGGCCTTCGCCGGAATGACGGTTCCACAGTGCGTTGTCGCAAGACAGGCTGTTGGCCCGCGCCTTCCGCACGTCGTTCCGGCGAAGGCCGGAACCCAAGTTTGCGTGCAAAGCACCAGCGCCAATAAAAAAGGGAAGCCGAAGCTTCCCTTTTACCCTACGCCAGGATTACTGACGCGTATCCACCTGGATCAGCGGCTCATCCACCGGCGGCGGCAGCGGCTTGCGCACGCGGCGCGGGCGCACCGGTTCCGGGGCCTGGGCAGCGGCTTCCTGGGCTGCGCGCAGCTTTTCCGGATCGGTCGACGCCAGCTGCAGGCCGGCGTTCGACAGCAGCTCGTTCAGGTCGACCGGCGCTGCGGCCTGAGCCGGAGCGGGGGCCGGAGCCGGAGCAGCGACCGGAGCGGTAACCGGCGCCGGCTCGACCGCCACCGCGGCAACCGGCTCGGCTGCCGCGACAGGCGCGGCTTCCACGACAGGCGCAGGAGCCGGAGCGGCTTCCACGACAGGCGCCGGCGCGGCGGCTGCCTGCTCGGCGGCGGCTGCGGCGGCACGGGCCGCGGCGATCGATGCCGAGGTCGGGAACATATGCTGCGGCGCTGCGGCCGATGCTTCCACCGAAGCCGGAGCCGGAGCGGCGGCAGGCGCAGGCGCAGGCGCAGGCGCCGCTTCAGCCTTCGGCTGGGCGGCAGCCACCGACGCGGCGGTCGGGAACGGCCACGGGCCCGGCTCGCCCTGCTTGGCGGGCTGCTTGGCTTCGGCGGCCACCTTGGCCGCTTCCACGTCCGCTACCGGGGTGAATGCCGGGATGTCTTCCGCGCCGTCGGCGCTTTCGATGCCTTCGGCCTGGTCGCGGTCGCGGCGGTTACGGTTGCGGCCACCACGGCGGCGGCGGCGGCGCGGCTCGTCGCCGCCTTCGCCATCGAGTTCCTCGCCGGCAGGACCGGTCACGGCCACTTTCACGGCGTGCTCCAGCACGTCGCCGTGCGGGGTGGCGGTCGACAGTTCGGCTTCCGGCACGGCCACCGGCTGCTTCAGTTCCTCGACCTTGGCTTCGGCTGCCGGCGCTGCCAGGCGTTCGCCGCGCTCACGCGGCTGGCGCGGTGCGCGTTCCGGGCGTTCGCCACGTTCCTTGCGCTCGCCGCGTTCGGCACGTTCCGGGCGTTCGGCACCCTCGGCGCGCGGTGCGGCGCCTTCCAGCTGCTCGCGCGGTTCGCGCGGCTGGCGTTCCTTGCGCTCCTTGCGCGGCGGACGGGCATCGGTTTCCGGCGCCTTGGCGGCGTCTTCGCCCGGTGCGCCCTTGGCGACGGTCTCGCGCGGCTCGCGCTCGTCACGCTCGCGTCCCTGCTTGCCGCCGGTGCGGCCATTGCGCGAACGCTGGCCACGGTTGCCGCGGTCGCCGCCGCGTTCGGCAGGCGCCGGAGCGGCGGGTTTCTCGGTCGGCAGCGGCGCCGGGGCCGGGGCCGGGGCGGCGGGTGCGCCGAAGAAGAAGTTGCGCAGGCGGGCGAAGAAACCTTGCTCGGCCGGCGCGGCGGCCGGGGTGAACACCGGGCTCGGCGCGGCTTCGACCGGCTTGGCCGGCTTGGCGGCTTCGCTGCGGTCCACCATCGGGGCCGGCTGGGCCGGGGTGATGGTCTTGACCACGGCTTCCTGGCGCGGCTTCTGCTCTTCCTTCTGGCGCTTGGCGTAGGCCATGTCGGTGTCGGCCGACTCGGCCAGGGTGTAGCTGGCGGCGGCGTCTTCCAGGCGCGGATCGTCGTGCTTGATGCGCTCGAGCTTGTAGTGCGGGGTGTCCAGATGCTTGTTCGGGATCAGGATCACGGTGATGCGGTGGCGGTTCTCGATCTTGAGCACTTCGCCGCGCTTTTCGTTCAGCAGGAAGGCGGCGACGTCGACCGGCACCTGCACGTGGATCGCGGCCGAGTTCTCCTTCATCGCCTCTTCCTGGATGATGCGCAGCACCTGCAGGGCGGACGATTCGGTATCGCGGATGTGGCCGGTGCCCGAGCAGCGCGGGCAGGTCACGTGGGAGCCTTCCGACAGCGACGGACGCAGGCGCTGGCGCGACAGTTCCATCAGGCCGAAGCGCGAGATCTTGCCCATCTGGACGCGCGCACGGTCATGGTGCAGGGCGTCCTTCAGGCGCTGTTCCACTTCGCGCTGGTTCTTGGCCACTTCCATGTCGATGAAGTCGATCACGATCAGGCCGCCCAGGTCGCGCAGGCGCAGCTGGCGGGCCACTTCGTCGGCCGCTTCGCAGTTGGTGTTGAAGGCGGTGGTCTCGATGTCCGAGCCGCGGGTGGCGCGGGCCGAGTTGACGTCGATCGAGACCAGGGCTTCGGTGTGGTCGATCACGATCGCGCCGCCCGACGGCAGCGGCACGGTGCGCGCGTAGGCGGTTTCGATCTGGTGTTCGATCTGGAAACGGGAGAACAGCGGCACGTCGTCGCTGTAGCGCTTCACGCGGTGCGCCATGTCGGGCATCACGTGGCTCATGAACTGCTGGGCCTGCTCGTAGATGTCGTCGGTGTCGATCAGGACTTCGCCGATGTCCGGCTGGAAGTAGTCGCGGATGGCGCGGATGACGAGCGAGGACTCCTGGTAGATCAGGAAGGCGCCCGGGGCCGACTTGCCGGCGCCTTCGATCGCGCGCCACAGCTGCATCAGGTAGTTCAGGTCCCACTGCAGTTCTTCGACCGTGCGGCCGATGCCGGCGGTGCGGGCGATGACCGACATGCCTTGCGGCAGGTCGAGCTTGTCCATGGTTTCGCGCAGTTCCTGGCGCTCTTCGCCTTCGACCCGGCGCGAGACGCCGCCGCCACGCGGATTGTTCGGCATCAGGACCAGGTAGCGGCCGGCCAGCGAAATGAAGGAGGTCAGGGCCGCGCCCTTGTTGCCGCGCTCTTCCTTCTCGACCTGGACCATGATTTCCTGGCCTTCGCGCAGCGCTTCCTTGATGGTGCAGTTGCGGACGTCGACGCCGTCGCGGAAATAGGAGCGGGCAACTTCTTTGAAGGGGAGGAAGCCGTGGCGGTCTTCGCCGTAGCTGACGAAGCAAGCTTCGAGGGAGGGTTCGATGCGGGTGATGACACCCTTGTAGATATTCGACTTGCGCTGTTCGCGTCCGGCCGTTTCGATATCGATGTCGATCAGTTTCTGGCCATCGACGATCGCTACGCGCAGCTCCTCTTGCTGCGTAGCGTTAAACAACATGCGTTTCATTTTTATAAACTCCGCGACCCGTAGGCCGTGCCAATGCCGTCCTTGCGGACGGCGAGGTACAGGGAATACGCGAAGAAGGGAGCGTTGGAGGGAGTAATGCCCGGGGCGTGCGGCACGGCGACGCGATGCGTCGCTGCCCGCAACAGGGCGCGAATGGAGCCGAACGTCATTGCCTTCGCACGCCGCAACCTCGACCAGGGCGCCTGCCATCCCTTCGGGATTGGCACGGCGCCGGGAGGGCGGTGCGCAACAACCAGCCAAACCTTCGCCAGCAACAAACCTAGCTCGATATCGGGCGATGACCAAGCCGGATGGAAAACGGTCGCGCGTTGCCACTCTTGGCCTGCGATGCGCGCCGCACTGACTGCGGCGCCGCGTCCCGGCCATTCGGTGGCCGCCCGCTACGGTTTTTCCAGCTTTTTCAAATCAATCAGCCTTGACTCAAGCCTTCAGCATGAGGCTTACATCGGGTCGGGCGAAAACGACAAGCGTTATCGACGCCATCAACCGGCGAGCCACTTCAAGCGGCTTGCCGGTACTTATCCTTAACAATCCAAACAATCCATCCTGCACCCAGACGCGCAACCCGATTACAACTGCAGGTGCAACCCTGGTCCGCCTTTTGGGTGTGCGTACACTATTCGGAACCCGCGCCTAACCTGCTGCGCGTTGCACTGTCGGCCTGCGATGCTCGCTGTACTCCTCGTACAGCTGCGCTTCTTGACCAACATTGCTGCCGCTCGCGACGGTTATCCACGAATTCCTATTTTTCCACCGAATTTGCACATTGGCGGGGCCGGTGGAACGCGCCCCTGTGTAAAATATCGTTTTATTTCTTACACCAGCAGAGGTTTGACCGCCGCCTGTCGATTATATATTCAAAATGAAGGACTTAGAGAGAATTTCTGGGAAGACAGACAGAATGGCGTTACAGAACGATGTTGTTCCCCCTTCATCACAGCCGGCGCTCCAGGCCCAATTCGTGACAATTTCGGAAGAAGAAGCCGGTCAGCGAATTGACAATTATCTGTTGCGAGTTTGCAAGGGCGTACCCAAGAGCCATATTTACCGCATCCTGCGCTCGGGCGAAGTCCGGGTCAACAAGGGGCGCATCGACCAGATGTACCGGCTGGACGCGGGCGACGTGGTGCGCATTCCGCCGATCCGTCTGGCCGAGAAGGCCAGCAGCCAGGCCGCACCGGGAGCCGAGTTCGCGATCGTGTTCGAGGATGCCCACCTGCTCGTCATCGACAAGCCGGCCGGCATTGCCGTGCACGGCGGTTCCGGCGTGTCGTACGGCGTGATCGAGCAGCTGCGCGCCGCGCGTCCGGACGCCAAGTTCCTGGAACTGGTGCACCGCCTCGACCGCGAAACCTCGGGCCTGCTCCTGATCGCCAAGAAGCGCAGCGCGCTGACCAACCTGCACACGCAGATGCGCGACGGCCTGACCGACAAGCGCTACCTCACCGCCGTGTTCGGCGACTGGACCAACAAGCGCCAGCACGTCAAATTGCCGCTGCATAAGTTCACCACCCCTGACGGCGAGCGCCGCGTGGTGGTGCAGGCGGGCGGCCAGGAAGCGCATACGGTGTTCAACCTGAAGCGCAAGTGGCAGGACTTCGCCCTGCTCGAGGCCGAGCTCAAGACCGGCCGCACGCACCAGATCCGCGTGCACCTGGCCTCCTCGGGCTTCCCGATCCTGGGCGACGAGAAGTACGGCGACTTCGCGCTCAACAAGCGGCTGCAGAAGGCGGACGCGGAGCGGGGCGCGCTGCGCCGCATGTTCCTGCACGCCTGGCAGATCACCTTCACCCACCCGGACACCGGCAAGCCGCTCAGCCTGCGCGCGCCGCTTCCGGCGGAGTGCGAGCGATTCTTGGTAAGCTTGGGGCAAGCACTCGCATGAGCCGCCCAGCCGGGCAGCCCGCGACCACCATTTCACAGGACCGGCGGCCAAGGGGCCGCCGTTAAACATGGCAAGAAAACAATTTGATCTGATCGTCTTCGACTGGGACGGCACGCTGATGGACAGCACGGCGACCATCGTCAAGTGCATCCAGTCGGCCGCGCGCGACCTCGGTCTGCCGGTGCCCAGCGACGCCTCGGCCGCGCATGTGATCGGCCTGGGCCTGTCGGAAGCGATGCAGGCCGTGATGCCGAACATCGACCCGGCGCTGACTCCGCGCATGGTCGAGCGCTATCGCTACCACTTCCTCACCAAGGACCATGAACTGGTGCTGTTCAAGGGCGTTCGCGACATGTTGAGCGAACTTGCCAACGAAGGCTACTTCCTGGCCGTGGCCACCGGCAAGAGCCGGGTGGGTCTGAACCGCGCCCTCAACGCAGCCGGCCTGCTGTCGACATTCGACGCCACCCGTTGTGCGGATGAGACATTTTCCAAGCCGCATCCTGCGATGCTGCAAGAGCTGACCAGGGAGCTGGGGCAGGACCTGCGCCGTACCGTTATGATCGGCGACACCACGCACGACCTGATGATGGCGAACAATGCGGGCGCGGCCGGTATTGCGGTCGAGTTCGGTGCGCACCCGGTCCAGCAGTTGCAGGCCTGCAAGCCCCTGTTCTCGGCGCGCTCGATTCCCGAGCTGCATGCCTGGCTGCTCGAGAACGCATGACGATGAGCGAGGAAGCGGGGCTGTTCGTGTGCGATGCGGACATGTTGCTTGACGGCGGCAGGGGAGTGCGCTTCCCGGTGCAGGTCTACGGCCAGGCCGCGACCGGCTTCGTGGTGCGCTTCGACGGTAAACCATTTGCCTATTTGAACCGTTGTGCCCATGTGCCCATCGAGCTCGACTGGAAAGAAGGCGAGTTCTTCGAATCCAGCGGCCTGTACCTGATGTGCGCGACCCACGGCGCGGTGTACGAGCCGGAAAGCGGGCGCTGCGCCGGCGGCCCCTGCCGCGGTGGACGGCTGTTGCCGATCGCCGTGGTCGAGCGTGATGGAAAGATTTTTTGGCAGCCGGACCAGCAGATCCAGGCGCCCATGTAAACTAGAAACCTAGACGATTTACCGCGAACTTCAGACAACGACAGCGTTTATGACCGACCACACCAGCACCGACCACCCGGGCGACAGCCGCCTTGCCGCCAACCCGACGGTAAGCAACTGGGAGCGCGAGACGCTCGAGAAGCTGGTGTTCGCCACGGTGCAGGAGCGCCGCGCCGCGCGGCGCTGGGGCATCTTCTTCAAGCTCAGCTTCCTGGTCGTGGCGCTGCTGGGCCTGTGGGCATACTACGACTTCAACTTCGGGACCACGGGCGACGAAAACCTGGGCCGCCATACCGCGCTGATCGAAATTAACGGCGAGATCGAGGCCGAAGGCAGCGGCGCGGCCGATACCGTGATTCCTTCGCTGAACAAGGCCTTCTCGGATTCCGGCTCGGCGGCGGTGGTGCTGCGCATCGACAGTCCCGGCGGCAGTCCGGTACAGGCCGGCATCATCGTCGACGAGATCCAGCGCCTCAAGCGCGGCTATCCGGACAAGCCGCTGTACGTGGTGGTGGACGAGATCTGCGCCTCGGGCGGCTATTACATCGCCTCGGCGGCCGACCGCATCTACGTCAACAAGGCATCGATCGTCGGTTCGGTCGGCGTGCTGATGGACAGCTTCGGCTTCACCGGCACCATGGACAAGCTGGGCGTGGAGCGGCGCCTGATGACGGCGGGCGAGAACAAGGGCTTCCTCGACCCCTTCAGCCCCCAGTCCGACAAGCACAAGGCGCACGCCCAGGCCATGCTCAACGAGATCCACCAGCAATTCATCTCAGTGGTGCGCGCCGGGCGCGGCAAGCGCCTGAAGGAAACCCCGGAAACCTTCTCCGGCCTGTACTGGACCGGCGCCAAGGCGGTCGAGATGGGCCTGGCGGACGGCTTCGGCACCGTGGACACGGTGGCGCGCGACATCGTCAAGGCCGAGGACATCGTCGACTACACGGCCCACGAAGGCCTGCCGGAGCGAGTGCTCAAGAAGTTCGGCGCGGCGGTCGGCGAAAACGCGGTCAAGGCCGCGACGCGGGGCGCGCTGCCTAAGCTGCACTGAGTCGCGCCGCGGCAAATTGCGGTGTCAAGCGGGCGAATCGGACGCAGTTGCGTAGAGCACACTGCGCCGAGATTTTTGCTTGCATCCGGTGGCAAAAAGACTATAGTGAGTGTGTAGCTGCTGCCGCGACGGAAGATACCTAAACCAGCCTGTTCGTTATCGACCGATACGCACGAGCACTACCCGCTGCACCTGCCGTGCAGTTTCGAGAGAATTCAATTCCTCATGGTTGTGATTCCCCCTCGGGATTGGAACGACGGCTTCGGCCGTCGTTTCCATTTATATGCATGTCATGTGCAGGTGCCCAGGTGCTGGGTATCGCCGTCGAGGCTGGGACGGGCCGGCTCCAGGGGCGGAGGCAGGGCGTCCGCATGGAAGGCATCCTCATGCTGGGCAAAGCCGCCGCGGTCGAGCCATGCCTGGTAGTCGCGCACGGCGTGCGCACACCAGGCGGCGCGCAGGGGCGGATTGCCTTCGTGCAGATGCGGCATCTCGCCGCCGTGGCGCCAGCGCGCCAGCGCCAGGCGGGTAGGGAAGAGCGCGGCATGGCTGGATGCCAGACGCTGCCGGGCCAGGTGGGCGTCGGCTGCGGAAAGCTTTCCATGTCCTGTGTCGAGATCATCGTTCACGGTGCTTGTCCTCTGGTTACAGATTGCTTTCCTATATGCCGAGTAAATATTCCGGCAGACGATTAGGGAAATTCCTAACGCTTTGAAGTCTATCAACCGCAGTCTTTGGCGGCTTGACGCTTATCAAATGTACGTTTGCACGCAATGCGCGTCCTTGTGCGGGATCGGACGTGCGTGCGGATCGGGGAACTCTTCAAAGCAGCAGGTAAATAGCAGCGCGCGGTTCTACCCGCCGGCGGCGTCGGCGACGCCTCCATTGGCCGCGGCGCTTTCCCGGCTTCCGCACCCCCAGCCCTTCTGTTAAAGTCTCGCCCCATGAGTAAACTCTCCCTTGACCGCATCCTGCAATCGCAGGGCTTCGGTACCCGCAAATACTGCCGCGCCCTGATCGAGGACGGCGACGTCGCCGTCAATGGCGAGATCCAGGACAATTTCAAAGCCACCTTCGACACCCAGGACCTGGTCCTGACCGTGTTCGACGAGGAATGGCGCTACCGCGAGCGCGTCTATATCGCCCTCTACAAGCCGGCCAACTTCGAGTGCTCGCGCAAGCCGAGCCACCACCCCGGCGTGCTCACCTTGTTGCCGGAACAGTTCACCTGGCGCGAAGTGCAGCCGGTCGGCCGCCTCGACCACGACACCACCGGCCTGCTGCTGATGTCGGATGACGGCCCCTTCATCCACGCCCAGTCCTCGCCCAAGCGCCATGTGCCCAAGGTTTACCAGGCCACCACCGCCGAGCCGGTGACGGACAGCCTGGTCGACCAGATGCTGGCCGGCGTCCAGCTGCACGACGAACCGGCGCCGCTGAAGGCGGTGTCTTGCGTTCCGCGCGGCGAGCACCAGCTCGAGATCGTGCTGGAGCAGGGCAAGTACCACCAGGTCAAGCGCATGCTGGCCGCCGCCGGCAACCATTGCAGCGCGCTGCACCGCTCCCAGATCGGCGGCCTGGCCCTGGAGGCGCTCGGCCTGCGCGAGGGCGAGTGGTGCTTCCTGGAGCAAGCCCAGCTCGACCTGCTCGTGCCCGCCTGAGTCTCCGGCCCGCAGCCGTGCGTGCACGGCTGCAACACGTGCGACATCGATAAGCAATTTCCGCGACACTCGTGGGGATGGCGGCCCGGAAAGGGCCGCTGCGCACTAGCCTTATCGAAAAGTAGACTCCATGCACGTTTATCGCCCCACGCTGTCCCTCGTTTCCCTCCTGTTCGCAAGTTCCGCCCTGGCCCAGGGCCAGGCCGGATCGCTTCCCCAATCGATGGCGGATTGCACGCCCTTGCTCGACAACGCCCAGCGCCTGGCCTGCTTCGACCGCCTGGCCGCCAGCCAGGTCGCGCCTGCCGCCGCCAGCGCGTCCGCCTCGGCCCAGGCGGTCGCGGCCGCTACACCGGTAGGGGCCGCGCCGACCAACTCCGCCTACGACGCGCCGCGGACGGCCGAGGTCGACGCCGCCGCCTCGGTCGACCCCACGGTGGAAGCCGCCAACGGCTACACCATGAGCGGCCACTGGGAGCTGGATGCGAAGGACAAGCGCGGCACCTTCGTGTTCCGGCCGCACAACCCGAATTACCTGATCGCCACCCGCACCTACCGCCCCAACGACCGCCCCTACCTGCCGTTCCGCGAGGCGGCGGGGATCGAGACCGGCCTGTCCAAGGGCGAGCTGGAGTTCCAGCTCGGCTTCAAGATGAAGCTGGTCGAGACCCTGTTCGAGAAACCGGTCGACGTCTGGTTCGGCTATACCCAGAACAGTTTCTGGCAGGCCGGCAACCACAAGGCCTCGAGCCCCTTCCGCGAGACCAACTACTCGCCCGAACTGATGGTGGTGACGCCGCTGAACGTCGGCATCCTGGGCACCAACCTGCGCTTCCTGAACCTGGGCTTCGTGCACCAGTCGAATGGCCAGTCCTCGACCCTGTCGCGCAGCTGGAACCGCTTCTATGCCCAGGTGGGCCTGGAGCGCGGGCCGCTGTCGGTCACCGCCAAGGTCTGGAAGCGCGTGAACGAATCGCTGGAAGAAGACAACAATCCGGAGATTATCGACTACCTGGGCCGTGCCGAGCTGGCCGGTTCCTGGCGCCTGCACGGCGGCCACGAGCTGACGGCCCTGCTGCGCCATAACTTCCATACGCACAAAGGCTCGACCCAGCTGGGCTGGGCCTTTCCGGTGGCCGGGCCGCTGAAGGGCTACCTGCACTGGTTCTCGGGCTATGGCCAGAGCATGATCGACTACAACTACTTCCAGCGCAGCGTCGGCGCCGGCGTGGTGGTCAAGTACTGAGCGGGGCCGTAGAATGGCGCTCCCGCCACCAGGAGCGCCCATGAAACTTGCCACTCTCAACGACGGTACCCGCGACGGCCAGCTGGCCGTGGTGTCGCGCGACCTCAAGACCGCCCACATCGCCGACGGCATCGCGCCGACCCTGCAGGCCGCCCTCGACGACTGGGGCTTCATCGCCCCGCAGCTGGACGAGCTGTACCGCCAGCTGAACGAGGGCAAGGCGCGCCGCCCCTTCGATTTCGATCCCGCCCGCTGCATGGCGCCGCTGCCGCGCGCCTACCAGTGGGCCGACGGCTCGGCCTATGTCAACCACGTCGAGCTGGTGCGCCGCGCGCGCGGCGCCGAGATGCCGGCCTCGTTCTGGGAAGATCCGCTCATGTACCAGGGCGGCAGCGACGACTTCCTGGGACCGCGCGACGATATCGTGCTGGCGCACGAGGAGTGGGGCATCGACTTCGAGGCCGAGGTGGCGGTGGTCACCGGCGACGTGCCGATGGGCGCGACCCCGGACGAGGCGCACGGCCAGATCCGCCTGCTGATGCTGGCCAACGATGTCTCGCTGCGCAACCTGATTCCCGAGGAACTGGCCAAGGGCTTCGGCTTCCTGCAGTCGAAACCGGCCACCAGCTTCGCGCCGCTGGCCGTGACGCCGGACGAGCTGGGCGAGGCCTGGCGCGGCGGCAAGGTCCACCTGCCGCTGCGCTCGAGCTGGAACGGCCACCTGGTGGGCCAGCCGGATGCGGGCGTGGACATGGTCTTCAATTTCCCCCAGCTGGTGGCCCACTTGGCCAAGAGCCGCAACGTGCGCGCCGGCAGCATCGTCGGTTCCGGCACGGTATCGAACAAGGACGCGTCGCGCGGCTATTCGTGCATCGCGGAGCAGCGCTGCCTGGAGATGATCGAGCACGGCGAGGCGGTAACGTCCTTCATGCGCTTCGGGGATACGATCCGGATCGAGATGCTGGATGAGAAGGGGAAGTCGGTGTTTGGGGCGATCGAGCAGGTGGTGAAGCGGCTGGAGAGGTGAGGGTCGGCGGGGTCGGCCTGCATGCAAACTTCGGTCCCGGCCTTCGCCGGGACGACGTGCTTACGTACAGGGCCAAAGTAGCAATCGCCTCTTATCTACCGCTCTAAAACAACGTCATCCCGGCGAAGGCCGGGACCCAAGTTCCCACGCACGCCACCATCACCGAACCGGCGCAGCCGCCCAGAACGCATCACCCGCTGAATCCCCGTCCAAGCGCACCTCCACCGGCCTCGTCATCCTCCTCACCGCATCCGCCTTCAGCAGCTTTCCATCCGCCTCGTGCAGCCGGTACCAGAGAAACGCCACCCCCGACAGCGCCAGCCGCTGCCCGGTAAACAAGTTGTCCCGCACCACGCTCATCCCTTCCAGCCTCAGGTCGACGTCCAGCACCAGCGCGCCCTGGCTGCGTTCGGCTTGGCCGAGATAGCGCGCCGCCACGAACAGCGGGCTCTTCTCGCTCGCTTCGCCCGCCTTCAGGGAATCGACGAAGGCGTCGACCGCCTTCAGCTGGGCGCGGGCGGCGTCCTCCATCGCTCCCAGTTCCACCTTCAGCTCGCCCTTGGCGCCCGCGGCCAGCCGCTCCAGGCTGTCCGCGTGCCGGGCCAGGGTGGCGCGGTGGCCGCCCAGGGCGCGCACCCGTCCCAGCAGGCGCTCGTGGCGTGACCAGTCGAGTTCGCCCAGGTAGCCGCCGCCCAGGCCGGTCAATCGCGCCGGGCAGCTGCGCGCCATGGCGCTGGCGAACAGGGCGCGCGCGCCTTCGCCGTAGCCGATGCCGGCCAGGCTGGTGTCGCCCTTGAA
>NZ_JAGPWC010000066.1 GCF_018119405.1 Massilia sp. ST3 | reverse complement strand
GGGGGGGGGGGGGGGGGGGGCGCCGGCCCCCCCCCCCCCCGCGTCCAACCAGCCCATGCATACCTCGCTTCCCAGCAGAAACTTCCCCTATCAGAGAAACAAGGTCCGCACCGCCCCAGCGTGCCGCAAGTCTTGTATAAAACCCACAGATTGTTAACTCAAGGGTCAGCAGTCCCCCGCACTTAAGTAACTGAAAAGATTGCACAATCTTCCAGTGGTTTGTGACAATTGCGTCATCTTTACGCGCGAGTTATAAGTTGCGAATCGTTTGACTCATGTCCGTATAACCACTTATAATCCCGCTGATTCATGTAATTACCACATCGCAAATCGTCCATATGCGCGGGCGCGAGACTAGAAAAATATGCTGCGCATCGTTTCCCTGCAGTTGATCGCAACGGTAGTTGCTGGCTTCGTCGCCGCACTGCTGGGGGGATGGCCTGCGATGTTTTCGGCAGTACTGGGCGGTTTGTGCTGTGTCGTGCCCAACGGAATTATGGCGGTACGCCTGTTTGCCGCATCAACGAAAGTGGGCGGGGCCAACCCCGTCACATTTTTCATCTGGGAATTTATAAAGATTGCAATGACGCTGGCGCTCCTGGGAGCGGTGGCGTGGCTGTACCGCGATCTGAACTGGCTGGCCCTGCTGGGCGGGTTCATCGTGGCACTGAAGAGTTACATATTCTTATTATTTAGGCACTGACAATGGCGACTCCAACCGTAGAAGGCGCAGCACACCACGCGCCCACCGCATCAGAATACATCAAGCACCACCTCGGCCACCTGTCGAACAAGCACCAGGACTTCGTCGCCGATTTCAGCGTCATCAACATGGACACCGTGTTCTGGTCCGTCACCATGGGCGTGATCGGCTGCCTGCTGATGTGGATGGCCGCGCGCCGCGCCACCTCGGGCGTGCCGGGCCGCTTCCAGGCTGCCGTCGAGATGCTGGTCGAAATGGTCGAAGACCAGTCGAAGGCCATCGTCCACGGCGACCGCAGCTTCATCGCCCCGGCCGCACTGACCGTGTTCGTCTGGGTCGCCCTGATGAACTCGCTGGACTTCCTGCCGGTCGACCTGTTCTCCGCGCTGTTCGGCCTGCTGGGCGTCGAACACCTGTTCCCGTATCACCGCGTGGTCCCGACCGCCGACCTGAACGGCACCATCGGCATCTCGCTGGGCGTGCTGGCCCTGATGCTCTACTACGGCATCAAGATCAAGGGCTTCGGCGGCTGGATCCACGAACTGCTGGCAGCACCGTTCGGCATCTGGATGGCGCCGTTCAACCTGCTCCTGAACATCATCGAATACGCAGCAAAAATGGTGTCGCTCGGTATGCGACTGTTCGGCAACATGTACGCCGGTGAGCTGCTGTTCCTCTTGATCGCACTGCTGGGCTCGACCGCTACGGTGTTCGGTTTCATCGGCCACGTCATCGCTGGCTCGATCTGGGCGATCTTCCACATCCTGATCGTGTTCCTGCAGGCATTCATCTTCATGATGCTGACGCTGGTGTATCTCGGTCAGGCCCATGAAGGCCACTGATCGGCGCCGCAAGCATCGAACAAGATAGTGGTTGTAACGAAGTTGTAGTTTTTAATCTAGTTTTTAAATTAACTTTTTGGAGTAATCATGACTGACGTTTCTTTTGTTGCACTGGCTTGCGGTTTGATCATCGGCCTCGGCGCTATCGGCGCA
Organism: Massilia sp. ST3; assembly: GCF_018119405.1. GTDB lineage: Bacteria > Pseudomonadota > Gammaproteobacteria > Burkholderiales > Burkholderiaceae_D > Telluria. The sequence continues at coordinate 27,016 of NZ_JAGPWC010000066.1, read as the reverse complement.
TGTATCGGTATCGCAATCATGGGCGGTAAGTACCTCGAAGCTTCGGCACGTCAGCCTGAACTGATGAACACCCTGCAGACCAAGATGTTCCTGCTGGCTGGTCTGATCGACGCGGCATTCCTGATCGGTGTTGGTATCGCAATGCTGTTCGCATTCGCCAACCCGTTCACCGCAGTCTAAGACCCGCGGCTTGACGTCTTGAATAGCCGAACCAGTTCCTGGTTCGGCATCCGTGTTTCTGTAAGAGGGAAAATACCGTGAACCTTAATGCAACCCTGTTTGCACAGTTCGCTGTCTTCTTCATCCTGGCGCTGTTCACCATGAAGTTCGTGTGGCCGCCGCTGATGAAAGCGCTCGACGAGCGCGCACAGAGGATCGCGAATGGTCTGGCCGCCGCCGACCGTGGCAAGGCCGACCTGGCCGCCGCCGAAAAGCGCGTGCAGACCGAACTGGCTGGCGCCCGTGACGAAGTCCAGAAGCGCATCACCGACGCCGAAAAGCGCGCCGCAGCCATCATCGAAGAAGCCAAGCGCACCGCTTCGGAAGAAGCAGCCCGTATCGTCGCCGCCGCCCAGGCCGACGCTGCCCAGCAAGTGACCCGTGCCCGCGAAGAACTGCGCGGCCAGGTGGCGACCCTCGCCGTCCAGGGCGCCGAGCAGATCCTGAAGCGCGAAGTGAACGCAGCGGCCCACGCCGACCTGCTGTCGAAACTGTCGACCGAGCTCTGATCATGGCAGAACTCGCAACCGTCGCCCGCCCTTACGCCGAAGCGCTGTTCCGTGTCGCCCAATCCGGCGACATGGCCGCGTGGTCGGCCATCGCTTCGGAGCTCGGCCAGATCGGCGCGAACGCCGAAGTGCAGGCCTTCGCCAGCAACCCGAACCTCACCCACGCACAGCTGGCGGACACGATTGCGTCCCTGGTCAAGTCGCCGCTGAACGCCGAAGCGAAGAACTTTATCGCGATGCTGGCTGAAAACGGCCGCATCAACCTGCTGCCCGAGATCAGCGCCCAGTTTGCCGCCCTGAAGAACGCGAGCGAAGGCGCTGCCGACGCCACGATCTACAGCGCGTTCGAGATCTCGGCTGACCAGCTGTCGCAGCTGGTTGCCACGCTGGAAAAGAAATTTGGCCGCAAGCTGAACCCAACGGTAACAGTGGATCCTTCGCTGATCGGTGGTGTGCGCGTGGTCGTCGGTGACGAAGTGCTCGATACCTCGGTACGCGCCAAGCTGCAACAGATGCATGTTGCGCTGGTGTCGTAAGCGCGTATCGCGATAGCACTCGCCGGCGTCCCGCCCTTGCCCTACGCATCAAAAAACATTATTGGAGTTAGCAAGCATGCAACTTAACCCATCTGAAATCAGCGAACTGATCAAGAGCCGGATCCAGGGCCTCGAAGCAACCGCTGACGTTCGCAATCAAGGCACGGTGATCTCCGTCGCCGACGGTATCTGCCGCATCCATGGTCTGTCGGACGTGATGCAGGGCGAGATGCTCGAATTCCCGGGCAACACCTTCGGCCTGGCGATGAACCTCGAGCGCGACTCCGTCGGCGCCGTCATCCTGGGCGCCTACGAGCACATCTCGGAAGGCGACACCGTCAAGACCACCGGCCGCATCCTGGAAGTGCCGATCGGTCCGGAACTGCGTGGCCGCGTGGTCAACGCACTGGGCCAGCCAATCGACGGCAAGGGTCCGATCAATACCGCCCTGACCGCCCCGATCGAAAAGATCGCGCCGGGCGTCATCGCCCGTGAATCCGTCTCGCAGCCGATGCAGACCGGCATCAAGTCGATCGACGCGATGGTGCCGATCGGCCGTGGCCAGCGTGAGCTGATCATTGGCGACCGCCAGACCGGTAAATCGGCTGTCGCTGTCGACGCGATCATCAACCAGAAGGGCCAGGGCGTCACCTGCGTGTACGTCGCGATCGGCCAGAAGGCATCGACCATCAAGAACATCGTCCGCTCGCTGGAACAGCACGGCGCGATGGAGTACACCATCGTGGTCGCCGCTTCCGCTTCGGAATCGGCAGCGATGCAGTACATCTCGGCCTACTCGGGCTGCGCGATGGGCGAATACTTCCGCGACCGCGGCGAAGACGCACTGATCGTGTACGACGACCTGTCGAAGCAGGCTGTCGCCTACCGCCAGATCTCGCTGCTGCTGCGCCGTCCGCCGGGCCGCGAAGCGTATCCGGGCGACGTGTTCTACCTGCACAGCCGCCTGCTCGAGCGCGCAGCACGCGTGAACGCCGACTACGTCGAGAAGTTCACCAACGGCGCCGTGACCGGCAAGACCGGCTCGCTGACCGCACTGCCGATCATCGAAACCCAGGCGGGCGACGTCTCGGCCTTCGTTCCGACCAACGTGATTTCGATTACCGACGGCCAGATCTTCCTGGAGACCTCGCTGTTCAACGCCGGTATCCGTCCTGCGATCAACGCCGGTATCTCGGTGTCGCGCGTCGGTGGCGCAGCCCAGACCAAGGTCATCAAGGGCCTGTCGGGCGGTATCCGTACCGACCTGGCGCAGTACCGTGAACTGGCTGCGTTCGCGCAGTTCGCATCGGACCTGGACGAGTCGACCCGCAAGCAGCTGGACCGCGGCGCACGCGTGACCGAACTGCTGAAGCAGCCGCAGTTCTCGCCGCTGCCGACCTCGCTGATGGCCGCATCGCTGTTCGCCGTCAACAAAGGCTACCTGGACGACATCGAAGTCAAGAAAGTGCTGCCGTTCGAGCACGGTCTGCACAACTTCCTGAAGTCGAGCCACGCTTCCCTGCTGTCGAAGATCGACGAAACCAAGCAACTGGACAAGGACGGCGAAGCTGCGCTGGCCGCCGCCATTGCTGATTTCAAGAAATCCGGCGCATTTTAATCTCGGGCCGGCGCTGCCTTGAAGGCGGCGCCGGCGCGTGGAAGGAGTAAGGACTCATGGCAGTAGGCAAAGAGATTCGTGGCAAGATCAAGAGCGTAGAGAATACGAAGAAGATCACCAAGGCGATGGAAATGGTCGCCGCATCGAAAATGCGCAAGGCGCAGGATCGTATGCGCGCCGCCCGTCCCTACAGTGACAAGGTTCGTACCATCACCGCCAATCTTGCCGGCGCAAACCCGGAGTACACGCACCCGTTCATGGCGCATGCCAAGGACGTGCAGGCGAAGGCCGTGGGTTTCATCGTCGTCACGACCGACAAGGGTCTGTGCGGCGGCATGAACACCAACGTGCTGCGCCAGGTGACGCAGAAGGCGCGCGAGATGGAACAGGCGGGCAACAAGGTCGAAGCGGTTGCCATCGGCAACAAGGGCCTGGGCTTCCTGAACCGCATGGGCATGAAGGTCGTCTCGCAAGTGACCCAGATCGGCGATACGCCGCACCTGGACAAGCTGATCGGCCCGGTCAAAGTGATGCTGGACGCGTACCAGGAAGGCAAGCTCGACGCTGTCTACCTGTGCTACACCAAGTTCATCAACACGATGAAGCAGGAACCGATGGTCGAGCAACTGCTCCCGCTGCCGGCCAAGCACCTGGAAAAGGAAGCCGGCGGTATCAGCTGGGACTACATCTACGAACCGGAAGCGCAAGTCGTCATCGACGAGCTGCTGGTGCGTTATGTCGAGGCGCTGGTGTACCAGGCCGTGGCCGAGAACCTGGCGTCCGAGCAATCGGCGCGCATGGTGGCGATGAAGGCAGCGAGCGACAACGCCGGTAGTGTCATCAGCGACCTGAAGCTGGTCTACAACAAGACCCGCCAGGCTGCGATTACCAAAGAACTCTCCGAGATCGTTTCCGGCGCAGCAGCCGTCTGACGATCAAAGCACAAGAATTTAACTATATCTGAAGGAACGAAAATGGCTGATGGCAAAATCGTTCAGTGTATCGGCGCCGTGGTCGACGTGGAATTCCCGCGTAACGCCATGCCGAAAGTGTACGACGCACTGAAAATGGAAGGTTCGGAACTGACCCTGGAAGTCCAGCAGCAGCTGGGCGACGGCGTGGTCCGTACCATTGCACTGGGCAGCTCGGAAGGCCTGCGCCGCGGCATGATCATCCAGAACACCGGCAACCCGATCATGGTCCCGGTCGGCACCCCGACCCTGGGCCGCATCATGGACGTGCTGGGCAACCCGATCGACGAATGCGGTCCGGTCAGCCACGAGCGCATGGCGTCGATCCACCGCGATGCGCCGGCCTACGACGAGCTGTCGCCGTCGACCGACCTGCTGGAAACCGGCATCAAGGTGATCGACCTGGTCTGCCCGTTCGCCAAAGGCGGCAAGGTCGGCCTGTTCGGCGGCGCCGGCGTCGGCAAGACCGTCAACATGATGGAACTGATCAACAACATCGCGAAGGCGCACTCGGGTCTGTCCGTGTTCGCCGGCGTGGGTGAGCGTACCCGTGAAGGTAACGACTTCTACCACGAGATGGCGGACGCCAAGGTCGTCGACCTGGAAAACCCGACCAACTCGAAAGTGGCGATGGTCTACGGCCAGATGAACGAACCGCCGGGCAACCGTCTGCGCGTCGCGCTGACCGGCCTGACCATGGCGGAAGCCTTCCGTGACGAAGGCAAGGACGTTCTGTTCTTCGTGGATAACATCTACCGTTACACCCTGGCCGGTACCGAAGTGTCGGCACTGCTGGGCCGTATGCCGTCGGCGGTGGGCTACCAGCCGACCCTGGCCGAAGAAATGGGCCGCCTGCAAGAGCGTATTACCTCGACCAAGACCGGCTCGATCACCTCGATCCAGGCCGTGTACGTCCCTGCGGATGACTTGACCGACCCGTCGCCTGCCACCACCTTCGCCCACCTGGACTCGACCGTCGTTCTGTCGCGTGACATCGCTTCGCTGGGTATCTACCCGGCAGTGGATCCGCTGGACTCGACCTCGCGCCAGCTGGACCCGCTGGTCGTCGGTGAAGAGCACTACAACACCGCGCGCGCCGTGCAGGGCACCCTGCAGCGCTACAAGGAACTGCGCGACATCATCGCGATTCTGGGCATGGACGAACTGGCGCCGGAAGACAAGCTGGTCGTCGCACGCGCTCGTAAGATGCAGCGTTTCCTGTCGCAGCCGTTCCACGTCGCTGAAGTGTTCACCGGCTCGCCGGGCAAGTACGTTTCGCTGAAAGACACGATCAAGGGCTTCAAGATGATCGCGTCGGGCGAACTGGACCACCTGCCGGAACAGGCCTTCTACATGGTCGGCACCATCGAGGAAGCAATCGAGAAAGCCAAGAAGCTGGCTGCCTAAGCTGACTTCTCAAAACCTGAAGGACAGACATGGCAAACACTATTCAAGTGGACGTGGTCTCGGCCGAAGAGCAGATCTTCTCCGGCCAGGCTGAATTCGTCGCGTTGCCGGGTGAATCGGGCGAGCTGGGTATCTACCCGAAGCACACCCCGCTGATCACCCGCATCAGGCCGGGTGCTGTGCGGATCCAGGTGGCCGGCGGTGGCGAAGAGTTCGTCTTCGTCGCCGGCGGTATCCTCGAAGTGCAGCCGAACGGCGTGACCGTGCTGGCCGACACCGCGATCCGCGGTGGCGACCTGGACGAAGCGAAGGCACTGGAAGCCAAGAAGCAGGCTGAAGAGCTGATGCTGAACAAGGAATCGAAGATCGACTACGCGAAAGCCCAGGCCGAAATGGCCGCGGCGATCGCGCAGCTGGCAGCGATCCAGAAGCTGCGTTCGAAGGGCCGTTAAGTCCCTTCGTGCAGCAGCAAAGAAAGGCAGCCTCCGGGCTGCCTTTTTTATTGGCAAGTCCGATTGTCACGATACCTGTGCACTGTTACCCGGCGCACCGTGGCTGCGGCGGATTCGGGCTTAGTATGGGCTGGTGCCGGCCCGGGCACGGTCACCGATGAGTCAAGCATGGCCACTCCACCATACCGCGAAGAGCACGCCGCGCCGCAGGAAGCGTCGTTCGGCCGCACCCTGTACCGCTTCCTGTTCTTCGACTGGCTGTTCCGCGACGTGAACACGGCGCGCGATCTGTACGAACGGCATGCGGTGCGCCAGCATAACCAGCGCATGAGCCGCTACCTGCCCTTGTACATGCGGCGCTGGTCGGTGCTGGCGGCTTGCGATTTCACGCTGGGGGTGCTGTTCGAGCGGGTGATGCAGGCGACGGTGTTGTCGGCGTGGTTCTTTACCTGGTCGTGCGTGACGGTGACGGGGATCGTCATCATTACGGTGATGTGGGTGTTTTTGGCGTCGGCGCGGATGCCTTGAGGGGTGTGGTGGTAGTGAGTGCTAACTTGATGCGGGCAAACTCGGGTCCCCGCCTTCGCGGGGATGACGTGCGGCGGGTACTGACTCGCGATGATTGAAGTAGCCCGCAAACTAAAACAACGTCATCCCCGCGAAGGCGGGGACCCAATTCCGCAACGCAGTGAGATGCACGCTTGCACCACTTCACTGTGATGCCCGCGCCTGCTCCCCCGCCAGCCTCAAGGCCACCTTGTGCCGGAAATACTCCTCCTTCATATACCGGTACAGATTCGCCCCCGGACACACGGTCTTGTCCGAATGATCCCGATGACTGCGAATATCATCCAGCGACACCCCATACTTCTTCGCCAGCATCGCCATCACGTCCACCACCGCATCCAGTTGCCGCTGGTTCGGCTCCACCTCCTCGAAGTTACCCACCACCTCGATCAAGGCATGCCCCGCCGGGTCGTACTCGGTATTGGTATCGCCCGCGAACCCGATCGGCCGCGCCGCATACACCTTGCCGTCGAGGTCGATCACGTAGTGGTAGGGAATGTCGAGCCAGCCCTTGCTGGTGCGCGACCAGGTTTGCAGGCGGCGCAGGTAGGCTTGCGGATCGGTCCCGGGAAGGAAGGGCTCGCCCTGGTGGTGCAGGGTGACCTGCTTGATCGTGTGGCGGCGCGCCTTCGACGGGTCCGCCGGGGTGCCGCCCCAGATCGCCACGGGCACGATGGCGCGTTCGACCTCCGCCAGCGCTTGCTGGGCTTGGACAGGAGAGGCCGCCAGCAGGACGGCAAGGCTGAGAAGGGCAGGGAGGCGCATTGAACAATCAGGTAGGGACGGAACCCGCATCTTTCCACGTTTGCACGCGCCACGCCAGCCGTGATGCAAACCTGATAAGCTAACAGCGAACCCTGAACTACTCATTCACACCATGCGAAGCATCCCCCAGATCCTCAAGGACAGCAAAACCATCGCCATCGTCGGCCTGTCGAACAAGCCTGATCGCGCCAGCCATGGCGTCGCCGAATACCTGAAAAACGCCGGCTACCAGGTCATCCCGGTCAACCCGAGCTATGCCGGCCAGACCATCCTCGACGAGCCCGTGCACGCCACCCTGCAGGAAGCCGCCGATGCCCTGGCGGCCAGCGGCCAGCGCATCGACATCGTCGACTGCTTCCGCAAGTCCGAGGACATTCCGCCAATCGCGCGCGAGGCCATCGCGGTGCGCGCCGGCTGCCTGTGGATGCAGCTCGACATCGAGAACCAGGCGGCGGCCGACCTGGCCCGCGCCGCGGGACTGGACGTGGTCATGAACCACTGCATCAAGATCGAACACCGCAATCTCAACGCCTGACCATGATGAAACTCTCCACGTTCTCCCTGGCCTTCGCGGCCGCCCTCCTCAGCCAGCCTGTGCTGGCGCAGCAGGCCGCCGGCGCGCCGCAAGCCGCGCGGCCGATGAGCTGCCCGGCCATCCTCAAGCACAACTTCAAGCGCCTGCAGGACGAGGCGCCGCAGGACCTGTGCCAGTACGCCGGCAAGGTGGTCCTGGTGGTCAACACGGCCAGCTACTGCGGCTTCACCAAGCAGTACGAAGGACTGGAAAAGATCTATGCCAAGTACGGCGGCCGCGGCCTCGTGGTGCTGGGCTTCCCGTCGAACGACTTCGGCAAGCAGGAGCCGGGCTCCTCGAAGGAGATCGCCGACTTCTGCTTCAACACCTACGGCGTCAAGTTCCCGATGTTCGCCAAGAGCGTGGTCTCCGGCCCGCAAGCCAATCCGCTGCACGCGGAGCTGGCGAAAATCACCGGCAAGGAACCGAAGTGGAACTTCACCAAATACCTGATCGGCCGTGACGGCAAGGTGATCGAGCACTTCCCGAGCAAGGTGACGCCCGAGGATCCGCAGGTCATCGCGAAGATCGAGCAGGCCCTGGCCAATTAAGCCGCGATCACGGCCCTCATCGGGCCGCGCAAGGCATTGCACACGACCAGGTCGTCGGCCTGTGCCAGCATGGCGCGCGTGATCACGCGCTCGCTGGCGTGCCAGGCCGGCGCCGCCAGCATCACGCCGCGCATCACGCCCGGCAGCACGCCCGAGGACAGCGGCGGCGTGTACCAAACCTCGCCGAAGCGCACGAACACATTGCTGCGCCCCCCTTCGGTCAGCTCGTCCCGCTCGTTAAAGAACAGCATGTCGAAGGCGCCCTGCGCCTCGGCCGCCTTCCAGGCCGCGTCGTAGCGGCTGCGGATGCTGGTCTTATGGCGCAGGAAAACGTCGTCCGCACTGGTGGGTTCCGGCGCCAGCAGGACCGTGACCGGCTCGTGCAGCTCTGTCATGGCGCCTGACTGCAGCTGCAGGCCGTGTGCGCGCGAATTCGACAGGCGCAGGCGGTACAACTGCCCATGCGGCAGGGCCAGGCAGGCGTCCACCAGCATGCGCCGCGCCGCGCCGCGGTCGAAGGGCAGGGCGAAGTAGGCGCACGAGCCTTCGATGCGGTCCAGGTGCTGCTCCAGGTGGCGCGGGCCGTCGTCCCAGGATGCGCGCAGGGTCTCGAAGACCTCGAACTCGTTGTGCAGGCCGGTCAGGAAGCGCGCCTTCAGCTGGCATTCGGCGAATTCCGACTGCGGGTCGCTGTCGTAGACGATGCCCGCGCCGACACCGAGTTCTCCGCGCCGCACGCCGTTCTCCTGCGGCTGCAGGGCCAGCGTGCGGATCGGCACCGACAGGCAGAAGTCGCCAAAGGCGCGGCCGTCGCCTTGTTGCGGCGGATCGAACCAGCCGATCGCGCCCGTATAGATGCCGCGCGCATCCGGCTCCAGTTCGTGGATGATCTCCATCGTGCGCCGCTTGGGCGCGCCGGTGATCGAGCCGCAAGGGTAGAGCGCGGCGAAGATGTCCCGCAGGCCGGCGTCCTCGCGCAGGCGCGCCTGCACCGTGGACGTCATCTGCAGCACCGCGCCGTAGCGTCTTACCTCGAACAGCGCCGGCACCTGCACGCTGCCGGTCTGCGCGACCCGTCCCAGGTCGTTGCGCAGCAGGTCGACGATCATCAGGTTCTCGGCGCGGTTCTTGGTGTCCTGCGCCAGCGCCTTGCCGCGTTCTTCGTCCACCGCATCGTCGCCGCTGGCAGGCGCCGTGCCTTTCATGGGCCGCGCCAGCAAGGTGCCTGCCTGGTGGCGCACGAACAGCTCGGGCGAGAAGGACAGCAGGGCGCCGCCGTCGGGCAGGGACACCAGGGCGCCATAGGGTACCGGCTGGCGCGCGCGCAGGCGGGTGTACAGGCCGAACAGCGGCCCGAAGGCCTCGAAGCGCAGGCGGTAGGTGTAGTTGACCTGGTAGGTGTCGCCAGCGGCGATGTAGTCGCGGATGCGCTTGATGGCGCCGGTGAACGCGGCTTCGTCGACGTTGGCATGGATGCCGGCCACGCCGGCCGTCTCGGCGCCGGCGCTGCGGGTGGCGAGCCAGGCCTCGACCTGCGACGCCGTCATGCGCTCGCACTGGGTGAACAACAGCACTTGCGCCAGCGGTCCGGCGAGCGGCCTGGCGGGCAGGCCTTGCAGGTGCGCGCCCAGTTCATAGCTCAGGAGCGGCACGGCGTACAGGCCGCGTTGCAGGGCCTCCTGGAGCGCGTCAAGCAGCCGCGGCCATTCGGAGACATCATCGCAGCGCAAGCTGCCTGCATGCCCGTTATACAGCCGCGAACCGGCCTCCTGGGTGGCGGAGGCGTCGTCCAGCAGCGCGAAGACTTCCGGGGTATCCATTCAGGCGGCAAGCAGCAGCGACAGCTGCAGGGCCGTGCCTTCGGCCGGGTTCTGCTTGAAGCCGCTCTTGGCGAAACGGTGCCAGCGGCCGGTGACGTAGCTGACCAGCAGGCTGGCGCGCGCGGCGACGTCGGCCTCGGCGCCGTGGCCCTGGGTCACGGCCACGCGCAGCGCCTGCTTGCAGGCCAGTTCGATCTTGTCGTAGAACTGGTTCATGCGCAGCTGCAGGCGCTCGTCCTCGCCCACCAGCGCGTCGCCGATCAGCACGCGCGTCATGCCCGGGTTGCTGGCGGCGAAACCGAGCAGCATCTGCAGGATGGCGTGGGCCTGCTCCACGCCGCCTTCCTCGCGCTCGCTGATCTGGTTGATCAGGCCGAACACGGTCGACTCGATGAACTCGATCAGGCCCTCGTACATCTGGGCCTTGCTGGCGAAGTGGCGGTACAGCGCGGCCTCGGACACCGACAGGCGCGCCGCCAGGGCCGCTGTGGTGATCTTGTCGCCCTTCGGCTGCTCGAGCATCGAGGCCAGGGCCTGGAGGATTTGCAGCTTGCGCTGGCCTGGCTTGGTACTTGCCATGGTGTCCTAGTGAATGGTGGTCGTGATTAGCGCAGCCGGTTGAGGCGTGCGGGAAGTTGCCGCACGGATTTTACTTTGACATCGACGTAACCGGGGCGTTTCAGGGTCCGCGGCAGCGGCGCGCGGCCAATCGGATCGCTCATGCGCAGGTATTGCGTGACCCAGACCGTGCGCAGGCCGAGCTGGCTGGCGCTTTTCAGGTTGGCCAGGGTGTCCTCGACCAGCACGCAGCGGCGCGCGCTCACGCCATGGCGGCGCAGCAGGCGGCGCAGCATCAGCTTGGAGGGCTTGGGACGCAGCTGGCCGTGCACATGCATGTCTTCGATCGCGATGTGCTGGCTGAAGTGATTGTGCAGTTTCAGGCGGCGCACGATCTCGGTGGAATAGCGGGTGGGCGCGTTCGTCAGCAGGATCTTTCGGCCCGGCAGGCGGCGCAGCAGGCGCGCCAGGCCGCGCTCGGCGCGCATCATGCGGTCCAGCGGGCCGATGTCGTGGGTCTCGTGCAAGAAGTCGGCGGCGCGCACCTTGTGGTGGCGGATCATGCCGAGCAAGGTGGCGCCGTAGCGCTTCCAGTAGCCCAGGCGTGCGGCATCGACGGCGGCCTGGTTGGCGGGCATGCCGTTCTCTCCCAGCACGCGGGCGATGAAGATGTTCATGTTGGCGCTGATCGCCGGGAAGATGGCGTACGAGGCGTCGTGCAGCGTATTGTCCAGGTCAAACAGCCAGACCGGCGCGCGGAGAGTCGAAGTAGCCACGGTTATGCATGAAGCAAAATGGTTGCAACATGCGATTATAGCCATCCGGACGCGACTGCGCAGCGGAGCTCGACGATGGGGAGGGGAAGAGAGATGGTGCCCTTGACGTGGATTGAACACGTGGCCTCTCCCTTACCAAGGGAGTGCTCTACCACTGAGCTACAAGGGCGGGTAGAGTCGCGGTGGGCAGTGCCCGCCGTGACGAACATTTGAGGCAGTTACCTGCCGCGAATGTTTTAGTGCGACCGGATCATAGTGCCAAAAGCCTGTTCCGTCAAGACTTCCAGCAACAAACTGTGTTCGATACGGCCGTCGATGATGTGCACGGTATTGACGCCCGACTTCGCCGCATCCAGCGCCGACGAGATCTTCGGCAGCATGCCGCCCGAGATCGTACCGTCCGCGAACATCTCGTCGATCTCGCGCGCCGACAGGTCGGTGACCAGCTTGCCGTTCTTGTCCTGCACGCCGGCGATGTTGGTCATCATGATCAGCTTTTCGGCTTTCAGGATCTCGGCGATCTTGCCGGCGACGACGTCGGCATTGATGTTGTAGGCCTGGCCGTCCTGGCCGAAACCGATCGGCGAGATGATCGGGATGAAGGCGTCGTCCTGCAGCGCCTTGACCACCGCCGGGTTGATGGCGTCGATCTCGCCCACGAAGCCGATGTCGAGGAACTCGCCCGGCTTGTCCTTGTCCGGCATCGCCATGCGGCGCGCGCGGATCAGGCCGCCGTCCTTGCCGGTCAGGCCCACCGCCTGGCCGCCGTAGTGGTTAATCAGCATCACGATGTCCTGCTGGACTTCGCCGCCCAGCACCCACTCGACCACTTCCATGGTCTCTTCGTCGGTGATGCGCATGCCCTGTACGAAGGTGCCCTGCTTGCCGATCTTCTTGAGCGCATTGTCGATCTGCGGACCGCCGCCGTGCACCACCACCGGGTTCATGCCGACCAGCTTGAGCAGGATGACGTCGCGCGCGAAGCCGTGCTTCAGGCGCTCGTCGGTCATGGCGTTGCCGCCGTATTTGATGACGATGGTCTTGCCGTGGAAGTTGCGAATATACGGAAGCGCCTCGGCCAGGATCTGCGCCTTGATCTGAGGCGAGACCTTGGTGAGGTCGCTGGTCTGTTCGTCGGTCGTCAGGCTGGTCAGATGAGCGTTCATGGAGGGTCCGAAAATAATGTCGCGAGATTTTACAGGCAAACGCCGTGCAATTAGCGTAAAACTTGTGCAGATTATAGGGCGTCTTGTTGTATTTTATGGCAGGTCGCACCGAGGGCTCGCCACCGTGAAATCACATCTTTATAAAGCGTTAACTTCTTCAACTGCCGCAGGAGCAAGCCGATGAGCGTCTGCACGCGCTGCGGCGCCACCTTCGGCTGCGCCATGGCGGACGGCGCGCTTGAACCCTGCTGGTGCACCGCGCTGCCGCCGGCGGTACCCGTGCCGCAGGAAGCCATCGGCTGTTGGTGCCCGGCCTGCCTGCGCGCCCACATCGAGGCCGCCGCGCAGGCGCGCGCCCAGCCCGCCGCCTAGCGCCGCGTGCGGAAGAAGCGCAGCATCTCCCGGCTTGCGTCCGGCCCCCTGCCGTCGGTATAGCTGCCGAGCGCGTTCCCGCCGAACCAGGCGTGGCCGGCGCCATGCACCACCCAGTGCTCCGCATGCACGGTGCCGTCGTCGTGGCGGTGCACGGTGCGCGTGTAGGCGTGGCCGTCCGGCACCCGTCCCGGTTCCACCGCCGGGCGCCGCCGCAGCTCGCGCGCCACCTGCGCCACCAGCTCCTCGCCATTGGACGGGTGCACGGTGGTGTCCTGGTCGCCGTGGAAGACGATGATGGGCAGCGCGCTGCCGGGCGCCTCGGCGCGCCGGAACTCCCCCTTCATCGCCGCCAGCGCCGACGGCAGGTCGCTGGCCGAGGCGAAGGGCAGGCCGGAATGCACGCCGACCGCCGCGTACAGGTCCGGATACAAGGTGCCCATGATGGTCGCCATCGCCCCGCCCGCCGAGAGCCCCGCCACGTAGACCTGGCCGGCGTCGACCGCGTGGCGCGCCATGACGGTATTGGTCATGCCGGCGATGATCGAGGGTTCGCCCTGGCCGCGCTGCTGGTCGACCGCGTTGAACCAGTTCCAGCAGCGCGAAGGGTTCGCGCCTTTGCTCTGCGCCGGATACAGCACCAGGAAGGCCATCTCCTCGGCCAGCGCGTTCATGCCGGTGCCCTTGGCGAAATCCTCCGGGTCCTGGGTGCAGCCGTGCAGCATCACCAGCAGCGGCACGGGCTCGCCCGTATAGGTGCTCGGCACGTACAGCTTGTAGTCACGGCTGCCGGCCTCGTTGGTGTAGCTGCCGTCGATGAATTTGCCCGGCAGCGTGTCCCGGTTGGTGAAAGGCAGGTCGGCCAGCGCCGGCACCGCCGGCATTACCACCGCCATGTCGCGCATGGCCGCGCGCTGTATCGCCGTGGCGTTCTTCATCGCTTCGTGGATCACGGCCCCCGTTCCTGCCGGTCCCTTGCGCATCAGGGTGCGAGTCGCGGCGCGCACCTGGGCAAGCAATTTCCTGTTCAGCTTCATGTGCTCTCCTTGTGGTGCATGAGGTCAATCTCGGCCCGCTCGCTTACACGAACCTTGCAGGCGTTGTCGAACGGCCCCTTTCAGGATGCGCACAATGCTGGCGCTTGCGTTACTCTACGGACATGAAACCTAGCTTCCAACCTGGCCATCGCTTTGAATGGCAGTACACCGTGCCGGCACGCGCTACCGTGCCCGAGCTTTACCACGATACCTTGTTTTGCCGGGAAATGCCGGACGTGTTGGCCACGGGTTACCTCGTCGGCATGATGGAACTGGCTTGCCTGCACGGGATGATGGAATTTGTAGACTGGCCGCGGGAGCAGAGTCTGGGCACCATGGTCAACTTCCGTCACTTGGCGCCGACGCCGCCGGGCATGACGTTGACGATCCGTGGCGAGGTGGTGGAGGTGGATGGGCGCCGGGTGCTGTTTCGGGTTGAGGCCTGGGACGACGTGGAGAAGGTGTGCGAAGGGACGCATGAGCGCTGCATGATCGATACCGGGCGTTTTGCCGAGAAGATGGCGCGCAAGCAGGATGCCTATCGTGGAGTAACGTAATCACCGCATGAGACTAGAGGTCAGCGGAGACGTTCGTGGAACGTCCGCAATCGGCCAAGAGCGGACATGCAGTCAGACCTTGAATGGCTCAGGAGAATTCAATGATCGAAGGTGTCGAATGGCACGATGCGACGCTGATTGCCATGCGTCTGGAATGGGATGACGGCACGTGCGTTGCCGATATAGACCATGGCACTTTGGGACGGTGCATGCTTACGTTCTCTGAGGTTTCGCATCTGACTTTGCCGCGAAAGCAAGGCTGGGGACGATCAGTGTCGATCAATTCTTTTTCTGTTCCGACCAGCGGGCAGTATGAAATTGAAATGCAGTCCGGCGATCTCATCAAGATCGAGGCGACAGGCGTGACGTTTGCGACGGCTCGCCAATCTCGATCTCAATGATCGGAAGCGTCTGCTGTGGGTCGCATCCGGTCCTTCGTGACAGTCTGCGATTTTTCGGCCTTGGCGACCTGCTATGCTGAGCTGAACGGCCGGCTTCGGCCAAGCGCGGTCATTCTCTGACCTGGGCTGCCCTCATAAGGAGCAACGTGATTCCCCAGAGCTGTCTGCTTATCGAAAGTAGGAAATTTCCTGTCCTACCTGGTGAAGATCAGGAGATCACCAACGAGCATATGTATGGGAAGGCCCTCTGCCAATACCTGCAGTCCAAACTTCCGCTCGTCGGTATCAATGTGCCAACTTACTGTAATGAGGACTGGGGTTGGTGGCTGGAAGTTGAACGCGGCGACTTTAAGATGGGGCTTTGTATTTATTCTGACCCTGGCGTAACTGGAAACCCAGAAAAATACGCACTGCTTCCATCCATACATAAAACGAGGAAATGGTCATGGGCAAAGTTCAGGAAGGTCGACGTCTCAAAGAATGTGTTGGATCTCATTGATATCGTCGAGCAAGTCCTGAGGAGCGACAAAGGCATTCCAGTTGTAACACGACACGATGACTATCCATTTTGATTGAACCCTGGGCCAGTGTTCAATTTCAGCCCACTCAACGCTACCAAAGATCTCAACTGTGAACGTCCGCAATGGGTCAAAAGCGGTCATTCATCAACCAACTTCCGTGCACGACTACGAGCAGCCTTCCACGTAATCCACAGCAGGTTTCAGACCGGCGCGCACGCGCTTCGGCTTGTTCTTGCTGGTTTCGAAGATCAGCGCCTTGCTCGTCCCCTTGCGCAGGACGATGTACTTGCCGTCCGCCTCGTACTTGTGCGGTTCGACACGCGCATGCGGATGGTGGCGCAGCACTTCCTCGACCTGCATGGCCGAGGTGACGCCCGCGCTGTTGCGCACGATGGTCTTCGCGTCGGCGCGCACGATGCGCCCCTGTTCGACCATGAAACTCACGCGCGGATAGCGCTTGAAGCGCACGATCGCGCACTCGCCGGTGCGCGGCCGGGGCGTGGCGCGCTGGCCGACGCGCTTTTCCGCCGTGGCGAGACGGTCGCCGAAGCGCACCTTGCCGTAGCCGTCAGGACTGAGGGTCTGGGCGAAAGCGGCGCAGCTGGCGCCGAGCAGGATGGCGGCGAGGAGGAAGCGTGAGGGCATCGGGGTTCTTGGTATTCGCATAAGGGCCAGTATAGTGGCGGATGCGCCAACGCGGCGTCCCCCAGCCGAACGCGCGATAATGCGGGTTCCGGTTTCATTATTATTTCCTGCGCATGAACCAAGAACTGCCCACGCCGATCCCTTCGCCCTGCATCAACGTGTGCCAGATGGCGCCCGATACCGGCTTGTGCCGCGGCTGCCTGCGCACCATCGACGAGATCGTCGCCTGGGGCACGGCCAGCGACGACTACAAGCGCGCGGTGTGGGCCGAGATCCGCCGCCGCGAAACCGAGATCCAGTGGGATTGATCCCTCCAGGCGTGCGCGTCCTGGAGCGCGGCTGGCTCTCGTCCAACAGCGTGCTCCTGACTGGGCCGGATGACACGGCCCTGATCGACAGCGGCTATGCGACCCATGCTGACCAGACCCTGGCGCTGGTGCGCACCGGCCTGGGCGGACGGCCGCTCGACCTGCTGCTCAACACCCACCTGCATTCCGACCATTGCGGCGGCAACGCGCTGCTGCGCGCGGCGCTGGGCTGCCGGGTCGCCATTCCTGCGGCCGACGCGCCCAAGGTAGCCGCCTGGGATGAGGACACGCTCAGCTTCCGCGCCACGGGCCAGCAATGCCCGCGCTTCGCCTTCGATGCGACGCTGGCGCCGGGCGACAGCCTGGTGCTGGGCGGCCTGCGCTGGGACGTGCTGGCCGCACCCGGCCATGATCCACATGCGCTGCTGTTTTTCTGTGCAGCGGAAGGCGTGCTAGTGGCGGGCGACGCCCTGTGGGAAGATGGCTTCGGCGTGATCTTCCCTGAGCTAACGGGCGAACCGGGCTTCGCGGAGGTGGGCGCCACCCTGGACCTGATCGCGGGGCTGGATGCGCGCGTGGTGATCCCCGGGCACGGCGCCGCGTTTACCGATGTGGCGGGCGCGCTTGCCCGGGCCAGGACCCGGCTGGACTACCTGAGCGCCGACCCGCTGCGCAACGCCCGCAATGCGGTCAAGGTGCTGCTCAAGTTCCTGCTGCTGGAGCGCGGAGAGATCGCGCTGGCGGAGCTGCCGGCGCTGCTGGCCTCGATTCCGCTAGTCGAGCGCGTCGGGCGCGAACAGTTGGGCATGCCGACCGGGGAATTGAGCCGCTGGGCTGTCGAGGCGCTGGTGCGCGCCGGGGCGGCGGCCGTGGATAAAGACACCCTGCGCGACGTTTAGAATCAAAAATCTAGCACGATCGTTCTTTTTTCGGGGCATAATGCCCGGACACGATCCGATCAACCGCCATCCGAGAGCCATCCATGACGATGCCCCCCGTGCTGCAAAACCTGTCTCTTCCCGTCATCGCATCGCCGATGTTCATCGCCAGCGGTCCCGCGCTGGTGGCGGCCCAGTGCAAGGCCGGCATCGTCGGTTCCTTCCCGGCGCTGAACGCCCGTCCGGCCGAGCTGCTCGACACCTGGCTGACCGACCTCCAGCGCGAGCTGGCCGACTACCAGGAAGCCCATCCAGGCGCCAGGGTGGGCCCGATCGCGGTCAACCAGATCGTGCACCAGTCGAACGACCGGCTCGCGCATGACGTCGAAGTCTGCGTCAAGCACCAGGTGCCGATCATCATCTCTTCGCTGCGCGCGCCGCCGAAGGAAATGCTGGACGCCGTGCACAGCTATGGCGGCATCGTGCTGCACGACGTAGTGTCGATCCGCCACGCCGAGAAGGCGCTGGAAGCGGGCGTGGATGGCCTGATCCTGGTCGCGGCCGGCGCCGGCGGCCACGCGGGCGCGCTGTCGCCGTTCGCGCTGGTGGGCGAGGTGCGCAAGTTCTTCAACGGCCCGGTGGCGCTGTCGGGTTCGATCGCGACCGGCGATGCGATCCTGGCCGCCCAGGCCATGGGCGCGGACTTCGCGTACATCGGTTCGCGCTGGCTGGCGACCAAGGAATCGAACGTCACCGACGCCTACCGCGAGGCGATCGTCAGCTCGAGCGCGGCGGATGTGGTGTACACCAATCTGTTCACCGGGGTGCACGGCAACTACCTCAAGAAATCCATCGAGGCGGCGGGGCTGGATCCGGACAATTTGCCGGAATCGGACAAGAGCAAGATGAGCTTCGGTTCGGGCAGCGCCAAGGCCTGGCGCGATATCTGGGGCGCGGGGCAGGGCGTGGGCTTGATGGATGACGTGCCGACCGTGGCGGAGATGGTGGAGCGTTTGAAGCAGGAATACGCGGCGGCGCGCAGGCGGCTGGCGCTGTAAGAGCGCGCAGATCGTTGCATTTTTCAACCCGCAAACCTAAAAACCGTCATCCCCGCGCAGGCGGGGATCCAAGTTCGTTGCGCAGCCACTGAGCACGCCAACTTGGGTCCCCGCCTGCGCGGGGATGACGTTTACACGCAGCGGGTATTAACCCGGCTGCTTCAAATCCTCCTGCCGAATGATCCACAATCCCGGCAAATTCCTCCAGTACCCATACACATCCATCCCGAACCCGACCACGAAGTCGTTCGGCACCGTCAGCCCCACCAGGTCCGCCTGGATCGGTTTCTTGCGCCCCAGGTCCTTGTCCGCGAACACCGCCACGATCACCTCGGCCGCGCCCATGTCGAGCAGGCGCTGCTTCACGTGGGCCAGGGTCTCGCCCTCGTCCAGGATGTCGTCCACGACGACGATCGTGCGTCCTGCCACGTTCTGGCGCGGGATGACCTTCCACACGATCTGGCCGCCGCGGTCCTCGTCACCGTAGCGGCTGACGTGGATGTAGTCGAACTCGAGCGGGAAGTCGAGCTGGGGCAGCAGGTTGCCGGTGAATACCACCGCGCCGCCCATCACGCCCAGCACCAGCGGAAACGCGGGGTCGCCCGCCTTGCCGAAGCGTTCGTTGAGGCGGTCGGCGACGTGCCGCACCGCGGCCTGGACTTGTTCCGGGGTGACGATCTCGCGCGCATTGGCCAGCAGCGCACGCGCGCGCTCGTCATGGAACTCTGGCAGAGGAATTTCTTGCATGGTCATACAGGTCTAGTAGTGGCCGGGCCATTATGCGCCAAGCCCGGCATAGGCGGCGTTCCGCTTGGAACAGAGAAAATGGCTCAGGCAGCTTCGTTAATCTCGCGCTGCAGCTTGCGCGTCAGCTTGGCGAACACCAGCTCGTAGGAACGGCGCAGCAGCGCCGCCGCTTCGGCGTCGTCCAACGACGCTTCGCCGTTCACGTGGACCCACTTGGCGCGCGCCAGGTAGGGCGCCGGGATGATGCCCGGACGGTCGGTCAGTTCGAGGAAACGGTCGTCCTCGGCCTTGAAGCTGATGCCCTCGGCAGGCGAGCTGGCGTTGGTGGCGGCGAACATCTTGCCGCCGACCGAGAACACGATGTCGTGGTCCCACTTGATGTCTTCGGTACAGCCGGGAAAAGTCCGGCATACGTCCTTGGCCGCTTCGAAATCCATGTGTGTCTCCTGAGGTTCGCCGATCGCTGCCGGCCTGCGTGGCCGGTCTTGTCTGTCATGAGGCGCCATCTTACCGCCTCCCGGGGCGCTTCCTCTTGAATTCGATGTCGTGACGCAATAATCCGCCGCGCCACGTCCCGGGATTGCGGCGTATCATACGTGGCTTGGAAAACAAAACAAATGCCATCTATGTCGACCCCTGAGTTCCAACGCGCCCGCGACGAACGGCTGGCCCAACTGCGCAGCGCCATGGCGCGCCACGGCATCGACGCCTATATCGTGCCGTCGAGCGATCCGCACCTCTCGGAATACCTGCCCGGCCACTGGAAAGGCCGGGAATGGCTGTCCGGTTTCACCGGCTCGGTCGGCACCTTCATCGCCACCGCGCACTTCGCCGGCGTCTGGACCGACGGCCGTTACTGGACCCAGGCCGAGACCGAACTCGGCGGCTCGGAAATCCAGCTGATGAAGATCCCCGGCGCGGCGAGCCAGTTGCACGTCGACTGGGTGGCGGCCAACGTGCATGCGGGCGGCACCGTGGCGGTGGACGCGCGCGTGCTCGGCCTGGCCGGCGCACGGCTGCTGCGCGAGGCGCTGGATGCGCGCGGGGTCACGCTGCGCACCGATATCGACCTGCTCGACGAGGTCTGGAGCGAGCGCCCGGCGCTGCCGCTCGACCCGGTGTTCGAGCACCTGGCGCCGCATGCGATGGTCACGCGGCTCGAGAAGCTGGCCGCGACCCGCGCCGCGATGGAGGCGCATGGCGCCGGTTTCCACTTCATCTCGACCCTGGACGACATCGCCTACTTGTTCAACCTGCGCGGGAGCGACGTCAGCTTCAATCCGGTGTTCCTGGCGCATGCCCTGATCGGCCGCGCCGACGCCACCCTGTTCGTCGGCGAAGGCAAGGTGCCGCATGAGCTGCGTGCGCGCCTCGAGCATGATGGCGTGCACCTGGCGCCCTATGCCAACGCGGCGCATGCCCTGGCTTCGCTGCCCGACGGCGCCACCCTGCTGGTCGATCCGCGCCGCGTGACGGCCGGCATGCGCGACGCCGTGGCGCAGGGCGTGCACGTGCTGGAAGCGGTCAACCCGACCACCTTCGCCAAGTCGCGCAAGCAGGAAGGCGAAGCGGCCAACGTGCGCGCGGCCATGGAACAGGACGGCGCGGCGCTGTGCGAATTCTTCTCCTGGCTCGAGCCGCTGCTGGCCAATCCCGGCCGCGCGCCGCTGAACGAAGTCGACATCGACACCCACATCACGCAGGCGCGCGCGCGCCGGCCGAATTTCATCAGCCCGAGCTTCTCGACCATCGCCGGTTTCAATGCCAACGGCGCGATCATGCACTACCGCGCCGCGCCTGATTCCTGCGCGGTCATCGAAGGCGACGGCCTGCTCTTGATCGACTCGGGCGGCCAGTACCTGGGCGGCACCACCGACATCACGCGCGTGATCCCGGTCGGCACGCCATCCGAGGCGCAAAAGCGCGACACCACCCTGGTCCTGAAGGGCCTGATCAACCTGTCGTCGACGCGCTTCCCGCGCGGCACCCGCTCGCCGATGCTGGACGCGATCGCGCGCGCGCCGATCTGGGCCGCCGGCATCGACTATGGGCACGGCACCGGCCACGGCGTGGGCTACTTCCTGAACGTGCACGAAGGCCCGCAGTCCATTTCGCCCTCGACGCCGCCCGATCCGCACACGGCGATGGAACCGGGCATGATCACCTCGATCGAGCCGGGCATCTACCGCCCGGGACGCTGGGGCATCCGCATCGAGAACCTGGTGCTCAACCGCCCTCACGAGACCACCGAGTTCGGCGAGTACCTGGCCTTCGAAACCCTGACCCTGTGCCCGATCGACACCCGCTGCATCGATCGCGACATCCTGCGGCCGGATGAGATCGCGTGGCTGAACGACTACCACGCCACCGTGCGCACCCGCCTGGCGCCGCACGTCGAGGGCGCCGCGCGCGACTGGCTGATGCTGCGTACGGAGGCGATCTGATGGCCAGCGGACGTTCCACCCGCGCCAGCGCGGCCGTCGAGCGGCTCAAGAAGCGCACCGGCAACCCGGGCTATTCGATGGCGCGCACCGGCGACGGCGCCTTCTTCCTGTCCGAGGCGCCCGGCGCGCCGCCGCTGTGCGCACCGCTCGAGCTGGACGACTTCGTCGCCTTCGTGAACGGACTCGGTCCGCAGGAAGTGAAGCGCATCAGCAAACACGACCTCGCCTTCGAGAAGCAGCTGGTCAAGAAGAAGCCTGAATAGGCCATTGCATGAATAAAACCGAACTGCTGGCCGCCTACTGGTCGGGGCCCGAGATTTTCACCAATGCGCTGATCCTGCTGCACCTGGCGGGCGCGCTGGCGCTCGGCCTGCTGGTCGGCTACGAGCGCGCCTACCACGGGCGCGCCGCCGGCATGCGCACCTATGGCCTGGTGTGCATGGCCTCGACGGCGCTGACCATCCTGGCCGGCTATCCGGACTTCTGGTACGGCGGCGGCAACGCCGGCCTGCTGGCGCCGGTCGACCCGACCCGCATCATCCAGGGCGTAGTGACCGGCATCGGCTTCCTCGGCGCCGGCGTGATCATGCGCGAAGGCTTTAACATCAGCGGCCTGACCACGGCGGCCTCGATCTGGGCCTCGTCCGCGATCGGCATCCTGGTCGGCGTCGGCTTCTACCTGGCGGCGATGGGCCTGGCCTTCTTCTCGGCGATGATCATGATCTACCTGAACCGCCTGGAGAGCTTCCTGCCGGCGCGCCACGCCGTGGCGGTGCGGATGCGCTTCAAGCCCGACTTCCTGCCGCGCGAGGAAGGCCTGCGCCAGGCCGCGCTGGACCGCGGCTACGAGATCGCCGGCAGCTCGGTCACGATCAGCAGCGACAACGGGCGCCAGGAATGGCGCTTCGTGGCGCTGGCCTTGTCGCGCAAGACCGGCGCGCCGTTGCACGAGCTGGCCGAAGAGCTGGCCGCCTTCGAAGGCGTCGAGGCCTTCCAGCTCTCGCACGCCCGCAACTGACTCTGATAAAAACAGTTATCCAAAACCGGAACAGCCATGCAAGCATCAAGCCCTACCGCGCAAGACGTCCTCGATTTCTGGTTCCTGCCACCCACGCACGAAGGCCACGGCAAGCAGCGTCCGGAATGGTTCCGCAAGGACGAGGCCTTCGACACCCAGATCCGTGAGCGCTTCGGCGCCACCATCGCCAGTGCGGTGGCGGGCGGCCTGCGCGAATGGGATGCCTTGGGCGCGCGCGGCGTGCTGGCGCGCATTTTGGTGCTCGACCAGTTCACCCGCAATGCCCACCGCAACACCCCCGCGTCGTTCGCCGGCGACACCCTGGCGCTGGCGGCCGCGCGCGAGCTGGTGGATTCCGGCGCGCACTTGCAACTGTCGCCGGTCGAGCGCTCCTTCGCCTACATGCCCTTCGAGCATGCCGAGGATGCGGGCATGCAGGAACAGGCGGTGGCGCTGTTCACCGCGCTCGCGCAGGAACACCCGGGCTTCACCGAGACCCTCGACTACGCGCACCGCCACCGCGGCGTGATCGCGCGCTTCGGCCGCTTCCCGCACCGCAACGCTATCCTGGGCCGCGCCTCGACGCCTGACGAAACCGAGTACCTGCGCCAGCCGGGTTCGGGTTTCTGAGGTGGCGCCGGCCCTGAACCTGGTCGGCGCGGGCCACGTCGGACGCGCCCTGGGGCGCCTGTTCCATGCCCACGGCGTCTTCCTGCCGCAAGACCTGCTGACCCGCTCGCAGGCCAGCGCGCACCAGGCGCTCGGCTTCATCGGCGCGGGCAGCGCGGCGCGGTCGCTGGCCGGCATGCGCCCGGCGCGCGCCTGGATGCTGGCCGTGAACGACGACCAGATCGCGCCCGTGTGCGCCGAGCTGGCCCGGGTCCACGACCTGCACGGCGCGGTGCTGTTCCATTGCAGCGGCGCCAAGGCCTCCAGCGAACTGCAGGCGGCGCGCGAGGCCGGGGCCTGGGTGGCGAGCGTGCATCCGATCCGCAGCTTCGCCGATCCGGAAGGGGTGGCGCAGGCCTTCGCCGGCACCTTCTGCGGCATCGAAGGCGACCCGGCGGCGCTGGCGCTGCTGGCGCCCGCTTTTGAAACCATCGGCGCGCGCCTGGTGCCGATCGACCCTGCCGCCAAGACCGTCTACCACGCCGCCGCCGTGTTCGCGTCGAACTACCTGGTGACCGTGCTGGACGCTTCGCTGCGCGCCTACGAGGCGGCCGGCGTGCCCGAGGACGTGGCGCGCGAACTGGCGCGCCCGCTGGCCGAGGAGACCCTGGCAAACGTATTCCGCCTCGGCCCGGCCGCCGCCCTCAGCGGGCCGGTGGCGCGCGGCGACTTCGCCACCGTGGCGCGCCAGCAGGCGGCGCTGGCGCAATGGGATGCGCCCACCGGCCGGCTCTACGAAGCGCTGGTGGCGCCCACGGCCGATCTGGCCGCGCGCAAGAAAACCTGAATATCCAAGGAGAAGACATGGTACTGACCGCATGGGCCGCGCTGGCCGTGCTGGGCGTTTATTTCTGGACCTGGGCCAATGCCGCCCGGGCGCGTGCCCGCTCCGGCGTGCCGGCGCCTTCGATGGACGGTCCGGAAAGCTTCCTGCGCGCCCACCGCGTGCAGATGAACACGCTCGAGCAGCTGCCGCTGGTGCTGGTGCCCCTGTTCCTGTGCGGTTCCTTCCTCGGCGACGCCTGGGCCGCGGCCGGCGGCCTGCTGTGGTGCGCCGCCCGGATCCTGTATGCGCTCGGCTATTACCGCGATCCAGCCAGGCGCGAAGCGGGTTTCATTCTTGGCATGCTTGCCTGTGCGGGTTTGATTGGCGCAACAGTTGTGGGTTTATTGCTGCGCTAACATGAAGAAACTGGTGAGAAACTGCACAGAAAGATCGACAAAGTTCCCAGGTGGCAATAAGCTAGATCACTAAGCACATTACACAGTCGATCCGCGCGCCATCTCTTGGAGTTTGCCGGCGCGGTATCTGGAAGGGAGAACAGGATGTTGTTTCTGAAGAGCACCAGCGTTACCAAGGCCCCGGGCATCTACGAGGTCGATGTCGCGGCCAAGCCGCCCGGCAAGACTTTCGGCGTTTTCATGGCGACCGACCCGGACAATCCGCCGCAATCCATCCTCGCCGGCCTGGCTGAATTGGGTTTCAAAAACGTCCATGAGCAAAGCTACGTCCACAAGGACAAGGGCAAGGTTCTCGACCTGCATTTCCAGAAGGATGGGACCGACCTGTTCAACGGCTGGAAGTCGGAAGAATGCACCGCCAACCTGGCGGCGCTGGACGCGCTGTTCGGCAACGTCGGCATCAAGCTCGCGCCGCGCGTGATGAGCCTGGCGGAAGCCTACCGTTGATCCAGCGGCGGGCGATTCAAGCCTGCACCTCGATGTGATACAGCGCCCAGGGACAGGCGCCGAAGCGTTCGTTCAGCGGGCGCTTCGCCATCTCCGGCACGCGGTCGGCGTCGTACACCGCCCATAGCGGACCGAGCCCGCCGAGCGGCATCGGCTTGCCGTCCAGGTGGGTAGCGACGATCAGCTGCCAGGCGCGCAGCTGGCGCATCTCCACTGCCGCCGCATAACCGTCCACCGCACGCAGCACGACCTTGGCCGCATCGCCCGGCCTTGTTTCCGCCTGCGCCAGCACGTCTTCCAGCAGCGGGCCGCGCAGGCTGTGCGGCTTGCCGTCATATTCCAGGGTCGGACGGATCGTGCGCGCGGGCAGGGCTGCCAGCGCAGCGAAATCCATGGCGTAGGCCTGGGTGAAGGCCAGCTTCTGCTTGTGCATCATCTGGTCGAGCGCGGGATCGAGGGGGCCGCGGTTGCTGCGCTTGACGTCGCCGGTGATGGTCAGCAGCGCCGGGCCGCGCGCGCCCAGGCTTGGCTTGCGCGATGCGGCCAGTACGGGCGTGGCCCCGGCAAGCGCGGCGGCGCCAAGGAAGTGGCGTTTGTCCATGCGAAAATGTCCTTCCGTGGAAAGCCGCCATCATAGCGCCCAAACTTGCACAATGGATTTATTTAGCCCAAGCCCCGGCCTGATGCCGATTCCGCTGCCGGACGGCGAACTCGGCTGGCTGCAGCAGCTGCCGCTGCCCTGGCCGAACGCCGAGGTGCTGGCGCGCCTGATCCGGGAAACGGCCTGGCGCGAGGAGACCGTGCTGGTTTACGGCAAGCGCCACCTGCAGCCGCGGCTGAGCGCCTGGTATGGCGAGGCCGCCTACCGCTATTCCGGCCTCACCCTGGACCCGGCGCCGTTCACGCCCCTGCTCGAGACGATCCGCGCCGCCGTGCAGGAAGCAACCGGATGCGACTACAACAGCGTCTTGCTGAACTACTACCGCAACGAACGCGACAGCATGGGCATGCATGCCGACGACGAGCCCGAGCTCGGCAGGGAACCGGCCATCGCTTCGCTCAGCTTTGGGGCGGAACGCATCTTTATCCTGCGCCACAAACGGTCGAAAGAAACGTTGCGCCTGCCGCTAACGGACGGCGGCCTGCTCTTGATGAGTGGACCTACGCAACAGAATTGGTTGCATGGGATCAATAAAACGAGCAAACCGCTCGGGCCGCGTATCAATCTAACTTTCCGTAAAATCCTCTAAAGTTTCATCTTCCATCGCTAATTTACCGACATCGTTAATGACCTTGCGGTCATTATGTAACATCTGATTACAGTTTTTACGGATTCGGCACGGTTTTCCATTTTTGCCAATGCTATCGTGGCCGTATCGCGATTCATTGGGAATCGCGAACTAGAGCAAGAAAGAGGGTTCGTAATGAAGAGGTTTTTACTTGCAGTGATCGCATCCGCGGCGGCCATGTCGGCTGCCCAGGCCCAGCAGGACACCCCGCGCGCCTATGTGGGCGTGGGCGTGGCCAGCGCCGACCACCAGAATTCGCTGCCGGCCGGCGCGACGAGCGTCGACGCCGACGGCTACAAGGCGTCGGGCAAGCTGTTCGGTGGTGTTGACTTCAACCGTAACTGGGGCGTGGAAGCGGGCTACACCGATTTCCGCAGCTCGGGCGTGAACTATTCGCTCGGCGGCGTGCGCGCCTCCGGTGAAACGAAGGGCCATTCGCTCTACCTGGCCGGCAAGGCCAGCATGCCGATCAACGAGCAGTTCCTGGCCTACGCCAAGCTGGGCGTGGCGCGCAACAAGAACGAGCTCGAAACGGTCAATGCCGTCATGAACCGCAGCCAGACCAAGACCGAGGCGTATGGCGCGCTGGGGCTGCAGTACAACATCAACCAGGATGTGTCCCTCATTGCCGAGTACGAGCGCTACGGCAAGACCAAGGACTTCGGCGCCAAGCCGAATGTGTGGACGATCGGGGCGAAGTACAGCTTCTGATTGCGTCGCGTTTCAGAACAAAAGGCCCTGCGGGGCCTTTTTGTTTGTATGAATTAAGTTACGGCTCGCTGTAGGGTGGGCGGGTTCCCCGCCCACGCGTTCAAACTACCTTTGCCAGCCCGCGCGCGAAAACGGCACCGCTAACTATCACCGCGTGGGCGGGCAAGCCCGGCCCCCCAAAAC
>NZ_JAGPWC010000065.1 GCF_018119405.1 Massilia sp. ST3 | reverse complement strand
CCCCCCACCGCCCCCCCCCCCCCGCCCCCGGGGGGCGGGGGGGGGCGCCCCCCCCCCCCCCCCCCCCCACGCCGTGATGGTTGCAGGCTCCGGTATCGCGCCGGATGATCTTGCCGCTAACGCTCACCGCGTCGGCGGCGAAGCCGCCAACCCTACGTCCCGATCACCGACTATAGCCAGACCCCATGCACTCTAAAATCCTCATTCTCGACTTCGGTTCCCAGGTTACCCAGCTGATCGCCCGCCGCGTGCGCGACGCCGGCGTGTTCTCCGAAGTCTTCCCCTACGACGTCAGCGACGAGTTCGTGCGCAACTACGGCGCCTCGGGCATCATCCTGTCGGGCAGCCACAACTCGACCCTCGAAGGCGATTCGCCGCGCGCCCCGCAGGCCGCGTTCGAAGCCGGCGTGCCGGTGCTCGGCATCTGCTACGGCATGCAGACCATGGCGGCCCAGCTGGGCGGCAAGGTCGAGAACGGCAAGGTCCGCGAATTCGGCTACGCCGAAGTGCGCGCCCGCGGCCATACGGCCCTGCTGAACGGTATCAACGACTTCGTAACAAGCGAAGGCCACGGCATGCTGAAGGTCTGGATGAGCCACGGCGACAAGGTGCTCGACATGCCGCCGGGCTTCAAGCTGATGGGTTCGACCGACAGCTGCCCCATCGCCGCCATGGCCGACGAGGAACGCCGCTTCTACGCGCTGCAGTTCCACCCGGAAGTCACCCACACCTCGCAGGGCGAAGCCATCATCGGCCGCTTCGTGCACGAGATCTGCGGCTGCAAGTCGGACTGGAACATGCCCGACTACATCGGCGAAGCCGTCGCCAAGATCCGCGAGCAGGTCGGCACCGACGAGGTGATCCTGGGCCTGTCCGGCGGCGTTGACTCGAGCGTGGCCGCCGCCCTGATCCACCGCGCCATCGGCGACCAGCTGACCTGCGTCTTCGTCGACCACGGCCTGCTGCGCAAGGATGAAGGCAAGATGGTCATGGACATGTTCGCCAAGAACCTCGGCGTCAAGGTCCTGCGCATCGACGCCGAAGACCAGTTCATGGGCCACCTGGCCGGCGTCAACGATCCTGAGCAGAAGCGCAAGATCATCGGCCGCGAATTCGTGGAAGTGTTCCAGGAACAGGCCAAGCAGCTGACCAGCGCCCGCTGGCTGGCCCAGGGCACGATCTATCCGGACGTGATCGAATCGGCCGGCAAGGGCAAGAAGGGCCAGACCATCAAGAGCCACCACAACGTGGGCGGCCTGCCGGAAACCCTGAACCTCAAGCTCCTGGAGCCGCTGCGCGAACTGTTCAAGGACGAAGTCCGTAAACTCGGCATCGCCCTCGGCCTGCCGCACGACATGGTCTACCGCCACCCGTTCCCGGGCCCGGGCCTGGGCGTGCGCATCCTGGGCGAAGTGAAGAAGGAATTCGCCGACCTGCTGCGCGAAGCGGATGCGATCTTCATCGAGGAACTGCGCAAGACCCCGTTCGAAGTGCCGCACGTGCCGGGCATCGACGCGGGCAAGGCGCCGGTCAACTGGTACGAGGCGACCAGCCAGGCCTTCGCCGTGTTTCTCCCGGTGAAGTCGGTGGGCGTGATGGGCGACGGCCGCACCTACGAATACGTGGTGGCGCTGCGCGCGGTGCAGACCCTGGACTTCATGACGGCGCAGTGGGCGCACCTGCCGCACTCGCTGCTGGGCAAGGTGTCGAACCGGATCATCAACGAGGTGCGTGGTATCAACCGCGTGGTGTATGACATTTCGGGCAAGCCGCCGGCGACGATCGAGTGGGAGTGAACTGAGTAAAGCAGGGCACTGATTTCACGAGAGATCAGGCGAGCCGTCGATCGTCCGACCGGGATGATCGACGGCTCGCCTGTTTTTGTTGCAAACTTCGTTTATATGATCCCATTCACTTTCAACGACATCGAGGTAGGCGCGCGCCTGGTCGAGGCCCTGATACGGCAAGCGACCTCCCTGCGCGGCATGCCGATCACCTACGGCGACCTGCTCACGCTGGCGCGGTCCCTGCATCCGAAGGACGAGGTGCTCGGCCGCGCGGTAGCGGTGGGCATCGGCCCCAAGCTGCTGTTCGTGGAAGGCTTTTGCGCCTTGCACGGCTATCCCAATCTGGCCTGCCTCGCGGTGAACAAGGACAGCCTGCGTCCGCGGGCCGGGTACGAGGGCGACTGGGAAGCCGACAAGCGCGCGGTGGCCGCTTTCGACTGGCGTGCAGCCGATGCGCAGCTGGCGCCCTATGTGGAGGCGATGCGCGCCAAGGTGCCGGCACGCTTCAAGCCGCGCAAGGAGCGGCCGGTGGACGTGGCCTGGTACGCCTATTTCTGCTCGCACCGCAAGGCCTGCGAGCCACTCGGCCCGGAAGACAAGCAGGAGATCATCAACCAGATGATGGCCGGACTGGACCCGGAGACGGCGCTCGCGCGCGTGCTGGCGGCGAAAATCGAGCTTGGCGGTGCTGCCTGAGGCTGGACCGCATGAAAACCCGCAAGAAATCGGATCTGCCCACAAAGGATTGCCTGCACTGCACGCGTCCTTTTTCGTGGCGCAAGAAGTGGGCAAGGGACTGGGAGCAGGTCAAATATTGTTCCGAGCGCTGCCGCCGCGCGGCCCGTCCGACCACACCCAGCCCGGCGCCCGATGCCGGACTCGGTGAATAGCCTAACAGACCGCTCCGCCTTCCATCGCTACAGTCGATTGCACGCCACCTCAACCGGGCAGGATGCAGATGAAGATCGACGTACAGCGTTTTTGCGTAAACGGGGAGCGCAGGATCAGCCTGGACAGCGTGCCGACCGGGGTCGACCGGGTGTACCGGTCGAAGCAGCACTACCGCGAACTCCTCGCCAGGCATGTCGCGCGCCTGAGTGAACGGCAGCAGGTCTTGTTTGCCTCGAACAGCCACGCGGTCCTGCTCATTTTCCAGGCGATGGACGCGGCCGGCAAAGACGGCGCGATCAGGCACGTGATGTCGGGCGTGAATCCCCAGGGATGCCAGGTGCACAGCTACAAGCACCCGGCGCCCGTGGAACTCCAGCATGATTTCCTCTGGCGTACCACGCTCGACCTCCCGGAACGCGGGCAAATCGGCATTTTCAATCGTTCCTATTACGAAGAGGTCCTGATCGCACGCGTCCATCCCGGCATCCTGCGCAGCGAAGGGCTGCCCTTGGCCCGCCCCGATGAGACAGTCTGGCGCGAGCGCTACCGCTCGATCAGGAACCTGGAACGGCACCTGGTCGCCAACGGAACCCGGATCGTCAAGATCTTCCTGCATATCTCGCAGGAAGAGCAAAGGAAGCGGCTCCTCAAGCGGATCGACGATCCGCGCAAGAACTGGAAATTCAGCCTGGCCGACGTCCAGGAGCGGGAATACTGGAGCGACTACATGCGGGCCTACGAGGAATGCATCAATCGCACGAGCACACGCGCATCACCATGGCATGTGGTGCCTGCCGACGACAAGAAGAACGCCAGGCTGATCGTTTCTCAAATCGTCCTCGATACCCTGCGTGAGCTTAAACTCAGGTATCCGCGGGCCGACGCCCGTCAGCGCGAAGCACTGCTGGCGATCCGTCAGCGCCTGGGATGACCGGATCACCTCTTTTGCGCGCTTCTCACGAAACTGGAGCCTGGATCAGGTAAAACCACCTCGGTCGACAAATATTGCGATTAAGATATGTTGCCGACCGCTGCGCCAAGGTCGGCGGCTATCCCTGCATTCGTCAGGGCCCACATACCGCGACCGAGGCAAGCAATGGCTACACACACCGGGCACCGCCTGCACCTGCTGTTCCTGACCGCTATCTGCGGCCTGGGCGGACTCCTCTACGGTATCGACATCGGCATCATCGACCCCGCCTTGCCCTATCTGCACCGCGCCACCAGCCTCACCGAGGGGCAGCTGTCGCTGGTGGTGGCGGCGGTGATGGGCGGCTCGATCCTGGGCTCGGTCGTGGCCGGCATGCTGGCCGACTGGCTGGGACGCCGGCCGATGATGATCGTCAGCGCGCTGCTGTTCGTCGGCAGCGTCGCCGTGATCTACCTGTCGCAGTCCTTCGTTCCCCTGTTGCTGGGGCGCCTGCTGCAGGGCCTGAGCGGCGGGGTGATCGCGGTGGTGGTGCCGCTCTACCTGGCCGAGTGCCTGCCGGCCAGCCAGCGCGGACGCGGGCTGGCGCTGTTCCAGTTCGCCCTCACCGCCGGCATCGTGCTGGCCGCCTTCATCGGCAACCATTACCTGAGCAACGCCGAACTGGCGATCCAGGCGGCGGGCAGCGATGTGGCGGCAAGTACCGCCGCCGCAGACCGCGCCTGGCGCAGCATGTTCCTGGCGGTGCTGTATCCGGGCAGCCTGTTCCTGCTCGGCTGCCTGTTCGTGGCCGAATCGCCGCGCTGGCTGATGCGGCGTGGACGTGCGGAGCAGGCCGCCGCGGTGCTGGCGCGCCTGCGTCCGGCGGCGCAATGCGAGGCCGAGGTGGCCGAGATCGGCGCCGCGCTGGCGGAGGAAAGGTCCCGTCCCAAGCTTGGGCGTGGCGCAGCGCTGGCCGAGATGCTGACCGAGCGGCGCTACGTGCTGCCCTTCGTGCTGGCCTGCGTTATCCTCGGCTGCAACCAGGCCACCGGCATCAACTCGATCCTGCAGTTCATGTCGACCATCCTGCAGCACGCCGGCCTCGATCCGGTGAGCGCGGCCGGCTACGGCACCGCGATCAAGATCCTCAACATGGTGATGACGGTTTTCGCCATCATGCTGGTCGAGCGCAAGGGCCGGGTGTTCCTGCTCAAGATCGGCACCGCCGGCATCATGGTGTCGCTCTGCCTGCTGGCGCTGCTGTTCCATCGCTTCGAATCGCAGCGCGTCGACGTGCGCGCCGAGGTGGCGGCGCTGGTCCGCGACAATCGGCTCGACCTGAACCTGGTCGATGCGCGCCTGGCGCAGCCGGCGGCCGGGCCGGTGCAGCTCACCGTCCTGTACCAGTACGGCGACAAGCAGCAGGTGGCCGGCGCATACACGCCGACCGGCGAGGCGCAGGCCGTGCTGGCGCGCGAGGAAGCGCTGGTGCGCTCGCTGCCCGAAGACCAGCGTGCGCAGCTGGCCCAGGCGCGGGCGGCGTGGAGCGGGCGCGCCGCGCCTGCGATGGGCGAGGGCGCGCAGCAGCTGATCGCCGGCCTGCCGCCCGAAGCGCGCGCCACGCTCGACGCCGCCCGCCGTGTCCACATGGCCCAGCGCATCGACATCCGGCCGGTCGAGGGCGCGGCCGGAACGCCGCTCGGGATCGTGCGCGCCACCATCGGCCCGATCCCCGACAAGAACAGCGGGCTGCTGGCGGCGCTGTGCATCGCCGGCTTCATCGCCGCGTTCTCGGTCGGGCCGGGCGTGTGCGTGTGGCTGGCGCTGTCGGAACTGATGCCGACCCGGATCCGCTCGGTGGGCATGGGCGTGGCGCTCCTGATCAACCAGGGCACCGGCACCTTGATCGCCGGCGCCTTCCTGCCGATCGTGGGCAACTTCGGCTTCCACATGATGTTCCTGTTCTGGGCCGGCTGCACCGCAGTGTATTTCGTGACGGCGGCCTTCTTCCTGCCGGAGACCAAGGGCAAGTCGCTGGAGGAGATCGAGCGGCTGTTTGCACGTCCAGGCGTGGCCGGCTGATGCGGATTGGAGAGAGAGAATTGGGCAAGAACACGACCTTGCGCCCCTGGGCGTTCGCCCCAGCGCTGCTGGCGGCCTTGCTGGCGCTGATGGCGCCCGGCGCGCAGGCTGAACCGGCCGGGAAGCCGGTCCCTCAGCTCGCTGGTTCCGCCGATGGCGCCAAGCTGCAATTGCGCTGGGAACTGCAGCGCAAGCCGGCAAGCACCCAGCTTCCGCAAGGCGGCTCGCCGGCCCGCTTCATCCTGACCAACGGCGACGACCAGCCGTTGCCTGCCTCCGGCTGGTCGCTCTACTTCACCGGCATCGACCGCATGCCCGCCGGGGCGCAATCGGCCGGCCTGGTGCTGGAGCAGGTCGCGGGCGGCCTGTTCCGCCTGCGCCCCGGCCCGGATTTCAAAGGCCTGGCGCCGGGACAGGCGCTGGAATTCGCCTATCGCCACAACGATGCCGTATTCATGCCCTCGCGCTCGCCGAGCGGTCCCTACCTCGTGTACGACGCGGCGCCGGACGCAGGCGTGCCGCTGCGCTACGAAGTGGCGCCCCTGGCCGAACCGCCACAGCGCGGCAAGACCGGCAGCCCGCATTCGGCGGTGTCGCCGGAGGATACCTACTGGCGCAACGCGCGCGCCGACCTGCTGCCCGCATCCAGCGTTCCGCCGGTCTTGCCGACGCCGCTGCAACTCGACCCCGGCCAGGGCCGGCTGGCGCTGGCGGGACGGCCGCAGGTTAAGGCATCCGCAGCGCTGTCCAACGAGGCCGCGCTGGCGCGCTCGCTGTTCCCGGCAACCCTTCCTGCCAGCGGCGGTCCGTCCTTGCGCCTGAGCGTGGGTCCGGTCGACGGCCAGGCTTCGCCCGAAGCCTACCGTCTCACGATCAGCGCCGCGCATGGCATCGACATCGTCGGCAACAGCGCTGCCGGCGTCGCCCATGGCTTGCAGACGCTGCGCGACCTGATGCCCTTGCCCGGGGCGACGGCGCCAGACTTGCCCGAGCTGAGCATCGTCGACGCGCCGCGCTTCGGCTACCGCGGATTCATGCTGGACGTGGCGCGCAACTTCCATAACAAGCAGACCGTGTTCAAGTGGCTCGACCTGATGGCGCGCTTCAAACTGAACACCTTCCACTTCCACCTGACCGACGACGAGGGCTGGCGCATCGAGATCGCCGGCCTGCCGGAACTGACGGCGATCGGCGCCGTCCGCGGCCACAGCGCCAAACCCGGTGTGCGCCTGCAGCCGGCCTACGGTTCCGGCCCCGACCCGCGCGACGCCAGCGGCAGCGGGCATTACACCCGCGCCGACTACAAGGAGATCCTGCGCTACGCGCAGGCGCGCCACATCACGGTGATCCCCGAGATCGAGATGCCCGGCCACGCGCGCGCCGCCGTGCAGGCGATGGAGGCGCGCTACCACCGCTTGACGCGCGCCGGCAGCCGCGACGCCGCGCGCTACCTGCTGAACGATGCCGACGACCGCTCCGAATACACGTCGGCCCAGTATTTCAAGGACAACGTGATCAATCCCGGTCTCGAGTCGAGCTACACCTTCATCGACCACGTGGTCAGGGAAATGGCGGCGCTGCACCGCGAAGCCGGCGTTCCCCTCAAGACCATCCACATGGGCGGCGACGAGCTGGCCAACGGCGCCTGGGAAAAGTCGCCCGCCAGCCACGCCATGATGCGCAAGCACGGGCTCGAGACCAGCGCCGACCTGTGGGACTATTTCTATGAGCGCGTCGACGCCATCGTGCGCAAGCACGGCATGCTCACCTCCGGCTGGGAAGAACTGGCCGCGCGCAAGACGACGCTGGACGGCGCGCCTAAGCTGATCCCCAATCCGCGCTTCACCCGCAAGGGCTTCACCGCCTACGTGTGGAACAACACCGCCGGCGCCGAAGACCTGGCCTACCGCCTGGCCAATGCCGGCTACGACATCGTGCTCACGCCGGTGACGCGCGCCTACTTCGACATGGCGCACAACGCCAATCCGGAGGAGCATGGCGTCAACTGGGGCGCCTACGTCGAACTGGACACGGTGTACGACTTCGTTCCCTTCGATATCATGAGGGATGCGCCGGAGGCGGCGCGCATGGGCAAAGACCGCCTGACCGACTACGGCAAGCGGCGCGTGCGCGGCATCCAGGCGAATCTGTTCTCGGAATCCGTGCGCGACCCGGCCCGCATCGACTACCTGGTCATGCCGCGCCTGGCGGCCCTGGCCGAGCGCGCCTGGGCGGCCGATCCGGGCTGGGCCACCGCACTTGACGCCGCCAAGGCCACGGCCCTGCATCGTAGTGCATGGTCGGGTTTCGTCAACGCGCTGGGCCAGCGGGTATTGCCGCGTCTCGACCTGGAAGGCCCCGGGATGGCCTACCGCATCGCACCGCCGGGACTGATACTCGACAAGGGCAGGGTGCTTGCCAACCACGTGCTGCCTGGGATGATGCTGCGCTACACCAGCGATGGCACCGACCCGACCCCGGCGAGCAACCTGGTAACCGGGCCGATTGCCGAGCGCGGCACGATCCGCGTGGCGGCGTTTGACCGCCGGGGCAGGAGAGGCGCGGTTGCCGCCATCGAATCGCCTTAACGCGATCAACGGGCGCTGGTCGTCCGTCAGGCAAAATAGTCCTGTTGTTCGCTGTGCCGTTCCCTCAGCTGGGCCAGCATCGCTTTTTCGGACAGGCCTTTCGCCCAATCCGGCCGCAACTGGAAGTGCGGCTGATCGACGATCGATTTCCAGTTGCCGCCCCATTCCAGGCCCAGCTCCAGGCCGATCGCGCCGACCGCCTTGTACTTCGGCGAGGTCTGCAGGTAAGTCTCGTTATCGAACACGCCGATATCGAAGGCAAGACCGAAGTTGTGGTTCGATTCGCCGCCTCGTGCGTTTGTCACCTTCTTTTTCCCCTTGCTGAAATCCGTGCGTCCCTGGGCGAATAGCTTGTCTTGTTCGGCATAAGTCCGCAATCCGCTGATCAGCTTGATCTGGATGCCCACGGCGCCAGCCTGCTTCACCAGTGCGCGTGCGTAGGGATGGATGCGCGGGTGCAGTTGGGCGATGATTTTCTCGCTGCGCTGATCGACCGTGGCGGAGGCGTTGTCGATGAGCCCGGCGGCAAGGCCGCCGTCACCGACGATCGCCGTGTAGATGGCTTTCCAGGTTTCCGGGCCGGCCCGCCCATCCACTTCCACGCCCAGCTTCGCCTGCACGGCCTCGATCGCCCTCTTGATGTCCATGATGTCCCTCGCTGACAAACATTTCCGCGATCGCTATGCTCACTGATCGTGCTGGGGAAGACCTGTTGCTGACGCGACGCTGGGGACTGGCGAGACGCCTGCCGCCGCTTGCCACGACGCTTGCGCGCAATAGTCATTGGCGCTCAGCTCGGCCCTCCTCGCGAGAGGTTCACACCGTTTTGCGAAACGCTCCGTGGCGAAACGCCATTGCTGGGCCAGGTTTGCAGGATCGAGGCGGCGGCAGGCGTTTTCGATCGCAGTGAGGTAAAGCTCATCCTTTAACAAGTTGAGGAGTAGCTGCTTCGAGCGTTTTACCCTGTCGAGAGAAAGCGAGGGAGAAAACACGGTGGTTTTCACCGTTCGCAGCGTCGGGCGCAAGGCTGCATCCGCTGCACCGCCGGCAGCGATGATCAGGTCGGCGCGGTAGAGATCGAACATGTTGTTATTCTTCGACACCGCTTCTTTGAACTCATTAAGCTCCGTATGAGCAATTTTCAGTTTTTCGAGCACAAGCACGCTATCCGCCTTGAGATCGCTTGCGCTTGAATAGCTGGAAATGCTGGTGTTTGCGTAACCTGCTATTGCCGCCAGAATGATTTCTCCCCGTATTATTCTCAGCTGGACTTTTTGCTGAATAGGGACATCTGGAAGCGGGCAAGTTTTTTCCAGTTGCGCATCGATCGATGCATCAAGACTGGTGTGGTTGTCGCCAATGAGTGGTATCCCGCTGCACGCTGAAACCAGAACACAAAAGCATAGGGTGCTTAACCAGCATACAGGTCCCCGGACGCGAATATCCATGGCTCCCCCTACTGAGGCTTGAATAAGCGATTGCACGCGCAGCTCTGGTTATCGATATTATCGAATTTGCAGGAATATGCCAGAAAAATATCGGCTGTTGCGGATAAAGGACAGTGGATAGGAATAACAGTTGTTGAATTAAGTTAATATTATCTTTCCGCATGCGCAAGCGTAGGCGAGTTTTGCCGGATCAGTGATAGTGGAAAATAGCGTCCGCTATTCCGAGTTGCAAATTGCATCGAGAAAAACCGCAGTGGAACTGGAAATTCAACAGCGTGCCCGAGCGGGCGATCGCTCGGATTCGCCACGGGACAGCGCCCAGTCCGGCCACGCCGGGGAGTTCGGTCGGGAGGCACAGCGTCGCGCTGTTGCCTGGTGCCGACGACGGCGACTGTTGTCCGCCGGGTCGCCAGCCAAAGCTTTGGCAGTCGCGTGACGCGAGCGTGTAAAATGCTGGGGTGCGTGCTTGCGCAACTGCTTGCCGCGCGCGGCGACAGGGCCGCGCCCGCGGAAGCAGAGGCGGGCAGCTCACCCTCGGCATGACAGCCCAATACCAGCGGAATCCTCGAGAAGCGGCAGGTACTCGAGTGCGTGAATTTCGCTACGGGACACATCTTATCTCGATGATGGACCCATGAAGCCCTGTCTTTACAGGGCTTCATATTTTGAAATACTTATTTTTGTACACCACTTTGGAATTCCCTCATGGAAATTAAGGTCAACTTCCTCGACAAGCTGCGTCTCGAAGCCAAGTTCGACGACTTCACCGTGATCGCCGACCAGCCGATCCGCTACAAGGGCGACGGTTCGGCCCCGGGTCCCTTCGATTACTTCCTGGCGTCGTCGGCCCTGTGCGCGGCCTATTTCGTGAAGTTGTACTGCAACACGCGCGATATCCCGACCGAGAACATCCGCCTCTCGCAGAACAATATCGTCGACCCCGAGAACCGCTACCAGCAGATCTTCAAGATCCAGGTCGAGCTGCCGCCGGATATCTCGGAGAAGGACCGCCAGGGCATCCTGCGTTCGATCGAGCGCTGCACTGTGAAGAAGGTGGTGCAGGCGGGCCCGGAATTCGTGATCGAAGAGGTCGAGAACCTCGATGCCGACGCCCAGGCCCTGCTGACCCTGCAGCCCGAGGCCGGCGCAGCCACCTATATCCCGGGCAAGGATCTCCCGCTGGAGCAAACCATCGCCAACATGTCGGGCATGCTGGCGTCGTGGGGGATCAAGATCGAGATCGCGTCGTGGCGCAATATCGTGCCGAACGTGTGGTCGCTGCATATCCGCGACGCGCACTCGCCGATGTGCTTCACCAACGGCAAGGGCGCGACCAAGGAAAGCGCCCTGGCCTCGGCCCTGGGCGAGTACATCGAGCGTCTGAACTGCAATCACTTCTATGCCGGTGCGTTCTGGGGCGAGGACATCGCCAAGGCCGATTTCGTGCATTTCCCGGACGAGCGCTGGTTCCAGCCCGGTCCGGACGATGCGCTGCCGTCCGAGATCCTCGACGAGTACTGCCTGGACATCTACGATCCCGACGGCGAACTACGCGGCTCGCACCTGATCGACACCAATTCGGGCAACGCGCAGCGCGGCATCGTGTCGCTGCCCTACGTGCGCCAGTCGGACGGCGAAACGGTATATTTCCCGTCCAACCTGATCGAGAACCTCTACGCCAGCAACGGCATGAGCGCCGGTAACACGCTGGCCGAAGCGCAGGTGCAATGCCTGTCCGAGATCTTCGAGCGCGCGGTGAAGCGCGAGATCATCGAGGGCGAGCTCGCATTGCCCGACGTGCCGAAGGACGTGCTGGCGAAGTACCCGGGCATCGTGGCCGGCATCCAGGGCCTGGAAGAGCAGGGCTTCCCGGTATTGGTCAAGGATGCCTCCCTGGGCGGCGTCTATCCGGTGATGTGCGTGACCCTGATGAACCCGCGCACCGGCGGCGTGTTCGCCTCCTTCGGCGCGCACCCGAGCTTCGAGGTGGCGCTGGAACGCAGCCTCACCGAACTGCTGCAGGGCCGCAGCTTCGAGGGTTTGAACGATCTGCCGCAGCCGACCTTTGCCAGCCACGCCGTGACGGAGCCGAATAACTTCGTCGAGCACTTCATCGATTCCAGCGGCGTGGTGTCGTGGCGCTTCTTCAGCGCCAAGGCGGACTACGACTTCGTGGAATGGGATTTCTCCGGCGAAGGCCACAACTCGAATGCCGACGAGGCCGCGACCCTGCTCGCCATCCTCGCAGACATGGGCAAGGAAGTGTATATCGCCGAACACGGCCACCTGGGCGCGGTGGCTTGCCGCATCCTGGTGCCGGGCTACTCCGAGATCTACCCGGTCGAAGACCTCATCTGGGACAACACCAACAAGGCGCTCCTGTTCCGCGAGGATATCCTGAACCTGCACCGCCTGGACGACGCCAGCCTGGCCGCGCTGCTCGACCGCCTGGAGAACAACGAGCTGGACGAGTACTCGGACATCGCCACCCTGATCGGTATCGAGTTCGACGAGAATACGGAATGGGGCCAGCTTACCGTTCTCGAGCTGAAACTCCTGATCCACCTCGCCTTGCAGCAGCTCGAAGAGGCCCACGAACTGGTGGGCGCCTTCCTGCAATACAACGACAACACCGTCGAACGCAGGCTGTTCTATCAAGCCGTGAATGTGGTGCTGGAAGTGGTGCTCGGCGACGGGCTGGAACTGGACGACTACGTGCAGAACTTCCGCCGCATGTTTGGCAACGAGCGCATGGACGCGGCGCTGGGCGCGGTGGACGGCAGCGTGCGCTTCCATGGCTTGAGCCCGACCAGCATGAAGCTCGAAGGTCTCGACCGGCATCACCGTCTGCTCGACAGCTACAAGAAGCTGCATGCGGTGCGGGCGGCCCTGGCCGCGAGCCGCGGGGCGAAATAAGCTGGTGCAAACCCGCTTCGGCGGGTTTTTTGATGGAGAACACATGGACAAGCCAGGACTGACGGTCTCGCGCATCCTGCACGCGGGTTATGTGCTGGAATGCGAGGGCGCGCGCATCGCCTTCGACACGATTTTCGAAAATCCGTTCAGCCGCAACTGCCACGCTTTTCCCGATGTGCGCTTCGACGCCGAACGAATCCGGCGCCAGCGCTTCGACGCGGTGTTCATCTCGCATTTCCACGACGACCATTGTTCGCTCGAGAGCCTGGATCTTCTCGACCGCGCTACGCCACTCTATGTCTACTGCATCTTCGAGGAACTGTTCGCGATGATCCGCGCGCTGGGTTTCACCCAGGTGCATGCGCTCAGCCTGAACGTCCCGGTCGCGATCGGCCCTTTCAAGGTGACGCCGCGCGAAGCGATGGATGCCGACGTCGACTCGATGTTCCAGGTCCAGGCCGCCGGGCTGAACCTGCTGAACGTGGTCGATTCCTGGATCGACGAGGACACCCTGGCCCAGCTGGTGGAGCAGGGGCCATGGGACATGGTGCTGTGGCCTTTCCAGACCATGCGCGAGATCGAGGTGCTGGCTCCCTCGCGGGCCGCCGCGGCGCCGCCCGTGCTGCCCGAGGAGTGGATCCGGCAGCTCAAGGCGCTGGCGCCGCGTGTCGTGGTGCCGAGCTCCTGCCAGTTCCAGCAGGAGCCGTGGTCCTGGTACAACCGTGCCTTTTTCCCGATCACCTATGCGCAATTCGCCAGGGAAGTGGGCGCGGCCCTGCCGCGGGCGCGGGTGGTGCGCATGAATCCATCGGTGTCGGTGCGCCTGGACGCGGACGGACTGCACCCGGCGGCGCCGCTGGACTGGGTGCTGCCGGTCGGCGAGCAAGACCTCGATTACGTCTACGAGGGCAATGCGGCGCCGCCTTCGAGCGCGGAGATCGCACGGCATTTCGCCCCGCTGAGCGCCGCGCAAGAGGCGGTGGTGATGCGTTACTGCCGCACGGGGCTGGTGGAGAAATACGGCGAGGTGGAGGCGTCCTCGGACTACTTCGACCACCCGCGCCTGTGGCAGCTCTCGGTCTACGGCGGCGCCGGCGAAGTCAGCCGCTTCCACTACCTGCTGGAACCCGGGCGGGCAACACCAGTGGAGGCGCAGGCCGGTGCGCTGGCCTGGACCACCGAGATCCCTGCGGCGAAGCTGTACGCTGCGCTGGAACTCGGCGAGTCCCTGACCTCGATGTACATGCGGATCAACGACACGGTGTTCGACGCCGGGATCGAGCGCGCGCTGCTGGACGCCGACGTGGTCGACGATCCCCTGATCCGCTGCCTGTTCAGCGACAGCTTCGGCGCCTACCAGGCGGCGCAGCTGCGCCGCCTGCTCGCGCGCTCACTTCCCGAGCAGCCGTAGCGACTGTTCCCAATCGCCTTGCCAGGCCTGCAGGAAGTCGTGGGTCTGGAAGGCGCGTTTCAAGGGGCCGAGGGGCGCACGGTAGACGTCGTGCAGGCCGAGCGCCAGCGTGA
Organism: Massilia sp. ST3; assembly: GCF_018119405.1. Lineage (GTDB taxonomy): Bacteria > Pseudomonadota > Gammaproteobacteria > Burkholderiales > Burkholderiaceae_D > Telluria. The sequence continues at coordinate 15,584 of NZ_JAGPWC010000065.1, read as the reverse complement.
CCGGGTTCCACACCGCGTTGCGTTTCGATTTCCTGGCGCTGGCTTTGACGCGCGCGCCGTCGTCGCCGAAGATGCCGATGGCCTCGTCCAGCGCCCTGTCCAGGTCCAGCCTGACGATGCGCTCGAAGGCTTCGAGCACTTCGGGCTTGGCGATGCCGTACTGCGATTCGCGCGCCGTCCCCTCAGGCGATGCGGGCGAGGCGGCCGCCTCCCGGTCATGCCTGAGCCTGGCCGCCAGGCGCTCCAGGTCCTTCTTCTGGAAGCGCAGCTCGTCGAGCCGGCGCCGGAATCCGGGCTCGGGTAGGCGCGCGAACAGCTTGTGGGCGTCCTTGGTCATCGTGATGAGGACGTCCTCGCTCCCGGCGGCCAGGCGCGCGATGTCGTCTTCGAAGAAGATGGGCGCGGCATAGCCGCCGTTGGCGTCGCCGAACAGCTCGGGACAGGCCGGGTCGTAGTCGAGCCAGACATAGGGCGTCAGCCCGTGTTCGAGCAGGCGCGCCAGGGTCCAGGGCGAGGGAACTTGCTTCGCCAGCCAGGCGCAGGCTTCGTCGACGGTGGCGCGGAAGGGCAGGGTGGTGGTTGTCATCGCCCATTTTACTATCCGCATGGCCTGGAGCCGGAATTCTCCCCGGGGCCTGCGACCGTGCTTGCCTCTCCCATTTGGCCTTGTTGCTGCAGAACAGGCAACACTGTGGGCCCGTTCGCGGGACTAGCGCCCGTTTACCACCCTCTCTACGATGAGCGCTTGCGGCTTGCGCTGCGATCCATGCCCGCCAGGCGGCCTTGCCTGAGCTGGCGGGCGGTCTTTCCCTGGGAGATTTCATGATGTTTGCCGGAGACGACACCGCGCGCCCGGCCAGCCAGGCGCGCGAAGAACTGGTTCCATCCCGTTACGCCCTGCAGGTCGGCGATATCGGTGTGCTGGTGGTCAGCGATGGGGTATTGCCGCTGCCGGCCGCGACGATAGCCACGAATGCCGCGCCGGCCCACCTGGCCAGCTGGCTGGACGACATGTTCCTGCCGTCCGACAAGTTCGACTGGCCGTTGAACGTCCTGGTCGTGCGCAGCGGCGGCCAGACCATCCTGGTCGATGCCGGCCTGGGGCGGGCAGTTCCCGGGCTTTCCGCGCGCCGGCCGCTTCCCCTCGCGCCATGTGGCCGAGGCCGAGGTCGCGTTCCGGTCGACACCCGACTTCTCGCGCACCGGCATGCCGAAGCCGGTGCCGGACGTGCTGCGCTCGACGGCGAACCGCTTCATGGACGAATACCGCGACAAGCTGCGCGTCTTCAAGGAGAGCCACGAGGTGGCGCCAGGGGGGCGCGTACGGCTCACCGGCGGCCATACACCGGGGCACAGCGTGGTCGACCTGAGCTCGGGCGGCGAGCGGCTGAGCTTCGCGGGCGATGCGATGTTCCCGGTCGGGTTCGACCATCCGGACTGGCATAACGGATTCGAGCACGACCCCGAGGATTCGGTGCGGGTGCGGGTTCGCCTTTTCGAGAACCTCGCGGCGAACGGCGGGCTGCTCGTTGCCTCGCACCTGCCGTTTCCGTCCGTGGGGCGGGTGGCGGCGGAGGGTGATGCCTTCCGGTATGTGCCGGTGATCTGGGATTACTGAGAGCAGTCTGGGGACATCCGGCAAGCTGCGGCGGCCGCGCCGGGGCGGCCGCCCGATGCCATTCAATCCTGGCGCGGCAGGCGGGGCGCACGCACGACCACCACGGCCATGGTGGCCCCCGTCGCGATGTTGTGCTCCACCGGTACGGCGGGCTTCGCCTTGGCTTCCGGCAGGGTGGCCTTGGCCTCCGGTACGCTGTCGAGTGCGAAGCTTCCGGCGCCCAGGACGGCGAGCGTGACGACGAAGATGGCTTCCATGTGCTTGTGGATGTTCATGATGTTCCCCTTCAGTGGCTGGTTTCGGAAAGTGCGGGGCGTCGATTCGCCCACACCCTCCCTACAGCAGGAGCCGTGCCAGGTCCTCCCGGCGGGCCGCGCCAGAGGGAAGGGAAGCCGAAAGGGGAGACAAAGCGTTGGCGCCGAAAAAACACCTGGCGTCCTTGTGTCGGCGCGCGCCCAACACTGCTTCCGCGACCATCCGCCACGCCCTCCGGCCTTCGCCAAGGAAGCCGAGGCTCCTCCTATATGCGCCCGTCGGGGCAGCATCTGCGACCAGACGATCTGCTTGTGATGGCACGTTCCATGCATCGTCAGATACGGGCGTCACCCCGGCGCTCATCCATCCAACGCAGGCACATCAAGGAGCTTCATCATGAAAACCCTCGTCATCACCGACCTCGCCATCGAACAGGCGCTCACCGAAACCCTCTCGCGCGAGGCAATGAAACTGGTCAACGGCGGACGCGCCATCGCCGTCCTGATCGACGGCCGCCCCGGCGGCGTGGTCGACGATTTTCAACTCAATATGGCGATCTTCAAGGGCGACATCGGCGTCAAGGTGGTCTAGGGCCGGCGCGGCGGGCGGCTGCGAGCGCGCCCGCCGCATCGCACATCCAAATCCAACCCATCGGCAGCGCCGGCATTGTATTTCGCCGACCGAGCTGCTAAAACTGAAAGGTGGCGGCGCCGATCGCTCCTTGCCGGGTGGCTTCGCGCCCGGCGGCACGTTTGGCGATCGCTCCTGTCTGTCCGAAATGGACGGCATAGGCGCAAGCAGCGCGAGGAGAAGTCATGGCAGGCATAGTGCGCATCGACGACGAAGTCATCGATACCGATTACTTCATCAGGACCTTGAAGCTTACCGGCCAGTTCGAAGGGCTCGTCGAACAGCTGGTGCGCGAGAAACTCACCGTGCGCGCCGCGAAGCGGCAAGGGCTGCCGCTGGCGCCGGAAGACATCCAGGAGCGTGCCGACCAGTTCCGGCGCATCCAGGGGTTGCACCGCGCGGCCGACATGAACAACTACCTCGACGCCCTCGGCGTGAGCCTCGACGAGTTCGAGGATTTCATTGTCGAGGGGCTCTATCACGAAAGAATGATGGCCCAGGTGTGCAGCGACAAGGCCGTCGAGGGCTACTTCAAGCTGAACTCGCCGCGCTTCGACAGCGTCGAAGTCAGCCACATCGTGCTCGATTCCGAAGGCAAGGCGAAGGAAATGATGTCGGTGCTGGAAGAAGATCCCGACAGCTTCGCCGAGATGGTCCGCGAATACTCGGTGGGCGACGCGCGCGAGAATGGCGGCGTGATCGGCAAGGTCTTGCGTGGCGCGCTGCCGGCCCACATCGAGGCCCGCGTGTTCAATGCGGCGCCCGGCGAACTGCTGGGGCCTTTCCCCTCCGAGGACAAGACGCTGTACGAGATCTTCGTGGTCAACGCCAAGCACCCGGCAGCCCTGGACGAGGACACCAAGGTCGAGGTGCGCCGCCTGCTGCGCGAGGAATGGCTGGCGGCCAGGGCGCAGGAGCACATTATCGAAGCCTGTCCAGCGCGCTGAGCCGGATCCGGCCGGGCCGGATCGGCGGACGCACCGAAGTTGACGGCATTTGACGGCGAGTTGGCAGCGAGTTGACGGCGAAGCCAGGCAGGCACAGACATGGAATCCATCGCGCAGCAAGGCCACTCGTCCACCGAATTCCTGTCGACCGTCGAGATCCTGTCCGTCTTCACGCCGGACGAGCTGGAGCAGCTCGCGGCGGCCATCGAGACGCGGGCCTACGCCTTCGGCGACACCATCTGCCAGGCCGGCGATCCGGCAGATGGCTTGTACATCATCAAGTCGGGCTCGGTGCGCGTGTTCAGCGAGGAGCACGGCAAGGAAATCAGCATGGGCGTACGCAAGAGCGGCGAAGTGTTCGCCGAGATCGCCATGCTGCGCCCCTACCGCCACGAAGTGTCGGCGCGCGCCGCGCTCAAGACGGAACTGTGGTTCATCCCGCGCAGCGCGATCGAGCCGGTGGTCGCGCGCAATCCGGGCGCCCTCGATTTCATCAACAAGGTGGTGGCGATCAGCTCGGCCGGCGGCCTGGTGGCGCGCCTGTTCGACCTGCGCGGCAAGGTGAGCAAGCCCGAGCTGGAGGAGTTCGTGCATAGCGTCGGCGTCAAGCGCGTGGCCGCGGGCAAGGAAATCCTCAAGCAGGGCGCGCGCGACGAGCGCCGCCTGTATGTGGTGCGCCAGGGACAGGTGCGGGTCGTGGTCCAGGACGGGACCGACGAGTACGTGCTGGCAACCCTCGGTCCGGGCGAGATCTTCGGCGAGAAAGCCTGCCTGATGCGCCAGGAACAGCCGGCCTCGGTGCTGGCCGCGGCCGAGGCGACCGTGCTCGTGATTCCGGAGAAGTCGGCCCATTTCATCCTCGAACGCAATGCCAAGTTCCGCGAGGTGGTCGAGGAGCGGGTGCGCTTCTTCGAGCGCGAGCTGCAGCGCCAGAAGAAGCTGGCCGAGCGCCGCAAGCGGCCGGTGGTGCTGGACCTGGCCTCCCAGCCGAAGTCGGGCGAGAAGGTCCTCAAGCGTTTCGCCTGGGTCGAGCAGGCCGAGGAAATGGACTGCGGCGCGGCCTGCCTGGCCATGCTGTGCCGCCACTACGGCATCAACATGACCCTCGGCAAGCTGCGCGAGCTGGCCAACGTCACCGCGCAGGGCGCAACCCTGGACAGCCTGGCGCGGGCCGGCGAAGCCCTGGGCTTCGGCACGCGCGGCGTGCAATGCACCTATGACGCGCTGCTCGGCTTCGAGCTGCCTTTCATCGTGCACTGGGAGGGCTATCACTACGTCGTGGTCTATGGCGTGTCGGCCCAGCAGGTCTGGGTGGCCGACCCGGCCGTGGGCTTCCGCAAGATGAGCGTCGAGGAGTTCGAGCGCGGCTGGAGCGGCACCTGCCTGGTGTTTACACCAGGGCAGCAGCTGGTGCGGATGGAGGCGGCGCGCTCGCCCTGGCTACGCTTCGTCGGCTACCTGCAGCCCTTCCGCAAGATTCTCCTGCAGCTGTTCCTGGCGACCTTCGTGATCCAGATGCTCGGCATCGTTCCGCCGATCATCATCCAGAACATCCTGGACGGGGTGCTGGTGCACCAGAACGTCGGGCTGCTCCACCTCCTGATCATGGGCCTGGTCATCGCCACGGCCTTCAGCCAGATCATGACGACGGTGCGCGCCTACCTGTCCAACTACATGGTGCGCAACCTCGATTTTTCGATGATGGCGCAGTTCTTCAAGCACACCATGTCGCTGCCGTTTTCCTTCTTTGCCAAGCGCAAGACGGGCGACATCCTGGCGCGCTTCGCCGAAAACCAGACCATCCGCGCCTTCCTCACCGAGTCCACCGTCACGACCCTGCTCAACCTGCTGATGGTCTTCATCTACTTCACGATCCTGTTCTTCTACAACGTGAAGCTGACCCTGCTGCTGATCGCCTTCGTGATCCCGATCATTGCCCTGACCGTGGTCGTGACGCCGAAGATCAAGGACTACGCGCGCGAGGTCTTCGCCGCCTCCACCGACGCCCAGTCCTTCCTGATGGAGGCCTTGGGCGGCATCGAGACTATCAAGGGCATGGGCAGCGAGCGGCCGGTGCGCCTCAAGTGGGAGAAGAAGTACGTCAAGGCGCTGGAGATGCAATACCGCTCGCAATCCTTCAACATCCTGGTCGGCCTGCTCAGCCAGCTGCTCAATTCCGCCACCACCATCGTGATCCTGTGGGTCGGCGCCAGCCTGGTGCTGAGCCGCGAGCTGACCATCGGCCAGCTGATGGCCTTCAATGCCCTGATGGGCAGCGTGCTGGGACCCCTGATGGGACTGGTCGGCCTGTGGAGCCGCATGGCCGACGCCACCGTCGCCATGGAGCGCCTGGGCGACGTGCTCGATATCGAACCCGAACAGAAGCCGGCCGACCTGGCATCCCGCGTGGTGCTCCCCGACCTGCAGGGCGAGCTCAAGCTCGACCGGCTGTATTTCCGCTACGGGTCCGACGACGCGCCCTATGTGCTGGAGGACATCAGCATCGACATCAAGCCGGGCGAGCTGGTGGCGATTGTCGGGCGCAGCGGCTCGGGCAAGACCACCCTGGCCAAGCTGCTGGTTGGTTTCTATCCGCCCAGCGAAGGCAGGATCGTGGTCGACGGCTATGACATGGCCGTGATCGACAAGGACTACTACCGGGCCCAGGTGGGCTACGTCATGCAGAGCAACCTGCTGTTCTCCGGCACCATTGCCGAGAACATCGCCAGCGGCGACGACAGCCCGGACCGGCGCCGCATCGAGGAAGTGGCCAAGATGGCCGACGCCCATGCCTTCATCGCCAAGATGCCGCTCGGCTACGAGCAAGTGGTCGGCGAGCGCGGGGTCGGCCTGTCCGGCGGACAGGTGCAGCGCCTGTGCATCGCGCGCGCCCTGTATCACGATCCGCGGCTGCTGGTCTTCGACGAGGCCACCTCGGCCCTCGATACCCAGTCCGAGAGCAATATCATGGCGAACATGGAGGCCATCCTGGCCGGCCGCACGGCCGTCATCATCGCCCACCGGCTCAGCACCATCATGCGCGCGGACAAGATCGTCGTGCTCTACGAAGGCAAGGTGGTGGAGCAGGGCCGCCACGAGGAGCTGCTGGCGCGGCGCGGCATGTACTACGAGCTGGTGCAAAAGCAGCTGGGTGCGGCATGAAGCTCTTCAATCCCGGCGGCGAGCGCGGCTCCGCGATGTCGTATGCGGCCCTGCTCGAGAAGATCGAGATCATGCGCTCGACCCTGCGCTGGGCCACCCGGATCGAACGCCCCGACATCGAAAAGCTGCTGCGCCAGGCCAACACCCTGCGCGACGAAGTGATGCAGCTGTCGCACAAGGAGCGCTTCGTCCAGGCCGTCGGAGCGGGGGCGGCTGACGCCGCGCCGGCGCTGTCGACGGGCGAGCGGCGCCAGGCGCTGCTGGCGCGCAGCTTCGTCTTCGAGGGCACCTTCGGCGACAATCCCAGGCTGCTCGACGCGCTCGAGATCGCCGAGAAAGCGGCGCCCACCGACCTGCCGGTGCTGGTCGACGGCGAGAGCGGCACCGGCAAGGAGCTGATGGCCAAGGTGATCCATGCCAACGGGGCGCGCGCCGACAAGCCGTATATCTCGGTGAACTGCGGGGCGATCCCCGACAGCCTGCTCGAATCCGAGCTGTTCGGCCACAAGAAAGGGGCCTTCACCGGCGCCGCCAATGACCGCAAGGGCAAGTTCGAGAGCGCCCACAAGGGCACCATCTTCCTCGACGAGATCGGCGAGCTGCCGCTGCCGGGCCAGGTCAAGCTGCTGCGCGTGCTGCAGTCGCACGAGATCCAGCGGGTCGGTTCGGACGAGACCATCGCCGTGGACGCGCGCATCGTGGCGGCCACCAACAAGAACCTGCGCCGCCTGATCGGGGAGGGAACTTTCCGCGAAGACCTGTTCTACAGGCTCAGCGTGATCCACGTGACCCTGCCGCCGCTGCGCGAACGCAAGGACGAGATCCCGCTCCTGATCGCCTACTATGGCGACGAGGCGGCGGAGGCCCTCAAGCGCCGTCCGGTAGCCTTGACGCCGCGCCTGCGCAGCTTCCTGCTCCGTTATGCCTATCCAGGCAACATCCGCGAGCTGCGCAATATCCTGTACCGCCTGTCCTGCCTGGCGGGCGACACGGCCGACCTGGCCCACCTGCCGGAAGACATCCGCCCCAGCACGGTGCGCACGCCGGGCACGCCGGCGGCGCCTGCCGCGCCAGGCAATGGGGTGTCGCTGGCCGACGCCAAGCGGGCCGCCAGCGACGAGGCGGAGCGCGATTGCCTGGAGCGCGGCCTGCAGGAGGTCGGGGGCACGGTGGCCGAGCTGGCGCGGCGCTGGGACATGAACCGCTCGCACCTGCAGATCCTGCTCAAGAAGCACGGCCTGCATTCGAAGGACTTCCGCAAGGAGCGTTGAGCGGAGTGGCGGAGCAGGACCGGCTAGAGGGCGGGATTGAGCATGGTCCTGTCGGCCGCCAAGTCCTCGGCCCGCGCCACCACGGCGGTGACGTTGTCGCGCCCGCCATTGGCCAGGGCCAGGGCGATCAGCTCCGGGGCCGCCTGGGCGCAGTCGCCGCCCGCCAGTACCCTGCTCATCGCCGCCTCGTCCACCGGATTGCTGAGGCCGTCACTGCACAGCAGGAATACGTCGCCGTCGCGTGGCGCACAGGGCACGACGTCGAACTCGATCATGTCGGCCGCACCGACCGCGCGCGTGATCATGTTGGGACTGGCCGCCGCGGCCGCCGCCTCGGCGCCGCGCGCCCTGAGTTCTTCGGCCTGGCTATGGTCGCGGGTGAGCTGCTGCAGGCGGCCCTGGCGGTACAGGTAGATGCGGCTGTCGCCCGCCCACAGGCAGGCGGCTTCTCGGCCGCAGGCGAGCAGGGCGACCACGGTGCTGCCCATCACCGGCACGTGGCGCGCGGCGGCGTCTACGCGCAGGGTGGCGTTGACCTGGATGAGACGTTCGCGGGCGGAAGCGATGAATTCCGCCATGCTTGCCGGGGGCGGGAGGGCGGCGAGGGCATCGACCACGGCGCGGCTGGCCAGGTCGCCGAAGGCGTGGCCGCCCATCCCGTCCGCCACCGCCCACAGCCCGCGCTGGGGCAGGGCGAGCCAGGCGTCCTCGTTGCGGCTGCGGACCGGGCCGACATCGGTGCAGGCGGCGCTGGTCCAGTGGAACTCGCTATCGCAGCTCATCGTATCGCCGGCGCCCTTTCCTCCCGTGCTAGCGCAGCCCGTTGTTCACGCTGCTTTCATCCACGACGACATTGAGCGTGGCGCCCGCGCCGGAATTGTTCACCGACACCGTCTGGTACTGGTTGATCATCTGGTCGGCGAAATTGTTGATCTGGTAGAAGTTGATGACAGGCGCCTGGGCGGGCGAACCGCCGACGAAGGGCCTGATCCAGCCGAACACCCAGGGAGCGCCCGCGCCGCGGATGGCCGACATTGCCTTGCGGTCCAGCTCGGTGCTGCCGGGAAGGTCCTTGATGGTAATGCGAGCCATGGTGCATCTCCTGCGTGAAGTGGGAGACCGGAGGCCGGTCTCCCCAGTGTAGGACAAGTTTCGGCAGTCGTCCGTGCTTTTTGCTGCGCGGACGGCCTTCGGCTTCAGCGCCGGACGATCTTGTTCTCGCCGTCCTGCGCCACGTGGCTGTTGACGTGCACGCCCTTGACGAAGGCGGACTCGTTGGCCGTGGCGGTCAGAACCTCCTGCATCTGGTCCAGGTTCTGGGTCGCGTTGATCGACGAGTCGTGGGTGCCGCCGAAGTGCAGGTCGCCGAACGAATACGAGGGCGAACCGAGTTTCCAGCCGCCGCGCACGGCGCTCATGGTCGGACGGTCGAGGCGTTCGGTGCGGGACAGGTCGCGGATGATCAGGGCTTTCATGATGTTTCTCCTCAGATGGATTGGGTGGGATACGTTTGTTTAGAACACTGCTTCGTTGCGGGCCCAGAGCTTGGCGTCCAGGTCGATATTCGGTCCCTTGAAACCGGCGCCGATCACGCCGTTGTTGTTCAGGACGTTGACGCCGATCTGCTGGAACTGGGCGATGTCCTGGTTCACGTTGACGTTGACATTGACGTCCTTGCCGAAGCCGCCGAAGCCGCCGAAGCCACCGCGGACGGTGGACATGGCCTGGTCGTCGAGGGCGGCGCTGTGCGCCAGGTCGTGGATGCGAATGGATGACATGATCTTGCTCCTTGAAATGAGTTAGGATGCGCGGCCTGTCGAGGCCGCGCGGCCGCGATGCTTAGCCGACGATCTTGTTCTGGCCGTTCTGGTCCACGTGGCTGTTCACGTGCACGCCCTTGACGAAGGCCGATTCGTTCGCCGTGGCGGTCAGGACGCTTTGTTCCTGCATCAGGTCCTGGACCGCATTGATCGAGGAATCGTGGGTCGGTGCGTAGCTCAGGTTGCCCAGCTTGTACGAGGGCGAGTACATGCTCCAGCCGCCGCGCACGGCGCTCATCGCAGTGCGGTCGAGTTGTTCGGTGCGGGCCAGGTCGGTGATGGTCAGGGTTTTCATGGTCGTGCTCCTAAGATGGTATGGATGGATGGTGTGGTGGGTGGAGAATCAGCGGCGGACGATCTTGTTTTCACCGTTCTGGGACACGTTGCTGTTCACGTGCACCCCCTCGACGAAGGCCGAGCCGTTGGCGGTCGCGGTCATGACTTCCTGGAACTGGCCCAGGTTCTGGGTCGCATTGATCGAGGAATCCGAGCTGGGGGTGTAGCGGATGTCGCCGAACATGTAAGACGGCGAAGCGAACTTCCAGCCGCCGCGCACGGCGCTCATGGCGCTGCGCTCGAGTTGTTCGGTGCGGGCCAGGTCGGTGATGGTCAAGGTTTTCATGCTGGTTTCTCCTGAGGTTAAGTGCTTGGGTTGGTGAGCATTTCGTTTGGCGCTCGATAGACATTGAGCAGAATGCGTGCCAGGTGCCGTGATCAACGCCGGCGATTTTGTAAGCCCTTGAATTTGCAGGACTTATTTTGCTAGTGCGGCTCGCCCACGGCAGTTTGCGATGGCGCCGGATTCGTCGCGCTGTTCGCCCGGTCCCAACATCCGGTCCGAACATGTCTGGTGCGGCACGACACTTGCCGGCAGCCCGGATTTCCCGTTCGAACTCACAGTGCAAAAAAAAACCGTCCAGCTTGGCTGGACGGTTCTCAGGGGCGGATGCGCTTAGCGTGGCGGCCTTGTCGCCGCAGGCTTGCCGGCCCGCTCGGAAGACAGGTCGTAGAGCCTGATACGCCGCGCCGCCGGGCGCTGGTAGCCGCCCGCGCGCATGCGCGAGCCCCCGGCGATCGCCAGCATGGCCTGGCGATCGAGTTCGCTGCTTTCGGGTAGATCCTTGATGACGATGATAGCCATATGGCCTCCTTGGATGCGGTCGCTAAATCGTGTCGTAAACGGACTCCATCCCATTGCTGGGAGGGAGTACGGGGCGGCGGCGCACTTGACTCAGAACACCGCCTTGTTGTCCGCCCACAGGGCGGCGGCCACATCGATATCCGGGCCGGTGAAGCCGGCGCCGATCACGCCGTTGTTATTCAGGACATTGATGCCGATCTGCTGGAACTGCCCGATCTGCTGGTTCACGTTGACATTGACGTTGACGTCCTTGCCGAAGGCGCCGAAGCCGCTGCCGCCGCGTACGGACGACATGCCGTGGTGGTCGAGGGTGGCGCTGCGGGCCAGGTCCCGGATCGCGATGGATGACATGCTGTTCTCCTTGAATGGGCGGGGCGCTTCGCGGACAACCCGGCGGCTGTCCGCGAAGCTGCGTGTTTAGCCGACGATCTTGTTCTGGCCGTCTTGCGACACGTGGCTGTCGACGCTCACGCCGCGGCCGATGAAGGCGGATTCGTTGGCGGTGGCGGTCAGCACGCTTTGCTGCTGGTCCAGGTTCTGCAGCGCGTTGATCGACGAATCGTGGCGCGGCGCGTAGCTCAGGTCGCCCATCTTGTAGCTGGGCGAGTACATGCTCCAGCCGCCACGCACGGCGCTCATGGCGCTGCGGTCGAGTTGTTCGGTGCGGGCCAGGTCGGCGATGGTCAGTTTGGTCATGGCGATTCTCCTAGAAAGTATAGTCAGTTTGCTGGGGATGCGTCATTAGCCGACGATCTTGTTCTGGCCGTTCTGGTCCACGTGGCTATTCACGTGCACGCCCTTGACGAAGGCCGATTCGTTCGCCGTGGCGGTCAGGACGCTTTGTTCCTGCATCAGGTCCTGGACCGCATTGATCGAGGAATCGTGGGTCGGTGCGTAGCTCAGGTTGCCCAGCTTGTACGAGGGCGAGTACATGCTCCAGCCGCCGCGCACGGCGCTCATCGCAGTGCGGTCGAGTTGTTCGGTGCGGGCCAGGTCGGTGATGGTCAGGGTTTTCATGGTCGTGCTCCTAAGATGGTATGGATGGATGGTGTGGTGGGTGGAGAATCAGCGGCGGACGATCTTGTTTTCACCGTTCTGGGACACGTTGCTGTTCACGTGCACCCCCTCGACGAAGGCCGAGCCGTTGGCGGTCGCGGTCATGACTTCCTGGAACTGGCCCAGGTTCTGGGTCGCATTGATCGAGGAATCCGAGCTGGGGGTGTAGCGGATGTCGCCGAACATGTAAGACGGCGAAGCGAACTTCCAGCCGCCGCGCACGGCGCTCATGGCGCTGCGCTCGAGTTGTTCGGTGCGGGCCAGGTCGGTGATGGTCAAGGTTTTCATGCTGGTTTCTCCTGAGGTTAAGTGCTTGGGTTGGTGAGCATTTCGTTTGGCGCTCGATGGACATTGAGCAGAATGCGTGCCAGGTCCATCCCGGTTTGGCGTGGCAAGGGATAGGTCATTGAATACAAAGGATTTTCGGCCTGAGTAGGCTGGCCATCGACGGGCAGGACGGCGAGCTCAGGGTGCGGCCGGTGAATGGGTGAATCCAACACCTCGGGTGCGCCTGTTCGGCGGGCCCCAACACCCGCGCCATAGTGCGTTTCGGTTTCGTCCGCGAGGCTTGATCATCTGGCATTTCGTGCTAGTCTCAAACCTGGGCGCTCGGAATCGACGCGATCACATCATGGATAATTTCGCTCAAGCGATACATCAGTTGCAGAGCGGCGCCCTGCAGCGTCCGGAGTTTTTTGCCCAGCTCGATCGCGTACTGGCCAGCACCACCGACAGCGCCGGCCACCTGCTCGAAGTACTGAGCGTCGAACACGCCCGCAAGTCGCTGCCGTCCGAGGTCTATGCCGAGGTGCAGCACCGCATCGAACGGCTGATCGCGGCGCGCCAGCGCAACGGCGGCGACGACACCTTTGTCCAGACCAAGCCTGGCGCGCATACGGTGCGCGATCCTTCCCCATTGCCTCCGCTTCCGCCCGGCGACCCGGAGGAGGGCGAGCCCGAACGCATGAAAGGGGTCGGCGAAACGCTCAACGGGCGTTTCGTGCTGGAAGAGTGTGTCGGGTTCGGCGGCATGGGCACCGTGTACAAGGCGCTCGACCTGCGCAAGCTCGAGGCTTCCGACCGCAAGCCCTATATCGCCATCAAGGTGCTGAATGTCCAGTTCCGCGGCCATCCGAAGTCCCTGATCGCGCTCCAGCGCGAGGCCCGCAAGGCCCAGGCGCTGGCCCACCCGAACATCGTGCAGGTCTACGATTTCGACCGCGACGGGCCGATGGTCTACCTGACCATGGAATTCCTGCAGGGTAAGGCGCTAAGCCAGATGCTGCGCGTCCAGGGCTTTACCGGCATGCCCTATGCGCAGGTGCTGCCCATCGTGACGGGCATGGGGAATGCGCTTGCATACGCGCACGGACGGGGCTTCGTCCATTGCGACTTCAAGCCCGGCAACGTGATCGTCACGGATGCGGGCGTGGTCAAGGTCATCGACTTCGGCATCGCCCGGGTGTTCCAGAAGACCGAGGAAGACGCCGACGTCACTGTCTTCGATCCCGGCAGCCTGGGCGCGCTGACGCCCGCCTATGCCAGCCCGGAAATGCTGGAGCACCGCGACCCCGACCCGCGTGACGACATCTATGCGCTGGCCTGCATCACCTACGAGCTGCTGACCGGGCACCATCCCTACGACCGGGTGTCGGCCCTGCAGGCGCGCGGCGCGGGCATGAAGCCGAAGCGTCCGCCGAAACTGGGGCGCGCGCAGTGGCATGCCTTGAAGTGTGGACTGGCCTTGGAGCGGGAGGCGCGTACGCCGACGGTGGCGCGCTTCCTGGCCGGTTTCGGGACCCGGAGCCTGGCCTCGCGGCCCGGGCTGCTGGCGGCGTGCGGCGCGGGGGCGCTGGCGCTGGCCGGCCTGGCTGCGGCCGGCTGGTATTACCTGGACCGGCCGCCGCAGGCGCAGCAGCAGGCCGGGACACCGGAAGCGGCCACCCAGGCGCCCGCGATCGCCGCCGCGCCGGACGTGCCCGAGGCGCCGCCGGCGCCGTCGCCACCCACGGCGGACGAGCTGGCGGCCGCCGTCGGCCGCATCCCCTGCTCGGCGCTGGTGGCCAGCGCCAACGGCGATGTGGTGAGCTTGCGCGGTTTCCTGTCGAAGGGGGTGGGCGAACGGGGCGCCCGGTCGGCCCTGCTGGCGATGCCGGGCGTGGCCAGTGTCGACCTGGACGTGCAGCAGGTCGATACCGACAAGTGTCCGGTGCTCTCGGCCTTCGCCCCGTACTGGAGCGCCTACCGCCGGGCCGGCGGCGGCGCCGCCTTGCGCCTGGCCGGCGCCGCGCCCGGCGCCAGGGCCGAACTGGTCGAGGGCGACTCGCTGATGATCGACGTTACCACGACGTCCGCCGAATCCTTCATTACCCTAGATTACTATTCGCTGCAGGGCAACGTCACCCACCTGCTGCCAAATCCGCGTGCGCGCGACAGCCGGGCTCCGCCCAATTACACGGCGACCATCGGCAGCCTGGGTGAGTGGGGCATCGGCGCGCCCTTCGGGACCGAACTGGTGGTGCTGGTGACGACCCCGGAGCCGCTGTTCGCGGCGCCCCGCCCGGTATCGGAGCCGGGCGCCGTTTATCTGGCCGATGCCGCCAGGCGCCTGGAGCAGATCCGCGCCCGCGCGGGCGCCGGACGCATCGCGGTCGAGTTCATGCAGATCAGCACCCGGCCGCGGCGCTAGGGTTTGTCCGGGTAATTGTTGACGCAACCCGTAGGGTGGACGGGGTAGTTCAGGCCAGTGGCCTAAACTACAAACGTCCACGCGGCGATCGTTTGCGGCGAGATCATCCGGTACGAAAGCGGAGCCTGTACCGATCACCGCGTGGACGGCAAAGCCGTCCACCCTACCATGCGCCGACAATTACCTCGCCGCATCCGTGTTCATCCACACAGGCCCTGGCGGCTCGCCTGCTCCTTACTTCATGCTGCGCGCCACCCTGAAACCGTTCTGGGTATGGCGCACGCTCGCGTCGTAGCGGAAGCGCGTGGACGACACCATGTAGGGCGCGCCTTCGCGCCAGGAACCTCCGCGGATCACCCTGACCCTGCAATTCGCCTGGTCCCAGCTGCGGCCGTCCGCGGGCGCATCCTTGAAGTTGTTGTGCCAGCAATCGCTGACCCATTCCCACACGCTGCCGCTGGTGTCGTGCAGGCCGTAGGGATTGGCGGTGAAGCTGCCGGTCTTGGCCGGCGCGTCGTTGGACCAGGGCTGGCCGCAGTCCTTGCAGTTGGCTTTGCCGGTCGCCATCTGTTCGCCCCACCAGTAGCGGGTGGCGGTGCCGCCGCGCGCCGCATATTCCCACTCGGCCTCGGTGGGCAGGCGGTAGGCCTTGCCGGTGCTGGCGCTCAGCCACTTCACGTACTGCTGGGCATCATCCCAGCTGACGTCGCGCACCGGCGCATCCGGCGGCAGGCTGGCGGGCAGGGTGGTTTTCTGGCAGCCGCCGGCGTTCACGCAGGCGTTCCATTGCTGCAGGCTGACCTCGTGCTTGCCGATCGCAAAGGGCGCGCCGATCGCGACCGGATGGGCCGGCTTCTCGCTCGGATCGCTGTTGTTGCTGCCCATCGTGAAGGCGCCCGCGGGTAGCGGCACCATGATCGGGCAGGCGGGGCAATCCTTGAACTCGGCGCCGGCCGGCCGCCTTGCCGGCCCCGCCGCCCGCCGCGTCCGCCCCC
>NZ_JAGPWC010000064.1 GCF_018119405.1 Massilia sp. ST3 | reverse complement strand
GGGGGCGGGGCCCCCCCCCCCGGGGGGGCGGGGGGGGGGGGGGCGCCCGGCCGCCCCCCCCCCCTACCGGTGTTTCAGCATCCGGCACACCGCAGCCAGCGCCAGCAGATTCGGATCCCGCTCGCGCACCCGCAGGAAGCTCAGCCCGATGGTCTGGCGCATCAGGTACTCCTGCTTGAGAGGGATGAGCTGGACCTTGTCGCCAAAGACATGCCGCACCCGCCCCGGCAGCAGGGTGTAGCCGATCCCCGCCCCCACCAGGTTCATCAGCGAGAAGATGTCGCCCACGCGCGTCACGACCGTGGGCGAGAAGCCGGCGATGCGGAAGGCTTCCTGGAAGCCGTGGTAGGTGATAAAGCCCTCGCTCAGCCCCACGAACTTCTCGCCCGCGCAGTCGCGCAGGTCGATTTCCGTGGCGCCGGCGTAAGGCGAGCCGCTGGGGGCGGCGAAGTAGATCTCGTCCTCGAACAGGGGAATCGACTCCACGTCGGGGTCGGCCTCGGGCAAGGCGATCAGGGCGGCGTCGATGGCGTTCTGCTTGAGCTTGTGCAGCAGGTCGGCGTTCGAGCCCAGCACCAGTTCGGTCTGCAGCTCGGGTTTGCGCAGCTTGATGCCGATGATGACTTCCGGAATGGTCCCGGTGGTGAGGGAGTACAGCGAGCCCAGCTTGAGGCGGTCGGCCGAGTAGCCGGCCGCCGAACGGGTGGCGGCGATGCCGTCGGCCATCAGCTTGATCACCTCGCGGCTGACCTCGGCCAGCACCTGGGCCGCCTCGTTCGGAATCAGGTTGCGTCCCTGCAGGCTGAACAGCTGGCAGCTCATGCTCTCCTCCAGCGAATGGAGGGCGCGGTGCACGCTGACGGCGCTGATGTCGAGCAGGCGCGCGGCCGCGTTCAGGTTGCCGCCCTCCATGTAGGCGAGCAGGATTTCGAGCTTGCGGAAGGTGATCTCGTCGCTGATCTGGCTGCGCATGGTGGTCGTCGGTCGTAGGGTGGACGGCTTTGCCGTCCACGCGGTGATAGTTATCGGCTCCGTTCCCGCGCACGGGCCGGGGAGCATGGGTTGAACGCGTGGACGGCAGAGCCGTCCACCCTACGTGGCTGCAACTTGCACATTGTCCAGGTCCCCGTTATGCCACCACAGCGACGGATTGTTGTCCGCCAGCTCGCGCAGCAGGTCCCACACCACTTTCACGCGCCGCAGGCGGTACAGGTCGGTAGGCGCGGCCAGCCAGAACGAGCGCTCGGCGAAGAAGCCCGGCAGCACCGGCACCAGGCGCCCGTCGTCCGGCACCGCGTAAGGCGGCGCCATCATCAGGCCCATGCCCAGCGAGGCCGCCTCGATCTGGGCCGTCATGCCCGAGCAGCACATGCGCCGGCGCGGCGTGAAGCCGAATTCGTTCAGGTAGGACAGCTCGCGGCTGGCCAGGCGGTCCTGGACGTAGTCGACGAAGTCGTGGCGCGCCAGGTCGGATTGCTGCCGGATGGGCGGATGGCGCGCCAGGTAGGCCGGCGCGGCGTACAGGTAGAAGCGGAACGAGGCCAGCCGCGTGACCACGTAGCGCCCGGTGGTGGGCGGATCGAGCATGACGCCGAGGTCGGCCTCGCGGTTGGCCAGGTTGGCGAAGCGCGGCAGCGCCAGCAAGTCGATCGAGAGGTCGGGATGCTGCTCCAGCAGGCCGGCCAGCAGCGGCGCCACCACCCGCACCCCAAACACTTCCGGCACGCCCAGGCGCACCACCCCGGCCGCCGCCACCTCGGCCCCGCCGATCTGCTCGGCCGCGGCCAGGGCCGCGCCCTCCATCGCCTCGGCGTGCGGCAGCAGCGCCAGCCCCACCTCGGTCAGCTCGTAGCCTTCGCGGCTGCGGTCGAACAGGGTGGCGCCGAGCTGGGTCTCGAGCCGGTCGATGCGGCGCGCCACCGTGGTGTGCTCGACCTCGAGGCGGCGCGAGGCCCCGGACAAGGTACCGGCGCGGGCCAGCTCCAGGAAGAAACGCAGGTCGGTCCACTCAGGCAGCGTATTCATGGGTCGTTGTCCGATATCAAGATGACATATTGTGCACTAGTGCACATTCCCCCTGCAATCGTTTAGCTCATCGAGTATGCGCTGGCGCTCGCGCGGGCTGGAGGAATTGCTGCTGGGCACATCCTCCCTGTCAAGACGCTGCGAACCCATGCACAGAGGCATCAAAGCGGGCTGTGCATTAATGCACAAAGGGGTGATCGATTGTTGCCTATTCAACCAAACTCAACCGAGGCACACTGCGAACCATGCGAAATCTTGAACGCATGCCGACCAAAAACAAGGAGACAAGAATGCGTCTGACCAAGAAGAAACTGAGCCTGCTGACCCAGTCCGCCATCGCCCTGCTCGCCGTTTCCGGTGGCACGATCGGCGCCGCGCACGCCCAGGACGCCGCCGGCGCCCCGGCGGCGGCCCCGACCGAAGAGGCGGCTCCCGCCAAGGTGGTCGTGACCGCCCGCCGCCGCGAGGAGACCCTGCAGGACGTGCCGGTCTCGGTCACCGCCTTCTCGGCAGACCAGCTCTCCAAGCAAGCCGTGCCGGACGTCACCGCCCTGGCCCTGGCCCTGCCGAACACCACCCTGAAGGCCTCGCGCGCCACCAACTCGACCCTGACCGCCTTCATCCGCGGCGTCGGCCAGGCCGATCCGCTGGCCGGCTTCGAGTCGGGCGTCGGCATCTACGTCGACGACATCTACCTGGCGCGCCCGCAAGCGGCCGTGGCCGACATCTACGACGTCGAGCGCATCGAGGTGCTGCGCGGCCCACAGGGCACCCTGTACGGTCGCAACACCATCGGCGGCGCCGTCAAGTACGTGACCCGCAAGCTGGGCCCGAACACCGACGTGCGCCTGCGCGGCACGGTCGGCAACCACGGCCAGAAGGAAGCCGTGGTCACCGCCAGCACCCCCTTGAGCGACACCGCGCGCATCGGCGGCACCTTCGCCCGCTTCAAGCGCGACGGCTTCGGCACCAACCTGTTCACCGGCAAGGGCAACTACGACAAGGACGTGACCGCGGCCCGCCTGTCGGCCGAGTTCACCCCGAACCAGGACTTGTTCGTCCGCATCGCCGGCGACATCACCCAGGACGATTCGAATCCGAAGAACGGCCACCGCCTGATCGTCGGCCGCACGAGCGGCGCGCCGATCCTGCCCAACGAATTCGACACCCGCGGCAACCTGACCAAGGCCCTCGGCCACGACCAGGATGTGAAAGCCTACGGCGTCTCGGCCACCGTCGAGTACACCATCAACCCGGCATGGACCCTGAAATCGATCACCGCCGCGCGCAAGGACCGCTCCTACGCGCCGATCGACTTCGACGCCCTGCCGGTGGTCGACATGGAAGTGCCGGCGCTGTACAAGAACAAGCAGTTCAGCCAGGAATTCAACCTCACCTACTCGGGCGAGCGCCTGCAGGGCGTGGCCGGCGTCTACTTCATGGACGCCAACGCCTTCAACCACTTCGACACCATCCTGGCCGGCGCGGTCGCGACCTCGACCTACACCATGGGCGACATCGACACCAAGGCCTGGGCGGTCTACGCCGACGGCAGCTACAAGCTGACCGACGCCCTGAACGTGTCGCTGGGCGGCCGCTATACCGTCGACAAGCGCGAAGCCGAGATCCTGCGCCAGATCTACTTCGGCCTGGGCGGCTCGCCGCAGCTGGGCAACCCGGGCGCCCTGCTGTTCCGCACCGATACCGACCTGCGTGGCGGCGTGCTCGAACGCGAGGACAAGAAATTCACCCCGCGCGTTGCCCTGAACTGGAAGATGAACCAGGACCACAACGTCTACGCTTCGTACTCGGAAGGTTTCAAGGGCGGCGGCTTCGACCCGCGCCTGAACGTGGTCGGCACCCGCATCCCGCTCGCCACCGCGCGCGCCGGCTATGCGCCGGAAACCATCGAGACCTATGAACTGGGCCTGAAGTCGGCCTTCAACGGCGGCCGCATCACCACCAACGCCGCCGTCTTCTACAGCGACTACCAGGACGTGCAGATCCCGGGCTCGGTGGCGATCGACACCAACGGCGACGGCCAGGACGACAGCTTCGCCGGGGTGACCACCAATGCCGGCAAGGCCAAGATCAAGGGCGTGGAACTGGAAGCCATCGCCAACCTGACCCGCGACTTCATGATCGCCGGCATGTACAGCTACATCGACGCCGAGTACAAGGAGTACATCGTGGCGGGCGTCAACGTGGCCGGCCAGCGCACCTTCCAGAACACGCCGAAGAACTCGGCCAACCTGCGCGCCAACTACGACATCGCGATGCCGGTCATGGGCCACAACGGCAAGCTCTCGCTGATCGGCAGCTGGTCGTACAAGGGCGCCACCGCGCAGTTCGAGACCCGCTCGCTGCTGGACCAGGACTCCTACCGCATCTGGGACGCGAGCATCGTCTGGACCCGTGCCGACGGCAAGATCCGCGCCGGCCTGCACGGCAAGAACCTGGGCGACACCCGCTACAAGACCGCCGGCTATCTGTTCCCGACCCTGGGCAACGAGGGCACGCTGACGGCCTTCTACGGCAACCCGCGCACCGTGTCGGCGACCGTCGAGTACCGCTTCTGACGGTGCAGGTGGCGGCTCCTGCCCGGGAGCCGCCCTGTCCAGCCATCGAGTTAGCAGTGGGACCGTCTCCCCGGCGAAGGCCGGGGCCCAAGTTTGCGTGAGCGATCGCATTGCGAAACTTGGATCCCGACCTACGCCGGGACGACGTTCACGCGCCAACTATCCAGGGTGACTTGCGAGTGCACTCATTTCAAAGATCGAACCAACAGGATAAGCCAGCGTGTCCACCTTCACACCAATCAGCTACACCAGCGGCGACGGGCTGGCGCTGTACGCGCGCGATTATCCGGCCACGGCAGTCGCCGGCGCCGCGCCGGGACCGGCCAGGCTGCCGGTCATCTGCATCCACGGCCTGACCCGCAATTCGTCCGACTTCGACGAGCTGGCGCCCCTCATCGCGGCCCAGGGGCGGCGCGTGATCGCGGTCGACGTGCGCGGCCGCGGCCACTCGGCGCGCGACCCGAACCCCGCCAACTACTCGCCCATGGTCTACGCCGGCGACGTCATCAAGCTGATGAACGACCTGGGCATCGCGCGCGCCGTCTTCATCGGCACCTCGATGGGCGGCCTGATCACCATGACCCTGGCCGCGCGCCGCCTCGACCTGATCGCGGGCGCCGTCATCAACGATATCGGCCCGGTCATGTCGGCGCGCGGCCTGGACCGCATCGCCGGCTATGCCGGCAAGTCCGGCGCGGTGGCCTCGTGGAGCGAAGCCGCCGGCCACGTGCGCGACATCAACCTGTGCGCCTTCCCCGCCAACAGCGAGGACGAATGGGACAAATGGGCGCGGCGCGCCTTCGAACAGCGCGATGACGGCCTGTTGAGCCCGCGCTATGATCCGAATATCGCGCACGCCCTGCAAACGGGTAAACTGCCCCCGACCTCGCTGGCTGCGCGCATGGCCTTCCGCCGGCTGGCGCGGCGCCGCCCCACCCTGCTGGTGCGCGGCGCGCTGTCCGACCTGGTCGAACCCGAACAGGCGGCCTGGATGCGCAAGGCCGCCCCGGAACTGCAATATGTGGAAGTACCGAACGTCGGCCACGCGCCGATGCTGACCGAGCCCGAGGCGCTGGAGGCGATCCGCGCCTTCCTGGCCACGGTGCCCTGAGACAGAACAAGGAGACAAGCATGAACCACCTGATCAAACCCCTCGCCCTCGCCATGTTTGCCGCCTTCGCCGCCGGCGCCGCGCCAGGCGTGCTGGCCCAGGGCAAGGACCTGAAGGTCGCCCTCATCGCCGGCAAGACCGGCGCGCTGGAAGCCTATGCCAAGGAGACCGAGACCGGCTTCATGATGGGCCTGGAATACCTCACGGGCGGCAAGATGGAAATCAACGGCCGCAAGATCAAGGTGATCGTCAAGGACGACCAGAGCAAGCCGGACCTCGGCCGCACCCTGCTGGCCGAGGCCTACGGCGACGACAAGGTCGACATCGCGGTCGGCACCACCTCGTCCGGCTCGGCGCTGGCGATGCTGCCGGTGGCCAAGGAGTACCGCAAGGTGCTGATCGTGGAGCCGGCCGTGGCCGACGCCATCACCGGCGACAAGTGGAATAAATACATCTTCCGCACCGCGCGCAACTCGATGCAGGACGCGCTGGCCGCCGCCTCGACCCTGAAGCAGGGCAGCATCGGCTTCCTGGCCCAGGACTACGCTTTCGGGCGCGATGCCATCAAGGCCGGCAAGGAAGCCCTCGCCGCCACCGGCAGCAAGGCCAAGGTGGTGCACGAGGAATACGCGCCGATGACCACCACCGACTTCACCGCCTCGACCCAGCGCCTGTTCGACGCGCTCAAGGACAAGCCGCAGCCGCGCGTGCTGGCCATCGTCTGGGCCGGCCCCAACCCGATGAACAAGATCGCCGACATGCAGCCGCAGCGCTACGGCATCGCCCTGGCCCCGGGCGGCAACATCCTGCCGGTGATGAAGACCTGGAAGAGCTATGCCGGCACCGAAGGCACGATCTACTACTACCACGGCTTCCCGAAGAACAAGATGAACGACTGGCTCGTGGCGGAGCACACCAGGCGCTTCAAGGCTCCCCCCGACATGTTCACCGCGGGCGGCATGGCGGCGGCCAGCGCGGTGGTGGCGGCCCTGTCCAAGGTCCCGAGCGGCAACGGCGACCAGATGGCCGCGGCCATGGAAGGCATGAGCTTCGAGACCCCGAAGGGCACCATGAGCTTCCGCAAGGAAGACCACCAGGCCATCCAGCCGATGTACCACTTCCGCATCAAGAAGGACCAGAAGAACGAATGGGACCTGCTGGAACTGGTGCGCGAGATCCCGGCGTCCGAGATGCCGCTCCCGGTCCGGAACAAGCGCTGACATGACTTCTTCCGCAGCCCAGGCTTCCCTCTCGACCCGCGACCTGAGCATCCGCTTCGGCGGCCACGTCGCGGTAAACGGGGTGACGGCCGATTTCTACCCCGGCACCCTGACCGTGATCGTCGGCCCGAACGGGGCCGGCAAGACCACCTACTTCAACCTGGTGTCGGGCCAGCTGTCCGCCACGGCGGGCAGCGTCATGGTGAAGGGCAAGGACGTCACCCGCCTGGGGCCGGCGCACCGTACCCGCATGGGCATCGGCCGCGCCTTCCAGCTTACCAACCTGTTCCCCAACCTGACGGTGATCGAGAACGTGCGCCTGGCGGTGCAGAGCCGCGCCGGCATGGGCCTGAATTTCTTCTCGATCTGGTCCAGCCACAAGGAACTGATCGCCCGCGCCGAGCACTACCTGGAGCGCGTGTCCCTGATCGGCCGGCGCGACATGCACGTGGGCGCCCTGTCGCATGGCGACCAGCGCAAGCTGGAAGTCGCGATTTTGCTGGCGCTGGAACCCGAGATCATGATGTTCGACGAACCCACCGCCGGCATGAGCGTGGACGAGGTCCCGGTGGTGCTGGACCTGATCCAGCAGGTGAAGGACGAACGCAACAAGACCGTGCTGCTGGTCGAGCACAAGATGGACGTGGTGCGCCAGCTGGCCGACCGCATCGTGGTGCTGGTCAACGGCGCCCTGGTCGCGGACGGCAAGCCGCTTGACGTCATGCAATCGAAGATCGTACAGGAAGCCTATCTTGGAACACCCGAATCCCAACATGCTTAAACCGGCGTCCGCGGGCGAAGCGCTGCTCACGCTGTCGGGCGTGCATACCCACATCGGCCAGTACCACATCCTGCAAGGCGTGGACCTGGTGGTGCCGCGCGGCGGCCTGTCGATCCTGCTGGGCCGCAACGGCGCCGGCAAGACCACCACCCTGCGCACCATCATGGGCCTGTGGAAGGCCAGCAGCGGCAGCATCCGCTTCGACGGCCAGGACATCACGAAGATGGCCACGCCCGACATCGCGCGCGCCGGCATCGCCTATGTCCCGGAAAGCATGGCCGTGTTCTCCGATCTGACGGTGCGCGAGAACCTCTACCTGGCGGCGCGCAGCGGCCCGCTCGACCAGGCCCGGGTCGACTGGATCTGCGGCTTCTTCCCGGCCCTGAAGAAATTCTGGAACTACCCGGCGGGGAACCTCTCGGGCGGGCAGAAGCAGATGGTGGCGATCGCCCGCGCCATCGTCGAGCCGAGGAAGCTCTTGCTGGTCGACGAACCGACCAAGGGCCTGGCCCCGGCCATCGTCCAGAGCCTGATGGCGGCTTTCCGCGAGCTGAAGGAAACCGACACCACCATCCTGCTGGTCGAACAGAACTTCAACTTCGTGCGCACGCTCGGCGACACGGTCGGCGTGATGGACGACGGCCGCGTCGTGCACGCCGGCGCGATGGCCGACCTGGCCGGCGACGAGCTGCTCCAGCAGCGCCTGCTCGGGCTCTCGCTCGACTCCCACCAATAGGACAAACCATGAGCGCCACCCTTCCCCTTGCCAATGCGGACGCTGCGCTGCCCGCGGCCAAGCTCGACGTCGCGCCCCTGCTGCTGGTGCCGCTGCTGATGCTGGCCATGCTGCCCCTGGTCGGCAGCTTCCCCGCCTGGGTCACCCTCACCGTCGCCGGACTGGCGATGGGCATGATGTACTTCATCATGGCCAGCGGCCTGACCCTGGTCTTCGGCCTGATGAGCGTCCTGAACTTCGGCCATGGCGCCTTCGTGTCGGTGGGCGCCTTCACCGCCACCCTGGTGCTGCTGCCGATGCGCGGCTGGCTCGAGATGGATTCGCTGCTGGTCAACCTGGGCGTGCTGCTTCTCGCCGTCACGGTCGCGATGATCGCCACCGCCCTGCTGGGCTGGGCCTTCGAGCGCATCATCATCAAGCCGGTCTATGGCCAGCACCTGAAACAGATCCTGATCACCATGGGCGGCATGATCGTCGCCGAGCAGCTGATCCACGTGATCTGGGGCGCCGAGACCATCGCCCTGCCGCTGCCGACCGCGCTGCGCGGCGCCATCCTGATGGGCGACGCCGCCATCGAGAAATACCGCCTGGTGGCGGTGGCGGTCGGCCTGGTGGTGTTCGTGGCCATGTTCCTGACCTTGAACCGCACCAAGATCGGCCTGCTGATCCGCGCCGGCGTCGAGAACGGCGAGATGGTGGAAAGCCTGGGCTACCGCATCGGCCGCCTGTTCGTGGCCGTGTTCGCGGCCGGTTCCGCGCTGGCCGGCCTGGGCGGCGTGCTGTGGGGCCTGTACAAGGAAACCCTGTCGGCCGCGATGGGCGGCGAGCTGATGGTGATGATCTTCATCGTCATCATCATCGGCGGCCTCGGCTCGGTGGGCGGCTGCTTCATCGGCGCCCTGCTGATGGCCCTGGTGGCGAACTACGCCAGCTTCCTGGCCCCCAAGGTCGCGCTGGTGTCGAACATCATCCTGATGATCGCCATCCTGCTGTGGCGCCCGGCGGGTCTCTATTCGAAAATGCGGGGTTGACCATGCTGCACACGCTTCTTTCCGGCGACAAGCCGCGCAGCCGCGCGCTGTCCGCCATCCTGCTCCTGATCTTCCTGGGACTGGCGCTGGCGCCCTTCCTGACCTCGGGCGCCCGTCCGCTCAACACGGCGGCCACCATCTGCGTCTACATCGTGCTGGTGGCGTCCTACGACCTGCTGCTTGGGTACACCGGCATCGTATCCTTTGCGCACACCATGTTCTACGGGATCGGCGCCTACGGCATCGGCATCGCTTTGTCCCGGGTCGACGAGCCTACCTGGAGCGCCGCCCTCGGCGGCCTGGCCCTGGCGCTGCTGCTGGCACTTGCTCTTGCGTTGGTTGTCGGCCTGTTCGCCCTGCGCGTGCGCGCCATCTTCTACGCCATGATCACCCTGGCCGTCGCTTCGTCGTTCGCCGTGCTGGCCTCGCAGATGTCGGACCTGACCGGCGGCGAGGACGGCGTCACCTTCGGCGTGCCGGAAGTGCTGACGCCCGGCTTCCAGCTGATGGAGAACGAGGTCTTCGGGCGCTCGGTCGACGGCAAGCTGCTCACCTACTACCTGGTGTTCTTCGGCTGCCTGCTGCTCTTCCTGTTCCTGCTGCGCCTGGTGAACTCGCCCTTCGGCCGGGTACTGCAGGCGGTGCGCGAGAACGAGTTCCGCGCCGAGGCGCTGGGCTACCGCACCATGGTCTACCGGATCTGGGCCAACTGCTTCGCCGCGCTGGTGGCGGCGCTGGCCGGCGCGCTGATGGCCCTGTGGCTGCGCTACGTGGGGCCCAAGACCTCGCTCGGCTTCGAGGTGATGACCGACATCCTCCTGATCGTCGTGATCGGCGGCATGGGCACCATGTACGGGGCGGTAGTGGGCGCGGCGCTGTTCATCGTCGCCCAGAACTACCTGAAGGAGCTGATGGCGAGCGGCTCGAGCGCGCTGGAAGGCGTGCCGGTGCTGGCCGCGGCCCTGCACCCGGACCGCTGGATGCTGTGGCTGGGCGTGCTGTTCATCCTGTCGATCTACTTCTTCCCCATCGGGATCGTGGGCAAGCTGCGGCTGCGCAGCTGGCCGGCGGCGCGCCGCTAGGCGTCACTTCTTCTGTCGTTCCCACGCCTCCTTCGGGAGGCGTTTTTTTTGCTTTTCAGCGAGCGCCAACGGCCCTCCCTTTGCGCGTTTCCCATCAAGGCTCCACGTCCGTTAAATACACATCAATATCAGTTGCCTTTTTGTTCATAACATAAAGGCAACAATGGCCTCGTCGTCAGCCAGCGCGAGCGGTCCACCATCCTACTGGCCCTGTGCGAACACTCACCATGAACCGACTGTCCTACCACTTCGCGGCAGCCGCCCTTGCCATGGCGGCCTGCCTCCCCCACGGCGGCCATGCCGCCCCCATCCAGGTGCTGAGCGAGGGCTTCGACAACCTCGCCGGACTCAGCGACTGGGTGCTGGTCAACCGCAGCCTGCCGCCTGGCACTGGCTGGTTCCAGGGCAATCCCGACGTCTTCATTGCCGAATCGGGCGCGGACGACGCCTATGCCGCCGCCAATTTCCTGGGCGCCGCCAACGGCATCGGGCTGGTCGACAACTGGCTCGTCACGCCGGTCCTGAACCTCAGCGGCTGGACCCGCCTGTCCTTCTTCACCAACCGCGCCGGCGCGCCCGGCTTCGACGACCGGATCGAGGTGCGCTTCGCCGCCGGCAGCGGAACCGGCCCGGAGGCCTTCGGCGCCCTGCTCGCCAGCATCGGCGGCGATGGCTTTCCGGCGCAATGGCAGCAATGGAACCGCAGCATCGCGGCCGAAGGACCAGGGAGATTCGCTTTCCGCTACCGGGGCGACACCGCCGACCTCGACTACGTCGGACTGGACACGGTCAGCGTGGTCACCGGCGTCCCGGAACCGGCCAGCTGGCTCCTGATCGCGGGCGGCGCCGGCCTGCTCGCCTTCGGCCGGCGCCGGCCGGTCCGGTAAGCACCATGTTTCGAGTGAAGCGCCCAGTAAGTGAACAGGAGAACCGCCATGCGAACCAGCCGACTGCTTTTCCTCCTTCCCCTCGCCGCCTGCTGTGCCGCGGCATGGGCTGTCCCTCAAGCCGCGCACCAGGGCGCAGGCCAGGAAGGCATGATCGTCGTGCGCGATCCCCAGACGGGACAGATGCGCCCGCCCACCGCCGCCGAGCTGCAGGCCCTGCAGCGGGCCGCGCCGGCCTCGCGCCTCGCGCCGGTCCAGCCGAAGATGGTGCTCGGGGCCGACGGCCGCCGCAGCGTACAGCTGGGTGACAGCGGCCTGGTCTACTCCGTCGTCAAGCGCGATGCCGAAGGCAAGCTCGACCGTCACTGCGTCCACGGCGAGGCTGCCGCCGAGCGCGCCGTCCGCGGCCACCAGTCCGCCGTTCCGCAGGAGGATCATCATCATGAAAGCCGATAAGTCCCGCGCCGGGCTGTTCTGGGCCCTCCTTGCGCTGCTCTTCAACCTGTTCGCCCTGGCCGGCGCCCAGGCCGCGACCATCACCATCGTCAACCTCAACGCGCCCGGCGTCGGCTTCAACGACCCGGCCCCGGCCGCTCCGGTCGGCGGCAACATGGGCACCACCCTGGGGCAGCAGCGCCTGATCGCCTTCCAGCGCGCCGCCGAGATCTGGGGCGCCACCCTGTCGAGCACGGTGCCGATCCGGGTGGGCGCCGCCTTCATCCCGCTGTCCTGCACCGCCAACAGCGCCGTGCTGGGCTCGGCCGGCGCCTGGGAAATCTGGTCCGACTTCCCGAACGCGCCGCGCGCCAACACCTGGTACCCGAGCGCGCTGGCCGGCAAGCTGGCCGGGGTCGAGCTCAGCACACCAGATGAACCGCACATCCTGGCGCGCTTCAATGCGCGCCTCGGCCTGTTCCCGGACTGCCTGCCGGGATCGGGATTCTACCTGGGGCTGGACAACAACCCGGGCGGCCAGATCGACCTGGTCACCGTGCTGCTGCACGAGATGGCGCACGGGCTCGGCTTCCAGACCTTCACCGACCACGCGACGGGCGCGCAGATCATGGGCATTCCCTCGGTCTGGGACCACTACCTGGTCGATAACCGCAACGAGCGCCTGTGGGTGCAGATGAGCGACGCCGAGCGGGCAGCGTCGGCCGTCACCTGGCGCGGCCTGTCATGGAACGGCCCGAACGTGAGCGCCGCCGTGCCCGGAGTGCTGGTGCCGCGCTCCATCCTTGGCGTCGCCGGCCGTGCCGCCGGCGAGGCGGCGGGCACCTACGACGTCGGCGACGCCGCGTTCGGCCCGCCGCTCGGCCCCACCGTGGTGCGCGGCCAGCTCATGCCGGTGGTCGACCAGGCGGACGGCACGGGACTGGCCTGCGCCCCGCTGGATGCCGACAACGCGCTGGCCGTGCGCGGCAACGTGGCCCTGGTCGACCGCGGCGCCTGCGGCTTCGTCGACAAGGCGCGCCATGTCCAGGACGCCGGTGCGATCGGGATGGTGGTGGCCGACAACGCGCCGGGGGACGTGGCCGGCATGAGCGGCGACGATCCCTCGATCCGGATCCCGTCGGTGCGCATCACCCAGGCCGACGGCGTGCGCCTGAAAGCCGCGCTGCAGGGGCGCTCGCGCACCCGCTCGGGCGTGATCGCCGGCCTCGGGGTCGATCCCACCCGGCTGGCCGGCACCGACGCCGACGACCGCATCCTGATGTACACCCCGAGCGCGAACGCGCCGGGGTCCTCGGTCTCGCACTACACCACCGAGGCCAGGCCGAACCAGCTGATGGAACCATCCATCAATGCGGACCTGACGCACGCCGTGGCGCCGCCGCGGGATCTGACTTATCCGCTGCTGCGCGATATTGGTTGGTAGGGCGTAGGCTTGGCGGCTTCGCCGCCGACGCGTCCAAGCAGCAGGTGCATGCCCGATCAGCGTGTGGGTGAAATGAAAAAAGGCCGGCCGCCCCGAAGGACGCCGGCCTTTTCTCTGAAACAGGGATTACGCCTGGCTCTTCTGCTTGAACGCAGCGACGCCGTTGGTGATCTCGGCCTTCGCGGCATCCGCATCGGCCCAGCCTTCGATCTTGACCCACTTGCCCGGCTCCAGGTCCTTGTAGTGCTCGAAGAAGTGCTGGATCTGCTTGAGACGCAGCTCTTCCAGGTCGTCCAGCGACTGGATCTTCTTGTACATCGGCAGGACCTTCTCGACCGGCACCGCGATCACTTTCGCATCGCCGCCGCCGTCGTCGGTCATCTTCAGCACGCCCAGCGCGCGGCAGCGCACCACCACGCCCGGCGGCAGCGGGAACGGGGTGATGACCAGCACGTCGCACGGGTCGCCGTCGTCGGCGATGGTCTGCGGCACGTAGCCGTAGTTGCACGGGTAGTGCATCGCGGTACCCATGAAGCGGTCGACGAAGATCGCGCCGCTGTCCTTGTCGACCTCGTACTTGACCGGGTCGGCATTCATCGGGATCTCGATGATGACGTTGAAGTCGTTCGGCACATCTTTGCCGGCTGGAACATTGTTCAAGCTCATGGAATCGTCCTTGGTTGCTGAAGAATTAATAATGGTCCGTCATTATAGCGAAACGGGTATCGCTTGTGCGGTGCAACGGAGGCAAAGGTGCGGAACGGCGTAGGGTCGGCGGGTTTCCCGCCGACGCGTCCAACCGACACATGAATAACGGATGAGCGGGATGGCAAGGTCCAGCCAAACGCGTCGGCGGCGAAGCCGCCAACCCTACGAAGACAAACGCGGCCCTCAGGCCGCGTCGCTTACAGGATACTCGCCAGCGCACACTGCCGGTAATGATTCGCCGCCTCCTGCTCCTGCCCCAGCGCCTCGTGCATCTGCGCCAGCTTCAGGTGCGCCTCGCGCACCATCGGCGCCTCGGTGGCGTCGGACAGGGCCTGCTCGAGGTGGCGCTGGGCCTTGCCCCACAGTTTCTGCTTCAGGCACAGCGAGCCCAGGGTCAGCGCCAGCTCCGGATCGGTAGGCCGGTGCTTGAGCCAGGTCTCGCAGCTTTCGATCTGGGCCAGCAGCGAAGGCGAGCCGGCCGGGCCGGCGGCTTCGCGGTAGGCGCGCACCACGCGCTCGTCCCAGTTGGCCTTGAGCGCGTCCTCGGCGATGGCGCGCGCCTCGTCGTGCAGGCCGCGCGCATTGAAGGCGGTCGCCGCGCGCGCCGCGATATACGGCACGCTGCGGTCCACCGCCGGCACCGTCGACCACACGCGGCGGATCGATTCGGCGTCATGCCCCGGCTCCCCGAGCAGCGCGTCGTAGGCCAGCTCGCGCAAACGGGCCGAGAGCGCCGGGTGCAGCGCCTTGCGCTTGTCCAGGATACGCACCAGGCGCAGCACCTCGGGCCAGTTGCGCGCCTGCTGGTTGGCCTTCATCGCCCACTGCAGCGCGTGGATGTGGCGCTGGCCGCTGGCGTTCAGTTCGGCCACGGCTTCCAGCGCCGCTTCCGGCTGGTGGTCGTCGACCAGCAGCTCGGTGACCGTCATCAGGCGCGCGGTCTTCAGTGCGCCGTCGTGGGCGATGCCGGCCAGCCAGGCGTCGCGGCGCGCCGGTTCGCGCATGCGGTGCGCGGCGCGGGCGCCGATCAGGCCCGCCAGGCCGGCGTTCTCGGGCAGCTCGGCGGCGCGCATGGCGGCCTTCTCGGCATGGCCGAAGCGGCCTTCGAACAAGGCCTTGAGCGCGTCGCGCAAGCCCTTGTTGCCTTCACGCTCGCGTTTGCGCTGGCGGTAGGCGGCCACCCGCTCGGGCATCTTGAGGGTGGCGTTCAGCGCGCGCACCAGCCCGTAGACCACCAGGAACAGGAGGACCAGCAGCACCACGAACAGGTTCAGGGACATGTCGATCCGGTGCGGTGGATAGAACAGCACCACATTGCCCGGATTGAAGCGCGCGGTCACGGCAATGCCGATGGCGGCGGCCATCAGCGCGACTAACCAGAGGAGTAAACGCATGGCTTATTGCTTCGCTTTGTAGTTGCGCACGGCGTTCAGGCTGTCCGCCAGGGTCGGCATCTCGATCTGCAGGTTGTTGGCCTGCACCTGGCGCAGCGCCGCCTGCACCGACTGGGTGGCGCGGGCGCGCGTGTCGAAATACTTGAGCAGGGTTTCCTGGGCCGTCACCAGGTCGTCGCGGAAGGTCGCCTCGTTCCGCGACAGCAGGGCCAGGCGCGCGTTCAACAGGCG
This sequence comes from Massilia sp. ST3, assembly GCF_018119405.1. Classification (GTDB taxonomy): domain Bacteria; phylum Pseudomonadota; class Gammaproteobacteria; order Burkholderiales; family Burkholderiaceae_D; genus Telluria. Next base: position 14,401 of record NZ_JAGPWC010000064.1, on the reverse strand, counting down.
CAGCTTGAGGTTCTCGCGCACGAAGTAGGATTCGCCCGGCGACAGCATCAGGGCCTCGGGCTTCTCGACGCTGCGCACGCGGATCAGCTGGCGCACGTCGTCCCACATCTCCTGGCTCCAGTTACTCCAGGTCTGGCCGACGCGCTCGGCCAGGGTCAGGGCCGCGGGCGGCGTCTGTTTTTCCTTGGCCTTGCTCTCCTGCTTGCGCACGCTGCGCGCGGGCGCCGCCGGCAGCAACGGCTTTTCGTCGGACAGGATCGGCAGGTAGTCGACCTGGGCGATCACGTTATCGAGGCGCAGCGCGACGCCGGCCATGTCCACCGCCGGCGTGGCTTTCAGTTTTTCGATGTCCGAGGCGATGGCGCGGCGAATGGTGAGGAATTGCGGCTTGTCCGACCGCGACAGCGAGCGGTCGGCGTTCTGCAGCGCGATCAGGGCGCCCTGCACGTTGCCCGCCAGCTGCAGCTGCTGGCTGGCGGTCGAGAGCACCTGCTCGATCTCCGACAGCGCCCATTCGTCGCGGTTCTTCGACAGGTCCTGGTACAGCTGCTCCAGGGCCAGCTGCTGGCTCTGGGCTTCGCTCTGGCGGCTTTCCAGCACCCCGACCTTGATCTGCAGTTCCTTCGACTGGTCCGACACCTCGCGCGCCAGCGCGGCGGTCTCGGCGTTCACGGCATTGCCCTTCTGCAGGCTGAGCGCCATGTCCTTGCGCAGCGAGTTGATGCGGCTGTGCGAGGAAATGGTCTGCACGGCCAGCAGCACCGCCAGCACCGTCACGGCCAGCGGCAGCGGCTGCTGCACGGTCTCGAACAGGCTGCGCCCGGGCGCGCGCGGCGGCGCGGCCAGGGGCTCGGCCTTCTGGAGACTGGTCGACGGCGCCCCTGGCGGCTGGGCTTGTTCTGGGTTGTTGGGCAATTCGTTCATTCTTGTGATTGTAACGCGGCAAGTAGGCGAGCGTCGCCGGAACCGGTGAGCGTGATGCGGTCAAAGCCCAGCGCGCGCGCCGTTTCGGCGATGCGCGCATGCGGCACGATCAGGTGCTGGCCCCGCAGGCGGCCGGGGCCAAAGGCCGGGTCGAGCTGCTCCACCAGTCCCGCCAGCCCGCGCAGGGCTTCGGAACTCGTGATTATCCAGTCGTTCGGCCGCTCCAGCAAGGCATGCAGGCGGGCGGCGAGTTCAGGCGTCAACAGCGGGACACTGCGGCGGTAGGCCGCCACCGCCTCCACCTGGGCGCCGGCGGCGCGCAGCTGCTCGGCCAGCAGCTCGCGGCCGCTGTCGCCGCGCACGATCAGCACCCGCCGTCCGGCCAGGGCGTCCAGGTCGAGCACCTTCAGCAAATGCTCGGAATCGCTGGGATCCTGCCCGGCAGGGCAGTAGATCTTCGCGGCCGCATCCGTCACACCATGGCGCGCCAGCGCCAGCCGGCTGCCCTCGCCCACCACGGCCAGCGGCACCCCGGCCGGCCAGGCAGAAATGTGGGCAAAGGCGGCGTCCACCGCGTTGGGCGATACGAAGGCCACCAGCGCATAGTCCGCCAGCCCGGCCAGCACGGCGCGCAGCTGTCCTGGATCGCCGGCCGGGCCGATCTCCAGCAGCGGCAGCACGACCGGCGTGCGGCCCAGCGCCGCCACGGCCTCGGCCAGCGCTTCGGCCTGGGCGCGCGGCCGGGTGATGACGACCGGGTCAGGCATCCGGGCTGGCGTCCTGCTTGCAGGCCTCGAGGATCGCATGCGCGTCCTGCCCGGCCAGCAATGCGGACACTTGCTCGCCCAGCAGTTCCGGCTGGGCGGCGGCGCCGTGGACTTCGCCGCTGGCGACGCGCTTGCCGTCCGGCGTGGCGACCATGGCGCGCAGGCGCATCTGGCCGTCTTCCACCTGGGCGAAGGCCGCCAGCGGAATCTGGCAGCTGCCGCCGAAGATCCGCGACACCTTGCGCTCGGCCATGACGGCCTGGGCGGTTTCCTCGTGGTTGAGCGGCGCCAGCACGGCGCGCAGGTCGACGCCGTCGCTGCGCGGGCCGCTCAGGATTTCGATCGCCATTGCGCCCTGCCCCGCCGCCGGCAAGCTGTATTCCGGTTCCAGCAGCGCGCGGATACGCTGGGGCAGGCCCAGGCGCTTGAGGCCGGCCGCGGCCAGGATGATGGCCGCATACTCGCCACGGTCGAGCTTGCCCAGGCGGGTGTCCAGGTTGCCGCGCAGCGGGCGGATGACCAGGTGCGGGTAGCGCGCCGCGATCAGGGCCTGGCGGCGCAGGCTGCTGGTGCCGACCACGGCGCCGTCCGGCAGGGCGTCCAGGCTGGCGTAGTCGTTCGAGACGAAGGCGTCGCGCGGATCCTCGCGCTCCAGCACGGCGGCCAGCTCGAAACCTTCCGGCAACTCCATCGGCACATCCTTGAGCGAGTGCACGGCCAGGTCGGCGCGGCCCTCGGCCATCGCCACCTCGAGTTCCTTGACGAACAGGCCCTTCCCGCCCACCTTCGAGAGGGTGCGGTCGAGGATCTGGTCGCCCCGTGTTGTCATTCCCAGAATTTCGACGCTGCAGTGCGGATATAATGCAGCGAGTCGGGCGCGCACGTGCTCCGCCTGCCACATGGCAAGGCGGCTTTCGCGGGATGCGATAATAAGCTTGCCGGGTGCTGCGTTCGCTGGCGCCTGCTGCGCCGATTCATTAACTTTCAACTCGGATTCTTTCACTGTCGTTGAGCCCCATCCGGACGATGCCAGTAACCGGCTCTTGCATAAGATCACAAATTTTATCATGGGCCCTCTTGCAGACCATGGCCAAAACGCCATCGCACAATCTATTAACTTGTGGTCGATATGGACAACCTAGCTGCACATGACAACCCCTCCGGCGCGGACAAGGATGCGCCACTGAAAGAAGACATTCGCCTGCTCGGCCGCATCCTGGGCGACGTGCTGCGCGACCAGGAAGGCGACGCGGTCTTCGAGATCGTCGAAACCATTCGCCAGACCGCGGTGCGCTTCCGCCGCGACGACGATCCCAAGGCGGGCGAGGAACTGACCGCCCTTCTGCACAAGCTGACCCGCGACCAGACCAACTCGGTGGTGCGCGCCTTCTCCTATTTCTCGCACCTGGCCAACATCGCCGAGGACCAGCACCACAACCGCCGCCGCCGCGCCCACCTGCTGCACGGCTCCGGCCCGCAGGCCGGCAGCGTCGGCTATGCGCTGGGCAAGCTGGTGGACGCCGGCGTGAGCCAGGACACCGTCGAAGGCTTCTTCAAGGAGGCCCTGATTTCGCCGGTCCTGACCGCCCACCCGACCGAGGTGCAGCGCAAGAGCATCCTGGACGCCGAGCACGACATCGCGCGCCTGCTGGCCGAACGCGACCTGCCGCTCACGCCCAAGGAGCGCCAGCGCAACACCCAGCTGCTGCACGCGAAAATCGCGACCCTGTGGCAGACCCGCATGCTGCGCTACTCCAAGCTGACCGTGGCCGACGAGATCGACAATGCGCTGTCCTACTACCGCATCACCTTCCTGCGTGAAGTGCCGGCCCTGGTCGAGGACATCGCCTGCGAGATCGCCGCGCATTATGGGAACGACAGCGCCGGCCTGCACAACGCCACCTACCTGCAGATGGGCAGCTGGATCGGCGGCGACCGCGACGGCAACCCGAACGTCAATGCCGACACCATGCGCCATGCGCTGACGCGCCAGTCGACCACCATCCTCGACTTCTACCTCGACGAAGTGCACGCGCTGGGCGCCGAGCTGTCCGCCTCGACCCTGCTGGTGGACGTGTCGCCGGCATTGGCTTCCCTGGCCGACGCCTCGCCGGACAATTCCCCGCACCGCAGCGACGAGCCCTACCGCCGCGCCCTGATCGGCATCTACGCCCGCCTGGCCGCCACCGCGCGCGAGCTGGGCCTGGGCCACATCCTGCGCAAGGAAGTCGGCCACGCCGCGCCCTACCTCGATCCCGAGCTGTTCGCCGCCGACCTGGAAGTGCTGGCCGATTCGCTGCGCGCCAACCACGGCGCGGTGCTGATCGAGCCGCGCCTGGCGGGCCTGAAGCGCGCCGCGCGCATCTTCGGCTTCCACCTGGCCTCGCTCGACATGCGCCAGAGCTCGGACGTGCACGAGCGCGTGCTGGCCGAGCTGTTCGCACGCGCCGGCGTCGAGGACGACTACGCCGCGCTGAGCGAGGAACGCAAGATCGCGCTGCTGCAGCAGGAACTGGCCCAGCCGCGCCTGCTGTACACGCCCTACGAGAGCTACAGCGACGAGACCAACGGCGAGCTGGCGATCCTGCGCACCGCGCGCGAGATCCGCGTGCGCTACGGCAGCCGCGCGATCCGCAACTACATCATCTCGCACACCGAGACCGTGTCGGACCTGCTGGAAGTCCTGCTGCTGCAGAAGGAAACCGGCTTGATGCGCGTGTCCGCCGGCGCCTGCGACGTCATGGTGATCCCGCTGTTCGAGACCATCCCCGACCTGCAGCGCGCCGCTGGCATCATGTCGGAATGGATGGCATTGCCGCTGGTGGCCAGCGTCATCGAGAAGCAAGGCCGCCTGCAGGAAGTCATGCTCGGCTACTCGGACTCGAACAAGGACGGCGGCTTCCTGACCTCGAACTGGGAGCTCTACCAGGCCGAGCTGAAACTGGTCGAGGTCTTCGAAGCCCGGAACGTCAAGCTGCGCCTGTTCCACGGACGCGGCGGCACCGTCGGCCGCGGCGGCGGCCCGAGCTACGACGCGATCCGCGCCCAGCCGCCGGGCACCGTCAACGGCCAGATCCGCCTGACCGAACAGGGCGAGATCATCGCCTCCAAGTTTTCGAACGCCGAGATCGGCCGCCGCAACCTGGAGCTGCTGGTGGCCGCGACCCTGGAAGCGAGCCTGAGCCCGCACGCCACCAATGGCGCCGGGGCCGAGCGCCTGGCCCGTTTTGAGGGCGTGATGGCGGAACTGTCCGAGCGCGCCTACAAGGCCTACCGTAATCTCGTCTACGAGACCCCGGGCTTCACCGACTACTTCTTCTCGGCCACCCCGATCGCCGAGATCGCGGAACTGAACCTGGGTTCGCGCCCGGCCTCGCGCAAGTCGACCCGCCGCATCGAAGACCTGCGCGCGATTCCCTGGGGCTTCTCCTGGGGCCAGTGCCGCCTGCTGCTGCCGGGCTGGTACGGTTTCGGCTCGGCCGTGAGCGGCTGGCTGGGCGAAGGCGAGCGCGAGAACAAGCTGGAGCTGCTGCGCGCCATGTTCCACGACTGGCCATTCTTTGCCACCCTGCTGTCGAACATGGACATGGTGCTGGCCAAGACCGACCTGGCGATCGCCTCGCGCTACGCCGAGCTGGTGGCGGATGCATCGCTGCGCGAACGCATCTTCAAGCGCATCGCGGCGGAGCATGGCGAAACCCTGCGCTGCCTGGAATCGATCACCGGCACCGGCGAACGCCTGGCCGGCAATCCGCTGCTGGCCCGCTCGATCCAGAACCGCTTTGCCTATCTCGATCCGCTGAATCACCTGCAGGTGGAGCTGATTCACCGCCGCCGTGCGCTGGCGGACAATGTGGACCCGCGCGTGAATCGCGGGATTCATTTGTCGATCAATGGGGTGGCGGCGGGGTTGCGCAATACGGGCTGATGAGAGCCGTGTAGCTGTTCATGCAAACTTGGGTTCCCGCCTTCGCGGGAATGACGGTTAAAGGGCCAACGACTACGGTCGTTCACACGTCATCCCCGCGCAGGCGGGGACCCAAGTTCTCACCTTAGCCACTACTGTATACACGCCCCCAAGCTCGCCCCCTTCTTCAAATGCGCCTCCACCGCATTCGGCGCAATGCAGACCTGGTTCGACGGATTCGTGCTGCTACCCGTCTTGTGGCACACCGCCACCTTCCCCTCCCCGCAGCGCGCATCGATCACCGCCACCGTCACGCCGGCCTGCGCATAGCAGCCCTGCGGACTGGCCGCCTGCACCACGAAGCTGAAGCTGCCCGCCGCCGCCGGCGTGAACGTGGTCACCGCGCCGCTGGCGGTCGACAGCCCCTCCGCCGGGCTCCATGCGTAGCTCGCCTCGGCGCCCGCCTTGTCGCTCGCACTCAGGACCACGCTCTGCGGCCCGTAGCCCAAGGTGATCGCGGCCGCGCCGGCCGTCGCTTCCGGCTGCGGCATGGTGCCGAGCACCTGCACGTTCGCCTCGCCGCTGGCGCGCAATCCCGCCTTGTCGACGGCCTCCAGCTGCACGCGCTGGGTCCCGATGTCCGCGCACGAGAAGCCCGAGCGCGACAGGCTGAGGGACTCCACGCCCCAGTTGTCGCTGCTGCCGCCGTCGACCTGGTCCGGCGTGATGCTCGCCGTGCCGTTCGCCAGCATCACTTGAGCGTCGCGTGTGCGCACCACGGGCGGCTCGACGTCGTTGCTGACCGTGTTGGCGCACGCGCTTTCCACGCTCAGGCGGTTCAGCGCCGTCACGGTGTAGTAGTAGTACTTGCCCGCCTCGACGCTCTTGTCGGTAAACGCCGGGGTGGCGGCGTCGGTCGCGGCCAGCAGGTTGCCGGGCGCGTCCAGGTCCATGTCGCGCTGCTCCGAGCGGTAGATGGCGAAGCGGCGCGTCTTCTCGAACTCGTCGGCGCTGTCGCCCGGCGCGTTCCAGGCCAGCTGCACGGCCTGGTCCTGGCCGACGGCGGCGGCCAGCGCGGTCGGCGCGCCGGGCGCGCCCAGCCCCTTCCAGGCCATCACGGGCGGCAGGGCCGGCCGCTGGTACAGGCCGTTCATCAGGCTGGTCCGGTAGCCCAGGGCGTTCGCCTGCAGGAAGGCATGGCGGAAGTGGATCTGGCCCGAGACATTGGCCTGCGCGCGGTTCAGCGCGATCTGGCTGTTGATCTGGTCCGGGCTGGTCCAGCCGGCCGTATTCATCTTGTAGTCGGCCAGGCCGATGTACATGTGGCGTCCGAAGGCGTTGTTGTTCCACCAGGGGACCAGCAGCGAATAATCCGAGCCGGCCTGGCCCATGTACCAGTAGACCTGGGGCGCCAGGTAGTCGACCCAGCCCTGCTCGATCCACTTGCGGGTGTCGGCGAACAGGTGGGTGTAGTGCTGCAGGGCGCCGGCCGCGGTCGGCGAGCCGATCGCCGGGTCGCTGCTGCTGCGGTAGATGCCCGACGGCGAGACGCCGAACTTCACCCAGGGCTTGGCGGCCTGGATGCCGGCGTTTACGCGCGCGATCAGGAGGTTGACGTTGTCGCGCCGCCAGTCGGCCCGGCCCGCCGCCGTGTCCGGGAAGCCGCGCGGATCGGCGTGGTAGGCCGCGTCGTCGGGAATCACGCCGTTCGGATAGAAATAGTCGTCGAAGTGCAGACCGTCGATGTCGTAACGGTTGACGATGTCCATGATGACCTTCACCACGTGGTCGCGCACCTCCGGCAAGCCCGGGTTGAGGATCTTCACGGTGCCGACCTGCAGCAGCCATTCCGGATGGGTGCGCGAGACGTGGGTACTGGCGTACTGCGCGTTGTTGCCCTCGTTGGCGACGGTGGCCACCGCGCGGTAGGGGTTGATCCAGGCGTGGAATTCCATGCCGCGCTTGCGCGTCTCGGCGATCGCGTACTCCAGCGGATCCCAGGCGGGCGCCGGGGCGCTGCCCTGCTGGTTGGTCAGGTAGTAGGACCACGGCTCCAGGTCGCTCGGGTACATGGCGTCGGCCTGGCTGCGCACCTGCAGGAAGGCCGCGTTCATGCCGGTCGCCTTGTTGTGGTCGAGGATGCTTGCTAACGCCGCGCGCTGCTGCTCGGGCGTCTGGAGGCGGTTCGGCCAGTCCAGGCTCAGGTGGGTGCTGATCCACACGCCGCGCAGTTCGCGCTTGGGCGAGGCGTCCTGTGGACTGGCATGGGCGGCATGGGACAGGGTGGCGGCGAGCATGGCGGCTGCCGCGGCAAGCAAAAGTTTTTTCATGTTGTGGATTTTTTGCAGGGTTGAAGTCGACGCACCGGTGAGCCCATGCGCCTGTGGCGGCGCGCGCCGCCTCTCCTCGCGCCACGCCCGCCATCTGCGTCAGAGCCTACGCAACTGTCATTTTTGCAACCAATGAAATTCCAACAAGCTTGCATAACCGGGATGCATGCGCTCCCGGGGCGGGCATGGGCTCAGCGCTTGAAGGACAGGCCGATGGTGAAGGCGGTATCCGGCGTGCGGCTGTTCAGGCCGCGCGACAGCATGGCATCGACTTGGCAGGTCTCGGAAAGGAGATAGGCGGCGCCGGCATCGAAGCTGGCTTGGACGCCGCCATGGCGGCCGCGTGCGATGTGCGGCAGCGCCACTTCGACGAAGCCGCGCAGGCGCTCGTTGACGGACTTGCCGAGGACGACGCCCAGGATGCCGTATCTGTAGGAAGGGCCGGATTCGCCGCGCTCGCGGCCCAGGCCCGGCATCACGCCGAGCGACATGCCGGACGGCAGCTCCCACTCGGCCGCCACCCGCAGCGAGGGACGCACGCCGCTGCCGCGGAAGGCGCGCGAGCCGCTGTCCAGGTCCGCATGCAGCAGCACGCCCACCGAGGGCAGGCGGCCGGCGGCATCCAGGGCATGCCACTTCAGGCCGAGCGCGGTGTCCGCATAACCGGATGCGCTGGTGCGCACGCCGCCCGCGTCGGTACTGCGCGCCGCGATGCGCCCGTCGGTCTCGACGCGCAGCTCGAGGCTGTCGCCGGCGCCGACGCGCAGCAGGGTCGGGGTGGCGATGCTGCGCTCACGCCGGCCCGGCTGGCGGTCGCGCTCGAACAGCAGGCTGGTCTCGATCTGCAGCCGCCCCTTGCCGACCACATTGCTCGATTCGACGAAGTCGGGCCGGTCGGTCACGATCCCCTCTTCGGCCGCCTGCGCCGGCGGGAGCATGAATAGAAGCGCAGCCAGGAGCGGCGCGCGGCGGGACAGCATGGCAGGCTTCATGGACGTCCTTAATAAAACGGTTGGCGGCCCGACGAAGCCCTCATGCTAAGTCAGGCGGCCAGCGCCGCGCGCACGGCAGCGCCCTTGGCGGCCGCGCCGTCGAGCTTGAAGGTCGCGACCACCTGGGCCAGCCTGGCGGTCTGCTCCTCGAGCGCGCCGGCGGCGGCGGCGGCTTCCTCGACCAGGGCCGCGTTCTGCTGGGTGACGTCGTCCATCGCCGCGATCGACTGGTTGACCTGGCCGATGCCCTGGCTTTGCTCGGTGCTGGCCGCATCGATCTCGGTCATCAGGTCGGCCACGCGCTGCACGGCCTGCACGATGCCGCTCATGCTCGCGCCGGCGTTGTCGACCAGGCGCGCGCCCGCCTCGACCTTGCTGACCGAGTCGTTGATCAGTTCCTTGATTTCCTTGGCGGCAGCGGCCGAGCGCTGGGCCAGGCTGCGCACCTCGCTGGCGACGACCGCGAAGCCGCGCCCCTGTTCGCCCGCGCGCGCCGCCTCGACCGCGGCGTTCAGCGCCAGGATGTTGGTCTGGAAGGCGATGCCGTCAATGACGCCGATGATGTCGACGATCTTGTACGAGCTCTCGGTGATCGAGCCCATGGTGGTCACCACTTCCGCCACCACCTGGCCGCCCTGCTCCGCCTGGGTGCTGGCAGACATCACCAGCTGGTTGGCCTGGCGCGCATTGTCGGCGTTCTGGCGCACGGTCGAGGTCAGCTCTTCCATCGCGGCCGCCGTCTCTTCCAGGCTCGAGGCCTGGGTCTCGGTGCGGCTCGACAGGTTCATGTTGCCGGCCGCGATCTCGGCCGAGGCGACCGCCAGCGCATCGGTGCTGGCGCGCACCTCGCCCATGGTGCGGCTCAGGGACGACACGAAGCGGTTGAAGGCGTCGGCCAGCATGCCGATTTCGTCCTGCGACTCCACGCGCATGCGGCGCGTCAGGTCGCCCTTGCCGTCGGCGATCTCGCCGAGCATCAGGGCGGCGCGCCGGACCGGGGCGGTGATGGCGCGGCTGACCAGGAAGATCACCAGCAGGCCGATGCCGCCGCCGATCACGCCAGCCATCAGCGAAGCGGTCGTGGCCGCGCGCGCCAGGCCGCCCAGCACTTCGTCCTCGGGCACCTCGGCGATGATGTACAGGCCCAGCTCGGGGATGTAGGACGAGGCGACGATCTGCGCGCCCGTGTCGGAACCGTGTGAACCGTGCGCGAACTTCTGCTTGCCCAGCAGGCTGGCGGCCAGCTCCGGCGTATAGCCCGGCAGGTCTTTCATGTAGTGCTCGCCGTCGACCAGCTTGGTATTGCGGTGCAGGAGAATGCTGCCGTTGTCGCGCACCAGGTAGACATAGCCCGACTGGCCCACCTTGTAGGCGCGCACCGCGTTGGCCAGCGCGTTGACCGACAGGCCGAGGCCCGCCACCGCCACCTTGCCGTCGCCGGCTTCGGCGCGGGTGTTCACGAACAGCTTGAGTTCACCGGTCTTCTTGTCGTTGTCGAGGTCCAGGTCGAAGCGCTGGCCGCTGGCGAGGAAGCTTTCCAGCCAGCCGTCGCGCGGATTGCCCTTCTCCAGCATGTAGCTCAGGCCGGTCTCGTCCATGTACTTGAGGGTGCCGGCCGAGGCCCAGAACACGCTGGCCGCGCCATTGTCGGCCTTGGCCTTGGCGGCATAGGTGCGCCAGGCGTCCAGGCCGCTGTCGGGCAAGCCCTCGCGTTCCCAGGCATGCAGGTAGGTGTTGTTGGCGATCGCCAGCGAGGCCGTCAGGGGCTCGCCGATCTGGCGCATCACGTCATTGCGGATTTCGCCGACCACGGCGGGCAGGTCGTCGGCGACGATGCGCCCGCGCTGGCTGCGGCTCGTCAGTGTGACGCTGAAGACCGCCGAAATGAGAATGAACAGCAGCAGGCAGGCGGCCATGCTGAGCAAGAGCTTGGTCCTGATCGAGGAACGGCGAAGGAATTGGGTGAGCATGGTATCCGAGGGGCTGAAAAGACCTGATGAGCAAATGTGGTTGCCGTACAGAATCTTCTCGCGCGCCTCGAGAGCTCGTCAATTCCTTCGCTCGTTTGCCTTTCCAAAATGTAAAATAAGCGTTGCGAAGCCGTGACAAGCGATGGCGGAGCGACAAGATAGCAGCAGACGGCGCGCTTTACCGACGGATGGCGCGCACGATGTCGCCGCTGTCGACCTGGCCGCTGTCCACCTTCAGCCAGCGATTGCCGGTCAGCCGCTCGAAGCCCGTGAACGGCGACGGCAAGGCGTCGGCGTCGAAGCCGGGGGCGTTCTTGAGGTCGTAGTGCAGGTGCACCAGGAAGGCGTCGCCGGAAAAGCCTATCTGGCCTACCTGCTGGCCCGCCTTGACCACATCGCCCACCGCCAGGTGCACGCTGTCCTGCTTGAGGTGGGCCAGCAGGCTGATCTCGCCGTTGCCGTGGTCGATCTCGACGTGGTTGCCCCACATGAGGGACGGATCGGCAACGAACTGCTCGCGGGTGAAGGGCGGACGCTTACCCTTGCCGTTGTCGGGGAGCGCGCCGACCGCGCGGATCACTTTGCCGCCTGCCGGCGCCAGCACCGGCTTGCCCCAGCCATACCAGTCCTCGTTGCGGCTGCCGTCGCCCGCATACATCCGGCCCTGCTCGTCGGTGACGACGAAGTCATAGCTGTAGCGCATGAAGTTGCGGCTCCACTTGAGCGCTTGCGCCATGGGATCGAGCAGCGGCAGGCGGCGGTGGTGGCCGTAGAAATCGTGGCCGTCATGCACCAGCACCGGGCCCTGCACCGGCAGGCGCAAGCGTGCGCGCGGGCTGAAGCGCTGCGGCCGGACCTCGGTCTGCACGCTGTACTTCGTGTCGTCGCCGACATCGAACTTGAAGGTGAAACGCACGCGCGACAGGTCGAGCTCCTGCGGGAAGGCGTACAGGGGATTGAACACCAGCTCGCTCTTGCCCGGTTCGACGAAGCGGTTCGGCACCACGAAGATGCTGCGCCCGTTGGCGCCGACGCGGTATTGCGCCAGCAGCTGGCCGGAAGGACCGAGCACGTCCGCCTCGATCTCGCTCAGCTCGATCTTGTCGGGCGACTTGTTATCAATCCGGAAGTCGATGTTCAGCAGTTGCTGGGCTTTGCCCTGCTCGATCAGCGGCGTGGCGGGCGCGACCACGATCTCGACCGGGTTCGATGCGCTGGCCAGCGTGGCGGCGAGGGCGAGCGGCAGGCTCGCGAGGATGGTTTTCAGGTGCATGTCGTGGTCTCCTTGTTAATGTATTGACAGCGGAGACGACTATACGTGCGCCTGCGCGCGGACCGGCCGGATTTCGGACGGAACGCGGTTTTCCGGGAATGGAAGGCAGCGGGCGGCAGACACGCGGGCGGCCGACCGGAGAAGGCGAAAAAAAGCCCGGCGAACCGGGCTTCACGATTACGGGCGCAAACCCGGTCAGTTGTTGTGCAGGAAGGTCTTCAGCTTGTCCGAACGCGAAGGCTGGCGCAGCTTGCTCATGGCCTTGGCTTCGATCTGGCGGATACGCTCGCGGGTCACGTCGAACTGCTTGCCCACCTCTTCCAGGGTGTGGTCGTTCGACATCTCGACGCCGTAGCGCATGCGCAGCACCTTGGCTTCGCGCGGGGTCAGCGAGTCCAGCACTTCCTTGATCACGTTGCGCATCGAGGCGTGCAGCGCGGCGTCCAGCGGGGCCAGGGTCGCGTTGTCCTCGATGAAGTCGCCCAGCTGCGAATCGCCGTCCTCGCCCATCGGGGTTTCCATCGAAATCGGCTCTTTCGCGATCTTCATGATCTCGCGAACCTTGTTCTCCGGCATTTCCATCTTGGCGGCCAGGGTCGGCAGGTCCGGCTCGCTGCCGGTTTCCTGCATGATCTGGCGCGAGATGCGGTTCATCTTGTTGATGGTCTCGATCATGTGCACCGGCACGCGGATGGTGCGGGCCATGTCCGCGATCGAGCGCGTGATCGCCTGGCGGATCCACCAGGTCGCGTAGGTCGAGAACTTGTAGCCGCGGCGGTATTCGAACTTGTCGACCGCCTTCAGCAGGCCGATATTGCCTTCCTGGATCAGGTCGAGGAACTGCAGGCCGCGGTTGATGTACTTCTTCGCGATCGAGATCACCAGGCGCAGGTTGGCCACGGTCATTTCGCGCTTGGCCTGGCGTGCGCGCTTCTCGCCGGCCGCCATCTGCTTGTTGATGCGGCGCAGGTCGGCCAGCGGCAGCGCCACGCGCGCCTGCAGGTCGATCATGCGCTGCTGCAGTTCCTTGATCGCCGGCAGGTTACGGCCCAGCACGGCGCTGTACGGGTAGGCGCAGTCGACTTCGCGGTCGCCCCATGCCAGGTCGGTCTCGTTGCCCGGGAAGACCTTGATGAAGTGGGCGCGCGGCATGCCGCAGCGGTTCACGCAGATGTCCAGCACGGCGCGCTCGATCGCGCGCACTTCGTCCATCTGGTGGCGCAGGGTGTCGCACAGCTTCTCGACCACCTTGGCGGTGAAGCGGATGCCCAGCAGCTCGTTCGAGATCACTTCCTGCGCGTCGTTGTAGTCGTCCGAGCCGTAGCCCTGGGTCTTGAACGCGTGGCCCATCAGGTCGAACTGCTTCTCGATCAGCGCGAACTTGTCCAGCGCGCCCTTCTTCAGGGCGGCCAGCTGCTCGGCCGAATAGCCGGCCGCGCCACCGCCGCCGCCTTCGCCTTCTTCCTCTTCGACTTCCTCTTCTTCCTCTTCCTCGTCGTCCGAGGACGAAGCGGCGACGCTCGGCGCCGGGGCCGAGGATTCGTTCAGGTCGACGAAGCCGTCCACCACGTCGTCGATCTTCAGTTCGTCGGCGGCGATCTTGTGCGACAGCGCGATGATTTCCGAGATCGTGGTCGGGCAGGCCGAGATCGCCTGCACCATGTCCTTCAGGCCTTCCTCGATGCGCTTGGCGATCTCGATCTCGCCTTCGCGGGTCAGCAGCGACACCGCGCCCATTTCACGCATGTACATGCGCACCGGGTCGGTGGTGCGGCCGAAGTCCGAGTCGGCGGTCGACAGCGCGGTGGCGGCCGCGGCCTCCACTTCGTCCTCGCTGGTCGGGGTTACGGCCTGGTCCGACAGCAGCATCATTTCCGCTTCCGGGGCGCGCTCGTAGACGGCGATGCCCATGTCGTTGAAGGTCGCGATGATGCCTTCGATCGCTTCCGGATCGATGATGTTTTCCGGCAGGTGATCGTTGATCTCCGCATGGGTCAGGTAGCCGCGCTCCTTGCCCATGTTGATCAGGTTCTTCAGCTGCTGGCGGCGCTTTTCCAGTTCCTCGCCCGAGAAGCCGGTCTCGCTCAGGGTCGCGATGCCCTTGGCCTTGCGTTCGCGCAGCTTCGAGGCCGCCTTCAGCTCGGCGCGCTCGACCGCGTTCAGCGCCGCGACTTCGTCGTTTTCCGGCACGAACTCGCTCGGCTTGCGGCCGCGGCGGCCCGGCACCTTCACCTGCGG
>NZ_JAGPWC010000063.1 GCF_018119405.1 Massilia sp. ST3 | reverse complement strand
GCGGGCGCGGTCGTTTAAATTCCCGCCGCCGCTATGGCCCGCGGCCCCGGCTGCGCCTGCACATCCTTGGGCAGGTCGACCAGCACCGGCCCCGGCCTGCCGCCCGTCGCCTCGCGGATGGCGCGCAGCACGGCCGGTGCGATCCCGGCGACGCTGCGCACCTGCGCATTCCACTTGGTGACGGGGCGGGAAATGCCGAGCGCATCGCATTCCTGGAAGGCGTCGGTGCCGATCGAGGCGGTCTGCACCTGGCCGCTGATGCACAGGATGGGAATCGAATCGCTCAAGGCGTCGAGCAGGCCCGAGGTGGTATTGGCCATGCCGGGCCCGGAAGTGACGAACACCACGCCCAGGCGCCCGGTGGAGCGCGCATAGCCTTCGGCGGCGTGGACGGCGGCCTGCTCGTGGCGCACCAGCACGTGGCGCAGCCGCGGCTCCTGCTGGAGCGCGTCGTACAGGGGCAGCACGGCGCCGCCGGGATAGCCGAACACGGTGTCGACGCCGGCCCGCACCAGCAGGTCGAGCAGCAGGCCGGCGCCGGTCGGCGCGGAAGAAGTAGAGGTGGCGGCGGGCGCCGCGGCGGCAAAAGTATCCATGCCTGAAATGGTATTCACTTCAGACCTGAAAGTGCTTCATAATCACACACCGTTTCAGGCTGAAAAGTGAAAGGTTTTCCATGGATGAGGACAAGGAAAGAAAGATTTTCGACGCGGCCGACCGCGCGATCCTGGCGATCCTGCTGAAGGACTCGCGCACGCCGCTGCAGGAGATCAGCGCCGCGGTCGGGCTGTCGACCACCTCGTGCTGGAACCGGATCAAGCGCATGGGCGACACTGGCCTGCTGCAGGGCTATACGGTGAAGGTCGACCTGGCCCATCTGGGCTACCACGACACCGTCATCGTGCAGGTCACCCTGGACAGCCACAGCGAAGAGACCCTGTACGAATTCGGGCGCGCGCTGGAGTCGATCCCGGAAGTGCTGGAGGCCAGCCTGATCTCGGGCGACTACGACTACTTCGTGCGCATCGCGGTCAAGGACACGCGCGACTACGAGCGCCTGCTGCGCGAGCGGCTGTATAAAATCCCCGGCATCCGCCACAGCAAGTCGAGCTTCGTGCTGCGCACCCTGAAGCGCACCGACACGCCTCTGCCCGGCTGAGCACCACCTTTCATGAGGAGACAGCATGTTTGACCACGTCAAGATCGGCGTCGGTGACTTCGCCGCCAGCCGGGACTTCTACGCGAAGGCGCTGGCGCCGCTGGGCGTCGCCATCGTCGCGGAAGGCGAGCCGTCCTACGGCGTCGAACTGTGCGGCGACGGCCCGGTCTCCTTCTGCCTGTTCCAGGCCACCGAAAAACCGGCCCACCTGCACCTGGCCTTCGCGGCCGCCACCCGCGCCCAGGTCGACGCCTTTTATCGCGCGGCGCTGGAAGCAGGCGCCAAAGACAACGGCGCGCCCGGCCTGCGTCCGCAATACAACGCGACCTACTACGCCGCCTTCGTGATCGACCCGGACGGACACAACATCGAAGCGGTGACCCACGCCCCTGAGGCCTGAGGTCCCTGCCCAGGCGCCGCCGTCATGGCGGGCCTCATCGTGGTATGCGGACTCGCGGAATCAGCCCCGGCGCCCTCGCGCACCGCGGCGCAGCAGCAGCATGGCCAGGCCGGCCAGGCCGCCGAGCCAGAGCGTGCCGGGTTCCGGCACGTCGGCGGGACCGGTCTGGTCGATGCCTTCGGGCGGCAGCTCGGGCTGGCCCAGCGGCGGCGGAATGAAGGGAGTCGGGTCGCGCTCCGGCTGCGGCGCGGGGTCTTGCTCCAGATCCGGCTTGGGTTCCGGACCCGGCGCGGACGTATCGCCGCCGCCGGTGGGCGGCTTCGGTGCGCCCGGTCCGGTCGTGCCGCTGTCCGTGCCCGGCGTGGCCGGCGCGCCCGGGCTGGACGAATCCGTGCCCGGCGCCGGCTCGGTGATGACCGCGTCCGGACTGTCGGCGGCGCCCGGATCGCGGCTGGTGACGGTGCGCGAGACGTCGCCCGTCTCGTAGCGCGGATAAGGCATCGGACCGGCACTGTTCATGGCGAACTGGAAGCCCGTGGTGGCCGGTTCGGCGCCCGGCGCCAGGCCCGCGCCATTGGCGAAGGTCCGGAGCTGGTAAGGCTGGCCGTCGAAGCCGACGTCCTCGACCATCTCGGCCGCGATATCCTGGACACTGCCCTCTTCCGCTACCGGGACGTCGAGCTCGGCTTCGCTCGGTTCGCCGGGGGCGACCGGCAGCTGCGGCGTGTCGGAAATGCGGTTCGCGCAGCGCGTGCGCATCTCGTTCTTGCCGTCGCTGAGCAGGGTCTCGCCTTCGGCCAGCATCAGCTTCTTCGAGGTCCAGTAGACCTTGTCGCCCTTGCGGTAGGACACATAGACGGCGCGCGGCTTGGCGACCGTGACCACCTGGGCCTTGTCGACGTCGAAGCCGGAGTAATGGTCGGCGACCACCTTGTCGGCCTTGATCGCCTGCGCCAGCTCCTCGCGGCTGGCCGCGCCGCCGGGGACGATCGAATACGGATAGATGCGGCGCACGGCCGCCGCCATGGTGTGGACCGGCAGGGGTTGCGAGCTCGCGCCCGCAGGCGCCGGCGCCGGTGCGCTGGGGGCAGCCTTTAATGCGGCCTGCACGCCTGGTTCCGAGATCCAGGCCGTGGCGCCGGCGCCCGCCGCCGCGGCCGCGATCAGCGCGAGCGCAGCCAGCCGGATGCGTTTCGACGAACCGGTCGGCCGGATGCGGCGGGTGCGAAGGCGGCTGGACATGAGGCGTTTCCTGTAGGATGGTTCCTACAGGATAGCACCAGACGTGTCAAAAGTGCATTCTTTTGAGAAAAATTTGTTTCCGTAAAAGAAATTGTGGCAACTTCGCCACGTCTAGCGCGGCAGGATGTGGCGGAAAGTCGGCTCGATATTCAGTGCGTGCAGGTGGGCCACGATGTCTTCCAGGGTGGCGTCCTTGAGCAGCAATCCCTCGGCCGCCGCGGCGCGCGGCGCAGGGGCCGGCGCACCCGCCGACGGCGACGGCGCGGATGGGCGCAGCCTGGCCAGCGCCTGCAGGAACTGCGCCGGGCCGATGCGCTCCAGGCCTTCCAGGAAAGCGGCCTGCCCCGCCGGCGGCGGCGCCATGTCCAGGCCCGCCTCGTCCGCAAAGGACGCCCCCATGCCGGGGTGGATGAAGGCCGCCCACTTCCCGCTGGCGCGGTGCAGGCAAGGCGGCAGCTCCACCGGATCGAACAGCCGGCCGGCGTCCAGCTCGGCTTCGGGGAACCAGGCCGCGCGCAGCAGGGTCACGAACTCGGCCAGCTGCGCCACCGGCGCCGGCTGCTCCAGCGACAGCCACAGGCCATAGGCGCCGTCGCCCCCGATGCTCACCGCCGGCGCCGGCAAGTCCAGTTCCTGCTGCAAGGCGTTGGCGGCTGCGCACAGGCGCGTCCAGTGCGCCTCGGGCTCGCCGTGCTTGCCGCTCTTGCGGAAGGGGATGACGACGGCGCGGGCCATGCCCTCACCCGTCGCCAGTGGAATGGCGAGCGTCTCCTCGCCGCGCAGGTGGCGCGCCAGCGCCTCGGGCGGCGGCGCGTCCGCCGGCAGGTAGAGCCGGCGCAATTCCGAAATCAGCTTGTCCATATACGTGTCGATGTCGATCAGGCCGGTATTCTGACACAAGCCCCTAGCGTTCCAGCACCTCGCCCAGGCGCGCGGCCAGGAAGTCGACCAGGGCCGCCACCCGCGGCGCCAGCGCGCCCTGCTTGTAGAACACCGCCCACACCGGCTGGCCCCAGGGCAGGCTGTGCCCGGGCAGCACCTCCACCAGACGGCCGGCGGCCAGGTCGCCGCGGGTCAGGAAATCCGACAGCGATACGATGCCCGCCCCCGCCAGCGCCAGCTCGCGCAGGGTGCCGCCGCTGGTGGCCGTCACCGCCGGCGCGATGGTCCAGCCTTCCGCGCCCTCGTGCCGCAAGGGCCAGGTGTTGAGCGAGGCCGGGGCCGCGAAACCGAGGCAGCGATGGCGCTCCAGTCCGGCCGGCGTCGCGGGCATGCCGTGGCGCTCCAGATAGCCGGGCGCCGCCAGCACGCGCAGGCGGCTCCATCCCAGGCGGCGCGCGTTCAGGGTCGAATCGGGCAGCGCGCCGATGCGGATCGCCAGGTCGGCCCGTTCCTCGATCAGGTCGACATAGGTCTCGCCGCTGACCAGCTCCAGCTGTACCAGGGGGTAGGCGTCCAGGAAGGCCGGGACCAGCGGGGCCAGCAGATGGTCGAGGGCGGGCGTGGCGGCGTTGACGCGCACCAGGCCCGAGGGCTGGGAACGGCGCGCGGCGGCTTCCGCCTCGGTGTTGGCCAGGTCCGCCAGCAGGCTGCGCGCTCGGCCCAGCAGCCAGCTTCCTTCTTCGGTCAGTTGCAGGCGGCGGGTGGTGCGCCGCATCAGGGTCATGCCCAGCTGCTCCTCCAGGCGCGAGATGGTGCGCGAGACGCCCGAGGGCGTCTGTCCGAGGCGCTCGGCCGCGGCCGAAAACGATCCGGCATCTATGACGGCGGAGAACACAATCAAGGCGTCGACATCGATCATTCGTGACTCCAGCTCAAAAGTCTATTGTACGTCCGCCCATTTTTCCTTGCTAGCCGGCACGGCACACTGCATGCCTCGTCAATGCCCCCACAAGGAAACCATCATGCCTCTCGCACTCTGGGCGCTCACGCTGAGCGCCTTCGCCATCGGGACGACCGAGTTCGTCATCGTCGGCCTGATTCCCACCATCGCCGCCAGCCTCGGCGTCTCGGTCCCGTCGGCGGGCCTGCTGGTCAGCCTGTACGCCCTCGGCGTGGCGGTCGGCGCGCCGGTGCTGACCGCCCTCACCGGCCGCGTGCCGCGCAAGCAGCTGCTGCTTGGCCTGATGGCCCTGTTCACCTTAGGTAACCTGGTCGCCTGGATGGCTCCGAACTACGGCGCCCTGATGGCGGCGCGCGTGCTCACCGGCCTGGCCCACGGCGTGTTCTTCTCGATCGGTTCGACCATCGCCACCAGCCTGGTGCCGAAGGAAAAGGCCGCCAGCGCCATCGCCCTGATGTTCACCGGCCTGACCGTGGCCCTGGTGACCGGCGTGCCGCTCGGGACCTTCATCGGCCAGCACTTCGGCTGGCAGGCCACCTTCCTGGCGGTGTCGCTGCTGGGCGTGATCGCGATGATCGGCAGCGCCATCCTGGTGCCGTCGAACATCGCCGGCAGCAAGCCGTCCAGCCTCCTGACCCAGCTCGCCGTGCTCAAGAAACCGCGGCTGCTGCTGGTCTACGCCATGACCACGCTCGGCTACGGCGGCTCCTTCATCGCCTTTACCTACCTGGCGCCGATCCTGCAGGAAGTCGCGGGTTTCGCGGCCGGCACCGTCAGCCTGGTGATGCTGGTCTACGGCGTCTCGGTCGCGGCCGGGAACATCTGGGGCGGCAAGCTGGCCGACCGCAAGGGGCCGGTGGGCGCGCTGCAGATCGTGTTCGCCCTGCTGGCCCTGGTGCTGCTGGTGCTCACCTTCACCGCGCCGAGCAAACCGCTGGTGCTGCTCACCGTGCTGGCCTGGGGCGCGGTCGCCTTCGGCAACGTGCCCGGCCTGCAGGTCTACGTGGTGCAGCGCGCCGAGCGCGACGCCCCGCAGGCGGTCGACGTGGCCTCGGGCCTGAACATCGCCGCCTTCAATGTCGGCATCGCGCTGGGCGCCTGGGGCGGCGGCCTGATCGTCGCGAAGCTGGGCCTGATGGCCACGCCCTGGATCGGCGCCCTGGTCGTGGTCGGCGCGTTCCTGCTCACCACCCTCGCAGGCTGGCTGGACCGCCGCGACGGCGTCCCGGCCCGGCTGGAAGCGGGCCGCGCCATCGCCACCCATTAATTACGTTGAAAGGATTTATCATGCACATGCCGCAACTCGGCCTCGGCACCTTCCGGCTCCAGGGCCAGCAAGCCATCGATTCCGTGCGCAACGGCCTGGAGCTGGGCTACCGCCATATCGACACCGCCCAAATCTATGGCAACGAGGCCGAGGTCGGGCAGGCCCTTGCCGAATCGGGCGTCGCCCGCGGCGAGGTCTTCGTCACCACCAAGATCTGGACCGAGCACCTGGCCGGCGACAAGCTGGCGCCCAGCCTGGAGGACAGCCTGCGCAAGCTGCGTCTCGAGCGGGTCGACCTGACCCTGGTCCACTGGCCCTCGCCAGGCGCCGCGGTGCCGGTCGCGGAAACGATGGAGGCCTTGCTGGCCGCGCGCGAGGCCGGCCTGACGGGTGCGATCGGCGTCTCGAACTTCCCGGTCGCGCTGCTGCGCGAGGCGATCGCCGCCGTCGGCGCCGCCAACATCGCCACCAACCAGGTCGAGCTCCATCCCTACCTGCAGAACCGCGCGCTGGCGGCCTTCGCACGGAATGCCGGCGTCCACCTGACGGCCTACATGCCGCTGGCCTACGGCAAGGTGATGGACGACCCGGTGATCGCGGCCATCGCCGCGCGCCATGGCGCAACACCGGCCCAGGTGACGCTCGCCTGGCTGCTGGCCAAGGGCCATGCGGTCATCCCGTCCTCGACCCGGCGCGAGAACCTGGCGAGCAACCTGCGCGCGCCTGTGTTGACCCTGGCGGCCGAGGACCTGGCGGCCCTCGACGCCCTCGACCGCGGCGAGCGCCTGGTCAGCCCGGACTTCGGGCCGCAGTGGGATTGAGCCGACCTACTGGTCCAGCTCCGGGTAGTAGCGGAACACGCCGTTCTGGTTGAAGGGAATGCGCCGGTCCGAGGCCAGGTAGGCCGCGATGTTCGGCCGCGCCGCCACCCGGTCGCGCAAGGCGGTGAGGGCCGGGTACTCGCGCTCCATGCGCTGGGTGGCCTTCGGGAAGGCGTAGCGCAAGCCCTCGATGACCTGGAACAGCGACAGGTCGACGTAAGTCAGCTTGTCGCCTACCAGGAAGTCGCGCGGTTCGGGGTTGGTCAGGATGCGCGCGAAATAGCCGAGGAACTTGGGGATGCGCGTCTCGACGAAGTCGGCGGCGCGCCGCAGCGCTTCCGGCTTCTGGTCTTCGTAGTACAGCGAGGTGGCGATCGGATGGTGGGTGTCGTGCGCTTCCGTCACTAGGTCGGCGATGGTCAGTTGCAACTGGTGGGCCCACAGGCGGCCGGGATCGGTGCGCGGCGCCAGGCCGTGCTGCTCGCCCAGGTACATCAGGATGTTGGCGACCTGCCCGACCGTCATCTCGCCGGCCTTCAGGAAGGGCGGCGCGAAGGAGGGATACTCCTCGGTGTCGAGGGCGGCGGTGAGCAGGTCCATGCCCCCTTCGCGCCGCGCCACGTCGACGTAGTCGGCGCCGGCTTCCTCGAGCGCCAGCCTGACGAATTCCCCGCGCCCCTGGATGCCGGGCCAATAATAGAGTTCATACACCATCGCCACCTCCGGTCTGCATCGGTCCGCGCATTATCGGTGATGATTTAGAAGCCTGTCGCCGCACAAACATGGTAGTCTTGTAGTGCCTGCCTGGCAAAAACAAAAAGTCAACATGCGAGAGAGAGACCAGACCATGAACACGTCCCGTTTCGTTGGTTCCCCACCACTCTATTCGTTTCATCCGGGCACGAGTTAGCGTTTCAGCGGATAATTGCAGGGCGGAATTAACATTCCGCCGAGCACGTCCACGTCGTGTGGACGCGTGATAAAGACTGGCCGCCCGCTTGTGGCGGCCGACACTTTAGGCCGACTGGAGCGTCCATGAACATCGCTCACCTTCCGAATCCCGTGCACGGCATCGCCCGCCGCCTGCGCATGCTGCGCTATTGGCGCGAGCACCAGGCGCTGAGCCGCCTGGACCTGATCCGCCGTTTCGCCGAAGCCTCGCCCAACGGCGATCCCTTCGACCACCTGGGCGACCGCGAATTCCTGATGCGCGGCCTGAGCGCGCGCGAACGCGTGCAATGCGTGCTGTCGCACTACCGTTTCGAGGACGCCCGCTTCAACAGCGCCTATAAGGACGCGGTGTACGGCGGGGGCGGCCTGAACCTGTGGCAGCACGAAGGCGAGGAGCACCAGTTCGTCCTGCGCCTCGAGATGGCCCCGCGCCACGACGCCGAGGGCGACCTGACGATCTCGCTGGTGGCCGACGGCCAGTACCTGCACCGCCTGTCCTACACCTGGGTCGACGGCGCGATGGTCGGGGTCGACATGCCGACCGTGCCCTTCCTGAGCCGCAACCAGGGCCGCTGGGCCGATTCCGGCGCCGCCTTCGAGGCCTTCGACAAGGTCTTCCCCAACAATTCCCCGAGCTTCTTCTGCTTCGCCGCGATGCAGGGCGTGGCCCAGGCGCTGGGCATGGACCGCGTGGTGGCGATCCGCTGCACCGCCCACATCGCCTACGATCCGCAGGACATCCGCCACTTCGAGAACGCCTACGACGGCTTCTGGCGCATTTTGGGCGGCGCCGAGAAGGACGAGCGCAGCTTCCTGATCCGCCTGCCCTTCTACCTCAAGCCGCTGGAAGACATGCCGTCCAAGCACCGCAAGCGCGCGGCGCAGCGGCGCGAGCACTGGCGCGCCATCGGCGACTCCACCCGCAGCACCCTGCTGCGCCACATGGTCCAGCAACAGGCGGCCAGCGCCAGCCAGGCCACGGCGGCGGCCACCGCCGAGGCATAAAGGCAGCGCCGGTGCGATTCGGCGATAATCCCCTCTTTGTCTGATTACAAAGAGGGGTTCGCCTTGCATAACTTCGATTTCCACAATCCGGTCCGCGTGCTGTTCGGCCAGGGCCAGATCGCCAGCTTGTCCACCCTGGTGCCGGAAGGCGCCCGCGTCCTGATGCTCTATGGCGGCGGCAGCATCCGCGCCAACGGCGTCTACGACGAGGTCAAGGCCGCGCTGGCCGGGCCGCAGTCCAGACATACTGTGCTCGAATTCGGCGGCATCGAACCGAATCCCACCTACGAAACCTTGCTGCGCGCAATCGAACTGGTGCGCGCCGAGCGCATCGACTTCCTGCTCGCCGTGGGCGGCGGCTCGGTCATCGACGGCACCAAGTTCATCGCCGCGGGCGCCCTCCTCGACGGCGACCCGTGGAGCATCTTCGAACAGCGCGCCGCCAATATCCACGCGGCCCTGCCTTTCGGCGCCGTACTGACCTTGCCGGCCACCGGTTCGGAAATGAACTCGGCGGCCGTGGTCACCCGCAAGGCCACGCTGGAAAAGCGCGCCTTCGCCTCGCGCCACGTATTCCCGCGCTTCGCGGTGCTGGACCCCACCAAGACCTACAGCCTGCCGGCGCGCCAGGTCGGCAACGGCGTGGTCGACGCCTTCGTGCACGTGATGGAGCAGTACCTGACCTATCCCGTCGACGCCAAGGTGCAGGACCGCTTTGCCGAGGGCCTGCTGCTGACCCTGGTGGAGGATGGCCCCAAGGCCCTGAGCGAGCCGGAGAACTATGATGTGCGCGCCAACCTGATGTGGACCGCGACCCTGGCCCTGAACGGCCTGATCGGCGTCGGCGTGCCGCAGGACTGGGCGACCCACATGATCGGGCATGAGCTGACCGCCCTGTATGGCCTCGACCACGCGCAGACCCTGGCGGTGGTGCTGCCGGCCATGCTGCGCGTGCGGCGCGAGGCCAAGCGCGCCAAGCTGCTGCAGTACGCGGCGCGCGTGTGGGGTCTTACCGAGGGCGGCGAGGATGCGCGCATCGACGCGGCGATCGAACGCACCGAGGCCTTCTTCGAGAGCGTGGGCGTGCCGACCAGGCTGTCGGGCTATGGGCTGGGCAAGGAGAACGTCGAGCCGGTGCTGGCGGCGCTGGAGGCGCACCGTCTTACCAAGCTGGGTGAGGACCGGGGCGTGACGCTCGAGGTCAGCCGTCAAGTCCTGGAATTGAGCGTCTGATCCGGCGTGGTTTGAACGCGTGGACGGGGGACCCGTCCACCCTACAGCTAGCGTCACGTAGGGTGGACGGCTCTGCCGTCCACGCGTCCAACCGCCGCCGAACCGTCCAAACCATTGCCACTTCCACCACGTCCCGCACGGACGTGCTACACTCGCGCCTTCGCTAGGGGTCCTGGAACCGATGTTCCGGGTGAGACATACCCTTCGTACCTGATCTGGATAATGCCAGCGAAGGAAAGCGCAACGCAGTTCCCTCCTTGTTTGCCCTTCCCCCACGTTGGCTCCGGCTTTTTTGAAAAGCAGCGCGCCCCGTGGCGCGCGAAGACGAGCACACCATGAACTTCAAGCTGAAACACACCGTCCTTGCCTGCGCCATCCTGCAGGCTTTCTCCGCAGCGGCGCAGGACCAGGTCCAGTCCGTCGTCGTCACCGGCAGCAAGTGGGTCGCCACCGACCGCGCCGCCATCGGCGGCTTCTCCGACACGCCCCTGATTGACACCCCGGCCTCGATCACCGCGATGACCCAGGGCCAGCTGCAGGACCTGTCGATCCGCAGCGCCACCGAGGCCGTGCGCTTCGACGCCTCGGTCGGCGATGCCTATAACGCGGTCGGCTACGCCGAGCAGTTCTCGATCCGCGGCTTCGCCCTGGACAACGCCACCAGCTACCGCAAGGACATGGTCGCCATTCCGGGCGACACCCAGATCCCGCTCGAGAACAAGCAGAGCTTCGAGATCCTGCGCGGCCTGGCCGGCCTGCAGGCGGGCGTGGCCGCGCCGGGCGGCATGGTCAACTTCGTCACCAAGCGCCCGACCGCGGCGCCGCTGCGCTCGGTGACCGTCGAAGCGCGCGAGCGCGGCACCCTGTACGGCGCCATCGACCTGGGCGGACGCTTCGCGGACCGCCGCTTCGGCTATCGGCTGAACGCCGCCGCCGAAGACCTCAAGTCCTATGTCCGCGGCGCCGACGGCGAGCGCCAGTTCGTCTCCGCCGCCTTCGACTGGCGGATCTCGCCGGACGCCCTGCTGCAGCTCGACGTCGACCACCAGCACAAGTCGCAGATCACCGCGCCCGGCTACCAGCTGATCCGCAACGAAGTCCTGCCGGCGAAGGTATCGGCCAAGACCCTGCTCAACGCCCAACCCTGGACCCGCCCGGTCGATACCGACAGCAGCAACCTGGGCCTGCGCTTCGAGTACCGCTTCGGTCCGGACTGGAACGCCACCGTCACCGCCAACAAGCACTGGTTCAAGCGCGACGACTACACCGCCTTCCCCTACGGCTGCAGCAACGAGGCCGAGGGCTTCTATCCGGGCTACTGCTCGAACGGCGACTACGACGTCTACGACTACCAGAGCGTCGGCGAACGCAAGACCCCGTTCGGCATCCAGGCCCTGGTGCAGGGCCGCTTCGCCACCGGCGGCCTGCGCCACGCGCTCAACCTGGGCGCGGGCTATGCGGAACGCCACGACAGCTTCGGCGCCTATGTCTACGACTACGCCGGCTACAGCAACATCTACCAGAACCTGATCGTCGATCCGGCGCCGGGCAACCCGCGCACCGGCCCCGTGATGGAGCGCCGCGCCAACGAGGAGAGCTCGCTGTTCGTGCAGGACGTGGTGACCCTGTCGCCGATGCTCACGCTGCATGCCGGCGCGCGCTACGTCAAGCTCAAGCGCGACGAACTGGCCGAGCTGGAACTGCCCTGGGTGCATGCCGAGGATTCCTTCGTGCTGCCGAGCGTGGCCCTGGTCTACAAGCCGTCGATCGACTGGTCGGTGTACGGCTCGCTGATCCACGGCCTGCAGTACGGCGGCATCGCGCCGATGGAGACCGCCAACCAGAACGCCGCCCTGCCCCCGAGCCGCTCGAAGCAGGCGGAGTTCGGCGTGAAAGGCATCATCAACCAGCAGATGATGGTGAGCGCGGCCCTGTTCGAGATCACCCAGGGGCTGGAATACATCAACGGCGCCAACGCCTTCGTGCGCGCCGGTGAGCAGCGCCACCGCGGCATCGAGCTGTCGGCCCAGGGCAAGGCGACCCAGAACCTGAGCTACAGCGTCTCGGCCTCCGCGCTCGACGCGGAGCAGAACGGCACTGGCGACCCGGCGGTGGAAGGCAAGCGCGTCACCAACGTGCCGGAGTTCCGCTCGGCCGCCTGGGTGGAATACGCGGTGCCGCAGCTGCCGGGCCTGAAACTGGACGCGCTGTGGCAGTACTCGGGCAACAAGGCATTCGATCCCGCCAACCGCGTGACGGTGCCGGGCTACCACGTGGCGGGTTTCGGCGGCTCCTATGCGCTGCGCCTGGGCGGCGTGCAGACCACGATCCGCGCCCGCGTCGACAACGCCTTCGACAAGTTCTACTGGCGCGACGTGACGCAGGCGCTGGGCGGCTACCTGCTGCCGGGCGCGCCGCGCACTTTCCGCGTGTCGGCCCAGTTTGACTTCTGAGCGCTAGGCGGGCCCCAGCAGCTTCTCCACCTGCCGCAGCCGCTGCGGCAGGCTCCCCTCCAGCAGGACGTAAGGAATGCCCCTTGCGTCCAGCGTCTCCAGCAGCATCCGGTGCACCATCTGGCGCACTTCTTCCGATTCGCGCTGCAGCCCGTCCGGCTCCCACGGACTGTCGGGCGCCGTCACGAAAGTGCGGTCGTAGTCGTGGACCGCTTCCAGTCGTGCCAGCTGCGCATCCACCCTGCCCCAGTACACGCGGCTGTAGAGCGCCGTCATCAGGGGCGTGGTGTCGCAGAACAGGAAGCGCTTCGCCCGCGCCAGCACGGCCTGCTCGCGTTCGCGCTGGGTGCGCGCGATGCCGAACTGGTCATGCTCGTAGGGCACGCGTCCCTGGACATCGACGAATTCGCGCAGGTACTCGGGCACCCACACCGTGCCGTAGTGCGCCGCCAGGGCCTCGGACAGGGTGGACTTGCCGGACGACTCGGCGCCCAGGATCGCGATGCGCTGAACGGCCGTCATGCATCCCTCCGCGCGATGTTGCCCCAGGCGCGCAGGCCGGTCCAGGCCAGCAGCACGAACACGCCGTACAGGAAGGCGGTCAGCATCAAGCCCTTGTAGACATACAGGCCGACGTAGAGGATGTCGACCACGATCCACACATGCCAGTTCTCGACCTTCTTGCGGCCCAGCAGGAGCTGGCCGACCAGACTGCCGGCGGTCAGGAAGCCGTCCGCATGCGGCACGTCGGTGTCGGTGAAACGGTCGAGGAAGGACGACAGCAGCAGGAAGCCGAGCAGCCAGCCGGCCAGCGACCATCTCCAGCCCTTGCGGTCCAGACGCGTGACGACCAGGGGAGCATTGGCGGCGCCGTGCAGCCACTGGTACCAGCCCCACAGCGACGCCGCGATGAACACGAACTGCAGGCCCATGTCGCCGTACAGGCGCGCCTCGTAGAACACCACGGCATAGGTGGCGGACGAGGCGATCGAGAACAGCCAGGCCCAGTGCTTCTGGCGGATGTTGAGCACGACGGTCGTGACCGCGAGCAGGAAGGAGATCAGTTCCAGCGGCGTGGTGGCCAGCGGGCCCAGTTGGAGCAAGTCGTTCATGCGGCGACAGTGTATAGGCGGCGGGGCTTGGTAAGCAAAAAGGCCGCGGCGTGGTGGTCGCCGCGGCCCGGTCGAACTGGTCGCCCGCTTACTTCTTCGGGTACTTGACCGTCATTTCCTTGAGCAGGTTGTCGGCATGGTCGACTTCCTTCATCACCCACAGCATGTAGCGGATATCGACGTGGATCGCGCGCGTGATCGCGCTGTCGAAGTACCAGTCCTTGGTGATCGATTCATAGGTCGAGTCGAAGTTCAGGCCCACCAGTTCGCCGCGCTTGTTCATCACTGCCGAACCCGAGTTGCCGCCGGTGGTGTCGGCGCTCGACAGGAAGTTGACCGGCACGGTGTTCAGCACCGGGTCCTTGAACACGCCGTAGCGCTTGGCCTTGATCGCCTCGCCCAGCGCGCTTGGGACGATGAAGGGCTCCTTGTTGCTCGCCTTCTCGGTGATGCCTTCGACGGTCGTGAACGGGCCCTTGAGCAGGCCGTCGCGCGGTGCATACGGCGCCACGGTGCCGTAGGTCACGCGCAGGGTCGAGTTCGCGTCCGGATAGACCGGCTTGCCCTGCGACTTCTTCCAGGCGATGACCGCGCTCATATACTGCGGGATCACGCGTTCCAGGTTGCCGTCGATCTCGTTGCGCTGGTTCTCCAGCGCCATGCCGGTATCGTGCAGGCGCACGGCCAGCTGGATGAAGGGGTCGCCCGACTTGCGGAAGGCTTCCGGGTCCTTGCCGATCCAGGCCAGGCGCTTGGCGGTGTCCGACAGCTCGCTCGCCTTGTACATCGCGTTGAGTGCGGCGGGCGCCGGCAGCAGCGCGTCCAGGCCTTGCGGGCGGACCTTGGCGTCGATGCGCGCGTAGCGCTGCAGCGCGGCGCCGTAGCGGGCTTCGTCGACCTGCGGCACGAAGGACTGTTCGAGGCGGGTCAGGCGCGCCTTGATGAAGGACAGGTCGCGTTCCTGGTAGCCGCTTTCGCGCTGGGCGTCCGGCTTCTGGCGCTCCAGCGCCAGGCGGTACAGGGTGCGCGCGCTCTTCAGCAGGTCGCTGTGGGTCGCTTCCAGCCAGGCCGCTTCCTGGCGCGATTGCGCCATGTCGGCTTCGATCACGCCATCCAGTTCGGCCAGCAGGTTCCTTGCGCCGTTGCCGTGCTGCTTGTGCCAGGCGCGGAACTCGGCGTCCTGCACGTCCTTGATGGCGGCGATGTCCTTGCGCGCGAAGCCGTCGAGCAGGCCCTGGGTCTTCTTGAGGACGTTGTTCAGGCTCTTGTCGACGCTGGCGTAGCGCACGTTCCAGGCCGGGTTGCCCATGGTGGCGGCGGCGATCACGGACAGGTCGGCGGTGATGGTGGCCACCTTGGCCGGGAAGTCGACGTCGCGCGCGAAGCGGATTTCCGACGGCAGCTTGTAGCGGCTGGTGCGGCCCGGATAGCCGGCCAGCAGGATCGGATCGCCCGCCTTCAGGCCCTCGGCGGAGACGACCAGGAAGTCCTTCGATTTATAGGGCACGTTATCCGGCGACGGATCGGCCGGCCGACCGTCCTTGCCCACGTAGGCGCGCAAGAAGGAGTAATCGCCGGTCTGGCGCGGCCATTCGTAGTTGTCGATGTCGCCGCCGAAGTTGCCGATGCGGTCGGACGGCGCGTACACCAGGCGCACGTCGCGGATCATCAGCTGCTTGATGCGGTAGTACTCGAGGCCGCGGTGGAAGGCCGGCACCGAGCAGCGCACCGACTTGTCGGTTTCGCATTCCGCGATCAGGGCCTTGACGCGCGATTCGACCAGCTCGTGACGTTCGCGGCCGGACATGCTTGGGGACAGGCCCTTGAGCACGCGCTCGGTCACGTTCTCGACCTTCTCGGTCACGTACACCAGCGTGTTCGGGCCGCCCGGCAGCTCCTCGGCACGGGTCCTGGCCAGGAAGCCGTTGACGATGTAGTTCTTCTCAGGGGTCGAGTTGCGCTGGATGGCGCCGTAGGCGCAGTGGTGGTTGGTGACCACCAGTCCGTCGGGCGACACGAAGGACGCCGAGCAGCCGCCCAGCGACACGATCGCGCTCATCGGGTGCTTGGTGAGGTCGGCCAGCTTCTCGGCCGGCATGGTGATGCCGATGCGCTTGAGTTCGGATTTCAGCTGCGGCAGCTGGTGCGGCTGCCATTGACCTTCGTCGGCGACGGCGACAGTGGCTGCGCCCAACAGGGCGACAGGAAGGACGATGGATTTGAACAAGGTGTTCCCCTGGATGAAAAAAACAAAGCGCGAGTATAGCCTTGTTGAGTTGGGGTGCGGTGGTTTTCAGGCGTATTGACGGGTCCTTACTGTCGTGGTCCGTTTCCAACGCCACCCGTGCACGCCTGCGCGCGAATGGCGGGCGCAGGCGGAATGCGCTAGTCTGGAACGGCCGATTGCGCCCTGCCCTGTTCGCCGTCCCGATGGAGGAAACCATGTGGAAACGCGTCCTGTCGTCCCTGTTCGCCGCAGCCGCCAGCCTTGCCGCGCCGCTCCAGGCGCAAGACTGGCGGACCTTCAGCTATACCGGCTTCCTGGACCAGGAAACCGGGCGCTTCGATCCCATTATGCGGCTCGACGGCGCTTTCCGGGGCAGTGACGGGAACCGCAACGGCATGCTCGAACTCGCCGAGCTCGATGGTTTCTTCTGGAACGGCTACGATTATTTCAGCCGTCCCGAAGGCGGCTGCTACGGCGCCCGCTGCGAGCTCAAGCAATTCAACTACGCGCTCGGCAGCGGCGAGCTGTTCATGGACGTCGAATGGGGCTACTCCGACGAGGCCACGATTGCTTCTTCGAAGACGATCACGGGCCTGAGCCACGTCGAACGCGGCGAGACCGGCTTCCGCCCGCCCTTCTTCACCTATGAAGACACCTGGCTGTGGACCGAGCAGACCAGCTTCGCCGTCGTGCCGCCGCCGGTCAGCGAACCGCCCTTCGCCGCCATGCTGGCGGCCGGACTACTGCTCGCCGCAGCCGGAGCGCGTCAGAAGCGCGTCTCGAGCGTCACCCGCGCCATCGTCGTGCCCGGGTAAACCATCGTGCGGCGCAGCGTGCCGCCGTCGGCCGCGAGGTAGCGCGCGTCGGACACGAAGTCCTGGCCGAGCAGGTTCGACAGCGCTACCCGCAGCTGGTATTGCGGATTGAACTTCCACAGCGCGTAGACGTCGAGGTCGCGCCGCACGCTCTGGTAGCCCAGCTGGTTGAGGTTGATGCGCACCGGACCGCCGCTCTTGAAGGCGAAGCTGGAACCGGCCGCCAGCTTGCCCCCGAACGTCTTGACGTCCACGCCCAGGGTGCCTGACAGCGGGGTCTGCTGGTCGAGGCGGTTGTCCGGGCCGGGCACCGCATCCACCCGCGACCAGTTGCGCGCGATGCTGGCGCGCAGGTCGAGGTCCGGCGCATCCTGCATCACCGCCGACAGGGGGAATTTCGCTTCCAGTTCCACGCTGCGCGTACTGGCGCGGCCGTCGTTGACGGGGGTCTGGATCCAGCGTCCGTTCTCCAGGATCAGGCCCTGGCGCGTGAAGTCGCGGATGCGCCGCACCGAGACGCTGGCGCTCAGCAGCGCCTTCTCGGCCCAATAGTGCTCGTAGGAGGCGTCGATGCCGGTCGCCAGTTCGGGCTGGAGGTCCGGGTTGCCGCGGAAGTCGGGTTCGGTCTGGCTGTTGTTGGGCGTGGTGAAGCGGCGCGGAATCAGGCTGCTGGCGGCGGGCGCCTTGTAGGTGCGGGTCAGGGCCAGGCGCAGCTGGTCGCGGCTGTCCGGCAGCTTGTACAGGGTCTGGGCCAGCGGGCTCCACACGCTGTTGCGGCGGCTGACGGTGGCGAAGGTGTTGCCTTCGCTGGTGGTCTCCAGGCCTTCCCAGCGCAGGCCGGCGTACATCGACCAGCGCGGCGTCAGGTTCCACTCGTCCTGGGCGAACAGCGCCAGGCGCTTGACGCGCGCCTCGTAGGCTTCGTCGGGGTCCACCACGCGGCCGGTCAGCGGAAAGACCTCGTGTTCGATGCGCGCGTCGTCGCGCAGGCTGTAGCCGCCGTCCCAGCCCATCGCCAGCGCATGGTCGGTCCGCCAGGGCATGGACAGCTTGCCGGTGCTGCTCAGGCCGCGCTCGCGGGTCGCGCTCCATACCGTGGAGTCGCGCGCCCGCAGGCCGGCGCTGTCGTCCTGCTCGCGGTACAGGCCTTTGCTGCGCAGGCCGTTCACGCCCAGCTTGAGGTCCAGCTTGGCGCCGTCGCCCAGCTTGCGCACCCAGTTCAGGTCGGTGCGTGCGATGGTGTTGCGGCCGGTCGAGCGCATGTCGCGCGCGTCGTAAAGCGGCCGCGGCCCGAGCAAGGTGTCGGTGACGACGTGGCCGTGGTACTGGTTGCGGTTGTGGTTGACCAGCGATTGCCAGGTGAGCGTGTCGCCCTCCTCCAGGTTCCAGTTGATGCGCGGCGTCAGGTTCAGGCCATACGGGCTGCCCTCGTCGCGCTGCATGGCGCGGCGCTGCATCGTCGAGCGGCCGTCGGGCGCGGTCGCGCTTTCCTCCGCCGGTGCGGGGCGGTCGAAGTGGAAGCGCCAGGCGCTGGCGTTGAGCGAATACGACATCTTGCCGGCGCGGTCGGACAGCTGCAGGCTGGCGTTCGGGTTGCTGGCGTCGCTGCTCTTGCCGGCGCCGAGCTTCAGTTCGCGCTGCGCCTTCTGGATCGCTTTCCTGAGCACGATGTTGATGGTGCCGGCGATCGACTGGGTCGAGAACTCGGCGCTCGCCGCGCGCAGGATCTCGATGCGCTCGATAGCGTCGGGCGAGAGCTCGTCGATGGAGAAGCCGGCCGGCGCGCGCTCGCCGTTGATCAGGATCTGGGTGTAGCCGCTGCCCAGGCCGCGCATGCGCACCTCGCCTCCGCCGCGCCCGGCCGCGCCGCTGACCGTGATGCCGGGCAGGCGCTTGAACACGTCCAGCACCGAGGTGTCGCCATAGCGCCGGATTTCCTCGCTGGTGACGACGATCTTGCTGGCGGTGTCGTCGCGGCGCGGGTCGTAGCCCGTGGCGTCGGCCTTGACCTCGACGGTCTGGATCTTCGCTTGCGGGGCCGGCGCGGGCGCCGCATCAGGACTGGTTTGTGCGTGGGCGGAATGGGCGGCGAACAGGAGTGCGGCGGCGGTCGGGCGAAGCATGGACGGTGCGGGAACAATGCAAAAACGGTAAGGGATGCGTATTCTGCCCCAAGCCCGGGACCTGCGCTGTCTTTACCGCAAAATATTCACCACGCATCAGCGCGGCGCGATCGCTCCGCGGTACAAGGCGTCGGTGATGCGCTCCTGGAAGCGCGCCTCGGAAGAGAAGCGGCCGGGCTGCAGGTCCGGGTTCGCGCCCACGCCGCTGCTCACGTAGATCATCCCGTCATTCGTGCGCGGGTCGAACACGAACAGGGCGTTCAAGCCCCAGGACCAGCCCAGGTGGCCGACACCCTTGAAGCCGCCGCCCTCGACCAGGCGGTCGCCGCTGGCGCGCCCCTGCTCGACCTTGCTGATGTCGAGGAAGTGCTGGTTGCCCAGGCCCCAGGCCTGGTACAGGCCGCGGAAGTTGTCGCTGTCGCCGCTGCCCTTGATGCCCTTGCCGTCCAGGGTCCATTGGCGGCCCAGCATCGTGGCCACGGTCGCCGGTTGAAGAATCTGCCGGCCGCCGTGGCGGCCTTCGTTCATCAGCATCAGCATGATGGCGGCCAGTTCGTCGGCCGAGATGCGCAGGCTGCCCTGCGGCCCGAACAGGGTGCCGTTGGTCCCCGCCACATACTGGTCCAGGCCTGCGGGCGCACTGGGTGGCGCCGCACCGAAATCGTCGGACTGGGCGATCCAGGGGCCGTCCGGGTCCCATCGCTCGGCGCCGTCCTTTTCGCGCTTGCGGTACAGGGTGGCGACGTCGTCGATCCGCGCGGGCGCGAAGTCGGCCAGGTAGAAACCGGCCTTGAGGCCCATCGGATCGAAGACCAGCTTGCGCATCAGGCGGTCGAAACGCTCGCCGCCGGCGCGTTCCATCAGGGTGGCGACAATGCCCGAATTGAAGTTGACGTAGTCGAAGTAGGTTCCGGGGCCGGCTTTGGCCGACCAGGCCTGGCCCTGGCCGTAGTGGCGCCCGCCGGGGACCAGCACTTCGCGCAGGTCGACTTCCGGGTCCCACTTGAAGCCGGCGTCGTCGCGCAGCGAAGAGGTATGCGTCAGCAGCATGCGCAGGGTAATCGCGTGCTCGGGGAAATGCGGGTTGCGCAGGCGGTAGCCAAGGACATCGCTGACGTCACTGTCAAGCGCCAGGCGGCCCTGCTCCACCAGTTTCATCGCCCCGATCGCGGTGGCCAGCTTGGAGACCGAGGCGACGCGGAACATGGTGGCGGCATCCATCGGCCGGGCCGGCGTGCCTGGCGTCGCCAGGCGCTTGCTGCCCAGCTGGCGGCGGTAGACGATCTCGCCGGCGCGGATCGCGACCACGGACAGGCCGGGCAGCGGCATGGCCGGATCGTTCAAGATCGCCTCGAGCCGCCGGGTCAGGGCCGCGGCGCGCCCTTCCGCCAGCGGCGCAGCCGCCGCCGGGATGGAAACGAGAGACACGAGGAGCAGCCCAGCGATCGCTTTCAATCAATCGTCCAGGTCGCCCAGCTTGCCCAGGCAGCGGCGCTGGAAGTTGTCGAGCCCCGAGGTGACGAAGGGATCGTCCGCGGGAATCACTTCGGCGTCGATCAGCAGGCGCAGCTTGGCGACCCGGTCGCCGTGCGCGAGCGCCTCGGCCAGCGGCGTGCTCGGGCGGCCGGCGTGGACGATGGCTTCGGCCACCTGCGGCGGGAAGTCCCAGTGCGACGCGATGACCGCCGACAGCTGGCGGCTGATGTTCAGCAGGCGCAGGCCGAACTCGCTGGAACCCGGCATCCGCCCGCCCTCGCAGTGGCGGCCGGCCATGCGGAAAGCGACGACCAGGCCGACGTTCTGCATCAGGCCCGCCAGGTAGGCCTCGAACACGCTGGCGGACATGCCCGGCGCCAGCATGCTGGACGCGAAGGCGCATTTCTCGGACTGGTCCCAGACGATCGGCAAGGCGTGGCGCGCGAAGCCGTCCACTTCCATCCTGACCAGCGGGCGCAAGGCGATGCGCGCCAGCAGCATGCGCACGCCGTTCAGGCCCAGCATCATGACGGCCGCTTCGAGGGTCTTGATCGGCGTGAGCGGGCGGTAATAGGCGCTGTTCGATTCGCGGATCACTTCCGCCACCAGCACGGTGTCCTGCGCCAGCTCGCGCGACAGCTCGGTGGCCGACAGGTTCTCGTCCATCAGGCTGCGCATCAGCTTGGGAATCAGCTCCGGCACGCGCGGCACCAGTTCGGCGGCGCTGTCCGGATCGTGGACCAGCATGCGCACCCCGTCCAGGATGCGGTGCTGGAGTTCCTTCGAGGCGTCGTAGCCGGCCGCCGCGGTCAGCCAGCGGTAGTAGGTGGCGTCGACCTCCCGGGACAGGGCTCCCAGCTCGGGATCCTGCTGTCCTTCGTCCTGCTCTTCCTCCGGAGCCTCAGGAACCGGTGTCTCTTTTTCCGAGCCGCCCAGCAAGCGGCCTATCCATTTTTTCATAGCGGTGGCGAATACGTCAGCGAACCCGTCGATTGTAATCTTTCCACCTGGAAACTTCCAGCGCGGAGTGATTACCCCTCTTCCATAGTCTACGCC
Organism: Massilia sp. ST3; assembly: GCF_018119405.1. Lineage (GTDB taxonomy): Bacteria > Pseudomonadota > Gammaproteobacteria > Burkholderiales > Burkholderiaceae_D > Telluria. Next base: position 8,999 of record NZ_JAGPWC010000063.1, on the reverse strand, counting down.
GACCCGCTTCCGATAGCATCATCCATGCAGGCGCGGCTGGTCCCTACTGCGCCGTACCGGCGCGCCAGCCGCCGCCCAGCCACTGGATCAGCGCCACCGCGGCCGTCTGGCGGTCGGCCTGCACCTGCACCAGGGCGCGCCGCGCCGACAGCGCCGTCGCCTGGGCCTGCACCACCTCGGTATAGCTGACCTGCCCGGCCTTGTAGCGGTTCAGCATCTGCTCCTCGACCAGGTTGGCCGCTTCGGCCGCCTGGCGCCGCAGGTCCTGCTGCTGGGCCAGCACGCGCGTGGCCGAGAGCTGGTTCTCGACGTCGGCGAAGGCGTCCAGCACGGTCTGGCGGTAGCGCGCCACGGCCGCCTGGTGGCGCGCCTCGGCGCCCTGCACGCCTGCGCGCGTGGCGCCGGCATTGAACAGGGCCTGGGCCGCCGACAGGCCGAAGGACCAGGCCGCGCTCGAGGCGGAAAACAGGTCGCCCACCTTGCTGGCCGCGCCGCCATACGAGGCGCTCAGGCCGATGTTCGGGAAGTAGGCGGAGCGGGCCACGCCGATCTCGGCGTTCGCGGCGGCCACGTCGCGTTCGGCGGCGGCGATGTCGGGGCGGCGCTGAAGCAGGGTCGCCGGCACCCCGGTTGGCACCTCGGGCACGGTCACGGTCCAGGACTGCGGCGCCAGGGTGAATTCGCTCGGCGCGCGCCCCACCAGCACGGCGATCGCGTGTTCGAGCTGGGCGCGCTGGCGCGCCAGGCCCAGTTCCTCGTTGCGGGCGTTGGCGAGCTGGGTCTGCGCCTGCAGCACGTCGGACTTGGCCGCGATGCCCGCGTTGAAGCGGTTCTGCGTAATCTGCAGCACACGCTCGTAGCCCTCGACCGTGGTGGCGAGCAGTGCGCGCTGGGCGTCCAGCTGGCGCAGCGAAAAGTAATTGCTGGCCAGCTCGCCCTGCACCGCCAGGCGCACATTGGCCAGGTCGGCGGCCGTCGCTTCGGCGCCGGCCTGGGCGCTGCTGACGGAATTGCGCAGGCGCCCGAACAGGTCCGGCTCCCAGCTGCCGCCGATCGACACGCGGTACTGGTTGGACGGCGAGCGCTCGCCGCCCCCCGCCCGGTCGGCGCCCGCCCCCAGCGACACCACCGGGAACAGCGCGGCGCGCTGCTGGGCCACCACGGCGCGGGCCTGGGCATAGTTGGCCACCGCGGCCGCCACTTCCTGGTTGGCACGCGCCGCTTCGTCCGCCAGGCGGTTCAGTTCCGCGTCCCCGAACAGCTGCCACCAGGGCCCGCGTTCGAGGGCGTCGGCGGGCGCCGCCGGCACCCAGCCCTGGGCTTCCTTGAAGGCGGCGGGTTCGGGCGTGCTCGGGCGCTGGTAGGCGGGGCCCACGGCGCAGCCGGCCGCCAGCGCGGCGGCCAGGGCGACGATAGGAAGGCGGAGGATGGGAATGGTTCGCATAGGCTTCATGGCTTGGCTAGGGAAGGACCGTCCTCGTCGCCGAGGGGATGCCGGGTCAGCTCGCGCTCGGACGCGGTCCTGGTGCGCAGCTTGTCGAGCAGCACGTAGACCACCGGCGTGGTCAACAGGGTCAGCACCTGGCTGGCGACCAGGCCGCCGATGATGGCCACGCCCAGCGGGCGGCGCAGCTCGGAGCCTTCGCCGAAGCCGATCGCCAGCGGCAGCGCGCCGAGCGCCGCGGCCAGGGTGGTCATGAGGATGGGGCGGAAGCGCAGCAGGCAGGCTTCGCGCACCGCCTCGACGGCCGTCAATCCGCGCGCTCGCTCCGCTTCGAGGGCGAAGTCGATGATCAGGATGGCGTTCTTCTTGACGATGCCGATCAGGAGGAAGACCCCGATCAGGGCGATGATCGAGAACTCCATCCGGAACAGCAGCAGGGCCAGCACGGCGCCCACCCCGGCCGAGGGCAGGGTCGAGAGCACCGTCACCGGGTGCACCAGGCTTTCGTACAGGATGCCGAGCACGATGTAGATCACGATGATGGCCGCCGCGATCAGGAAAGGCTGCTCCTTGTTCGATTCCTGCGCCGCCTTGGCCGTGCCCTGGAAGCTGCCGCGCACGTTGGTCGGCATGCCGATGTCGGCTTCGGCCTGGCGCACCGCGGCCTGGCCGTCCTCCAGGTTGGCGTTCTCGGCAAGGTTGAACGACACCGTCGTCGCCAGCGCGCCGTCCTGGTGGTTGACCGAGGTCGGGGTCGAGCTTTCCTCGTAGCGCGCCAGCGCCATCAGGGGGACCATCGTGGTGGCGCTGGCGCCCAGGGCCTGGCCGCTGGACGGGTCGCGTGCGGCGGTCAGGTTGGCGGGTGTGGACGAGGTGGCCGGTGTGCCCGTGCCGGCGGCCTGCTGGGCCGCCGTGCCCCTGGCCGGCACATGGACGTCGCGCAGCGCCTCGGGCGACTGGGCGTAGCGCTGGGCCACGCCCATCACCACGTGGTACTGGTTCAATTCGTCGTAGATGTTGGCCACCTGGCGCTGGCCGAAGGCGTTGTACAGGGCGTTGGTCACGTCGCGCGTGCTGATCCCCATGCGCGCGGCGCTGTCCTTGTCGATCGTGACGAAGGTCTCGACGCCGTTCTCGGCCTGGTCGGTGTCCACGTCCACCAGCGCCGGCTGGCGCTTCATGGCCTCGGCCAGCTTGCCGGCCCACAGCTTGAGGTCGGCCGCGTTGTCGCTCTTGAGCGTGTACTGGTAGGTCGAGTTGCTGGAACGCCCGCCCATGCGCAGGTCCTGCACCGGATTCAGGAACAGCGACACGCCGGTCACCCGCGCCAGCTGCGGACGCAGGCGCGCGATCACGGCCTGCCCTGCTTCATCGCGCTGGTCGGCGGGCTTGAGGTTGATGAACATGAAACCGCCGCCGGCGCGCCCGCCGCCGGTGAAGCCGACTACCGTGTCCACCGCCGGGTCGCGCTTGATGATGTTGACCAGCTGGCGCATCTTGGCCTGCATGGCCTGGAAGGAGATGCTCTGGTCGGCGCGGATGCCGCCGCTGATCTGGCCCGTGTCCTGCTGCGGGAAGAAACCCTTGGGCGCGGCCGCGAACAGGTAGACGTTCAGGCCGATCACGAACACCAGGCTGAACATGACCAGCAGCTTGCTGTCCAGCGCCCAGTCGAGAGAATGCTCGTAGGCGCGCAGCACGCGCCCGAAACCTCTCTCCGACCAGCGCGCCAGGCGCCCCGGCTTGCGCTCCTTGTCGCGCTCTTTGTCATTCCTGCGCAGCAGCCAGGCGCACATCATCGGCGTGGTGGTCAGCGAGATCACCAGCGAAATCATGACCGCCGCCGACAGGGTGACGGCGAATTCGCGGAACAGCCGCCCCACCTGCCCGCCCATGAACAGCAGCGGAATGAAGACCGCCACCAGCGACAGCGAGATCGACAGCACGGTGAAGCCGACCTCGCGCGCGCCCAGCAGCGCGGCCTTCATGCGGTCCATGCCCTGCTCGATGTGGCGGCTGGTGTTTTCCAGCACCACGATGGCGTCGTCGACCACGAAGCCGGTGGCCACCGTCAGCGCCATCAGCGACAGGTTATTCAGCGAGAATCCCAGCAGGTACATGACGCCGAAGGTGCCCAGCAGCGAAACCACGGTGGCCACCGCCGGCACCACGGTGGCGCGCACGCTGCGCAGGAACACGCTCACCACCAGCACCACCAGCAGGATCGACAGCAGCAGGGTGAATTCGATCTCGTGCAGCGAGGAGCGGATCGAGTTGGTGCGGTCGGAGGCCACCTGCAGGCTCACGTCGCCCGGGAGCTGGGCCTGGAGCGAGGGCAGCAGCGCGCGCACGCCGTCCACGGTCTCGATCACGTTGGCGTCCGGCTGGCGCGTCACGAGCACGATGACGGCGGGCTGGCCGTTGAACAGGCCAATGGTGTTGATGTTCTCGGGCCCGTCGATGACCTCGGCCACGTCGCGCAGGCGGATCGCGGCGCCGTCGCGCCAGGCCACCACCAGGTCGCGGTAGTCGGCGGCGCTGCGGCCGTTGCCCGTCATGGCCGGCTGCGAATAGATCTGGAAGCGCGTGCCGCCACCCTCGATCACGCCCTTGGGCCGGTTCGGGTTGCTGGCCTGGATCGCCGCGCGCACATCCTCGGCCGACACGCCGTAGCGGTTGAGCGAGTAAGGCACCAGCTCGATGCGCACCGCCGGCAGCGAGCCGCCGCCGATCTCGACCTCGCCCACGCCCTTCACCTGGGCCAGGCGCTGCTGCACGATGTTCGACACCGACTCGTAGATCTGGCCCGGCGTGCGGGTCTTGGACGTCAATGCCAGGATGATGACCGGGGCGTCGGAAGGATTGGCCTTGCGGTAGGTCGGGTTGCTGCGCAAGGTGGCCGGCAGGTCGGCGCGGGCCGCGTTGATGGCGGCCTGCACCTCGCGCGCGGCCGAGTCGATCTTGCGGTTCAGGTCGAACTGCAGGCTGACCCGGGTCGAGCCCGTGCTGCTGCTGGAGGTCATTTCGTTGACGCCGGCGATGGTGCCAAGGCGGCGCTCGAGCGGCGTGGCCACGCTCGAGGCCATGGTCTCCGGGCTGGCGCCGGGCAGCGAGGCCGACACCGAGATGGTCGGGTAGTCGACCTGCGGCAGCGGCGAGACCGGCAGCACGAAGAAGGCGGCGATGCCGGCCAGCGCGATCCCCAGGGTCAGCAGGACCGTCGCGATCGGGCGCTCGACGAAGGGGCGCGAGAGGTTCATGCCCCGGCCTCGCTTGGTTGATGGGGAGCCTTGCCGGACCAGCGGCGCGCGGCGCGGTCGAAGGCCAGGTAGATCACCGGTGTGGTGAACAGGGTCAGCAGCTGGCTGACAATCAGGCCGCCGAAAATGGCCAGGCCCAGGGGCCGGCGCAGCTCGGCGCCTTCGCCCCAGCCGAACATCAGCGGGACCGCGGCGAACAGGGCCGCCAGGGTCGTCATCAGGATCGGGCGGAAACGCAGCAGCGCGGCCTGGCGGATCGCATCGAGCGGCGACTTGCCCTGGTCGCGCTCGGCCTCGATGGCGAAGTCGATCATCATGATGGCGTTCTTCTTGACGATGCCGATCAGGAGGATGATGCCGATAATGCCGATCACGCCCAGCCCCTGCCCCGTCACCCACAGCGCCAGCAGCGCGCCCACCCCGGCGGAAGGCAGGGTCGACAGGATGGTGAGCGGGTGGATGTAGCTCTCGTAGAGCACGCCCAGCACGATGTAGACGCAGACCACGGCCGCCAGGATCAGCCACAGCTGGTTGGACAGCGAGGCCTGGTAGGCGCCGGAGGCGCCGAGGAAAGTCATGCTGACCGAGGCCGGCATCCTGATCTCTTCGGCCGCTACCCGGATGGCATCGACCGCCTGCCCCAAGGAGACGCCGGAGGCGGTGTCGAAGCCGACCGTGGCCGCCGGGTACTGGGCCACGTGGGTGACCTGGAGCGGCGCCTGGCGCTCGGAGATGGTGGCCACCGCCGACAAGGGCGTCGGCTGGCCGGAGCTGGTGCGCAGCTGCAGGTTGGCGAGGGCGTCCAGGGACATGGCCTGGTCCTGTTCCGCTTCGAGGATGACGCGATACTGGTTGGTCTCGGTGAAGATGGTCGAGACGATGCGCTGGCCGAAGGCGCTGTACAGGGCGTCGTCGATCGAGGCGGCCGTCACGCCCAGGCGCGAGGCGGTGTCGCGGTCGATGTCGATGAAGGCGGCGGCGCCTTGTGCGCCGGCGTCGGTGGTGGCGTTGCGCAGCTGCTTCAGGGTGCGCATCTTCTCGACCAGCTTGTGCGCCCATTGATTGACGGTGGCGCTGTCGGCGCCTTCGATCGACAGGCGGTACTGCGTCGGGCCACTCTCGGCATCGATGGTCAGGTCCTGGGTCGGCTGCAGGTAGAGGGTCACGCCCGCCACGTTCGCCACGCGCGCGCGCAGGCGCTCGATGGTCTCTTCCTGGTCGCCACGGTCCGCCTTCAGGTTGATCAGCATGGTCCCGGTGTGCAGCATGGTGTTGTTGGCCGCGTCCACGCCCACGTAGGAGCTGAGCGAGGCGACTTCTGGGTCGCGCAGGATCTCGCGCGCCGCGGCCTGCTGCAGGGCCGCCATGTCGCGGTAGGAGATCGACTGGCGGGTTTCCAGGCGCGCCTGCAGCTGGCCGGTGTCCTGGGTCGGAAACAGGCCTTTCGGGATCACCGCCCACAGCAGCGCGGTCAGCACCAGGGTGCCGAGCGCCACGACCAGGGTCAGGCCCTGGCGCGCCAGCACCCAGGAAAGAAGCACGTCGTAGCGCTCGATCACCCGGTCGAAGAAGGCCTGGGTCTTGCGCGCCAGCCGGCCCGGGTGCTCGTCCTCGTGGGCGCGCAGCCAGCGCGCCGCCATCATCGGCACCAGGGTCAGGGACACCACGGCCGAGATCAGGATCGTGATCGCCAGGGTCACCGCGAATTCGCGGAACAGGCGGCCCACCACGTCGCCCATGAACAGCAGCGGAATCAGGACCGCGATCAGGGACACGGTCAGCGAAATGATGGTGAAGCCGATCTGGGTGGCGCCCTTCAGCGCCGCGGCCATCGGCTTCTCGCCCTCTTCGATGTAGCGCGCGATGTTCTCGATCATGACGATGGCGTCGTCGACCACGAAGCCGGTGGCGATGGTCAGCGCCATCAGCGACAGGTTGTTCAGGCTGTAGCCGAGCAGGTACATGATGCCGAAGCTGCCGATCAAGGAAATCGGCACCGCCAGGCTGGCGATCACGGTGGCGCGCAGGCTGTGCAGGAAGGCGAAGATCACCAGCACCACCAGCACCACCGCCAGCAGCAGCTCGATCTGCACGTGCTCGACCGAGGCGCGGATGCCGGCGGTGCGGTCGCTCAGCACGTCCATGCGTACCGAGGCCGGCAGGCCGGCCTGCAGCTCGGGCAGGCGTTCCTTGATGCCGTCCACGGTGGCGATCACGTTGGCGCCAGGCTGGCGCTGCACGTTCAGGATGATGGCCGGCTTCATGTTGGCCCAGGCGCCCAGGCGCACGTTCTCGGCGCTGTCGACCACCCGCGCCACTTCCTCCAGCTTGACCGGCGCGCCATTCCGGTAGGCGACAATCAGGTTCTTGTAGTCGGGGACCGTGAGCAGCTGGTCGTTGGCGTTGATCGCATATGAGCGCGTGGGGCCGTCGAAGCTGCCCTTGGCGCTGTTGGCGTTGGCCGCCGTGATGGCGCTGCGCAGGCTGTCCAGGCCCAGGCCATAGGAAGCCAGCGCCTCGGTATCGGCCTGGATCCGCACCGCCGGGCGCTGGCCGCCCGAGAGCGTGACCAGGCCGACGCCCGAGACCTGGCTGATCTTCAGGGCCAGGCGGGTGTTGACCAGGTTCTGCACCTCGGTCAGCGGCAGCGTGTCGGAGGTGATCGCGAGCGTCAGCACCGGCGCGTCGGCCGGATTCACCTTGGCGTAGACCGGCGGCGCCGGCAGGTCGGTCGGCAGCAGCGAGCCGCCCGCGTTGATCGCGGCCTGCACTTCCTGCTCGGCCACGTCCAGGGTCTGGCCCAGGCCGAACTGCAGGGTGACCACCGAAACGCCGGCGGCGCTGGTGGAGCTCATGCGGGTCAGGCCGGACATCTGGCCGAACTGGCGCTCCAGCGGCGCGGTGACGGTGCGCGCCATCACTTCGGGGCTGGCGCCGGGGTACAGGGTCTGCACCTGGATGGTCGGGAAGTCGACCTGGGGCAGCGCGGACAGGGGCAGGAAGCGGTAGCCGACCAGGCCGGCCAGGACGATGGCCAGCATCAGGAGGGCTGTCGCGACCGGCCGGTGGATGAAGGGGGCGGAGGGGCTCATTGCCACGCGCCCTTCATCCCGTCGTTCCCGCGCAGGCGGGAATCCAAGTTCGCATGCGTACCCGACTGCTCGACGAACTTGGTTTCCGGCCTTCGCCGGAACGACGACTCAGGGGGCGCGGGTCGGACTCGCTCGTTCATTGCTGCGCTCCCTGGCGCTGGCGGCCTTCGCCCTGCCCGCGCCCCTGCCGTTGTCCGGCCCCGGCCGGACGATCACCCGGCACGTTGACCTTGGCCCCGTCACGCAGGCGGTCCGCGCCTTCCGTAATCACCTGCTCGCCCGCCTTCAATCCGGTCCTGACCTGCACCTTGTCCACCGTCGCCTCGCCCCGCGTCACGTTACGCAGCGAGACCGTCTTGTCCTTCGCATTCAGCACATACACGAAGTCCCCGTTCGCCCCGTGCCGCAGCGCCGTCACCGGCACCACGACCGCATCCTCGATCGTGTTCACCTGCAGGCGCAGGTTGACGAACTGGCTGGGGAAGAGCTTGCCGTCGGCGTTCGCGAAGCGGGCCTTGGCGCGCACGGTGCCGGTCTGGACGTCGACCTGGTTGTCGAGCGCGCTGAAGGCGCCGGTGGCCAGTTCCTGGGTGCGGGTGCGGTCCAGCGCCGTTGCCGGCAGTTTCGCCTTGGCCGCGATGCGCGACTGCAGCGCCGGCAGCTGGTCCTGCGGCACCGTGAATTCGACGTCGATCGGCGAGAGCTGGGTGATCACGGCGATGCCGTTGGCGTCGCCGCTGCCTACCAGGTTGCCGATGTCGACCGTGCGCAGGCCCACCCGGCCGCTGATCGGCGCCTTGACCGAGGCATAGCCCAGGTTCAGGCGCGCCGTGCCTTCCGAGGCGCGGTCGGTCATGACCGTGCCCTCGAGCTGCTTGACCAGCGCGGCCTGGGTGTCGACTTCCTGGCGTGCGATCGAATCCTGCTCCAGCAGGGTGCGGTAGCGCGCCAGGGTGACGCGGGCGCTCTCCAGCTGGGCCTCGTCGCGCTGGCGCTGGCCGCGCGCCTGCATCAGGGCCATCTCGAAGGAGCGCGGGTCGATGCTGGCCAGTACCTGGCCCTCCTTCACCATCTGCCCTTCGCTGAAGTGGATCTTCTGGATCACGCCCGATACCTGCGGCCGCACCGTGGCCGTGGCGGCCGGCACCACCGTGCCCAGCGCCTCGAGCGTGACCGGGATGTCGGCCTGCTCGGCGGTCGCCA
>NZ_JAGPWC010000062.1 GCF_018119405.1 Massilia sp. ST3 | reverse complement strand
GGGGGCCCCCCCCGCCGCCGCCCCCCCCCCCCCCCACCCTACGCAACTACCTTACACCAGCTCGACCGCCATCGCGGTCGCTTCGCCGCCGCCGATGCACAGCGAAGCCACGCCGCGCTTGCCGCCGGTGCGCTTCAGCGCGCCCAGCAGGGTGACGATGATGCGCGCGCCCGAGGCGCCGATCGGGTGGCCCAGGGCGCAGGCGCCGCCGTGGATGTTGACCTTGCTGTGCGGGATGTCGAGGTCGCGCATGGCGGCCATCGGCACCGCGGCGAAGGCTTCGTTGATCTCGAACAGGTCGACGTCGCTCGCCTTCCAGCCGGTCTTCTTGAACAGCTTCTGCATCGCGCCGATCGGGGCGGTGGTGAACAGGTTCGGTTCCTGGGCGTGGGTGGCGTGGCCGATCACGCGCGCGATCGGGGTCAGGCCCAGTTCCTTGGCCTTCGATTCACGCATCATCACCAGCGCGGCGGCGCCGTCGTTGATCGACGAGGACGAGGCGGCGGTCACGGTGCCGTCCTTCTTGAAGGCCGGCTTGAGCGACGGGATCTTGTCGACCTTGGCCTTCATCGGGCCTTCGTCCTTCTCGACCACCAGTTCGCCGGTACGGGTGGCGACCGAGACCGGCGCCACTTCCCAGCCGAACCAGCCTTCGTTGTTGGCGGCCTGGGCGCGCTTGACCGATTCGATCGCGAAGTTGTCCTGCTCTTCGCGCGAGAACTGGTAGGTGGCCACGCACTCTTCGGCGAAGGTGCCCATCGAACGGCCTTCACCGGTTTTCTCGTTGCGCGAATAGGCGTCTTCCAGGCCGTCGAGCATCATGTGGTCGAACATCGGCGCGTGGCCGATGCGGTAGCCGCCGCGCGCCTTCGGGATCAGGTAGGGCGCATTGGTCATCGATTCCATGCCGCCCGCGACGACCACGTCGGCGCTGCCGGCGACCAGCTGGTCGTGGGCGAAGATCGCGGCCTGCATGGCCGAACCGCACATCTTGGACAGGGTCACGGCGCCGGTCGACAGCGGCAGGCCGGCCTTGATCAGGGCCTGGCGCGCCGGGGCCTGGCCCTGGCCCGCCATCAGGCAGTTACCGAAGTAGACGTGTTCCACGGCGTCCGCCGCGACGCCGGCGCGCTCCACCGCGGCCTTGATCGCCACCGCGCCGAGGTCGCTCGCCGTTTTCGAGGAAAAATCGCCCTGGAAGGCGCCCATCGGGGTGCGGGCGGCGCCGACGATAACGACTGGATCATTCATTGTGTAGGTTCTCCATAGAGGGTGGCGATGCATGCGCGGCATGCGGCGCCGTGGTGGGGTTTGCTTCGTGACAGAAACGGATCTGCTGGGGATAAGGGAAGACGTCTTCGACCACGCCTTCCAGGATGCGGTCCTTGTGCGATTGCCAATAATCGCGGGTCAAGAGATCCGCGTGATGCTGCATGAAATGGTGGCGAATGGCCGGATTTCCAAGGAGGAAACGGCCAAACTGTTCCGGAAACACGTCGTGCTTGCCGATCGGGTACCAGGGTTCCGAGGCCATCTCGTCCTCTTCGTTGCGCGCCTGCGGGATGTCGCGGAAATTGCAGTCGGTGAGGTACTCGATTTCATCGTAGTCGTAGAACACGACGCGGCCGTGGCGGGTCACGCCGAAATTCTTGTACAGCATGTCGCCGGGGAAGATATTCGCCGCGACCAGGTCCTTGATGGCATTGCCGTATTCGATGATGCCATGTTCGACCAGCTCCTGCTTGCCCTGTTGCTGGGCGTCGGCCAGGAACAGGTTCAGCGGCACCATGCGGCGCTCGATGTAGAGGTGGCGGATGACGATGCATTCGCCCTCGATCTCGACCAGCGAGGGCGCGTACTTGTTGAGCTCGTCGAGCAGTTCCTCGGAAAAGCGCGCCAGCGGGAAGGCCACGTTCGAGTACTCGAGCGTGTCGGCCATGCGGCCCACGCGGTCGTGGTACTTCACCAGCAGGTATTTTTCCTTGACCTGGGCGCGCGTGGTGTCCTTCGGGGGCGGGTAGTAGTCCTTGATCACCTTGAACACGTAAGGGAAGGACGGCAGCTCGAACACCAGCATCACCAGGCCGCGGATGCCGGGCGCGATGCGGAACTCGTCCGAGCTGTGCTTCAGGTGCTGCAGGAAGTCGCGGTAGAACAGGGCCTTGCCCTGCTTTTGCAGGCCCAGGATGGTGTAGATCTCGCTCCTGGCCTTCCTGGGCATGCAGCCGCGCAGGAAGGTCACGTAGGCCGAGGGCACTTCCATGTCCACCAAAAAATAGGCGCGCGTGAAGGAGAACAGGATGACGATCTGTTCCTGGTCGGTCAGCACGGTGTCGAGCACCAGCCGGCCCTTGCGCTGGTGCAGCACCGGAATCACGAACGGATACTCGCGCGCGCCGTTGATCACGCGGCCGACGATGTAGGCGCCCTTGTTGCGGAAGAACAGGCTGGAGAGCACCTGGAACTGCAGGTTCGGCTCCGGCCTGTCCAGCCCGAATTTTTCCGTCATGCGCGCCTCGACCAGTCGAACGTCGCGGTCGAGGTCGACGAAGTCCGCGTCGAGCTGGAAGTTGGTGACGATGCGCTTGAGCGCGAAGCGCAGGCCGTCCGCCGCCGGGTAGTAGACGCGGTAGGTGGGCTGCAGCTCCTCGGTCTCGATGTACTCGGTCGATATCACCGGGCGCACGAAGATGTAGTCGTTGTGATAGTAGGTGCGGTGCAGGATCTGGCAGCTGACCGAATTGAAGAAGGTCTCGGCCAGTTCCGGCTGCTTGTGGCCGGCGAGCAGGCCGATGTAGTGCAGCTTGATCTCGCGCCAGACGCGGTCGGTGAGATCCTCGGGGGCGTAGTCGTCCTCGAGCGTCTGCACGCATTCCTGCACGCGCTGGTCGTAGTAGCCGATGCGCGCCCGCGCGGCCTGCTGGGCGGTGGGCCAGTCGGCCTGCTCGAACAGGCGCTTGGCCTGCTGGCTGGCCTGGCGGAACAGGCGGTAGTGCTTGTCGAAGCCGTCCAGGATGGTGCGCGCGATATCGAATGCGATCTGGGAAGACAGCAGTTTGGGGAACGCAACTTGTGTCATCGTTCGTCTCGCGCGGGTCCGGGAGCGGACATTCTACGGCAACTTGTGCAGTGCAGCAGTATCAAGGATCGTCAGCTTCGACCCGTCATCCCCGCCTGCGTGGGGATGACGGTGCATGGGTTAGCGATGGAATACTGCCAACCGAACGCCGTCTTACATCGTCTCGCCAAACAGCTCACGCCCGATCAGCATGCGGCGGATTTCGCTGGTGCCCGCGCCGATCTCGTACAGCTTGGCGTCGCGCCACAGGCGGCCGACCGGGTATTCGTTGATGTAGCCATTGCCGCCCAGGGTCTGGATCGCCTCGCCAGCCATCCAGGTCGCCTTCTCGGCGCTGTACAGGATGGCGCCGGCGGCGTCCTTGCGCAGGGCGCGCACCTGTTCCGGCAAAGTCGCACGGTCGCAGGCCTGGCCCACGGCGTACACGTACGCGCGGCAAGCCATCATGGTCGAATACATGTCGGCGATCTTGCCCTGCATCAGCTGGAATTCACCGATGGCCTGGCCGAACTGCTTGCGCTCGTGGATATAAGGCACGACCACGTCCATGCAGGCCGACATGATGCCCAGCGGACCGCCCGACAGCACGGTGCGCTCGAAGTCCAGGCCCGACATCAGCACGTTGACGCCCTTGCCGACGCCGCCCAGCACGTTCTCGACCGGCACTTCGCAATCCTGGAACACCAGCTCGCCGGTGTGCGAGCCGCGCATGCCCAGCTTGTCCAGCTTTTGTGCGATCGAGAAGCCCTTGAAGCCCTTTTCGATCAGGAAGGCGGTCATGCCGCGCGGGCCGGCTTCCAGGTCGGTCTTGGCGTAGACCACCAGGGTGTCGGCGTCCGGGCCGTTGGTGATCCACATCTTGGTGCCGTTCAGGACGTAGCGGTCGCCCTTCAGCTCGGCCTTGAGCTTCATGCTGACCACGTCGGAACCGGCATTCGGCTCGGACATCGCCAGGGCGCCCACGTGCTCGCCCGAGATCAGCTTGGGCAGGTACTTGCGCTTCTGCTCTTCGTTGCCGTTGCGCTTGATCTGGTTGACGCACAGGTTCGAGTGGGCGCCGTAGGACAGGCCGACCGACGCCGAGGCGCGCGAGATCTCTTCCATGGCGACGATGTGGGCCAGGTAGCCCATGTTGGCGCCGCCGTATTCCTCGCCGACGGTGATGCCCAGCAGGCCCAGCTCGCCCATCTTCTTCCACAGGTCCATCGGGAACTGGTCGGTGTGGTCGATCTCCGCAGCGCGCGGTGCGATTTCGGCTGCGGCGAACTGTTGGACTGCTTCGCGCAGTGCGGCGATGTCTTCGCCATGGTCAAAGGTCAAGCCTGGGAGATGCAGCATGTCGTCCTCACGATGAACGGTGGTTGAGCAGGAGCCTGAATCATACTCGTCTGTGACGTTAACGTAAACGTCAACTAAGGCGCAAAAAAAGGGGCCCGACGGCCGGCCCCATACCCTTATGCCGCGCTGCGGTCCGCCTCATTTTCGAGCAGCAGGCGGCGGCATTCGTCTTCATGGGCGGAAATTTCTTCCAGCGCCATCTCGATATCGGCGCGCTGTTGTTCCAAAGTCACGCGCTGCTGGGCCAGCACGCCCAGGAAGCGGTTGATCTGGGCATGGGTGTCCTTCGGCGACTCGTACATGTCGACGATGCTTTTGATCTCGGACAAGGTCAGGCCCAGGCGCTTGCCGCGCAGGGTCAGCTTGAGCCGGGTGCGGTCGCGCGGGGTATACACACGGTTGCGTCCGCCGACGCCTTCGCGCTTGGGGCTGAGCAGGCCCTGGTCTTCATAGAAGCGGATCGCGCGGGCGGTGATGTCGAATTCGCGTGCCAGTTCGGCGATGGTGTAGGTGGCCATGGTGTGCGGTGGCGGTCAAAAAGTCTCAAAACACGGAATCGCTTAAAATCGTCGATGCCATTTTCCGTTTACGTCAACGTCAATCGCATTGTAGCGCGCCCGCCTTTCCACGAACACGAAAGATTTCCATGAACCCGCTCGAGTCCCAGCTCGCCTATCCTTTTGGCGACACCATTCCCGCGCCCGGCGCGCTGCACGAGATCCTTCCCGGGCTGCGCTGGGCGCGCATGCCACTGCCGTTCGCGTTGGACCACATCAACCTGTGGCTGCTGGAGGACGAGCAGGAGGGCCGGCAAGGCTGGAGCCTGGTCGACTGCGGCGCCGGCACCGACGCCACCCGCGCCGCCTGGGAACAGGTGCTGGCCGAGGGCCTGGCGGGCGAACCGCTGGTGCGCGTGATCGCCACCCATTGCCATCCCGACCACGTCGGCCTGTCCGGCTGGCTGTGCGAGCGCTTCGGGGCGCCGTTCTGGACCACCACCGGCGAATTCGCTTTCGCGCGCATGATGGCGGCGGCGCTGCCTGGCGTGGACGGGCCCTCGGCCATTCCGCATTTCGAACGCCATGGCCTGACCGACCCGGCGCTGCTGGAGCAGATGCGCAGCCGCCGCAATTACTATCCGAGCCTGGTGCCGGCGGTACCCGCTTCGTATACCCGGCTGCAGGACGGAGACGAGGTGAAGATCGGCCGCCACGGCTGGCGCGTGATCACCGGCTTCGGCCATTCGCCCGAACACGCCTCGCTGTATTCGGAAGAACTGAAGGTGCTGGTCTCGGGCGACATGGTGCTGCCACGCATTTCGACCAATGTCTCGGTATTCGCGGTCGAGCCGGAAGGCAACCCGCTCCAGCTCTACCTCGACTCGCTCGGCAAGTTTGCCGGCCTGCCGGAGGACACCCTGGTGCTGCCCGCCCACGGCAAGCCCTTCCGCGGACTGCATACCCGCATCGCCCAGTTGCGCGCGCACCACGAGGCGCGCCTGGCCGAGGTGGTGGCGGCCTGTGCCGAACCGAAGTCGGCGGTGGACATCGTGCCCATCATGTTCCGGCGCCAGCTCGACGCCCACCAGCTCAGCTTTGCGCTGGGCGAGGCGCTGGCCCACCTGCACAAGCTGTGGCGAGATGGTGTCTTGCTGCGAATAAACAGCATGAATGACGTCATACGTTTTCAGTCTGTTCCCAACAAATTGTAACTGTAGTTCTATTAAAATTTAGTAAATACATCCTATGTAACAAGCTGCAAATCGTGCGGCGTTCTTCGAATATTTCAGTTAGGCTACATTTTTTGGAAGGTTTATACTTCCGTGAGTTGCCGTCAGTAATCGTTGCATTACCGAAAATTCTCTTAAAAAATCACATCTTTGTTACTTTTTAGGGGTATGATTGACCCGAGGCCTGCTCATCAGTAGAGAGCTTGCCGTCCGCTTACGCAACATTAAGTAGTTTCCAAATGAATTCGACGAATGAACGGGAGAGCTTCAGCGAGCGACTGCAGCAGGCCCTGAAAAACGCACACTATTCTCCCGACAGTCCGACCCGGCTGGCGCGGGAATTCAATATTCGCTTTGAAGGACGTCCGATCACGGTGCACGCGGCCCGCAAGTGGCTGGTGGGCGAGGCGATCCCGACCCAGGAAAAGCTGCGCATGATCGCCCAGTGGCTAGGTGTGCCTGCCGACTGGCTGCGCTTTGGCGGCGGCGAGCAGGCTGCCAACGCGGAATCCGGCGCCAATGGCGCCGCGCGCTTCGAGTCGGCCGATGTCAAGCTGATCGCCGACCTGCAACGCCTGGACGAACACCACCGCCAGCTGGCGCGTGAGTTCATCCGCATGCTGGTGCGCATGCACCACCAGAAGACAGATCAAAAATAAGGCAGGTCTGTCGGACGTTGTCGTAGTGCACTTTTCGTGAAGCCGGGGCCGCACAAACCTGCGATCTGGGTCATAATCCATTACAGGTGGCAGCGGTTTTCGCCACCCGTCACGTCAAGGAGCAGCTGCCGCATGCGAAACAACTACGCCAATACCGCTCAGCTCAAGGAACTGATGACAGCACCGCCAATGACGGCGGCGCGCCACGCCGAGGTCATGCGAGAACGCAACGCCCGGCGGCGGATGATCGAAGAAGCACGTGAGCTGAAAAAGGCCGACAACGACCTGTTCGAAGAAAAACGCTGACCCCTGGCGGGTTGGCCCGAAGTCCCGGCCTGGGCAAGCCGCTCAGGCGTCCGGCGCAGCCTTCATGCCGCTCCAGCGGGCGGCGTGGGCATTCTCAAGCCCAAGCAAATCCATCACCCGGTCGACACTGTGCTCGACCATTTCCTCGATCGACGCCGGCCGGTGGTAAAAGCTGGGCAGGGGCGGAAATACGATGCCGCCCATTTCGGTCACGGCCGTCATGTTGCGCAGGTGGGCCAGGTTGAAGGGCGTCTCGCGCACCATCAGCACCAGGCGCCGGCGCTCCTTCAGCATCACGTCCGCCGCGCGCGTGACCAGGTTATCCGACAGGCCATGGGCCACGGCCGCCAGGGTCTTCATGGAGCAGGGCGCGATCACCATGCCGTCGACCTGGAACGAACCGCTGGCGATCGAGGCGCCGATGTCGCGGTTGCGGTGCACGACGTGGGCCAGGGCCTCGGCGTCGCGCCGCTGCAGGCCCAGTTCCTGGTGCAGGGTGAGGGTAGCGGCGTCGGAAACGACCAGGTGGGTCTCGACGCCGGGAGTGGCGTCCAGCCGCCGCAGCAGCTGCACGCCATAGGTTGCGCCGGTCGCGCCGGTGATGGCGACGATGATCCGGCGCGGGCGGTCAGCCATTCTGCAGCAGGGTTTGCAGTTCGCCCGATTCGTACATCTCGTTCATGATGTCCGAACCGCCGATGAATTCGCCGCGCACGTAGAGTTGCGGGATGGTCGGCCAGTTCGAGTAGTCCTTGATGCCCTGGCGGACTTCCGCGTCTTCCAGCACGTTGACGGTGGCGATGTTGTCCACGCCGCATGCCTTCAGGATCTGGATGGCGCGGCCGGAGAAGCCGCACTGCGGGAACTGGGCGGTGCCCTTCATGAACAGCACGACCGGGGTGTTGGTCACGGTTTCTTTGATCCAGGTTTGTACGTCGCTCATTTGTTCTGCCTTTGGGGGGAAATGGGTTGATGGCGACATTCTATAAGAATTGACGGGAGTCGTCCCGCAGGCCGCCGCCGGCTTGATGTTGATTTTAGAAAAGAACCGTGTCCTACAATGCGCTATCATCTCCCGATCCTCACCAGTCTCGAATAGGAAGCAAACTCCTTTTACCACCATGTCGCCTACCTTCATGTGGGTGCTCGCGGCTTTCTTCGGGATCCCTTCACTGTACGACTTCATCGAAGGCATCTGGTTGCGCATGGGCGAGGAGGTGTTTTTTGCGACCGGTCCGCTGGCGCGGGTGATCCTGGTCGGCTACATTTGCTTTGGCCTGGCGGTGGGCAGTTTTCTGGTCAATGTCTTCGGCACGGCGCTGCGGGTGTTCGGCTGACGCGGCCCTTGGCTTGCGGTATGATCGCCCGGTTTTGACGCCAACCGGAGCTGCACCATGCAACAACCCCCCAACCGCGGCCCCTCGACGGGCATGAACCTCGTCATCGCCACGCTGCTCGGCATCCCCGGCATCATCAACATCGTCACCGGCATTTCGCACGCGAGCATCGGCGGCATCCTGTCCGGTGTCGCGGCCCTGGTCTATGCGGCATTGCTGGTGCGCGACGCCCTGCACGTGAAGAAGACCGGCCGTCCCGCCATGGCGCAGAAGCACATGCTCCTGATCGGCTTCGGCTGCCTGTCGATCTACCTGCTCGGGGTCTTCCTCAAGTAAGCGGCAATCCGCGCCTTGGAGCCACTTCAGAGCCAGCGGCCGAGGCAGGCCGACACCTGGCTTCCCACGTATTTTCCGTAGGCCGGCACCGGCACGTAGCCGTTGCGGCGGTAGAAATCCATGGCGCGCCGGTTGACACGGCGCGTCGACAGCCACACCTCGCTGTAGCCGAAGATCACGGCATGCCATTCCAGCGCCGCCAGGATATTCTTGCCCGCGCCGCTGCCCGGGCGCGCGTACATGCGCTTGAATTCCGCCACGTCGGGCGTCAAGGGACGCAGGGCGCCGCAGCCGACCGCCACGCCCTGGTCGTCGCGCGCCACCAGGAAGACCGAGCGCGGGCCGCGCACGTCCTGGGGATCGAAGGAAGCGGCGCCGCTGTCGCCCGTGATCGCGCTCAGGGCGGCGCCGAGCTCCGCGAGCAGCACCAGTGCGTCGGGGCTGTCGGGATCGGCGCTGCCGAGCGTGATCATGGCCTGCTCCTTATTTGCGCAGCTTGGCGAAGGCGGCCGCCATCGCATTGCCGGACGGTGGGGCGCTACCGCCTCCTTCACGCTGCTGGCGCTGCTGGTGCTGGGCGAGGCGCTTGCCGTCGTTGCGGTCGCCGCGCTGCTCCGGCCGTGAACCCGGCGCCGGCGCGCTGTCGCTCAGGCGCATGGTGAGGGCGATGCGCTTGCGCTTGACGTCCACTTCCAGCACCTTGACCTTCACCACCTGGCCGGCCTTGACCACCGTGTGCGGGTCCTTGACGAAGGTGTTCGACAGGGCCGAGATGTGCACCAGGCCGTCCTGGTGCACGCCGATGTCGACAAACGCCCCGAAGGCCGCCACGTTGGTCACCACGCCTTCCAGGATCATGTCCGGACGCAGGTCGCTGAGCTCTTCCACGCCTTCCTTGAAGGTGGCGGTGGTGAATTCCGGACGCGGGTCGCGCCCCGGCTTTTCCAGTTCCTTCAGGATGTCGGTCACGGTCGGCACGCCGAACTTCTCGTCCGCGTACTTGGCCGGGTTCAGGCTCTTGATCAGCGATGCGTCGCCGATCACCGCCTTCATGTCGCGCTTGATGTCGGCCAGGATTTTTTCCACGACCGGATAGGATTCCGGGTGGACCGCCGAGGCGTCGAGCGGGTTGTCGCCGCCCATCACGCGCAGGAAGCCGGCCGCCTGCTCGAAGGTCTTGTCGCCCAGGCGCGGCACCGCCTTCAGCGCCGCGCGCGAGGCAAAAGCGCCCTTCATGTCGCGGTAGGTGACGATGCTTTGCGCCACGCTGGACGACAGGCCCGAGACGCGCGCCAGCAGCGGCGCCGAGGCGGTATTCACATCCACGCCGACCGCGTTCACGCAATCCTCCACCACCGCGTCGAGCGAGCGTGCGAGCTGGGTCTGCGACACGTCGTGCTGGTACTGGCCGACGCCGATGGATTTCGGATCGATCTTCACCAGTTCCGCCAATGGGTCCTGCAGGCGGCGCGCGATCGACACCGCGCCGCGCAGCGACACGTCCAGCTCCGGCAGTTCGCGCGAGGCGAATTCCGAGGCCGAGTAGACCGAGGCGCCGGCTTCCGACACGACGATCTTGGTCAGCTTGAGTTCCGGATTCTGCTTGATCAGGTCCTGGGCCAGCTTGTCGGTCTCGCGCGAGGCGGTGCCGTTGCCGATCGAGACCAGGGACACCTTGTGCTTCGCGGCCAGCTGGCCGAGGACGTGCAGGGCGCCGTCCCAGTCGTTGCGCGGCTGGTGCGGGTAGACGGTGGCGGTGTCGACCACCTTGCCGGTGGCGTCGACCACGGCGACCTTGACGCCGGTGCGCAGGCCCGGGTCCAGGCCCATGGTGGCGCGCGGGCCGGCCGGCGCGGCCAGCAGGAGCGACTTCAGGTTGCGGGCGAAGACCTGGATGGCGTCCAGCTCGGCTTTTTCGCGCAGGGCGCCCATTAGTTCGGTCTCGATGTACATGAAGCTTTTCACGCGCCAGGTCCAGCGGGCGGTGTCGAGCAGCCACTTGTCGGCCGGGCGGCCCGCGCCCTTGATGCCGAAGCGCGCGGCGATGCGGCCTTCGCAGGGATTGTGGGGCGCGTCCCACTTTGGTTTTTCCGGTTCCGAATCGAGGCGCAGGGTCACGTCCAGCACGCCTTCGCGGCGGCCGCGCATCAGGGCCAGCGCGCGGTGCGAGGGCACGCTGGACAGCGGTTCCGAATAATCGAAGTAGTCGGCGAACTTCTCGCCTTCGTCTTCCTTGCCCGCCACCACCTTGGACTCGACCACGCCGTGCTCCTGCACGTATTCGCGCAGGGACTGCAGCAGTTCGGCGTCTTCGGCGAAGCGCTCCATCAGGATCTGGCGCGCGCCGTCGAGCGCGGCCTTGGTGTCCGGCACGCCGGGATTGGCGCCGCCGTCGGCGTTGGTGAAGGCTTCGCGCAGGTAGGCGCCTGCCGCTTCCTCGGGATTCAGGGAAGGATCGGCCAGCAGGCTGTCGGCCAGCGGCGCCAGGCCGGCCTCGATCGCGATCTGCGCCTTGGTGCGGCGCTTCTGCTTGTAGGGCAGGTAGAGGTCTTCGAGGCGGGTCTTGTCCTCGGCGTGGGTGACGGCGTCGAGCAGCTCCGGCGTCATCTTGTTCTGCTCGGTGATCGAGGCGATGATCGCGGCGCGCCGGTCTTCCAGCTCGCGCAGGTAGCGCAGGCGCTCTTCCAGCAGGCGCAGCTGGATGTCGTCCAGGCCGCCGGTCGCCTCCTTGCGGTAGCGGGCGATGAAGGGGACCGTGGCGCCTTCGTCCAGCAGGGCGACGGCGGCCGCCACCTGGGCTGGCTTGGCGGAGAGTTCGAGGGCGAGGCGTTGTTCGATGGATGGCAGCATTGGTGCAGGCGTGATGAGGTGATTCAGGAAGTCAAGCGGCCAATGATACGCAAACCGGAACGATACACCAGTCTTGACAGCGCCTCGCGAACATGAGAGAACAACCGGTTCTGCATGCAGCATCCGTCGCCGCATCTGTCGTGCCGATGCCGCATGAATGAGAATTGTCCGCTACGTGCGATTCCGAACAAAACGGAAGCGTCCGTATGACGGATAATGTTCGTTATTGTCGTTTTGGTTACGCACAGTTTTACGCACAACACGTTAAGTAAACGAGACCCCATGCACACAGTCGATTACCCCCGCGAGAACGCCGGCGATGCAGCACCGGTCCGCGCTCCCGCACGCGCTCCCGCCCTGCCCGCGCCGGTGGTGAGCTGGCTGCAACGGGTCGAAGCGGCTGCGCATCCGCAGCCTAAGCTGACCGCCGAGGTCACGGATCCGAAGGCCGCGCAATACAAGTTCGTGTATGTGATGGCGCCCACCAGCGGCGGGCGCCATGTCGCCATCTGCCTGTGCAAGGCGCGCCTGCGTCCGAACGGCGAGGTGGCCGCGGCCAGTCCGGTGAGCGAGGTGTTCTCGCTGCTGTCGGCGCCGCCCGCCTACCTCGAAGGCGACGACGTCGACCTGGTGCGCTTCTTCATCGCGATGCGCAGCGGCTCCTCGCAGGGCACCAGCGCCACCGAACCCAAGGGCAAGGTCGGCGCCATCCTGCTGCAGATGCTGCTCGAGCAGGGCAAGCTGCTGTGGGCGAACTCCTGGTCCGACATGGCCAACGGCCTGGTCTACCCGCTGCAGGCCGGTCCGGTGCGCAAGGCGAATCTCGCCTGGCGCGACGAAGGCCGGGTGGCCAAGCTGGGCTGGTCGGTGGAGCCGGCCAAGGGCGCCACCCACAGCGCCGCCGACCAGATCGACTACATGCTGCCGACCGACCCGCCCTGGTACATCGACAACCTGTCCTGCGGCGCGCTCGACCTCAACCGCGGCGGCATCGATATCTCGCTGGCCGAACTGCAGGCCTTGGTGGCCCAGGCCCCGGCCCTCACCGGCAACGACAAGAAACGCGTCTCGCAGCTGCTGCTGGCGCACGGCCTGCAGCAGCTGATGCCGCTGCCGCAGCCGCTCACCCAGCGCCTGCGGAACGACGTCAAGCCCATCCCCCACCTGCTGCTCGATTCGGTGCAGCTGGCCGACGGCGGCGTGGCGCGCTGGATCGATTTCGCCGTGCTGGCCTACGACTACGACGGCCAGCGCGTGTCCTTCGATCCGTCGCAGCGCGTGGTGCGCCAGATCGGCGACCTCACCGAGATCATCGAACGCGATCCCAAGGCCGAAAGCGCGGCGCTCGCGAAACTGAACGAACTGGGCTTCCGCAAGCCGGCCACCGCGCCCTTCAACGCCATGGCCGGCGCGATCCAGCTCGAAAGCCAGGCGCACTGGCTGCGCTTCGCCGAGAACGACCTGGATGCGCTGTCCGACGCCGGCTGGCATGTGCAGAAGTCCGCCAAGTACCGCTACGACGTGGTGCCGGTCGAAGACTGGTACGCCGACATCGACGAGCCCGAGGAAGCGGGCAATGCCTGGTTCGAGCTGGAACTGGGCATCGTGGTCAACCGCAAGCGCGTGCCGCTGCTGCCGGTACTGGTGCAGCTGATCCGCAGCGCGCCGGCCGACTTCGACCCGGCCGTGCTGGCCGCGCATGCCGAAGCCGACCAGATGCTGGCCGTGCTGCCCGAGGGCGTGCGCGTGGCGCTGCCCTGGGGCCGCCTCAAGCCCATCCTGGCCACCCTGGGCGAGCTGTATTTCAACGACAAGATCAAGCAGCGCGTGCGCCTGTCGACGCTCGACGCGGCGCGCCTGGAAGAGCTGGCGCGCGGCCTCGAACTGCGCTGGACCGGCGGCGAACAGCTGCGCGAGACCGGCCGCAAGCTGAGCCAGTTCGGCTCGGTGAAGAAGGTGCAGGCGCCGAAAGGCCTGCAGGCTACCTTGCGCGACTACCAGCTCGACGGCCTGTCGTGGATGCAGTTCCTGCGCGAGTACGACCTGGGCGGCATCCTGGCCGACGACATGGGTCTCGGCAAGACCGTCCAGACCCTGGCCCACATCCTCACCGAGAAGGAAGCGGGCCGCCTGACCAGCCCGGCCCTGGTGATCGCGCCGACCAGCCTGATGGGCAACTGGCAGGACGAGGCCGCGCGCTTCGCGCCCGACCTCAAGGTGCTGCTCCTGCAGGGCAAGGAGCGGGTCGACCTGTTCGACCAGATCGACGGCGCCGACCTGGTGCTGACCACCTATGCGCTGCTGCCGCGCGACGAGGAACAGCTGCGCCAGCACCACTATCACCTGGTGATCCTGGACGAATCGCACTACATCAAGAACACCCGCTCCAAGGCGGCGCAGACGGCCGGCTCGCTCAACGCGCGCCATCGCCTCTGCCTGTCCGGCACCCCGCTCGAGAACCACCTGGGCGAGCTGTGGTCGCAGTTCCACTTCCTGCTGCCCGGCCTGCTGGGCGACGAGAAGGGCTTCAACACCCAGTTCCGCCATCCGATCGAGCGCCAGGACGACCCGGTGCGCCGCATGCTCCTGAACCGCCGCATCCGTCCCTTCCTGCTGCGCCGGACCAAGGACAACGTGGCCAAGGAACTGCCGCAAAAGACCGAGATGGTGCGCCGCATCGAGCTGTCCGGCCCGCAGCGCGACCTGTACGAGACGGTGCGCCTGGCGATGGACAAGAAGGTGCGCGAGGAAATCGACCGCAAGGGCGTGGCGCGCAGCCAGATCGTCATCCTGGAAGCCCTGCTCAAGCTGCGCCAGGTCTGCTGCGATCCGCGCCTGGTGAAGGCGATGCCGGCCAAGAAGAACACGGCGGCGGTGTCGGCCAAGCTCACGGACCTGATGCAGATGGTCGAGGACCTGCTGCAGGAAGGCCGCAAGATCCTGGTATTTTCGCAGTTCACCAGCATGCTGGGCCTGATCGAGGAAGAACTCGACGCGCGCGACATCCCCTACGCCATCCTCACCGGCGAGACGCGCGACCGCTCGGCCCAGGTGGCGGCCTTCCAGCAGGGCGCGGTGCCGATCTTCCTGATCAGCCTGAAGGCCGGCGGCGTGGGCCTGAACCTGACCGCGGCCGACACCGTGATCCACTACGACCCGTGGTGGAACCCGGCGGCCGAGAACCAGGCCACCGACCGCGCCTGGCGCATCGGACAGGACAAGCCGGTGTTCGTCTATAAACTGATCGCCAAGGGCACGCTGGAAGAAAAAATCCAGCAGCTGCAGCAGAAGAAGTCGGAGCTGGCGGCGTCGATCCTGGCGGAAGGCGAATCGCAGAAGATGGCGCTGACGCAGGAGGACTTGCAGGCGATCTTTGCGCCGCTGGACGAGCAATAGGCGGATAGTTCTGGAAAAATGGCGGGCTGTGGCCCGCCATTTTTGTTTGGTGTGTCGGTACGCTAAGAAACTTGGGTCCCGGCCTTCGCCGGGACGACGTGCTACTGCCAGCAGTGACGTCAAACGTAGTGGTCGACCTAAAAACCGTCATCCCGGCGAAGGCCGGGATCCAAGTTTGTTTGCACACCACCATCAATAAAAAAGGCCGCCGCAGCAGCCTCCCGTATTAATGGGTGTCGTAAAGGATTACTTGTAAAACGCCTCGACCTTGCCCTTGAGCTTGATCAGCATCGGCTTGCCCTTGCGGTCGAGCGTCTTGCCGGCAGCGACCTTGATCCAGCCTTCGCTGAGGCAGTATTCCTCGACATCGTGGCGATCCTTGTCATTGAAGCGGATGCCGATCTCGCGCTGGAACACGTCGCGGTTGTAGAAAGGGCTGCTCGGGTCGATCGAGAGCCGGTCTGGGAGTGGGGGGAGGGTTGCGGTATCGTTCATAGTGGGCGAATTATCGCGCAAGTCCCCGCTCCGTGGCGCATTTGTTCGCAGAATCCGCGTGTCGACTATTCTCCGACAGGTGTTGCCGTGCAAATAATGAATGTGGACGATATACTGGCACGCAAGCATGTTCAACGCCTCGAACCGAAAGCCTCGATGAATTTTACGCATGACGCCCCTGACGACGCCGCAGCACAGCCCGACGTCGGGGCGTCCGCCGGACAGTTCCGCACCATGGCCGAACTGGGCGGCGACATCGCATTCAGCATCGCACTGCCCGGCTTCCAGCTGCGCTATCTCAGCCCCGCGTTCACCCCGCTGTTCGGTCACGACGCGGCCGCGCTTGGCGAGGCGCTGGCAGTCCCGGGCGCAGGCGGTCCGCTGGCGCTGCTGGCGGCCTGTCTGCGCGAGGCGGCCGGCGCCGCGCCCGGCGAGCGGCGCTCGACCGAGCTCGACGTGCCGGATGCGGGCGGCCGTCCGCTGCCGCTGGAGGTCCTGAGCATCGTCACCGCCGAGACGCCGCCGGCCCTGGTCGGCCTGCTGCGCGACCTGTCGCCGCGCCGCGCCCACCAGGCCGAGCAGAAGCGCTTCGCCAGCATGCTCAACCACGAATTCCGCACGCCGCTCGCCACCATTGACGGCGCCATCCAGCGCCTGGACGCGACAGCGGTGAACGTCGACGAGCCCACCCGCCAGCGCTACCGCAAGATCGGCGCCGCCGTCGACCGCCTGATCGGCATGCTGGATGAATACCTGTCGCCGGACCGCATGGCGGCACTCGGCAAGGCGCGCCAGGCCAACACGATGGCGGTCAACGAGCTGGTCGAGGCCGCTGCCGCCCAGGTGCGCGCCGCCGGCCGCGAAGCGCGCGTCGACACCGGCGCCCACGCCTTCCAGCTGCGTGGCGAACCGGCCGGCCTGCGGCTGGCGCTGAAGGTCCTGGTCGACAATGCGCTGGCCTTCTCGCCGCCGGGCACGCCGGTGGCGCTGGCGGTGCGTCCGGCCGCGGGCGGCGTCGAGATTGCCGTACGCGACGAGGGCGATGGCATTCCGCTTGAGGACGCCGCCTTCATTTTCGACAAGGGCTACCGCGGCAGCAATGCGGCGGGCCTGCCGGGCAGCGGTCTCGGCTTGTATATGGCGCGCTCCATCCTCGACGTCCATGGCGGCAGCGTGTTGCTGGCGCCGGCCAGGGAGGGCGAGAAAGGCACTGAATTCCGTCTCTGGCTGCCGTCTAGTGCGGATTCCGGGCAACAACAGCTTGCCTCAGGGAGTTCCAGCAGTGATAATCGGTCCCGCGCTCCGGATCTGGACGCAAGGCAAGATACGAACAACATGGCCAACCCATGACGCAGATACTGATTGTTGAAGACAATGGCGAATACGCCGACGACATGGCCGAGTTCCTGCGGGAGCTCGACCATGAGGTCACGATCGCCAGGACCGCCAGCGAGATGTGGGCCGCCCTGACGCGCACCCCGGCCGCCGTGGTGGTGCTCGACCTCGGCCTGCCGGACGAGGACGGCTTCAACGTGATCCCTCGCATGCGCCAGCTGTACCCGGAAATCGGGCTGCTGGTCCTGACTGGCCGCGTGGCCTTCGACAACCGCATCCTCGGCCTGCGCCTGGGCGCCGACCACTACCTGACCAAGCCGATCAAGTTCCCGGAACTGGCCGCCCACATCGAAGCCCTGGACCGCCGCGTGCGTCCCCAGGATCCAGCGCCGGCCCCGAGCAAATGGACCCTGCGCGTCAGCGCGCGCCAGCTCGAGCTGATGGGCAAGGTGATCGACCTGACCGAAAAAGAGTGCAACTTCCTGCACCTGCTGACGATTAATACCCGTCCGGTCCCGCGTCACGTGATCGTGGCGGGGATGGGCGGCGAAGATCCGGACGCTAGCCGCCGGGTCGACATGCTGGTCTACCGCTTGCGCAAGAAGGCCCGCTCCGGCCTGGGCCAGGACCTGCCGCTGCGCAGCGCCTACGGCGAAGGCTACAGCCTCTCCGCCGGCTTCACCTTGGCCTGATCCAAAGGGGACCTGATGGTCCCTTTTTCAATGGGGGTCAGAGTCGAATTATTGGCCAATTGCCACCCGGATAATCAGGGTCAGAGTCGAATTATTGGCCAATTTCCTGCCCAACCTGGCCGTCCGACGACAGTTTCGCTAATTAGGGACAGAGTCAACTGATTTTTGGCTTTGTTTAGAAATAAATGGGGACAGAGTCAACACTGTTTTGGGAAAGCTTGAGATTAATTGGGGACATAGTCAAACTTCTACGGTAAAATGCCTGCTCATCGTTTGAGCAGACGCCATGGCACGCCTTCCCCGACTCATCGTTCCGAACCAGCCTTACCATGTCATCCAGCGTGGCAATAACCGCCAGCCCATCTTCCGCGAAGAGGCGGATTACCAGCGTTTCCTGGCCTGGCTGAAGGAGACCGCCCGTTTCTATGAGGTGGCGATCCACGCCTATGTGCTGATGCCGAACCACCTGCATCTGCTGGCTACGCCCTCGAACGACACCGGCCTGGCCCTGATGATGCAGAAGGTCGGCCGTTTCTACGTCCCCTGGTTCAACAACAAGTACGAGCGCACCGGCAGCCTGTTCGAGGGACGCTTCCGCACCTCGCTGATCGATACCGACAGCTATTTCCTGGTCTGTAGCCGCTACATCGAGCTCAATCCGGTCCGCGCCCAGCTGGTGAATGCCCCGGCCGACTACCCCTGGTCGAGCTATATCCATCACGCCGGCCTGCGTCCGGACAGCATCGTCACCGAGCATTCGCTCTACTGGGGACTGGGCAATACTCCCTTCCAGCGCGAGGCCGCCTACATGGCTTTGGTGGAGCAGGGCATGTCCCAGCAGGAAGTCGATTTCGTCACGAGCTCGATCATGAAGAACGCTCCCCTGGGTTCGGACAGTTTCAAGGCCGACCTGGAACGCAAGACCAAGCGCCAGATCCTGCCCGCCAAGCGTGGACGCCCGTTCAAAGAGCCGATTCCACCTCTTCCACAGGGCTGAGGAGCCACTTTTCTCCCCTCGGCGGCACGGTTATCCGTGCCGTTTTCGTTTTCGCTTGTGCTTAGAAATCAAAGACTTGCGATAAGCCATCGGCAAATTCATCTTCTCGGATCGACTCTGTCCCCAATTAATTGAGTTCTCAAAAAGTTGTCAAACAATTCGACTCTGACCCTAATTATTGTTGTTGCCGATTCTGCTGCATTGCACTATTCTCGATTTAAATACCCCTACCAAAGCTGTGGAGAAAGCCCCATGATTGCCCAAGGTTTGTACGATCCCGCCAATGAACACGACGCGTGCGGCGTCGGTTTCATCGCCCATATCAAGGGCAACAAGAGCCATTCGATCATCGAGCAAGGCTTGCTGATCCTGAAGAACCTGGACCACCGGGGCGCCGTCGGCGCCGATGCCCTAATGGGCGACGGCGCGGGCATCCTGATCCAGATCCCGGACCAGTACTACCGCGACGAGATGGCCAAGCAGGGCGTGGAACTGCCACCGCCGGGCGAATATGGCGTGGGCATGGTCTTCCTGCCGAAGGAACACGCTTCGCGCATCGCCTGCGAACAGGAGATCGAGCGCGCCGTGCGCATCGAAGGCCAGGTCGTGCTGGGCTGGCGCAACGTGCCGGTCGACGAGACCATGCCGATGTCGCCTTTCGTCAAGGCCAAGGAACCGGTGATCCGCCAGATCTTCATCGGCCGCGGCCCGGACATCATGGTGACCGACGCGCTGGAACGTAAGCTCTACGTGATCCGCAAGTCCTCCGGCCACGCGATCCAGGCGCTCAAGCTCCTGCACGGCAAGGAATTCTTCGTGCCCTCGATGTCGGCGCGCACGATCGTCTACAAGGGCCTGCTGCTGGCCGACCAGGTTGGCGTCTACTACAAGGACCTGCAGGATCCGCGCTGCATCTCGGCCCTGGCCCTGGTGCACCAGCGCTTCTCCACCAACACCTTCCCGGAATGGCCGCTGGCCCACCCCTACCGCCTGATCGCGCACAACGGCGAGATCAACACCGTGAAGGGCAACTTCAACTGGACCCGCGCCCGCGAAGGCATGCTCAAGTCCGCCGTGCTGGGCGAGGACCTGAACAAGCTGTTCCCGCTGATTTACGAAGGCCAGTCCGACACCGCCTGCTTCGACAACGCGCTCGAGCTGCTGGTGATGGCCGGCTACCCGGTCGCCCAGGCGATGATGATGATGATCCCGGAAGCCTGGGAAAACCACACCTCGATGGACGACAACCGCCGCGCCTTCTACGAATACCACGCCGCGATGATGGAACCCTGGGACGGCCCGGCCGCCATGGCCTTCACCGACGGCCGCCACATCGGCGGCACCCTGGACCGCAACGGCCTGCGTCCGGCGCGCTACGTGGTCACCGAGGACGACCTGGTGGTCATGGCTTCCGAATCCGGCGTGCTGCCGATTCCCGAGTCGCGCATCGTCAAGAAATGGCGCCTCCAGCCGGGCAAGATGTTCCTGATCGACCTCGAGGCCGGCCGCATCATCGACGACAAGGAACTCAAGGACACCTACTCCAACGCCAAGCCCTACAAGGCCTGGATCAAGTCGGTGCGCATCAAGCTCAACGAGATCAAGCTGTCCGAATCGCAGCTGGCCCTGCACCGCGCCAAGGACGGCGCCGCGCAAGGCGAGAAGCCGGCCCTGACCCTGCTCGACCGCCAGCAGGCCTTCGGCTACACCCAGGAAGACCTGAAGTTCCTGATGGCGCCGATGGCCGTGCTGGCCGAGGAAGCCACCGGCTCGATGGGCAACGACTCGCCCCTGGCCGTCACCTCGAACAAGCTCAAGCCGCTGTACAACTACTTCAAGCAGCTGTTCGCCCAGGTCACCAACCCGCCGATCGACCCGATCCGCGAAAGCATGGTGATGTCGCTGGTGTCCTTCATCGGTCCCAAGCCGAACCTGCTGGACACCAACAACGTCAACCCGCCGATGCGCCTCGAGGTCTCGCAGCCGATCCTGAACTTCGACGACATGGCGCGCCTGCGCCATATCAGCCAGCACACCGGCGGCAAGTTCAAGTCGTATGAGCTGAACATCTGCTACCCGACCGCCTGGGGCAAGGAAGGCATCGAGGCCTCGATCGCCTCGCTGTGCGCCGAAGCCGTCGACGCGGTCAAGTCGGGCCACAACATCCTGATCGTCTCGGACCGCCGCCTGTCGCCGGACATGGTCGCGATCCCCGCGCTGCTGGCCACCTCCAGTATCCACCAGCACCTGGTGGGCCGCGGACTGCGCGCCTCCACCGGCCTGGTCGTGGAAACCGGCTCGGCCCGCGAAACCCACCACTTCGCCCTGCTGGCCGGCTACGGCGCCGAAGCCGTGCACCCCTACCTGGCCCTGGAAACCCTGGCCGACCTGGCGCACGGCCTGCCGCACGAGATGTCTGCGGATACCGCCATCTACAACTACATCAAGGCGACCGGCAAGGGCCTGATGAAGGTGATGTCCAAGATGGGCATCTCCACCTACATGTCCTACTGCGGCGCCCAGATCTTCGAAGCGATCGGCTTGAACAAGTCGCTGGTCGACAAGTACTTCAAGGGCACCTCGTCGACCGTGGAAGGCATCGGCCTGTTCGAAGTGGCGGAAGAGGCGCTGCGCCTGCACGCCCTGGCCTTCGGCAACGACCCGGTGCTGGCCAATGCGCTCGACGTGGGTGGCGAATACGCCTACCGCGTGCGCGGCGAGGACCACCTGTGGACCCCGGACGCGATCGCCAAGCTGCAGCACTCGACTCGCTCGAACAGCTTCAGCACCTACAAGGAGTATGCGCAGCTGATCAACGACCAGACGCGCCGCCACCTGACCCTGCGCGGCCTGTTCGAATTCAAGATCGACCCGAGCAAGGCGATCCCGCTGGAGGAAGTGGAGCCGGCCAAGGACATCGTCAAGCGCTTCGCCACCGGCGCCATGTCGCTCGGCTCGATCTCGACCGAGGCCCATGCCACGCTCGCGATCGCGATGAACCGCATCGGCGGCAAGAGCAATACCGGCGAAGGCGGCGAGGATCCAGCCCGTTACACGAACGAATTCAAGGGCATCAAGATCAGCAAGGGCGAGACCCTGGCCTCGATCCTGGGCTCGGACCGCGTCGTGGCCGACATCCCGCTGGAAGAAGGCGACTCGCTGCGCTCGAAGATCAAGCAGGTGGCCTCGGGCCGCTTTGGCGTCACCGCCGAGTACCTGAACTCGGCCGACCAGATCCAGATCAAGATGGCGCAAGGCGCCAAGCCTGGCGAAGGCGGCCAGCTGCCTGGCCACAAGGTGTCCGAGTACATTGCGTCCCTGCGCTTCTCGGTGCCGGGCGTGGGCCTGATTTCGCCGCCGCCGCACCACGACATCTATTCGATCGAAGACCTGGCGCAGCTGATCCACGACCTGAAGAACGCCAACCCGCGCGCCTCGATCTCGGTCAAGCTGGTGTCGGAAGTCGGCATCGGCACCGTGGCCGCCGGCGTCTCGAAAGCCAAGGCCGACCACCTGGTGGTGGCGGGCCATGACGGCGGCACCGGCGCCTCGCCGCTGTCCTCGGTCAAGCACGCCGGCACCCCGTGGGAGCTGGGCCTGGCGGAAACCCAGCAAACCCTGGTGCTTAATGGCCTGCGTAGCCGCATCCGAGTCCAGGCCGACGGTCAGATGCGTACCGGCCGCGACGTCGTGATTGCCGCCATGCTGGGCGCCGACGAAGTCGGCTTCGCCACCGCGCCGCTGGTGGTCGAAGGCTGCATCATGATGCGCAAGTGCCACCTGAATACCTGCCCGGTGGGCGTGGCGACGCAAGACCCGGTCCTGCGCGCCAAGTTCCAGGGCAAGCCGGAACACGTGGTGAACTACTTCTTCTTCGTCGCCGAGGAAGCGCGCCAGCTGATGGCGCAGCTGGGCATCCGCAGCTACGACGAACTGATCGGCCGCGCCGACCTGCTGGACAAATCCAAGGCCATCGGGCACTGGAAGGCGCAGGGCCTGGACTTCTCGAACATCTTCTACCAGCCGAAGACCGAATCGCAGCGCCAGCTCTTCCACACCGACGAACAGGACCACGGCCTGGAAAAGGCCCTGGACCACAAACTGATCGCCCAGGCCAAGGCGGCGCTGGAAAAAGGAGAGCGCGTCTCCTTCATCTCGCCGGTGAAGAACCTCAACCGCACGGTCGGCGCCATGCTGTCGGGCGAAGTGGCCAAGCGCTACGGCCATGCCGGCCTGCCGGACGACACCATCCACATCCAGCTGCAGGGCACCGCGGGCCAGTCGGCCGCGGCCTTCCTGGCAGCCGGCATCACGATGGACCTGGTCGGCGAAGGCAACGACTACGTCGGCAAGGGCCTGTCGGGCGGTCGCATCATCGTGCGTCCGAACACCGAGTTCCGCGGCTGGGCGGTGGACAACATCATCGTCGGCAACACCGTGCTGTACGGCGCGATCGCCGGCGAAGCCTTCTTCAACGGCGTGGCCGGCGAGCGCTTCGCGGTGCGCAACTCGGGCGCCACCGCGGTGGTGGAAGGCTGCGGCGACCACGGCTGCGAATACATGACCGGCGGTACCGTGGTCGTGCTGGGCGAGACCGGCCGCAACTTCGCGGCGGGCATGTCGGGCGGCGTGGCCTTCGTCTACGATCCGAAGGGCGAGTTCGAGGGCAGGTGCAATACCGCGATGGTGAACCTGGAGCCGGTGCTGCCGACCAAGCAGCAGGCCGACAAGGCAGGCTGGCACAGCCAGACCCGCGACGGCGAACGCGAATCGGACGAAACCATCTTGCGCCGCCTGATCGAACGCCACTTCAAGCACACGGGTTCCACCCGCGCGCGCAACCTGCTCGACGACTGGGCCAACAGCCGCACCAAGTTCGTCAAGGTCTTCCCGACCGACTACAAGCGGGCGCTCGAGGAGATGCACAACTCGAGCATGGAAGAGGCGAACGACAAGATCGAGATGGCGGCCTGACCAACACACTTCAACAACGTCATCCCCGCGGAGGCGGGGACCCAAGTTTTGTATGAGCTGACGATACGCAAGCAAACTTAGGTCCCCGCCTTCGCGGGGATGACGAGTGGTGTTGGTTGACGCTACAGCTGAATAAATAGAGGAAAACAACGTGGGCAAAATTACCGGCTTCATGGAATTCGAACGGCAGGAAGAGGGCCACCTCGAGCCGACCGATCGCGTCAAGAACTACAAGGAATTCGTCGTCACCCTGACCGACGGCCAGGCCAAGGTGCAGGGCGCGCGCTGCATGGATTGCGGCATCCCCTTCTGCAACACGGGCTGCCCGGTCAACAACATGATCCCGGACTGGAACGACCTGGTCTACCACGGCAACTACCGTGCGGCCGTGGAGAACCTCCACTCGACCAACAACTTCCCCGAAGTGACCGGCCGCATCTGCCCGGCGCCTTGCGAAGCCGCCTGCACCCTGGGCATCAACAACGAGCCGGTCGGCATCAAGTCGATCGAGCGCAAGATCGCCGACAGCGGCTGGGAACACGGCTGGATCGTGCCGCAGCCCCCGGCAATCAAGACCGGCAAGAAGGTCGCCGTGGTCGGCTCCGGCCCCGCCGGCCTGGCCGCGGCCCAGCAGCTGGCGCGCGCCGGCCACGACGTCACCGTGTTCGAGAAGAGCGACCGCTTGGGCGGCCTGCTGCGCTACGGGATCCCCGACTTCAAGATGGAAAAGGACCTGATCGACCGCAGGATCGAGCAGATGCAGGCCGAAGGCGTCACCTTCCGCACCAGCGTCCTGATCGGCAAGGACTTCCCGGCCACCGTCAGCAACATGGCGCGCGACACCATCTTCCCGGAAGACCTGGAAAAGGACTTCGACGCCGTCGTCCTGGCCGGCGGCGCGGAGCAGCCGCGCGACCTGCCGGTCCCGGGCCGCCAGCTCAAGGGCGTGCACTTCGCGATGGAATTCCTGCCGCAGCAGAACCGCGTCAACGCGGGCGACAAGCTGAAGGACCAGATCAAGGCCACCGGGAAGCACGTGATCGTGATCGGCGGCGGCGACACCGGCTCCGACTGCGTCGGCACCTCGAACCGCCACGGCGCGGCCTCGGTCACCCAGTTCGAACTGATGCCCATGCCGCCGGAGCAGGAAAACAAGCCCCTGGTCTGGCCTTACTGGCCGACCCGCCTGCGCACCTCGTCCTCGCACGAGGAAGGCTGCCAGCGCGACTGGGCGGTGGCCACCAAGCGCCTGGAAGGCAAGGGCGGCAAGGTCGAGAAGCTGGTCGCCTGCCGCGTCGAGTGGAAGGACGGCAAGATGGTCGAAGTGCCGGATTCGGAATTCGAGATGAAGGCCGACCTGGTATTCCTGGCCATGGGCTTCGTCTCGCCGGTGCAGCAGGTGCTGGACGCCTTCGGCGTGCAGAAGGATGCGCGCGGCAATGCGCGCGCCACCACCGACGGCGAAGGCTGCTACCAGACCTCGTCGCCGAAGATCTTCGCCGCCGGCGACATGCGCCGCGGCCAGTCGCTGGTCGTGTGGGCGATCCGCGAAGGCCGCCAGTGCGCGCGCGCCGTCGACGAGTACCTGATGGGCAGTTCGGTCCTGCCGCGCTGATCACCGTCTCCGGCGCGCCGCTTCACGGGCGCGCCGGCTTTTTCCTCCGCGGCCAGGCGAGCAAGCCTACGCCGCCGGCCAGCAGCATCGCCGCCTGGGCCGGCTCCGGCACCGGCGACACCGACGCCCAGGCATAGGCGTTCAGGTTCAGCGAGCCGTTCGATGCGGCGCTGTCCGACCGCATCGTCAGTTCCAGCAGTCCCTCGCGCAGGCCTTGGCCGTCGCTGCTCGCCAGGTCCACGCGCGCTTCCTGCGGCCCCTCGGGCCGGTACCACGCGCCGCTCATTCCCACCGCCGCATGATAGTCGCCCTGCGGGTCGTCGCCTGGCGTAAAGCTGCGGCCGTCGACCTGGAAGATCACGCGCGTGTTGGGCGAGAACCAGAACAGGTAGGAAGCCCAGCCGCTTACCGCCACCATGCTGTCGCCGGCGCTGGCGCCGTTGGCCAGGCCGTCGTCGCGCAATTCCCCCCAGCCGTGGTCGGCGCCGGCCTCGAGCTCCAGCGTGCCGTTGGCGGACAAGTCCTTGGCCGGCCCCTCCGTATCGTTGCCGCCGATGCGCGCGGTCATGCCGCGGTAGCTCGGGGCCAGGGTCAGCCAGGGCGCCTGGCCGTCGTCAGGCGTCAGGTCGACCAGTTCGTAGCGCAGCTGGCCGAGCGAGGCCTCGGCGCCCGCTGGGGCAGGCGCGGTCTGCGCCACCGCGCCGCTTGCGATGAACCAGGCCGCCAAGCCGGCGGCCCTGAAACGGGTTGTGGATGCCACGTTCGCCTCCTGTCCTGTCGATCGGGAGATGATGATACGAACTGGCGGACGGGAGCGCAGGATTGGCGCGGGTGAGCTTCGTTACGGCCGCCGCCGCATGCCATTTCCGGCGTCTGATTCGGCATGCTGCGGCGCAGCATGAACGCGCTTCTCTGACCCTTTGGTAAGTCATTCCCACCACCTGTGAGGGTAGTTTCTCATGAGCACTTGTTGATATGATTCAACAAAATGCAATATTGGTAGACATGCATATGTCTTCAAAAACAATTACTTACGAGCGAAAATTAATGACTCTTGGGTTATTTGTGTTGTAATTGCACGTCGATTCATCACCCGGATCCGGGGTGCCGCCAGCAGGGATTGCCCTTTCTGCACTACAATACCGGATTCCTCAAAATTTCATAACGCTGTGTCGAACCTAGTCGAAATCCGCGATCTGCACTTTGCGTACGGAGAGCGTTCCATCCTGTCGAACCTCCGCATGGACTTCCCACGCGGTAAGCTCGTTGCCGTCATGGGCGGCTCGGGCTGCGGCAAGACCACCGTGCTGCGCCTGATCGGCGGCCAGATCCGTCCCCAGCGCGGCGAGGTCCGTGTCGGCGGCGAAGTCGTGCACCAGCTCGACACCGACGGCCTGTACCGCCTGCGCCGCCGCATGGGCATGCTGTTCCAGTTCGGCGCCCTGTTTACCGACTTGTCCGTGTTCGACAACGTGGCCTTCCCGCTGCGCGAGCACACCGACCTGCCGCCCGAGCTGATCCGCGACCTGGTCCTGATGAAGCTGAACGCGGTCGGCCTGCGCAATGCGCACAAGCTGAAGCCGGCCGAGATCTCGGGCGGCATGGCGCGCCGCGTCGCCGTGGCGCGCGCCGTGGCCCTCGATCCCGAGCTGATCATGTACGACGAGCCCTTCGCCGGCCTCGACCCGATCTCGATGGGCGTGACCGCCAACCTGATCCGCAACCTGAACGACGCCCTCGGCTCGACCTCGATCCTGGTCTCGCACGACGTGCACGAATGCTTCGCCATCGCCGACTATGTGTACTTCATGTCGGCTGGCAAGATCGTGGCCGAAGGCACGCCGGCCGAGCTGCGTGTCTCGGAAGACCCGTACGTGAAGCAGTTCGTTAACGCCGCGCCGGACGGCCCCGTGCCTTTCCACTATCCGGGCAAATCGCTGGCCGACGACCTCGGCCTGGGAGCGCGCAAATGATCGCCCGCATCCTGGAAAACGTCGGCCGCACCGTGCGCGAATCGATCGCCAGCCTGGGCTTCGCCACCCGCGCCTTCTTCAATTTGCTGGGCGTGTCGCCGGGCGCCTTCCGCCGCCCGGCCCTCATCTCGGAGCAGGTCCACTTCATCGGCAACTACTCGCTGGTGCTGATCGTCGTCTCCGGCCTGTTCGTCGGCATGGTGCTGGGCCTGCAGGGCTACTACACCTTGAACCAGTACGGCGCCGAGCAGAAGCTGGGCCAGGTGGTGGCGCTGGCGCTGACCCGCGAACTGGGCCCGGTGGTGACGGCCCTGCTGTTCGCCGGCCGCGCCGGCACCTCGCTCACCGCCCAGATCGGCCTGATGAAAGCGGGCGAGCAACTTTCCGCCATGGAAATGATGGCGATTAACCCGGTGCAGCGCGTGCTGGCGCCGCGCTTCTGGGCCGGCGTGATCGCCATGCCGGT
This sequence comes from Massilia sp. ST3, assembly GCF_018119405.1. Classification (GTDB taxonomy): domain Bacteria; phylum Pseudomonadota; class Gammaproteobacteria; order Burkholderiales; family Burkholderiaceae_D; genus Telluria. The sequence continues at coordinate 2,826 of NZ_JAGPWC010000062.1, read as the reverse complement.
GCTGGCCGCGGTGTTCTCGGCGGTGGGCGTGCTGGGCGGCTACCTGGTCGGCGTACAGCTGATCGGCGTGGACGAAGGCGCGTTCTGGTCGCAGATGCAATCCGGCGTCGATGTGCGAGCTGACGTACTGAACGGTGTGCTGAAGAGCTTTATCTTTGGCGTGGCAGTGACCTTTACGGCCTTGTTCCAGGGCTACCAGGCCCAGCCGACGCCGGAAGACGTCTCGCGCGCCACCACGCGCACCGTCGTGATCGCATCGCTGATGGTCTGGGGGCTGGACTTCATCATGACCGCCCTGATGTTCAACAAGTAAAGAATTCACAACTTAGGTTCCGTAAGGTATTCACATGCATCGCAAAACTATCGACGTCTGGGTCGGCCTGTTCGTTCTCCTTGGCCTGGCCTCGCTGCTGTTCCTGGCCCTGAAGGCAGGCAACATGAGCACGATTTCGTTCAGCAAGACCTATGCCGTGACCGGCAAGTTCGACAACATCGGCGGCCTCAAGCCGCAGGCGCCGGTCAAGAGCGCGGGCGTGGTGGTCGGCCGCGTGGGCGAAATCAGCTTCGACGACAAGACTTACCAGGCCCTGGTGCGCCTCGATCTCGAGCCTTCCTATAAATTCCCGAAGGACAGCTCGCTGAAGATCCTGACCGCCGGCCTGCTGGGCGAGCAATACATCGGCATCGAGCCGGGTGGCGACACCCAGAACCTGGTCGACGGCGACCGCATCAACCGCACCCAGTCGGCTGCGGTGCTGGAAGACCTGATCAACCAATTCATCTATAGCAAGGCCGCTGAAGGAAAGGAAGGTAGCGAATGACCCACGTTTCCCGTACCGCCCGCCGCGCTCCCGTGTTTGCCGCCGTCGCGGCAGCCCTGGCGCTCTCCGGCTGCGCCTCGACCGCGACCAATCCGCAGGACCCGCTCGAAGGCTATAACCGCGCCGTGTTCAGTTTCAACGATGCGGTCGACCGCACCGTGCTCAAGCCGACCGCCACTGCCTACAAGAACGTCACGCCCAGCTTCGTCCAGACGGGCGTGGGCAATTTCTTCGGCAACTTGTCGGACGCCTGGAGCGCCGTGAACAACTTGTTGCAGGGTAAAGGCCAGGCCGGCATGGGTGATGTCACCCGCTTCGCCGTCAATTCGACCTTCGGCATCCTGGGCCTGCTCGACATCGCGTCCGAAGCCGGCATTCCGAAGCACAACGAGGATTTCGGCCAGACCCTGGGCGTGTGGGGCGTGCCGAGCGGTCCCTACTTGATGTTGCCGCTGCTGGGCCCATCTACGGTGCGTGATACCGCCGCGCTGCCGGCCGATTTCGGCGGCGATATCTGGAAGTACAAGGAACCGGCCAACTGGCGCAACATCGGTGCGGCCGTGCGCGTGGTCGACAAGCGCGCCAGCCTGCTCGACGCCACCAGCCTGCTGGAAGACGCCGCCCTCGACCGTTACGAATTCATCCGCGACGGCTACATGCAGCGCCGCCAGAGCCAGGTCTATGACGGCAACGTGCCGCGCCAGGCCGACGAGGCCGAGGCAGCGGACGCGGCGACCAGCAATGCCGAGCCGGCTGCCGACCCGGCGGGCAAGGCCAGCGACAAGCCGGCCCAGTAACAAGTCCTTACACACCGCTGTCATCCGTCAGCGGCAAGAAGAGTTAACATGGAATGGCCCCGCCGGCCGAGCACGGCGGGCCCCATCGATAAGGAAACCGAACAATGAAACCAGTCATCCAGTTGATCGCCACCGCGGCCGCCAGTGTCGCTTTCGCCACCAGCGCGCTTGCCGCCGCTCCCGCCAGCGCCGAAGCGCCGGACGTCTTCGTCAAGCGCATCAGCACCGAGATCCTCGATTCGGTCAAGGCCGACAAGGAAATCCAGGCCGGCAACCGCAACAAGATCATGGGCCTGGTGAACACCAAGATCCTGCCGCACGTCGATTCCGAGAAGATGACCATGCAGGCGGCCGGCCGCTTCTGGCGCCAGGCCACCCCGGAACAGCAGAAGCGCCTGTCGGAAGAGTTCCGCACGCTGCTGGTTTACACCTATGCCGGCGCGCTGTCGCAGGTCGACAACCAGACCGTCGAATTCAAGCCGATGCGCGCGGAACCGGGCGCCACCGACGTCGAAGTGCGTTCGCAGGTGAACGTCGCCCGCGGCGAGCCGATCACCCTGAACTACCGCGTCGCCAAGGGCGCGCAGGGCTGGAAGATCTATGACCTGAACGTGATGGGCGCCTGGCTGGTCGAGACCTACAAGAGCACCTTCACCAGCCAGATCAACAAGGGCGGCATCGATGGCCTGATCAAGACCCTGGCCGACCGCAACGCGCAGCTGGCGTCCAAGCCGCTGAAGGCGCCGAAGTAATGGCCGAGGCCAACGCGATGCTCTCGCTCGACGCACTGACCTTCCAGACCGCCAGAAGCGCGCTGGAGCAGGGCGCGCAGGCGATCCAGGCCGGCGAGACGGTGCTCGACCTAGGCGGCGTCCAGTCCGCCGACTCGTCCGGCGTGGCGATGCTGCTGGCATGGCAGCGCCGCGCACAGGCCGCCGGCCAGAGCCTGTCCTTCATCAACGTTCCCGAGAACGTGCGCACCCTGGCGGCCCTGTACGGGGTCGACTCGCTGCTGCCGCAAGGCTGATTCACGGCGGGCTGCGGCCCGCCGTTTTTGTTTATCGCTTCGCGTAGGGTCGGGGGGGGGGGGGGCCCCCCCCGCGGCGGGGGGGGGGGGGGGGGGGGCGGGGCGCGGGGGGGGCGGTGGGGGGGGGGGGGGGCGGGCGGCGGCCCCCCCCCCCCCCCCCCCCCCACGACTTCGGTGCGTC
>NZ_JAGPWC010000061.1 GCF_018119405.1 Massilia sp. ST3 | reverse complement strand
GTTTTTTTGGGGGGGGGGGGGGGGGCGGCGGGGGGGCGCCCCCCCCCCCCCCCCCCCCTACGGGTAATTAGCCAGCTGTCCTACCCGGTCGCCCCGGAATTCGTCCACTGGCTGTGCAGCTCCGGATCGCTGCGCAGCTCCCACACCCCCAGCACCACCGTCGCCATGCCCGAGACCAGCAGGCTGGCCGTCATCGCGCGGTCGGGAATGGCGCCGACCAGCCAGGGCGACACCGTCACCCAGATGCCGGCCACGACATTCAGCAGCACCGCCCACACATAGGTCTTGTACAGGTCGAAGGCCGCCAGCACGGCCATGATGATGCCCGCGATGGTGGCGTTGACCGCCGGCGGGGAAGAAATGGGGTAGTTGAACACCCACGGTGAGATGACCAGCCAGACGCCGATCAGGAGGATCACCTGATCCTGCCAGCGCTTCGCGGAATAATGCAATGTCATGTCGCTCTCCTTGCTGTCCTGGACAATGACGGATACACACAGGCTTAGAAAAGAAAAACGCCGCGAAGTTCGCGGCGTTCACAGGCGGGAAAGCGCTTAGAGGTTCGGCGCCAGGTGGCGTTCGAGCTCGGCCTTGTCCATGCCGCGGCGGCGCGCCATGTCCTCGACCTGGTCGTCGCCGATCTTGCCGACCACGAAGTACTTCGACTCCGGATGGGCGAAGTAGAAGCCGGACACAGCCGCGCCCGGATACATGGCGAAGGACTCGGTCAGCTGCATGCCGATCTCGTCCGCCTGCAAGGTAGCAAACACATCCGCCTTGACCGTGTGCTCCGGGCAGGCCGGGTAGCCCGGCGCCGGACGGATGCCGCGGTATTCCTCGGCGATCAGGGCCTCGTTGCCGAGGTCCTCGCCGGCCGCATAGCCCCACAGGTCGGTGCGCACGCGCTGGTGCAGGTATTCGGCGAAGGCCTCGGCCAGGCGGTCGGCCAGGGCCTTGAGCATGATCGACGAATAATCGTCGTGCGCCGCCTCGAAGCGCTGCTCGTGCTTCTCGATGCCCAGGCCGGCGGTCACGGCGAACATGCCGATGTAGTCCGCCACGCCGGATTCCTTCGGCGCGATGAAGTCGGCCAGGCACTGGTTGGGACGCTGCACGCCGTCCACCACGGGCTTGACGCCCTGCTGGCGCAGGCCGTAGTAGGTGAAGGCGACTTCGCTGCGCGACTCGTCCGTGTAGATCTCGATGTCGTCGTGGTTGACGCTGTTGGCCGGCAGCAGGGCGATCGCCCCGTTGGCGGTCAGCCAGCGACCTTCGATGATCTTCTTCAGCATCGCCTGGCCTTCTTCGTACACCTTGGAGGCGGCTTCGCCCACCACCTCGTCCGTCAGGATGGCGGGGAAGGGGCCGGCCAGGTCCCAGGTCTGGAAGAAGGGACCCCAGTCGATGTAGCGGGCGATCAAGCCCAGGTCGACGTTCTTGAACACGCGCCGTCCGATGAACTTCGGCTTGACGGGCTGGAAGGCCAGGCGCGCCCGGTTGGCGCGCGCCTGTTCGATCGACAGCAGCGGCATGGCCTTCTTGCCGGCGTGCTGGACGCGGATGCGCTCGTAGTCCTGGGCCAGTTCGATCACGTAGGCGTCGCGCGTGTCCTCGGTGACCAGGGCCTGGCCGACCGAGACCGAGCGCGAAGCGTCCGGCACATAGACCACCGGGCCCTCGTAGTGGGGCGCGATCTTGACCGCGGTGTGGGCGCGGCTGGTGGTGGCGCCGCCGATCAGGAGCGGGGTCTTGCGTTCGCGGAACCAGGGGTCGCGCTGCATCTCGCGCGCCACGTGGGCCATCTCTTCGAGCGAAGGCGTGATCAGGCCCGACAGGCCGACGATGTCGGCGTTCTCTTCCTTGGCCTTGGCCAGGATGTCGGAGGCCGGGACCATGACGCCCATGTTCACGATCTCGAAGTTATTGCACTGCAGGACCACCGAGACGATGTTCTTGCCGATGTCGTGGACGTCGCCCTTGACGGTGGCGATCACCATCTTGCCCTTCGGCTTGGCGACAATGCCGGTGCGGCGCTCTTCCTCGGCCTTTTCTTCCTCGATGAAGGGCACCAGGTGGGCCACCGCCTGCTTCATCACGCGCGCCGACTTGACCACCTGGGGCAGGAACATCTTGCCCTGGCCGAACAGGTCGCCGACGATGTTCATGCCGTCCATCAGCGGGCCTTCGATCACGTGGATCGGGCGGCCCTTGGCGGCCAGGACCTGCTGGCGCATCTCTTCGGTGTCCTCGACGATCCACTGCGTGATGCCGTGCACCAGCGCGTGCGCCAGGCGTTTCTCGACCGGGGCATTGCGCCACTCGAGGTTTTGTTCCTGCTTGGCGCCGCCCGCCTTCAGGGTGCCGGCGAATTCGATCATGCGCTCGGTGGCGTCCGGGCGGCGGTTCAGGACCACGTCCTCGACGCGCTCGCGCAGCTCGGGCGACAGGTCGTCGTAGACGCCGACCATGCCGGCGTTGACGATGCCCATGGTGAGCCCGGCCTTGATCGCATGGTAGAGGAAGACGGTGTGGATCGCCTCGCGCGCCGGGTCGTTGCCGCGGAAGCTGAACGAGACGTTCGACACCCCCCCCGACACCTTGGCGTGCGGCAGGTTGGCGCGGATCCAGGCGGTGGCTTCGATGAAGTCGACCGCGTAGTTGTTGTGCTCCTCGATGCCGGTGGCGATCGCGAAGATGTTCGGGTCGAAGATGATGTCTTCCGGCGGGAAGCCGACCTTCTCGACCAGCACCTGGTAGGCGCGGCCGCAGATCTCGGTCTTGCGCGCGAAGGTGTCGGCCTGGCCCTGCTCGTCGAAGGCCATCACGATGACGGCGGCGCCGTAGCGGCGGCAAAGAACCGCCTGGCGGATGAATTCCTCCTCGCCTTCCTTCATCGAGATCGAGTTGACGATGGCCTTGCCCTGCACGCACTTCAGGCCCGCCTCGATCACCGACCACTTCGAGGAGTCGATCATCACCGGCACGCGCGAGATGTCGGGTTCGGAGGCGATCAGGTTCAGGAAGCGGGTCATGGCCGCCTGCGAATCGAGCATCGCCTCGTCCATGTTGATGTCGATGACCTGGGCGCCGTTCTCGACCTGCTGGCGCGCGACCGACAGCGCCTCGTCGAACTGCTCGTTCAGGATCATGCGGGCGAAGGCCTTGGAGCCGGTGACGTTGGTGCGCTCGCCCACGTTGACGAAGAGCGAGCTCTCGTCGATGGTGAAGGGCTCCAGGCCCGACAGGCGCATGGCCACCGGGATCTGCGGCACCTGGCGCGGGGGATGGCCTTCAAGCATTTGCGCAATCGCCGCGATGTGCTCGGGGGTGGTGCCGCAGCAGCCGCCCGCGATGTTGACGAAGCCGGCGTCGGCGAACTCGCGCAGCAGGGCCGAAGTATCGGCGGGCAGTTCGTCGAAGCCGGTGTCGCTCATCGGGTTGGGCAGGCCGGCGTTCGGATAGATGCACACGAAGGTGTCGGCGATCTGCGCCAATTCCTCGGCATACGGCCGCATCAGGGCCGCGCCCAGGGCGCAGTTCAGGCCGATGGTCAGCGGCTTGGCGTGGCGCACCGAGTTCCAGAAGGCGGCCACGGTCTGGCCCGAGAGGATGCGGCCCGAGGCGTCGGTGACGGTGCCCGAGATCATCAGCGGCAGGCGTGGGGTTTCCGGGTGCTCGTCGAAATACTGGTCGATCGCGAACAGGGCGGCCTTGCAATTCAGGGTGTCGAAGATGGTCTCGACCAGCAGCAGGTCGGCGCCGCCGTCGACCAGGCCGCGCACCTGCTCGTGGTAGCTGGCGACCAGCTGGTCGAAGCTGATGTTGCGCGCGGCCGGGTCGTTCACGTCGGGCGAGATCGAGGCGGTCTTCGGGGTCGGGCCCAGGGCGCCGGCCACGAAGCGCGGCTTGTCCGGCGTGCTGTACTTGGCGCAGGCGGCGCGTGCCAGCTTGGCGGCCTCGACGTTCATCTCGTAGGCCAGGTGGGCCATGTGGTAATCCTCCTGCGCCACGCCGGTGGCGCCGAAGGTGTTGGTCTCGACCAGGTCGGCGCCCGCCGCCAGGTAGCGCTCGTGGATCTCCTGGATCACCTGCGGCTGGGTGAGGGTGAGTAGCTCGTTGTTGCCCTTGACGAAGAGCTCGCGCTGGCCGCTGCCGGCCGGGGCGGCGAAGTCGGCGAACCGTGCGCCGCGGTAGGCGGCTTCGTCCAGCTTGTACTGCTGGATGATGGTGCCCATCGCGCCGTCCAGGATCATGATGCGGCGCGACAAAATCTCGCGCAGTTGCTTGTCGATCGGGGAAATGGCGGGCGATTGGGCGTTCATGGCGGGAGTCTCTTTGCGAATACGGCTTGACAAATCGGATACTGCTGGGCGGTCTGTCATTATACGTCATGCGTGCGAGACGGTTTTGTGGCGCCCCGGCAATGAATCCGTGTATGTATCGTTTTGTATGTAAATCGCGAACTGTTACAAGACGTTACAAAAACCGGCTCATCAGCAATCTTTACGATACATACCGGGACGACAATCAGTTTCCGCCGCCACGAGCGGCGTACGTGTTAACTGGGAAAATCGCATGAACAAAGAATACGAACCTGATTGGGATCAGCCGCTCCGCCACCAGGAGCCGGCGGTATCGTCCAAGCCACAAGCTGCCAGCGGCGTGAAGCAGATCGTCACCATCCGCCTGGATGTGGACATGCTGGAATGGTTCAAGGAAGCCGGCCCGGGTTACCAGACCCGCATCAACCAGGTGCTGCGCGAGCACATGGAGGCGCAGCGCGCCCGCGCTTCGCAGGAGTAAACAGCCGCGGATCGTAGGGTTGGCCGGGGCGCGCAGCCGGCTTCGCCGCCGACGCGTGATGTTGGCGCCCGTAATCCTCCACACGGGCCGGCGGACGCGGACCGGACGCGTTGGCGGCGGAGCCGCCAACCCTACGATTCTGATGAGTTGACGGATAAGCGTCATGTAGGGTGGACGGGGTGATTCAAGCCAGTGGATTGAATCACAAACGTCCACGCGTTCAACTAAAAATGGCGCGGCCACTCTGCTGCTGGTTGAACGCGTGGACGGCAAAGCCGTCCACCCTACAGCGAGCTTTGCAGCATAAAAAAAGGCAGCCGCAAGGCTGCCTTTGTCATTTGCAAGTCCGCTCAGCCGAACCGCAGTCCCGCCAGCGGAAAACCCTTCAGGAACTCCGCCGCCGCCAGCCGCTTGCCGCCGGGTTTTTGCAGCTCGTTCAGGCGCAGCGCGCCTTCGCCGCAGGCCACGACGATGCCTTGCGCATCGGCCGCCAGCACCTGGCCCGGTTCGCCCTGGCCGGCGACCGGCTCGGCTTGCCAGATCTTGACCGTCACGCCGTCCACCAGTCCCTGCGCGCCCGGGAAGGGATTGAAGGCGCGCACCTTGCGCGCCAGCACCGCGGCCGGCAGGGCGAAATCGAGCTTCGCTTCGTCCTTGCTGATCTTGGCGGCGTAGGTCACGCCTTCCTCCGGCTGCGGCACCGCTTCCAGCCGGCCCGCCTCCATCTGGCGCAGCGCGTCCACGATCATGCGGCCGCCCAGCGCGGCCAGCTTGTCGTGCAGGCTGCCGGTGCTGTCGGTGTCCTCGATGGCCACGCGCTCGATCAGCATCATCGGGCCCGTGTCCAGGCCTTCTTCCATCTGCATGATGGTCACGCCGGTCTCGGCGTCGCCCGCCTCGATCGCGCGGTGGATCGGCGCGGCGCCGCGCCAGCGCGGCAGCAGGGAACCGTGGATGTTGATGCAGGGCTTGATGTCGAGGGTGCTGCGCGGCAGGATCAGGCCATAGGCGGCCACCACCATCACGTCGTAGTCGAGCGCCTGCAGGCGCGCGTGGGCGGCGCGCGCTTCCTCGGCGCGCTGCGGATCCTTGCTATCCATGCGCAGCGACAGCGGCTGCAGCACTTCCATGCCGTGCGCGAGCGCGTACTGCTTGACGCTGGAGGCCTGCAGCTGCATGCCGCGTCCGGCCGGACGGTCGGGCTGGGTCAGCACCAGGGGGATCTCGAAGCCGGCCTCGTGCAGGGCACGCAGGGCGACGGCGGCGAACTCGGGCGTGCCGGCGAAGACGAGCTTCATCAACGGCGGCCGCCGGCGCGCTGCGCGGCGTCGCGTTCCATGCCGCGTTCTTCCTTCTGCAGCTTGGCCTTGATGCGGTTGCGCTTGAGCGGCGACAGGTATTCCACGAACACCTTGCCCATCAGGTGGTCCATCTCGTGCTGGATGCACACGGCCAGCAGGCCGTCGGCCTCGATCTCGAACTCCTTGCCGTCGGCGTCGAAGGCGCGCACCTTGACGCGGGCGGGGCGCTCGACGCCGTCATAGATGCCCGGCACCGACAGGCAGCCTTCGTCGTACACCTGCTTCTCTTCGCTAGCCCAGACGATTTCCGGGTTGACGAAGACCAGCAGCTGGCTCTGGTCTTCGGTGACGTCGATGGTGACCACGCGCTCGTGCACGTCGACCTGGGTCGCCGCCAGACCGACGCCAGGTGCGTCATACATGGTCTCGGCCATGTCGGCGACCAGCTTGCGCAGGCGCTCGGTGCCGAATTCGGTCACCGGCTTGGCCACCTTGTGCAGGCGTGGGTCGGGGTAGCGGAGGATCTTCAGTAAGGCCATATCAATCAGGTAATAAAGTGGACTCGGTATGCCGGCACAGGCAGAAACGCAACACACGAAGCGCCTGGCAGGACGCGGTTTGTCTTGCTAGTTCAGGGATTTGTGTGCAGAATTTGATTCACTACGGCAACCTTTTGAGGAAACCGGGAACGGACGCATCTGTCCTGTTTCTCGTGCCGTGACTGGGCGGGGTCAACCCGGACAGCCGGCGGTGGTCTCAACGCTCCATTTTACGGACGTCTTCGATGAAAAATTTTAGCACAGTCGTGACCCGCGCTGCTGCGGCGGCGCTCGTCGCATGTGCCACGGCCGGCGCGGCCCTGGCCTCGTCCACGGCGCCGGCCGGCTGCACCTTCCGCCCGAACGCGCCCGACCAGCACGTCGTGGTCAAGGGCGATACCTTGTGGGATATTTCCGGCCACTTCCTGCAGAACCCCTGGTGCTGGCCCCAGGTATGGGGCATGAACCGCGAGGAAATCCGCAATCCGCACTGGATCTACCCGGGCCAGGTCATCTATTTCGACCGCACGCGCGGCCGCCTGTCCCTGAGCCCGCCCGGCGGCGACGGACGCGGCGAGCCTCCCGTCACCCGCCTGTCGCCCCAGCTGCGCACCGAATCGCTCGAGCGCGACGCGATCCAGGCGATTCCGGCCGGCGCCATCGAACCCTACCTGACCCAGCCGCTCGTGGTCGAGGCCAGCGAGCTCGCCAATGCGCCGCGCATCGTCGCGTCCCAGGAAGGCCGTGTCTACCTGGGCCAGGGCGACAAGGTCTACGTGAAGGGCGCGCTGCATGGCGGCAGCAGCTTCCAGGTGTTCCGTCCGGGCACCGTGCTGAAGGATCCGCAGACCGGGAAGGCCATGGCCCATGAAGCCGCTTATCTCGGCACGGTGACCCTGGTCAGCGAAGCCAGGCCGGGCGTCGACGCCCACACCTTCCGCGTCACCGACACGGTCCAGGAAATGGGCGTGGGCGACCTCCTGGTGCCGGCGCCGCCGGCCCCGGTGCGCAACTACATGCCGCATGCGCCCGCGCAAGCCGTGGATGCGCGCGTCATGTCGATCTACGCCGGCGTGAGCTATGCGGGACAGAGCCAGGTCGTGACTGTCAACCGGGGTTCGCTTGACGGACTCGATGTCGGCTCCGTACTGCAGCTTTATCATCTCGGGAAGACGGTGCCGGACCCGGCAAGCAAGGGTTTCTTCGGAGTCGGCAAGTCGCAGATCAAGCTGCCCGACGAGCAATACGGCAGCCTGTTCATCTTCCGTGTGTTCAAGAACGTCTCGTACGGCTTGATCATGCAAGTGACGGAGCCGGTGCAAGTCGGCGACGTGGCCAAATCACCGGAGTAACACCGCCGTGCAGGACACGGACCCCGACACCGCCGCCAGCTTCGCCGCCATCGCCGACTGGATACGCCTGGAACAGGCCGGCGGGGTAGGAAGCCGCACTGCCAGGCAATTGCTGGAGCAACTCGGTTCTCCGGCAGCCATCTTCCAGGCCGGCGCGCGCGCGCTGGCCGAGTTCGCCACACCCGCCCAGGTGCGCGCCCTGTGCGCACCGCCATCGCCCGAGCTGGCCCAGCTGCTCGATACAACCCGGGCCTGGCTGCGGCAGCCCTCTCACCACATCCTCACTCTCCACGATCCTGCCTACCCGGCCTTGCTGGCGGCGATTCCCGACCCGCCGTTGCTGCTCTATATAAAAGGGCGCATCGACCTGCTGGCGCGTCCGCTGGTGGCCGTGGTCGGCAGCCGCAACGCCAGCATGCAGGGCAAGGCCCATGCCGAAGGCTTTGCGCGGGCGCTGTCCGAAGCCGGCTTGACCGTCGTGTCCGGCATGGCGCTGGGTGTGGACACGGCCGCGCACGAAGGCGCGCTGGCTGGAGCCGGCTCGACCATCGCCGTGATCGGCACCGGCATCGACCGCGTCTATCCGGCTCGCAACCGCGCGCTGGCGCACCGCATCGCGCAGGACGGCTGCATCGTCAGCGAGTATGCGCTGGACACGCCGCCCGTGGCCGCCAACTTCCCGCGCCGCAACCGCATCATCAGCGGCCTGGCGGCTGGCGTGCTGGTGGTGGAGGCGGCGGCCGAGTCCGGTTCGCTGATCACGGCCCAGCTGGCGGCCGAGCAGGGCAGGGAAGTGTTCGCCATTCCCGGCTCGATCCACTCGGCCCTGGCCAAGGGCTGCCACCAGCTGATCCGCGAAGGCGCGCAGCTGGTCGAGACGGTGAACGAGGTGCTGGCGGCGCTACGCGTGTCGCCGCTGGCGATGCCGGCTGCCGCCGCCGAACCCGAGGCCGTGGACGACATCGTGCTGTCCGCGCTGGGACATGATCCCGTTTGCATCGATGCCTTGCTCGAGCGGGTGGGCTGCGATGCGGGCATGCTGGGCGGGCGCCTGCTGGCGCTCGAGCTGGCGGGGCTGGTCGAGCAGCTGCCGGGCGGGCGCGTGCAGCGGGTGTATCGCTGAGGCATTCTCGCACCGGCGGGTGGGCGGATTTCCCGCCCACCCGAGGTGCGAGAATGCGGTGTTGACGATGCCCGAAACATACCGATGAGTTGCAAAGATCTATCCTTTGCCAGAGGGTGTTTGCGAAATGTATGCTCTTGTTTTCATTGGGAATCGAGTAAGCTGATTGATCGGATAAGGCCGCGAAACAACGTTTTTTTTGACGTGGGTCCTGCTCCGCGCGCGACACTTGTGCCGCGAGGAGCTTAGCTGCTACAGTAGCGTCACTATGTTCGACATCCTGGTCTACCTCTACGAGACGTACTATCGTCCCGACGCCTGCCCCGAGCCGGCGGCCCTGGCTCGCAAGCTGTCCGCCGTCGGTTTCGACGACATCGAAATCTCGGAGGCGCTCGACTGGCTGACCGGCCTGACCGAGATGGCGGTCACCGAGCAGATCGATGCTTCCACCGGCACCCGTTACTACGTGGACGAGGAATACATCGAGCTGGGCAGCCCCGCGATCGGCTTCATCCAGTTCCTGGAAAGCGCCGGCGTGCTGACTCCCGTGCAGCGTGAAATCGTCATCGAGCGCGCGCTCGCGGTCGACGAATCGCCCGTCACCCTGGGCAAGCTCAAGATCATCGTGCTGATGGTCATGTGGAGCCAGGGCAAGGAGCCCGACGCCCTCATGTTCGACGACTTGTTCGGCGACGACGACGAGCAGGCGCCGCGCCTGCTGCACTGATACAGCGCAAACCGCACACCACACCAAAACGGGGCCCAGCGCCCCGTTTTTCATTGGCGCCGCCGTTTCTTCGGGCAGCCGCCGCGGCGTTTTCGCGCCTGCTCCGCTTCAAGGCGTACTTGCGGGGACGGCGAGAACCCGCTTATCATTGGCCGCTCAAAACAGACTGTTACCATTCAGACACTACGGCAAAACGCTGCCGTCGGGCGTGAAGCATGTATGATGCGCAAGCCCAGCCACACACTATATAAATAGTACGACGAGAAACACTATGACCAAATCCCTCATCATCGCGGAGAAGCCCTCGGTCGCGAACGACATCGCGAAGACACTGGGCGGCTTCACCAAGCACGATGAGTACTTCGAATCCGACGAATACATTCTCTCGTCCGCCGTCGGCCACCTGCTCGAGATCACGGTGCCCGAAGAATACGACGTCAAGCGCGGCAAGTGGAGCTTCCAGCACCTGCCCGTGATTCCTCCGTACTTCGCGCTGAACCCGATCGCCAAGACCGAGTCGCGTCTCAAGGTGCTCAACAAGCTGATCAAGCGCAAGGATGTCACCACCCTGATCAACGCATGCGACGCGGGACGCGAAGGAGAACTGATCTTCCGCCTGATCGCCCAGAATGCGAAGGCCAAGCAGCCGGTCAAGCGCCTGTGGCTGCAGTCGATGACGGCCAATGCGATCCGCGAGGGCTTCGCCCACCTGCGCAGCGACGACGAGATGCTGCCGCTGGCCGATGCCGCGCGCTGCCGTTCCGAAGCCGACTGGCTGATCGGCATCAACGGCACCCGCGCCATGACCGCCTTCAACTCGAAGGAGGGCGGCTTCTACCTGACCACCGTGGGCCGCGTGCAGACGCCGACCCTGTCGATCGTGGTCGAGCGCGAAGAGAAGATCAAGAAGTTCGTGCCGCGCGACTACTGGGAAGTGCGGGCCGAGTTCGTGTGCGCCGCCGGCGTCTACGAAGGCCGCTGGCTCGACCAGGCCTTCAAGAAGGACGAGAACGACCCCGAGAAGCGCGCCGAACGCCTGTGGAGCAAGGCCGCGGCCGACTCCATCGTCGCCGCCTGCCGCGGCAAGCAGGGCGTGGTCACCGAGGAATCGAAGCCGACCACCTCGATGGCGCCGGCCCTGTTCGACCTGACCTCGCTGCAGCGCGAGGCCAACGGCCGCTTCGGCTTCTCGGCCAAGAACACCCTGGGCCTGGCCCAGGCGCTGTACGAGAAGCACAAGGTCCTGACCTACCCGCGTACCGATTCGCGCCACCTGCCGGAAGATTACGTCGGCACGGTCAAGAGCACGATGGAAGCGCTGAACGAGACCAACAACTACCAGCAGTTCTCGAAGCAGGTGCTAAAGAACGGCTGGGTCAAGCCGAACAAGCGCATCTTCGACAACACCAAGATCTCGGACCACTTCGCGATCATCCCGACCGGCGTCATCCCGAAGAACCTGAGCGAGCCGGAACAGAAGCTCTACGACCTGGTCACGCGCCGTTTCCTGGCCGTGTTCTTCCCGGCCGCCGAGTTCCTGGTCACCACCCGCTTCACCGAAGTCTCGGGCCACCAGTTCAAGACCGAGGGCAAGGTAATGACCAACCCCGGCTGGCTGGCCGTGTACGGCAAGGACACCACCGGCGACGACAAGGACGGCGCCACCCTGGTGCCGGTGGCCAAGGGAGAGAAGGTGCTGGCCGACAAGCTGAGCGCCAACGGACTGGTCACCAAGCCGCCCGCGCGCTACACCGAAGCGACCCTGCTGTCGGCAATGGAAGGCGCGGGCAAGCTGGTCGACTCGGACGAGCTGCGCGACGCCATGGCCGGCAAGGGCCTGGGCACGCCGGCCACGCGCGCGGCGATCATCGAGGGCCTGCTGACCGAGAAATACCTGATTCGCGAAGGCCGTGAGCTGATGCCGACCGCGAAGGCTTCGCAGCTGATGACCTTGCTGCGCGGCCTGGGCGTGAACGAACTCACCGCGCCCGAGCTCACCGGAGAGTGGGAATACAAGCTCGCCCAGATGGAGAAGGGCAAGATCTCGCGCGAGGAATTCATGCGCGAGATCGCGCAGATGACCCAGATCATCGTCAAGCGCGCCAAGGAATACGACAACGACACGATCCCGGGCGAGTACGCGACCCTGCAGACGCCGTGCCCGAACTGCGCCGGCGTGGTCAAGGAAAACTACCGCCGCTTCGCCTGCACCAAGTGCGACTTCTCGATGTCGAAGACGCCGGGCAGCCGCCAGTTCGAGATCGAGGAAGTCGAGGAACTCCTGAAGAACCGCACCATCGGTCCGCTGCAGGGCTTCCGCTCCAAGATGGGCCGTCCGTTCGCGGCCATCCTGCGCATCGTGCGCGACGAGGACATCAAGAACTTCAAGCTGGAGTTCGACTTCGGCCAGGACCAGGACGAAGGCGAGGACGGCGAAGGCGTGGACTTCAGCGGCCAGACCCCGGTCGGCCCTTGCCCGAAGTGCCAGGGCGGCGTGTACGAGATGCCCCTGGCCTATGTGTGCGAACACAGCGTGGCCAAGCCCAAGACCTGCGACTTCCGCAGCGGCCGCATCATCCTGCAGCAGGAGATCCTGCCTGAGCAGATGGGCAAGCTGCTGAACGAGGGCAAGACCGATCTGCTGCCGGGCTTCGTGTCGCAGCGCACCCGCCGCGCGTTCAAGGCTTTCCTGGTGCGCGCCAAGGACGGCAAGATCAGCTTCGAGTTCGAGGAGCGCAAGGCCAAGCCGGGCGCCAAGGGCAAGGCGGCTGCCGAGGGCGCCGAGGGTGCGGAAGGCGCGGCGGAGGCCGTGAAGCCTGCACGCAAGGCGGCGGCGAAGGCGCCGGCCAAGACGGCTGCCAAGAAAGCGCCGGCCAAGAAGGCGCCGGCGAAGAAGGCGGCAACGAAGAAATAATCGGGGTAGTTTGCCGCTATCGAAAAACGCGAGCTTTGGCTCGCGTTTTTTTTCGTGCATTCACTATGCATGGGAATTGGGTTCCGGCGAAGGCCGGAACCTAAGTTCCCATGCGTTGCCACTACAACACTTCATTGCCAGTTCAATATTTTTCTTCCCTGTAACCAATGTTCAAGTAATAATCATCTGGTACCCGGCGTCATGGCTGAAGGTACAGGGGCTCACGGAGACGAGCCATCCTCCCAACTACACGAACAGTTCCAAAACTGCACATGAAGCTATCCGATCTCAAAATCGCCACCCGGATCTACCTGGGTTTCGGCGCCCTGGCCGGCCTGACCGTCCTCGTCGTGGCCGTCTCGTACGCCAATTTCGCCCGTCTCGGCACGGCCAACGAGCTGAACATGCACACCTACGAGGTGCAGGCCGAAGTCGACGGCGTGCTCGAAGCGCTGGTCAATATCGAAACCGGCCAGCGCGGCTATGCCCTGACCGGTGACGACGCCTCGCTCCAGCCCTACCAGAACGGCAAGCAATCCTTCCGCCAGCACCTCGACAAGGCGCTGCAGCTGACCGCCGACAATCCCGCCCAGCAGGAGCGCCTCAAGCGCCTGGCGCAGCACCAGGCGGACTGGCTGGCCCAGGCCATCGACCCGGTGATCGCGCTGCGCCGCGCGACCGTCGACGACAACGTCAGCGAGGTGGTGCGCTTCGTCCAGCAGGGCAAGGGCAAGGCCGGCATGGACGCCATGCGCGGCGTGCTCGGCGACATCGGCAAGGCCGAGACCGCGCTGATGGAAGAGCGCCGCGCGCAGGCGGCCGGGCTGCAGAAGAGCATGGGCCGGATCCTGATCGGCGGCGGCATCCTGGCGGTGCTGATGGCGGCCTTCATGGCCTACCAGCTGATGCGCTCGATCAGCATTCCGCTGCGCCGCGCGGTGAACCTGGCCAAGCAGGTGGCCGAGGGCGACCTGACCGCCGAGGTGCGGGTGCGTTCGAAGGACGAGACGGGCGAGCTGATGGGGGCCCTGAAGGACATGAATGCCTCCCTAGTGGCGATCGTTGCCCAGGTGCGCGGCGGCACCGAGCGCATCGAGACCGCATCGAGCGAAATCTCGGCCGGCAACCAGGACCTGTCCGCGCGCACCGAGCAGCAGGCCGGCTCGCTGGAAGAGACCGCATCCTCGATGGAGGAGCTGACCTCGACCGTCAAGCAGAACGCCGACAACGCGCGCCAGGCCAACCAGCTGGCGGCCAGCGCCGCCGAGACCGCGACCCGCGGCGGCGCGGTGGTGTCGGAAGTGGTGGACACCATGGGCTCGATCAACGAGTCGGCGCGCAAGATCGTGGACATCATCGGCGTCATCGACAGCATCGCCTTCCAGACCAATATCCTGGCGCTGAACGCCGCGGTGGAAGCGGCGCGCGCGGGCGAGCAGGGCCGCGGCTTCGCGGTGGTGGCGGGCGAGGTGCGCAACCTGGCGCAGCGCTCGGCCAACGCGGCCAAGGAAATCAAGGAACTGATCGGCGACTCGGTCTCGCGCGTGGAAGCGGGCTCGCGCCTGGTGGACCAGGCTGGCCGCACCATGGACGAGGTGGTGGCCAGCGTGCGCCGGGTGTCGGACATCATCGGCGAGATCTCGGCGGCGAGCGACGAGCAGCGCTCGGGCATCGAGCAGGTGAACCAGGCGATCGTGCAGATGGACCAGGTGACGCAGCAGAACGCGGCGCTGGTGGAGCAGGCGGCCGCGGCGGCGGAAGCGATGCGCGAGCAGGCCGGCGGACTTTCTCAGCTGGTGGGGACCTTCAAGCTGGCGCGCGGGCAGGAAGCGCTGGCGGCGCCGGTGGTGCGCAAGGCGCTGCCGGGGAAGAAGCGGAGTGTGGCGAAGGCGGCTTGAATGACGCTGGTGGTGCGTTGAGAAACTTGGGTCCCCGCCTTCGCGGGGATGACGTGCTACTGAGAGCATCCAGAAGAGCTTAATCTAAGCGCTAGCTCTAGAACGTCATCCCCGCGCAGGCGGGGACCCAAGTTTGCATGCACACCCCGTACAAAAGAAAAAGGCCCGCACCTGCGAGCCCCCCATGCAAAAACCGCGGTCAAGCCGCGGTTTTTTATTCCCCGCCAGCCGGGGATCTTATTCCTGCCACTCCTGCAGCGCGCGGATGGCCGCCTCGCCGTTGCGGATCGCCTTCACCCGGCGCACCACCTCGTTGCGCCACGCCTCGTCCGCGTCCTCGTCGATACCATCGATATCCTGCACCAACAGGCGCAGCAGCTCGTGCTTTTCCGACGCGCTCAGCGTCTGGATCTTTTCTGCGATCTCGGCAACCACGTTCGACATGATCTTCCTTCCGGAGGTTAGTAAGACGATGATAGCTGGAGAATCAAAGGTTGTCGACAGGAAGCATATTGTCTGTTGGTTTTCTGTCAATCAGCTTGTTGTCCGGATCGATGCCCGCGCGTCCCGGACGCACGTCCACCACCAGGGTGACGGCCTGGTCGGCCTTGTCGACCAGGCGCCGCTCGCGCACCAGCGGGTTGCCGTTGCGGTCGTCGACGCCGAATTCGATGTAGTCGCGCAGCTGCGCCGGCTTCTCGTCGCCCAGTTCGCCCGCGCGCACCTTGCCGGCGTGGGCGCGGATCGTCACCTCGTACTTGCCGTCCGGGCGCTGACGCACCGTGGCGCTGTCGGCGCGGTTCTCGTACAGGGTGATGGTCTCGAACAGGTCGTCGATCAGGTAGGCCTTGTCCCTTGGGGTGACCGCGCGCAGGCCGTCGACCAGGGCGCTCGCGGTCGGGTAGGGCGCGCCGCGGTAGGCGTGCTGCGCCAGCAGCTGGCGCAGCACGCCGTTGACGGTGTCCTCGCCCAGCAGGTCCTGCAGCAGGTAGAGCGCCAGGCTGCCCTTGCGGTAATGGACGTAGTCCTGGTTCTCGTTATGCGCCAGCGGCAGCTCCTTGCGGCGCTCCATGGCGCGGCCCATCAGGTAGGCGTCCAGGTTGTAGCGCAGGAAGCGGCGCATCTTGTGCGGACCGACCGCGCGCTTCATCACCATCAGGGCGGTGTATTCGGACAGGCTCTCCGACAGCACGGTCGCGCCGCGCGTCTCGGCGCCCACCAGCTGGTGGCCCCACCACTGGTGCGCGGTCTCGTGGGCGGCGACGTAGAACGGATAGTCGATGTCCTTGGGCGAGGCGGTGTCCACCTTGGCGATGAAGCCGGCGCTCTCCGAGAACGGGATGGTGCCCGGGAAGGCCTGGGCATAGCTGGCGTAGCGCGGGAACTCGACGATGCGCAGCTCGCGGAACTGGTAGGGGCTGAAGCGCCGCACGCCGTAGTCCAGGCCTGCCTGCGCGCCCTTGATCATGCGATCGACGTTGTACTCGTGGCCCGGATGGTAGAACACGTCGATGGTCACGTCGCGCCAGCGGTCGTGGCGCACCTCGTAGCGCGCCGACTGGAAGGCGACCATGTTGAGGATCGGCTTGTCCATGCGGTAGTGGAAGTAGCGCCGGCCCTTGTCCATCCACTCCTGTTCCAGGGTGCCGGGAGCGATCGCGATCTGGTCCGGGCTGGTGCTGACCACGGCGTCGAAGTTGATCCAGCCGGCGTCGTTGCCGAGCATGTTGTTGGCGCGCGCGGCGGCATCGTCGCGCGCGGCCATGCGTTCGCGCGGCGACAGGCCGTGCCGGCTGCGCTCGCGCTCGTCCTCCAGTTCGACCGAGGGCTGGTAGCCGATGCGCGGCAGCACGGCATTGGTGAAGAAGGTCCCGTTGCCGACCACCGGGGTGTCCTGCATCACGCCCAGCAGGCCGCCGGGCACGTAGTCGACCCGGAATTCGAGCGCCACGCGCGCGCCCGGCGCCAGCGGGGTGGCCAGGCGGTAGTGGTAGAAGCCATGCTCGGCGTCGGCGCGCGCCAGCGTGGCCGGCTGCGAGAACTTGGCCGCCAGCGCCGCGCCGCGCTGCTGGTAGAGGATGATGTCGGCCAGCGGCGCGCCGGTGCGGTTCTCTAGCTGATAAAAACCCTTGATGCTCAAGGCGCGCTGTTCGGGACGGATCGCCACTTCGAGGTTGACGTCGGCGATGCGCGGCTGGGGCAGGGCCTTGAAGCGGTGGTAGCGCTGCTCGTAGCGGGCGCGCGTGGCTTCGAGCTGCCATGGGGTCTGGTAGTCGCCGGCCGCCATCTCGTAGCACAGCAGGATGCCCATCCCGGCGAACAGCGCGAAGCCGGCGCCAAAGCCGCCCAGCACCAGCGGCGACAGGTTGCGGCGCGCCAGGCGCAGGCGCTCGCGCAGGCCGGTGTCGACGCCGCGCGGCCACAGCACGCGCGCCGCCACCAGCAGCATCACGGCGGCGCCGGCCCAGTAGAGCTGGAACAGGTGCTCGCGCAGCAGGTAGTGGCCGAAGCCGTTCATCGCCGAATAGCGGGCTTCCGGGCTGATGCCGTACAGGACCAGCGGATGGTCGACGCCGAGGATGCCCAGGGTGATGACCAGCAGGTAGTAGCCGATCAGGACGAAGTAGGCCAGGTACTTGTGGTTGACGATCACCTGCACCGCGATCGCCAGCACCGCGATCAACACGTATTCCGGCAGCATCACGGTGAACAGGGTGCGCAGGTAAAGGCCCGGCTCCAGCCCGAAATAGCCCTTGAACAGCTGGATCAGCATCCCGGTCAGCATCGCGATCAGGAGCAGGAAGGCCTGCAGGCCGACCAGGGCCAGGGTCTTGGCGGCCAGCGGCAGCCAGCTCGGCACCGGCAGGGCGTCGAGCATCTGGGCGATGCGCTGGTCGCGGTCGCGCCACACCAGTTCGCCCGCATAGAAGACGGTGACCACCAGCACGAACAGCTCGAACACGTCGCGGATCATGTCCAGCACCATGTAGGTCACCGGATAGGTCGAGGTACCGTAGATCGCGCCCAGGTCGAGCGAGCTGGCGACCAGGGCCAGCACGCCGGCCACCGCAAGCGCGGCGAAATAGACGTTCTTGACCGATTCGCGCAGGTTGGTCCAGGTGGTCTTCACCAGCAGCAGGGCCAGGCTGCGGCCGGCGAAATCGGGTGCTTCGCGCGTGTCGATCGCGCTGTGGGCCAGTTCCACCGGCGTCTCGGCCGGGCCGCGCCCGCGGCCGCGCGCATCCACGTCGCCGATCAGGTGCAGGCGCCAGTAGCCGAGCAGCAGCACCACCGCGCCGAGGCCGGCCCAGACCAGGCGGTTGACCAGGTAGACGCCTTCCAGCTCCACCGCGCGCGTGTTGCGCTCGGCGATCGGCCAGTATTCGGTCAGGCGGATCAGGGAGGTGGTGCCGAAGGGATCGATCAGGGCCGCCAGGGTCTTGTAGTCGAGGTCGCGCGCCAGCGAGGGCGCGATCACGTAGCCGATCATCATGACCACGCTGACCACGTAGACCGGCAGCATGCGCCGGGTCAGGGCCGCCAGCACGAAGAAGATGGCGCCGAAGATGAAGATGTTGGGCAGCAGGGTAAACAGGTAGGGCCGGACGAAGGCCGCCAGGCTCGTCGGCCCCAGGCGGTCGGGCGCCACGCCCGGGATGAAGGTGCCGAGCCAGGTACCCAGCACGATGCTCGAGAAGATCACCGCCAGCACCGCGAAGGCGCCCAGGAAGCGGCCGAAGACGTAATGGTATTTGCGGATCGGCGCGCTGAAGAAGAAGTGGTGCATCTGGTGCTCGAAGTCCTGCTGCACCGAGCGGCCCATCACGGCCGCCGTCACCACCACCCCGAAGCAGCCGAGCAGGGCCGCCGTGAGGGCGATCTGGCGCGGGGCGTTGATCATGACCCGGCCGCCGAAGGACACCACGGCGTCGCGGAACACGCCGCCGGCGGCCGCCATCCACAGCATGGCCAGGGCCAGGAAACCGAAGAAATACACCCAGGTGGACAACAGGCGCAGGCGCTGTCCCGCTTCGAAGCGGGCGATGGACAGCAGGGGGCTCACGGCACGGGGATTCACGTCAGCAGTTCCCCGCCGCCGGGTTGTAGCGGCCGGCGATGGTGGCGAAGTAGACGTCTTCCAGGCTGGCGCGGGCCGGCTCGAAGCCGTCGCCCGGATCGTCCTCGGAATACACATGGATCAGGGTGCGGCCGCTCAGCAGGCGAGTGGAGATGACCGCGTAGCGCTTCTGGAATTCGGGCAGTTCCTGCTTGGTGACCACGCGCGCCCAGATGTAGTCCTCGATCCCGTAGATCAGGTCCTGCGGCTCGCCGCACAGCAGCACCTGGCCCTTGTTGATGATCGCCATCTGGGCGCACAGGTCGGCCACGTCGGACACGATGTGGGTCGAGAGCAGCACGGTGCGGTCTTCGCCGATGTCGGACAGCAGGTTGTGGAAGCGCACCCGTTCCTGCGGGTCCAGGCCGGCGGTCGGCTCGTCGACGATGATCAGGCGCGGGTCGCCCAGCAGGGCCTGGGCGATGCCGAAGCGCTGGCGCATGCCGCCCGAGAAGGTGCCGAGGCGCTGGTCGCGCACTTCCCACAGGTTGGTCTGCTGGAGCAGGCCGTCGACCACCTCGCGCCGCCGCGCCTTGTTCGAGACGCCCTTGAGCTGGGCGAAGTGGTCCAGCAGTTCGTAAGCGGTCACTTTCGGGTAGACGCCGAAATCCTGGGGCAGGTAGCCCAGCATGGCGCGTACTTCATCCTTTTCGTCGAGGACGTCGATGTCGTCCAGGAAGACCGAGCCGGAGTCGCATTCCTGCAAGGTGGCCAGGATACGCATCAGGGTCGACTTGCCCGCGCCATTGGGGCCGAGCAGGCCGAACATCCCGGCCGGGATGTTCAGCGTGACACGGTCCAGCGCCACCACGCCGTTGGCGTAGGTCTTGGACAAATTGCGGATGCGTAATTCCATGAAAACTCCAGATGCATGTGTGCAAGAATGTATGTATAGATTGCAAGCACTTTTTCGACACTTGCATTGTATTAAATTGTCACAGGTAACGTGGTCTTATTGCGACGCACGGGCGAAACAGGGGACTGGGCTGCAGAAAAGCGATGTTACGCGGCATGGGTAGTTTCTTTTCGTAAACACTTCGCCCGCTCGGCCAGGAAATATGGATAATGGACACATGAACACTGCCATCCAAGACAGGCTCTTGCTCCTGCTGCGCGAGGGGCACGGGCGGGACGAAGCCATCGACTGGTTCCGCGTGGCGCTGGGCCTGGTCTACCTGGCCGGGCTGATGACCAAGGAAACGATCGACTTCAAGAAGGTCGACCGCGACTACAACCGTTTCATCTACCACACCCTGGGCAAGGGCCACAGCATCGCCAGCGTGCTGCAGTACATGAGCGGGGAGAAGGTGATGCCGGTGGTGGAGTCCGGGCGCTTCATGGAAGCCTTCCAGCGCCACTGCCCGGAAGTGCCGGCGGAGTCGATTCCCTTCCTGCTCGAGCTCAACCTGGGCGTGGCCAAGAACATCTCGGGCCTGGACCCGGCCGGGCCGCTGGCCGACTGGATCGAACGCAAGAAGACCCAGACCCCCCAGGCTGGCGGCCAGGGAACGGTGCAGGGAATATAATGGCGCTTTGGCGACTTGACCCTTGACTCCTATGGCAGCGAATCGTTTTACATCTCCTTTGGACCACCTGATCGTCGGCTTCGACAAGGCCCTGCGCGTGGTGGGCGGCGTGGCCTCGATGTCGCGTCCCAATCCGGGCACGCACGCCGTCGACTGCGAACTGAGCGACGAGGAACGGCGCCATAGCGCCGGCCTGATGCGCGTAAACCACGTGGGCGAGGTCTGCGCCCAGGCCTTGTACGACTCGCAGGCGCGCTTCGCCCAGACCCCGGAAATGCGCGCCCAGTTCGAGCAGGCCGGCCGCGAGGAGGAAGACCACCTGGCCTGGACCGCGCAGCGCCTGTCCGAACTCGGCTCCCAGCCGAGCGTGCTCAATCCCCTGTGGTATGCGGGCGCCTACGCGCTGGGCAGCATCGCGGCCCGGATCGGCGACAAGCACAGCCTGGGCTTCGTGGTCGAGACCGAGCGCCAGGTGGAAGCACACCTGAACAGCCACCTGAACATGCTGCCGCCGCAGGACGCCAAGTCGCGCGCGATCGTCGAGCAGATGCGGGTGGATGAAGTGGCGCACGGCGCCAAGGCCCAGGCGCTGGGCGCGTCGGAAACGCCGCTGCCGGTGCGCATGGCGATGAAGGCGATGTCGAAGGTGATGACGACGACGGCGTATTACGTTTGAGTTGGCCGCGACCTCACAACGTCATACGCGCCACCGGCGCCTATGACTCCCCGCCTGCGCGGGGAGTCAATTCTGCCAGTGGCAGGAATGACGGTTTTTAGGCTAACTCAGACTTCCACGATCTCGTACGAATGCGTGATCTCCGCCGTCTTGGCCAGCATGATCGACGCCGAGCAGTACTTGTCGTGCGACAGGTTGATCGCGCGCTCCACCGTGGCCGGCTTGAGGTTGCGGCCGGTGACCACGAAGTGGAAGTTAATCTTGGTGAACACCTTCGGATCCGTCTCCGCCCGGTCGGCCTGCAGGGTCACGTCGCAGCCCCGCACGTCCTCGCGGCTGCGCTTGAGGATCAGGACCACGTCGTAGGCGGTGCAGCCGCCAGTCCCCAGCAACACCATCTCCATCGGGCGCGGGGCCAGGTTGTGGCCGCCGCCATCCGGCGCGCCATCCATGGCCACCAGGTGGCCGCTGCCGGTCTCGGCCCGGAAACTCATGCCCGAGGGGCCATTCCAGCTGACTTTCACTTCCATGTAGATTCTCCGCGGTTGCTCAATGCCGGGTTATTGTAAGGCAGGTATCGGGAGTGCGTTGGCGGCGCGGCCATTCCGGCGATAGCGGTCACCGCGTCGACGTAGGGTTGGCGGCTGCGCCGCCGACGCGTTCAACCGGCTCCCGCGCACCCGTCATCACACCGACAACACATACTTCTCGCTCTTCATGCGCCAGCTCGCGAACGCCACCACCGCCAGCGCCGGGATCAGCGAGCACAGGAAAGTCAGCAGATAAGGCAGCGCGCCCACGTCGCCGCCCTTGGCCGCTTCCTTGGCCAGGGTCTGGTTGGCCAGCATCGGCACCAGGTACATCCACTGCGCGGTCTTGAGGTCGAGGAAGGACACCACCATGCCCGGCACCAGCGGCGCGATCAGCACGATGCTGAGGATGGTCTGGGCTTCCTTGAAGGTCCTGGAGTGCATCGCCAGCGCCACGTAGAGCGCGCCCGCCAGCAGGGACAGCGGCACCGCCACCAGGCAGACCAGCAGCAGGGTGCCCCAGCCCATGCTCCAGGACATGCCGATCTCCTCCAGCCGCAGCCACTTGAAGATCGCGTGCCCGATCAGCAGCGAGGCGGTCACGCCGATCACCCCCAGCACGCTGGCGGCCAGCCACTTGCCGCCCACCAGTTCCCAGGTGTGGGCCGGCTGGGCCATCAGCACCTCGAAGGAGCGGCGTTCGCGCTCGCCCGCGGTGCTGTCGATCGCCGCCGCCATGGTCAGCATGAAGGCCGGGAAGAACAGGACCCCGATCATGCCGCCGATGAAGGCCGCCGAGCGCGAGGCATTGGTGCCGGTGTCGTAGCGCTGCACCTGGATCGGATTCAGGGCCGCCGGCGACACGCCGTGGGCCAGCAGGCGCGCGCTGGCGATGTTGCTGCCGTAGGCTTCCAGCACTTCCTCCACCTCGCGCCGCTGGGCGCCGCGTTCGGCCGCCGAGTCGAACCAGACCTCGATCCGCGCCGGGCGCATGGCCTGGTAGTTGTCGGCGAAATCCTCGGACAGGCGCAGCACGGCCACGGCGTGCTTGGCGCGCAGCATCTCGGCGATGGCCTCGTCGTTCATCGGCCCCGTGTCCTTGACCGTGATGTTCTTCTGGCCCAGCTGGGCCATCAGGGTCGGGGCCCTGGCGCCGCCGATCACCGCGAGCTCGATGCCTTCGCGTTCGGTCTTGGTGTTCTTGCTGATGATCTGGTTGAGGGTGAGGCCGATGATGAAGGGGTACAGCAGGGTCATCAGGATGAGGGTGGCCAGGGTGCGCTTCTCGCGCAGCGTCTCGCGCAGCTCCTTGCGGAACACGATCAGGAGTTTGGATTTCATGCGATCCCTTCCTCGGTGCCGACCAGGCTGACAAAGGCGTCCTCGAGGTTGGCGATGCCGGTGCGCCGGCACAGTTCATCGGGCGAGCCCTGGGCCACGGTATGGCCCTTGGCGATCACGATCACGTCTTCGCACAGGTGGATCACTTCCTGCATCACGTGGGTCGCCATGATCACGCAGCAGCCGTCGGCGCGCAGGGCGGCCAGCGCGGTGCGCAGCGCGCGCGTGCTCATCACGTCCAGGCCGCGGCTCGGTTCGTCGAGCAGCAGGTGGCGCGGGCGGTGCAGCAGGGTGCGCGCCAGGGCCACCTTGATGCGCTGGCCCTGCGAGAAGCCCTTGGTGCGGCGCGCCAGGATGTCGTCCATGCCGAGCAGGTCCGATACCTCGTCGATGCGCTGTCCCAGGGACGCGCCGCCCATGCCGTTGAGCTCTCCGAAATAGGTGAGGTATTCGCGCGTGCTCAGGCGCTCGTAGAGCCCGAACTGGTCGGTCAGGAAGCCGATGTCGCGGCGCACCGCCATCGGGTCCTTTTCCGGATCGACGCCGCCGACCGAGATGCTGCCGTGGTCGCGCCGCAGCAGGCCGACCAGGGTGCGCAGCAGGGTGGTCTTGCCGGCGCCGTTGGGGCCGAGCAGCGCGGTGATCTGGCCGTCGCGCGCGGTGAAGGAAACGCCGCCCAGCGCCTGGACGGCGCCGAAGGACTTGCGTACATCGTGGACTTCAATCATGGTCGGTCGCCAGTCGGGAATCGGAAGAACATCAGGGTTGCGGCCCGGCGCTGCCGAGCTGGAAGGTCGGGGCCGGGATCTCGGCCATGCAGGCCGCGTCCAGCCTGGCCTGGGGCCGGTCGAGGAATTCGCGCAGCAGGCGCGGCGCGCAGCCCAGCTGCGACACGCCATGGCCGGCATTCGCCACCACGACCTGCTGGGCGCGCGGCATGAATTTCGCGGCGCTGGCGGCGCGGTGCGGCGGCGTGACCGGGTCGAGCGCGCCCGACAGCAGCAGGGCCGGGGCATCGATCCGCGCCGGCGCCGGCGCCGGCGCCGCCGCTGCCGGCCCGGTCATGGTGCGGCACATGCCGGGGATCTGGTCGGCCAGGGTCTTGGTCAGCTGGCCGGTGTCCTGCGCCAGCAGGGCGGGCGTCATGCGCGGCACGTCCTCGGCGCACACCACGGCGAGATACAGCAGCATGGACATGTCGGCGTCCAGGCCGAAGTCGCTGCTCAGGTTCTGGCGCGCGATGAAGGGCCCCCAGCGGCCCTGGCTGGCGCTGTGGATCAGGAAGGGCAGGCGGCGCGCGTCGGCCGGCGCATACAGGATGTTGTGGACGGTGCCCAGGAAGCGTCCTGCGGTCAGGGTGAAGCTGACCGGCTGCGCGGTACGCGGGTCGGGCAAGCTCAGGGGAATGCCGCCGCGCTCCAGCCTGGCCACCAGCGCATTGAACTCGTCGCGCAGGGCGGGGAAGGCCTTGTTGCAGGCGGCATCCCTGGCGCACTGGGCGAACACGGCCTCGAGCGCGGCCTGGGCGTCGCGGGCGCCGGCCGGGATCACCTGGTCGGGCGCGGCGACGCCGTCCAGCACCAGGCTGCGCACGCTGGCGGGGTAGGCGCGCGTGTAGGCCTGGCCCAGGCGCGTGCCGTAGGAGCCGCCCCAGAGATTGACCTGGCGGTAGCCGAGCGCGCGGCGCACCTGCTCGATGTCGCGCGCGCTGGCCGCGGTGGTGTAGGCGGCGTAGCGCGCCTTGGTGCCGGTGATGCAGGCGCGCAGCTCGGCTTCCAGTTCCTGCTCGCTCATGCGCTCGTGTTCGGGCTTGCTCTTGCAGTCGAGCTTGCCCGACAGGCCGGTGCCGCGCTGGTCGATGAAGACGATGTCGCGGGTGGCGCGCACCCGGTGGAAGGCGGTGTTCAGCATGCCCAGGACGTCGGTGCCGGCCTGGCCGGGACCGCCGGCCAGCACGAACAGCGGGTCGCCGCGCGTGCCCTGGCGGAAGGCCGGGGCGACGGTGACGTGCAGCTTGAGCGTGCCGGCGCGCGGCTCGGCGTAGTCGAGGGGCACGGAAACGCTGACGCAGCGCAGGGCGTCGACCGAACCGGGCAGGTGGCAGCTGCGGGCCGCGGCCGGCGGGGAAGCCGGGGTGGAGGACTCCGGGGCGGCGGCCCCCGCGGAGCCTGCCGCCACCAGCAGGGGCAGGGCGGCGCGCAGGAGGGCGGCGCGGAATACAGGATGCATCTTCACTGGGTCTCCTTGAGGTTGCCAATATGGTAAGTTGGTCCTCTTTCCGGGGTCAATCTATTGTTTCACTACTGCATCAAAACAGGAGTTTGGATTAGCTCAGCGGAAACATCTTGCGCTAAAACGGGGGCGCGCAGTAAAAAGCGACAGGATTCCGAATGCGGATTGACGTGACAACCCGGCTGGGCTATCATCGTGGGCTTTCCGTTTGCTCAGGAAAAGACAATAAGGACGAGTCCGCTGATGTCTGGGGCGGAACCACCATTTGAGCAATTTTTTGATTAGGAAGTCAACATGAAAACTTTTTCCGCTAAGGGCCATGAAGTCCAGCGCGACTGGTTTGTGATTGACGCGACGGACTTGGTCCTCGGACGTGTTGCCAGCGAAGTGGCACTCCGACTGCGCGGCAAACACAAGCCGGAATTCACTCCGCACGTCGATACCGGCGATTTCATCATCGTCGTCAACGCAGGCAAGCTGCGCGTGACCGGCACCAAGGCCACCGCCAAGACCTACTACCGTCACTCGGGCTACCCGGGCGGTATCTACGAAACCAACTTCCTGAAAATGCAACAGCGCTTCCCGGGCCGCGCCCTGGAAAAGGCTGTCAAAGGCATGCTGCCGAAGGGCCCGCTGGGCTACGCCATGATCAAGAAGCTGAAAGTGTACGCGGAAGGCACCCACCCGCACGCAGCACAGCAACCTCAAGCACTGACTCTCTAAGGAACTGACATGATCGGTAACTACAACTACGGCACCGGCCGTCGCAAGAGTGCAGTCGCTCGCGTGTTCATCAAGGCCGGCACCGGCCAGATCATCGTGAACGGCAAGCCGGCATCGGAATACTTCTCGCGCGAGACCGGCCTGATGGTCATCCGTCAGCCGCTGGAACTGACCGGCAACGTCGAGCGCTTCGACATCAAGGTCAACGTGCACGGCGGGGGCGAGTCGGGCCAGGCAGGCGCCGTCCGTCACGGCATCACCCGCGCACTGATCGACTACGACGCAGGCCTCAAGGGCGACCTGGCACGCGCCGGTTTCGTCACCCGTGACGCCCGTGAAGTCGAGCGTAAGAAAGTTGGTCTGCGCAAAGCACGTCGCGCAAAGCAGTTCTCGAAGCGTTAATCGCATCCACAGCGCCTTGTGCGCTGTTGCAAAAGCCGCCTGCTGCAAAGCTGGCGGCTTTTTTGTTTTGGAAGAGGGAGACGAGTTGTCGCACCCTTTTGCCACGCGCCTTTTGCACGTCATCCCGGCGAAGGCCGGGATCCAAGTTTGCTCGCGTTTCGACGGCATAAACTTTGAATGGAACGCGAACAAACTTGGGTTCCGGCCTTCGCCGGAACGACGGTTCAAGGGCCAACAATATTTGCATCCAACCGCAACGATGCAAATATCCTTTGCACCCCTACGGCATCCCCTCCTCATACGCCGGCAACCTGCGCTGCTCCTCCTCCGAGAACAAGCGCCCCCGCAGCGCCGCCAGCGTCCCCGCATCCTTCTGCGTCCGCCGCGCGTCCAGGTAAGCGCCTATCCTGCGCTTCCAGTCCGCCTCTTCCCGGTCCACCTCGGCCAGCCTGCGCGCCGCCTCGGGATCGAAGGCGGCCGCGCGCGCCTGGAACACGGCCTCGTCGCCGGCCCCCTGCGCGCGCAGGCGCTCCACCGCTTCCTCCAGCTGCGCCACGCGCAAGGGCGCTGCGCGCGCCTCCCGCACCTCGGGCGACAGGGCGGCGTCGAGCGCGGCCAGGCGTTCGCGCTTTTGCGCCTCATCCAAGGTGCGGTCCTGGCGCACCTCGAGACGGGCCAGCGCATCCTGCTGCTCGCCATCCTCGCGCCCGAACATCGCGCGGGTCTCCTGCGTGCTGAAATAGCGCGCGCGCAGGGTGCGCATGGCGAGCAGGCGCTTGCGGATTGCCGTGACGTCGGCGCCCGCCAGGTCCTTGCGCTGTTCCAGCGCCGCCAGCGCCCGCTTGTAGTCCAGGTAGCGCCCCAGCAGCGCCTTGGCGGCGCCGGATGCCGGCGGACGCAGGCGCCGCTCCAGTTCGCGCTCGATCTGCGCGCGCACCTGCTCCGGCGTCTTCTCGCCGACCGCCGCCAGGTAGTAGTCGAACAGTTCGACCAGTTCCTCGTCGGCCACCAGCACGTCGTCCGCCGCGACCGCCAGCGCGCCGTCGGTGCGCGTGCCTTCCAGCGAGCGGGCGAAGGCCGGCGCGGGGGCGGGCTTGGCGGCCGGCGCCGCCGCCGGCTCAAGGCTATCGCTGGCGCCGCGCTGGGAAGCCCACCACAGCAGGCTTCCGAGCAGCGCGGCGGCAGCCAGCAAGGCCAGCGCTTCCTTGACCATGGTCTGGCTGCGCCGCATGCTTACAGCCCCATCTCGCGAAGGCGGTTGGCCTGCTGGCGGAAGATGGTCTTGGGGTTGGTCTCGAACAGGTTGACCAGGCCCGCCACCTGGTTGACTTCATCCAGGTGGTTCATGGCGTAGTCGTCGCGGATCACGCGCCCCAGCCGACTCGAGCAGCTGCCCACCAGCCCGTCGTTCTTCTCGCCGCGGAAGGCCAGCGAGAGCAGGGCCATCGAGGCGTCGATCGGGTCGAGCAGGTTGGTGAAGGGCTGGGCGCCGCTCCACGAGAAGTAGTGCACGCCCTTGACCTGGTAGTCGCCTTCGCCGCAGGCGCTGCGCGGCACGCCCTGCGGATGGCGCGTGTTGAAGGCGCTTGCACCGGCCGTCGTCATCGAGGCCAGCGCCGCGGTCGACATCTGGGTGCTGCTGTCGCCCGACAGGAAGGCGATCGTGCCCGCCACGCCGTTGACGATGGAGGCCAGCGCGGTCTCCGAGAAGGAGCCCGGGGCCACCGTGCCGCGCACGATGTCCGCCAGCGGCGCGCCCTTGTGCACGCCGCCGACGCTGGTCACCGAGGCGACCAGCTGGGGCGCCACCGAGGCCACGTAGCGCACGGTGGGCCCGCCGTGGCTATGGCCGATCAGGTTGACCTTCTGCGCCCCGGTCGCCGCCATCACGCGCTTGACGTAGGCCAGCAGCTGCTCGCCGCGCACTTCGGTGCTGTTGGCCGCGGTGACCTGGGCGATGTGGACCTGGGCGCCATCCTTGCGCAGGGTGTCGGCGATGCCGAACCAGTAGTCGTAGGGGCCGATGGCGTCCCAGCCGAGGAAGCCGTGCACCAGCACGATGGGGTAGCGCGTCTGGGTGTAGCCGGCAGCCGAAGCCTGCGCAGGGAAGAGCGAGAGGGCGAGCAGGGCCGCGCCGATCCATTGAACGATCCGCTTGATCATGGTGTCTCCGTTGTGGGTTGTGTGGGTGTGCCGGCTGGGCCAGATTACGGCGAATGGCAACGCGGACTCAAGCGCCACACCGTTTCCTATATGCACGTTAATATTCGTGGCGGATAGTTCTGCCGGAAAAATGACACGATCGTTCTATTTTCAACCGATCATGGATGACGGGCGTGAGCTTGGAAAGGACGAGCGCAGGCAGCGCATGTTTCTGAGCAAAAAACACATTTCAGAAAAGTCCGAGGCACTTTCACAACAGCAGATGGGAAAACACGAGCGTTTCATGCAAAACGGGTAGCGCAGGCGCTTGACCCTGCCATTAGCGTCAGCCTTCACGATGGTGTTCCGCGCACGTTCGCGCATCAACGGAGGATTTCCATGCAAGGCTCTTACCTCATCGTCCCCTTATTCGCCCTGGCCCTGGCGGCGCCCGTCCACGCCCAGGACAATCCCCTCGGCACCGCGCCTGCCTGCGGCCCGGCCCAGGACAGCCAGGACGGCCGCTCGCTGGCGGCGGTCGCGCCGACCCTGTACGACATCGTTTCCGGCCCCGCCGGCGCGAAAAAGGATTGGGAGCGCATGTTCAAGATGTTCGCCCCCGGCGCCCTGGTCACGCCGACTTCGCATGGCGCCGGCGGCTTCGGGGCCGCGCCCCAGACGCCGCGCCAGTTCGCCGCCCTCAACGAGCGCCTGTTCGGCCAGCGCGGCTTCTACGAGCGCGAGGTGGCGCACCAGGTGAGCCAGTTCGGCCACATCGCCCATGTCTACAGCAGCTATGAAACGCGCGACCGCCCGGACGGCCCGGTGCTGCGGCGCGGCGTCAACAGCCTGCAGCTGCTGCACGACGGCGCGCGCTGGTGCGTGCTCTCGGTGACCTGGGATGCGGAAACGCCGGCGCACCCGATTCCCGCCGCGCTCGACCACACCAAGCCTTGATCAGGGCCCGCCGCGGCGGCGCTGTTCCTCGAGGAAGGCCAGGCGCGCGCCGGCGCTGGCCCGGATCTCCATCAGCGCGGCGATGCGCTGGTCCAGCTCGTCCAGCTTGTCATGGTAGAGGGCGATCACGTCGGCGCAGACGGTGCGCAAGTCGGGCGGCTGCGGCGCGAGCATCGAGGCCACGGGCCGGATCTCGTCCAGGGTGAAGCCATTGCGCAGCAGCACGCGGATGCGTTCGACGAACTGGACCGCGGATTCGTCGAACAGGCGGTAGCCGTTGTCTTGCCGGATCGCGTCCAGCAAGCCCGACTGTTCGTAGTGGCGCAGCGCGCGCACGCTGGCGCCGGTGCGCTTGGCCAGTTGGCCGATCGAGATCATTTTCATTCGGAAATTATAGCGGCAGGAGCGGGGCGGCAAACCGGGACGGCGCGCCGCCCCGCGCGCGCATCGCTGTTAAAATTGCAGCCTCGTCCTGGACAGGGCCTTATCACCATTACCGAAGGAAAGAACATGATCAAAGTTGGCATCGTTGGCGGAACCGGATATACGGGCGTGGAATTGCTGCGGCTGTTGGCCGTCCACCCGGATGTCCAGCTGACCGCGATCACCTCGCGCAAGGAAGACGGCCTGCCGGTCGCCGACATGTTCCCCTCGCTGCGCGGCGTGGTCGACCTGGCCTTCTCGAGCCCGGACAAGGCCGACCTGACCCAGTGCGACGTGGTGTTCTTCGCCACCCCGCACGGCGTGGCCATGGCCCAGGCCCCGGCGCTGCTGGCGGCGGGCGTGAAGGTGATCGACCTGGCGGCCGACTTCCGCCTCAAGGACCGCGCCACCTTCGAGAAGTGGTACAAGATCGAGCACACCGCGCCCGAACTGCTGGAAGAGGCCGTCTACGGCCTGCCGGAGCTGAACCGAGAAGACATCAAGAAGGCGCGCCTGATCGCCAACCCGGGCTGCTACCCGACCACCATGCAGCTGGGCTTCTACCCGCTGCTCAAGGCCGGCGTCATCGATGCGGGCAGCCTGATCGCCGACGCCAAGTCGGGCGTCTCGGGCGCGGGCCGCAAGGCCGAGATCGGCACCCTGTTCTCGGAATCCAGCGACAATTTCAAGGCCTACGGCGTGCATGGCCACCGCCACACCCCTGAAACCTCGGCGCAACTGCAGCGCTACACCGACCAGCAGGTCGGCCTGATCTTCACCCCGCACCTGGTGCCGATGATCCGCGGCATGCACGCGACCCTGTATGCGCGCCTCACCAAGGACATCGACAACGCCGCGCTGCAGGCCCTGTTCGAAGAGGAGTACAAGGACAGCGAATTCGTCGACGTGATGCCGTTCGGCTCGCACCCGGAAACCCGCTCCACCCGCGGCTCGAACATGCTGCGCCTGGCGCTGCACCGTCCGGAAGGCGCCAATACCGTGGTGATCCTGGTGGTGCAGGACAACCTGGTAAAGGGCGCTTCGGGGCAGGCGGTGCAGTGCATGAACCTGATGTTCGGGCTGGAAGAGTCCAAAGGGCTGAAGCAGATTGCGCTGCTGCCGTAAGCGTTTCGATAACCTGTCCGTGGGGGGGGCCACACGGCCGGGGGAGCCCCGCCCCGGGGAAACGCACCGGGCCGCCGGGGGGCGCCGCGGCGCCCCCCACCCCCCCCCC